>JAZUST010000001.1:0-11318 GCA_045606865.1 Bacteroidales bacterium
GGTATATTTGGTCTTGCAGCCCATAAGGTTTACCCCGAACCTATGTCACCATCGATTCGCGTGAGCTCTTACCTCACGTTTTCACCCTTGCTCCTGAGAGCGGTAATTTTCTGTGGCACTTGCTGTTATCTTTTTAGATACCTTCCTGTTAAGAAGTATGGTGCTCTGTGCTGTCCCGACTTTCCTCTCGCAGATATGACTCTGCCAGCGACAATCGCTTCTCGCCCGCAAAGATACGAAGAAACTATGAACTATGAACTATGAACTATGAACTTTTTTCAAAATCCTCTCTTCATCCATAATTTGAAAATAGGGTCGGTGAAGAATATTCCTTCAGGAGTCATTTTTGCAAGTTCACAAAATTGTGGACCGAAATCTCTGATTTTTTTTCTTTGGAAATCTGAAATGATTTTATGAACTTTGCGGAGATAAACTAAATCACATTGGTATGGAACAGTATTTCAGCATTGCCCGTGTTTTCGAATCAAGGGATATGAGCGTCGGCAACAGAGAGACGACTTGTACTTATCTCCATGAAAATGAGATTCACAACGGCGATGAACATGTTTTCTTCGACCGTAAACTTAAAGTCATCTCTATAGATGATAATGAAATGACTTTCGCTTTTATGGGCGTGACGTATAAGATTAACAGAGAATGGCAGGTCATAGGAACTCCTTCATACGACATTTCTAATATGTATGTCAGCAGGTCGGAACGTTTTGTGTTCTTCTTCTCCGCACCTTCAGGCGAATGGAATTGGGAAGATGAGTATCATGAACTTGAGGGAATGATTGGTGTGCTATGCGACAATGCTGACAATGGTGAAGTGTGGAAAAATATTCCTCTCGTTAAGAGAATGATGCATATCATAAAGGATCTGACTCCACAAAGAGATGAAGGAATTGATCCTGCGCTAAGGGCATATTTAATAGAGGTTTTTTTGAAAAGGGAGGCAATTTCAATTACAGATACTCCGCGACTTTATCAGTCGTTATGCGAATATTACAGGCTATGCCTTCATTGGGCTAAGAGAACCGATTATAACCCGGAACTTGAAAGGGACATGGATAAATATTACTTCCGCACTGTCGATGAATATATCTATAAACTTGCTTGGATCGTTGGTGAAAATGAATTGAGCGGATATGCTCTTGAGCAATGGAATTATCTCAGCAGGCATCTGAAAGTTGACCCGATACAATCTTCTGAAAAATGGGAAGAGGTTATTTATGATGTAGAGAAAGAACTCGATGAGGAGTTGAAAGACGAATCTCGCGGAATGGGATTCTGCCACGCTTACTGGAGTGCGAAGAAAGCGGCTCTCGCACGCAGAGGAATAGAATGGAAAAGTCCGAGAGCTATGAATCCGGGTGTCATGTTCGATTGAAAAACTATTGATGATATTTTCAAGTTTTCAGATTCATGAATCTCTCCTTGTCTCTGAAATCTTTAAATATTTTAACATCAGAGAAACCAAATCTCCGGCATAAAGATGTCATTTCTTTTCCGAGGAATTCGTTTATTTCAAACCATACTTCTCCATTATCATTGAGATGTGTGCTGGCAAATTCTAATATCTTCCTATAAAAAATCAGAGGGTCGTCGTCACTGACAAATAGTGCGTTGTGCGGTTCCCATTTCAATACATTGTCGCGCATCTCGGCTTTCTCCAATTCTCTTACGTAAGGAGGATTACTTACTATTATATCGAATTCGGTCTGCGTCAGTGTCTGCGTCGGTGTCAATATATCATCCTGAATGAAAGTGACATTTACATTATTATTAATGGCATTTTCTTTCGCAACTTTCAAAGCTTCTTCCGAAATATCCATTGCGTAAACCTGACTTTTCGGAAATGCTTTCGCTAAACTAATCGCGATACAACCGCTTCCTGTACCTATGTCTAAAATTTTGCTGACTGCTGACTGCTGATGACTGTTAGCTATTATCCCGACCATCTCAGATGTCTCAGGTCGTGGAATCAATACATTCTCATTCACCTTGAATTTCAGGTCGCAAAATTCGGTCTCACCTATGATATGTTGTATAGGTTTGCTTTTGAGCAAATCTTTCACTGCGAAATGAATCTTCAGCATTTCAGATTCGCTGAGACGAAGATTCGGTTCTAAAGCCATTTTCACTCTGTCGATGTTGAAATAATGTTCGAGTAAGATTAGAATCATAGCGTTTGACTCATCTTTGTCGTAGATGGAACAAAGTTGCTCGCAATAATAATTCCTTATGTCTTTGACTGAATTTGACGGTACTTTCATGTCGCAAAAATATTGAAAAATATTTTATCTTTGCAGAAATTTATATGCAAATGACTAAAGACAAAAGACTAATGCCTAAAGGATTGTTGTCTGTTGTAAGTTGTCTGCTGTCCGGAGGAAATGATGTTTGAAGATACATATAAGATAATTGTCAGTGAAGGTGATGGACTTTACAAAGAAAAAGGTAGTAAGTTCATCGCGAAGGCTTTTCCTGTGTATAGTGAGGAAGAGGTGAAGGCACGTGTTGCAGAATTCAAGAAGCAGTATTTCGATGCGAGGCATCATTGTTATGCGTTTATTATAAATCCAGACAAGTCGTGTTATCGTTCCGCTGACGATGGAGAACCATCCGGCACTGCCGGTAAACCAATATTAAATCAGATTTTATCGAAAGATGTTACCAATGTCTGTGTCGTTGTGGTGCGTTATTTCGGAGGAATAAAATTAGGTGTCCCCGGGCTTATCAACGCATATAAGACTGCGGCTCGTGAGGCGCTCGACAACGCAACCGTTTTGGAAAAGACCATTGACGAGGTTTATTCAGTTGTTTTCGATTATCCGCTTATGAATGAGGTTATGCGTGTACTGAAAGATGAAAATATTGAACAACAGAATCCGTATTTCGCACTCAATTGTTATATCGAAATTTCTGTTAGAAAGAAAGACGCTGATAGAGTGGTAGATAAGCTGAAGAGATTATATGGTGTAACGGTTGAGTATATTAGAACTGTTTGATAATCTGCGGTTTATAGGGTGTATTTTACAACCTTGCTTTGCTCGTAATTTAGTTCAAAGAAAATTAATAATCAATAGAAAATCCATTTTTTTATTAACTTTTTTGTGCCCATTTTTGTTGAAAATTTGATAGACAAAATAGGAGAATTTAATCTTCTGATTTTTAAAACATTGTAATTTTTGACTTGTAAAAATGAGCGGACATTGTGTCGAAATATGGAATAATTGTCTAAAAATGATACGTGAGAATACCCAGCCTCAAAGTTTTAAGACTTGGTTCGAACCTATCAGACCTCTGGTATTTGAAGGTGATACTTTAACTATTCAGGTGCCTAGTCAGTTCTTCTATGAATATTTGGAGAGTCATTATGTCGACTTGTTGAAACTTGCTATCAGTAAGGTGATTGGTCATACAGGTAGATTACAATATAGCATCGTGATGGACAACAGTGATGTTGAACATCCTTATGGCATTAACGTGCCTACCACAGATAAAAGTAACACCATAAATCCATCCGTGCGCGTGCCGCTCGATTTGGATAGTGAGGATGAGAAAAAAGTTCTGAATCCTTTTGTGGTGCCAGGCATCAAGAAGATTAATGTCGAATCTCAACTTAATGAGAATTATTCCTTTGATAATTTTATCAAGGGCGAATGTAATTCGGTGGCACGTGAGGCCGGAATAGCGATAGCGAAAAATCCTGGAACCACAGGTTTTAATCCTTTGTTTGTATTTAGTCCTACCGGATTGGGTAAGACTCACCTGTGCCATGCCATAGGTCTTGAAACCAAGAAGTATCATCCTAATCTCATAGTTCTTTACGTCAACGCTGAGCAGTTCATACAACAGTTCATGACTTCTTGCAAGAATAAAACCAGAGACGATTTCGTTCGTTTCTATCAGATGATTGACGTCCTTATCATTGATGATATTCAGTTCTTCGCCGGCAAGTCGAAGACACAAGATACTTTCTTCCATATCTTCAACCATTTGCAACAGAATAAAAAGCAACTTATCTTTACTTGCGATAAACCTGCTTCTGAATTGAAAGATATGGAACCACGCCTTATATCTCGTTTCCAATGGGGATTGTCGACCGATCTTCAGATGCCTGATATCGAAACTCGTATCAATATTCTGAAACGTAAGGCGTATAGAGACGGTATTGAAATTCCAGATGAAGTGATTGATTATGTCGCAGCAAGAGTTAAGACTAACGTACGGGAAATGGAAGGTCTGTTTATATCTTTGATGGCACAGTCGTCACTCAATAAGAAAGAGATCACCATAGATATGGCACGTCAACTTATAGATCGATTCCTTAATAATGCAAGTCAAGAAGTCTCTATAGAATATATTATTAATGTGGTCACCGACCGTATGAATGTTACATTGGAGGAATTTCAATCCAAATCGAAGAAACGTGAGATTGTCATGGCACGCCAACTCGCGATGTATTTCGCAAGAAAATATGCAAATTGTTCTTATTCGATGATAGGTAAGAAGTGCGGAAATAAAGACCACTCCACTGTGATTTATGCTATACAGACCGTTGAGAATCTCATAGAAAAAGATAAACAAATCAGAGCATTGGCTTCTGAAATAGAGAAAAATATCTGCTGATGAATCGTCAATTCGGAACACTTTATCTAATCCCGACTCTGCTTGGCGCAACAACAGCCGAGCAGGTTATTCCTCTAGGAACTTTGGAAATAGTCAGAACATTACGTTTCTTCGTGGTGGAAAACGTTCGCACCGCCAGACGTATGTTGTCGAAAATGAATATGCCTTGTCCTATCGATGAACTCACTTTCGTGGAACTTGATAAACACGACAAGTCGAATAATCCGGATCTTATGACTTATCTCGGCGAGGCTCTCAACGGCAACGATGTCGGACTTATGTCGGAAGCAGGAACTCCTTGCGTCGCCGACCCTGGCTCACTAATCGTAGAACTCGCTCATCAGTCTGGAATAAAAGTGGTGCCGCTCACCGGACCTAACGCCATGATACTCGCATTGATGGCTTCAGGATTCAACGGACAGGCTTTCTGCTTCCATGGTTATCTTCCTATAAAATCTCCTGAGAGAAGCAACGCGATAAAAAATCTCGAACGTCGCTCCGCATCAAATAACGAGACACAGATGTTCATCGAGACACCTTTCCGTAATAACGCGATGATTGAGGAACTTACAAAAGTATGCCACCCAAATACGATGCTGTGCGTGGCTTGCAACATCTCGATGCCCGATGAAGAAATAGTGAGCAAACCAATCTCCGAATGGAAAAGAATAAAAAAAGACTGGAACAAACGTCCTGCGGTCTTCTTGATTTATAAATCGAAGTATTAAAGTCTGAAAGTCAGAAGGTCAGAAAGTTACAAAGAATTAAATAATAACTTTATGACTCTGCGACTTTGTGACCTTGCGACTTTGCGACTATAAAAACACCAAATATGAAAAGAGAAGAATTTCTTATATATTATCTTCTTTACGCTATTGATGCTTCCGGTATCAAGAAGCAGAATCTTGTGCAGATGGCACTTAAAACCGATGCCGTAAATTTTGTCAGAGTTTATAATATTATACAACAGCAAGATGAAACCGCAAGAAAGTCAATCATTACTTCTAACTTAAATAATTTTAACAAAGAGGAAATAATTGAAGAGATAAAAAATGTTTTCCTTAAAGATTTTGAGATTGAAATTCAGGAAGCAGTAGTTAAAGCATTAACTATAGTTTAAAATCGTAAAGTTTGTTTAAACGGATATAATTGCGGTTACCTGTTTTTTTCGTTCAATTACCAAGCATTGTAAATTAAAAGACGCCACAGGGGTGACGTCTCTACAAGAGGTTCCATTATCAATTTTCAATTTTCAATTCGAATGATCCGTCATATTCACGCAGAGACGCAGAGTATCGCGGAGTTATTCTGCGTCCTTTGCGTCTCTGCGTGAGAAAACGAAGGTCTCTACCTCAGTTTCTTCTAAATCTTATCTTACGACAAGCTTGCTTATTGTTCCATCTACGTCGATGAAATACATTCCGCTCTTATAATCCGAAACGTTGATCTCAATCTTGCCGGAATATGGTACGGACGATGCATGTTGCGTCTCTACAATAATTTCCTCAACCAATATTCCTAATGAAATAACAATCGTAATGGATAAAAAAGACATATTTTATCCATTACGATTAAAATAATGACGATTTAAGAATCTTTAAAAATAAGGTAAGTCCTATAAATTCTCCACTAAAACTTTTGCCTTTAGTCTTTTGCCAATGGTTTTCAGATTCTCAAATTCTCAGATTTTCAGATTTTAATAAATTCCAAAATCTGCTCCGCATGAATCTTCGTCTTGATTTCTTTAGGAGTGAAGATCTTCTCTATGCTCCCTTCTTCATTGACAAGATATGTCGTTCTTAATGTTCCAATGGTGCGACGTCCGCAGGCTACTTTCTCGCCCCAGCAACCTAATTGTTGAAGCAATGTCGTCTCGGTGTCGGCTATGAGCGGAAACTCCAAGCCTTGTGCGTCGGCGAATTTCTTCTGCAGCTCTTTCTTGTCTTTGCTGACGCCTATTATTGAATAACCTGCTGCTTCAAGTTCCGCCTTATGAGCTTGAAGTGAACATGCTTCCGCAGTGCATCCGCTAGTGTTTGCCTTTGGATAACTGTAGAGTATGATTTTTCTTCCTCTGTAATCGCTGCTCTTTATTTCATTGCCGTCTTGGTCAATGCCTAAGACTTCCGGTATTCTGTCTCCGATATTCATTTTTATTAATTATTTTTAAGTTGTTTTTATAAATTGTTTTCTTAATGATTTTTTTGTTCAATCTCAAAACTTATCATATTCTCATTCTATGATGAATTTCTTTATAACACTTCCGTTTTCTGTAGAAACTTCAACGAAATAAACGCCGCTCTTATAATCCGAAACGTTGATCTCAATCTCGCCAGAATTCATTTCAAATTCATCAACCAACATTCCTAATGTATTATAAATCCTAACCACTGACGACTGACGGCTGATGGCTG
Organism: Bacteroidales bacterium; assembly: GCA_045606865.1. Taxonomy (GTDB): domain Bacteria; phylum Bacteroidota; class Bacteroidia; order Bacteroidales; family F082; genus Limimorpha. Next base: position 7,050 of record JAZUST010000001.1, read on the forward strand.
ACAGCTTAACAAAGTCTCTCGCCGGATTAGGATAAATCTCGAATTGTTCGTCGTTATGTTCAACAACATCGGCACCGCCTTGATATTCGTAAGCACCTATATCGACTTTGCCTTGTCCGATACGCCACCCGTAATTGATGTCGAAGTCAGGGAGACTGACAGCGGAATTATCTCCCGCATTGATTAAAGGTGATTCTAACATTAGCTCGAAGTCGTTTTCTTCCGGATTCTTGAACATTGGATAAGTCTTGTTGTCGGAACCTTCGTTAAGAGGGGAGAGGTCGATGACATTAGTTCCTTCGTAACCTCCTTCAACGGCGCAGTTGATAAGGTTGCATTCGCCTTCAATCTGATTCGGTTCGCCGGCTATGCTGTTGTTCCAGAATATTGTGTTATAGAATCTGCTATATTTCACTTCGTTATAAAGTCCGCCTTTGCTGTTATGTGCTTCGTTGTTTATTATGTCGCAGTTGGTCATTGTGATGTTACCTCTGTTGTAGATTGCGCCTCCGTCGGAAGCAGTGTTGTTTGCGAAGATGCAGTTCGCCACGACGGGGAATTTGTTCATGAAGACGTAATATGCGCCGCCTTTGGTGTTGGCGTTGTTGCCGATGAATCTGCAGTTTGTTAGGGTGAGACCCATATTGTCGAAGATGGCGCCGCCCATGGATGAGGTGTTGTTTTCAAATATGCAGTTTTCGATGATGTTTTTTGAATGGTCGTTGAGAGGCGTGACGGAATAGATCGCTCCGCCTTGTCCGTTGGAGGTGTTGTTTATGAAACTGCAGTTATAGAAGTAACTGTTCGAGCAAAGATAAGCGCCACCACCGGAACCAGCGCTGCCGTTTTGAATCGTGAAGCCGTCCCATATCGAAAAGGCTGAACTGCCGAAATGGTCTTGTTGATTTATGACGCGTCTTTGATTCTCGCCGTCAAGTATCGTCGGGTTATTCTCTAAATCGCGGTTGTCTATGTTGAAGTCGGGAGTTTCGTCGCCTTCAAATCCGCCATAGACTCTGTTTCTCTGGTAAATGTTGAACGCTCCGTTTGCTTCTGTGACGTCGCCATAATATGTTCCGGTTTTAACCCATACTTGTGTCTCGCCATCGGATGCTACCGCTGCGGCGTATTGTAATTCTGATGTCGCGTTTCCCCATGATGACCCGTCACCTGTGCCGTCGGATGTTACATATATGATATTGTGCTCGTCAGCGTTTATCGGTAATGGTTTTATGTTCATGACGACAGCTTCGTTATTGCTGAATCCGTTTACGTCATCGATACTGTAGAATCCGTCGCCAATGCCGCTCCATCCCATATTGAAATGGAAATAGTCGTTGTCGTCATAACCGTCACAGACAATGGCGTGACCGCCTGCTTCTCCTGAACCCGAGAAATACATCGGACGCGATTCGTCGAGTTCGCTCTTTAATAATGAAATCCATTCCTCATCGCTATAGTCGCTGCGTTCTTTATATTTCGCAGAAGAATATCCGAAATACATTCTCATCGCTGCTTCAACATCATGTGACTGTGCGCCGCTGCCATCTGCACCATAATCCATATCGACACTAACTCCGCAATGATACATCAAGGTGGCGATGGCGTCATTTTGATTCCAGATCTCGTTAGGCATCTCATCCCATTTATATGTCGTCGCACCGAAATCAGCAGACTGACTTCCATATTGATGATGAACATAAGTGTGTGATCCTTTGCCTTTTTCCGGATAATTCCAATATTTCATTACTTGCGACATCGCACATGCGACGCATCCGGCGTATGCTCTGTTACAAGGTCCCCAATTGTCGTATGGAGCATATTCGTTATAAAAACAATCCTGATTCCAGCGAGTCTCGATAAGCGGGTCGACAACGGCAATCGCTCTGTCTTTTATATCGTTGCTCTCTAAATCGTTCCATAAATCGCTGATAGATTTGTCTGTTTCGATATTTAGCGATTTTGCGTACTCGATGTCTCTGTTATAATTATTGATGAAATATTCTGCGTGACCTAATCCGTCATCGTTGAAATTATTCTCGAAAGAGTAGGCGAGGATGGGATTGACGTTTCTTGAAGCCGAGACGATGACGAAGCCGCCATCATTAATATTATATATGTATAGATTAGCCTCGTTGTTGCCGTCGGTCTCTGTATGAACAAGTTTTAAGTCAGGTTGCGACTTGGAAGTGTTATTCGAAATGAAGTTGGTGCCGACAATCTTGGCTAAAGATTCATCGACGAAATTCTGAGCAAAGATATTGTTAAAAGAAAAAATGACGAGGATAATTGCAATTAGACGTTTAAAATTCTTCTTCATGATGAATATATTAATAATGTGCAAATTTATTGAATTTTTAATTCAAAAATCAAAAAGTAAGTTGTGTGAAAAAATAAAATGCTGCGCTTTTTTTTGTTCATAATACTTGAACGAATCTTATGCCATTATATTATTGTGCTCTTAAACGTTATTATCCTAATTTTTTGTCCATTATCCCTAATTTTTTTACGCCTATTTATTTGTTTGGATAATTTAATTTTGTTATTTTTGTAAGCAGATAAAGGCTGTTTTAGTATGTATTGCGGAATGGCTGTTTCTCAAATGAAACAGATGCAACAATTGTTCAATAAATGAATTAGCATAAAGCTAAAATAATAGAACAAAGTCTGTTGTCCGTTGTCTTTTGACCAAAAATAACTTATAACTATGATCACTTTCATAAATATGTTAAGTCAGATGGCTCCATATCTGCTGTTGGGATTTCTGATGGCGGGTCTGTTGCATGTCTTCGTGCCAGCGAATTTCTTTGAGCGTCATCTCTCGAAAGAGAATTTTAAATCGGTATTACTCGCCGGATTGATAGGGATTCCATTGCCTTTATGTTCGTGCGGCGTCATCCCGACAGCAATATCACTTAGGAAAGACGGAGCTTCACGCGGAGCGACAGTAGCCTTTATGATTTCAACTCCGCAAATTGGCGTCGATTCAATCATCGCGACTTATTCCATGATGGGACTGCCTTTCGCTATAGTGCGTCCTTTGGTGGCATTGCTGACATCGATAGCAGGCGGCGCAGTAACCACATGGTTCTCAAAAGATGAAATCGTGGTGCGACAAAATAATTGTTGCGAAGTAAAGTCAAAAACCAAGAATAAATTCGTCGAGTTGTTGAGATACAGTTTCGTTGATTTGGTTCAGAACATCGGTAAGTGGTTGGTAATTGGTTTGATAATAGGAACCTTGATAACCGTCTTGATTCCGGATTCGTTCTTTGCCAACTTAAATCTCCCGTCGATAGTGACGATGCTGATAGTCTTGGCGATTGCCGTCCCGATGTATGTATGTTCCACAGGCAGCATTCCTATCGCAGCAGCTTTGATAATGAAAGGATTGTCGCCGGGAGCGGCTTTGGTATTGTTGATAGCGGGACCTGGAGTGAGCGTGGCTTCTTTATTGGTTGTAGGAAAATCATTAGGAAAGAAACAGTTGTTATTCTATCTCGGTTCAATAATTTTCGGTTCCATAATCGGAGGATTGTTTGTAGATTATTTCTTGCTGAGAGAATGGTTTACAATTACTTCATTATGCGAGGCAGGAAGTCATTGTGCCATAGAAGGCAGCGCATTGACAGCCTCATGGTTCGAGATAATATCAGGAATTATTTTAGTTTTACTTTTAATAAATGCATTTATGTTAAAATTATTTAAGAAAGAAAACAATATCGACGACAACCAAGTCATCTATCGCATTGATGGAATGTCGTGCAACCATTGTAAGAATTCTGTTGAGAAGGCTATCAGAGGTTTGGAAAACGTTGAGAACGTGGAAGTCGTCTTAGGAAAGAAAGAAGCCGTCGTCACAGGAAAACCATCTGATGAAGATGTCAAGAAAGCCGTCGAAGATTTGGGATTCGAATTTAAAGGAAGAAAATGATTCGGCTGTTGATTGTTGAACTTTTCTTTATAATAAATTGTAATATCATTATTAGAAACAAATTCTCAGATTCTCAATTTTTCAGTTTCTCAGATTTGAACAAAGTCTGTTGTCCGTTGTCTGTAGTCAATAATCCGTTGACATAAAATAATAAATCATGAATACCATCGAATCAATAAATGACATCGTCTCGCAACAAAGAGAATATTTTTTAACAAACGAAACAAAATCCATCGACTTCCGCCTGAAACAGCTGAAGAAACTGAAGTCGGCTGTGGAAAAATATTCCGATGATATTTATGATGCTTTATGGAAAGATCTTCATAAATGCAAGG
>JAZUST010000002.1:0-11095 GCA_045606865.1 Bacteroidales bacterium
GTAATCTCTCTTCTCATTGGCTCTGGACAGGCTTGATTGGTTCACCTGCTGCCTGATCCCCAAGTGGTAGAGGTTGTTTTGGTGCGCTTTGAGGCACAGACAAATATCTCTCAATGAGGTGCAGGAGGTGATTTGTCCGAAAATGAGTTGAAGTAAGTGATTGTATGAGTTTAGGCTCTTTGTATGAAAGTCGCCTTTGTATCTTTTAACACACTTTTCGAACTCATAACGAGGTAGGAACTCCACTATTTGAGCGAATACGAACTTGCCGAGATGCATAACTTTGAGGTTTTGACTGCAAAGTTACCATCAACAATTTCAAATCAAAAAATCAAAGAGAGCTTGTAATTAATTTATATTTAACAATTTAACCACTACTTGGCGAATTTTATCGCATCAGTAGTATTATAATTTAGACAATGAATTTTTTTTTTTTTTTTTTGCTAAAACTAAAAATTTAGTTATGAAGTTATGAAATAAATTGTATATTTGCATCGTTAAACTTAAAAATAATTCACGATGGAAAATAATTTCAGAGAACTTACGAAAGCGGAAGAACAGGTAATGCACGTAATTTGGAAAATAGGCAAGGGATTCGCAAATGAAATAATGTCTAACTTCCCGGAACCGAAACCTGCTTATAATACGGTACTTACGATAGTCAGGATTTTGGAGAAGAAAGGATTTGTCGGTCATGAGACATTCTGCAAGGCGAATCGTTATTATCCTCTCATATCTAAAGAGGAATATTCTCACAATTATCTTAACGGTTTAGTGAAAAATTATTTTAACAATTCTTATACTGAGTTGGTGTCAGCCTTTACAAAAAAGGAGAATTTCACCATTGAGCAGCTCGAAGAACTTAAGAAAATGATTGATGATGCGATAAACAAATAAATAAGTTATGTTGACAAAAGTATTATTGACATTCATAGCGACAATAATTCTGTATTACACATATAAATTATTGTTCGGCAAATGTAACAGATTCAACGTCTGTCGCATAATATTACTGACGATGTCGGTTTTTGCATTCGTATTTCCTTTTATCTCGATAAAGATTTCAGGACAAATGCCGGAATATTTTTTTATCATGGATAATGTAGAAATTTTAAGCAATAATGAAATTAATCTTGAAGCGGATAATGTTAAAAATAATTCACTTTCATTTTTGCAGATAATTTCAGCCATATATGTAGTAGGTGTGATATTTTCTTTTATGAAAATGTTTTTTAACATTTATAAAGTCAATAAGATTAAACAAGGAAAGAAGTTTGAAATTATTGATAATGTAAAGATTATTCATACCAATGAAAATCATATTCCTTTCTCATTTTTTAACAATATTTATTTACCTAATGAAATTAACAATCCTTTGATTTTGAAGCATGAGATGAGTCATGTCAAGAATCATCATTCTTTAGATGTAATCTTAATGGAAATTTTGATTTCGTTCCAATGGTTCAATCCGTTCATTTATAAAATGAAGAAAGAATTGCAGAACGTACATGAATATATTGCGGATAATGAAGCTGTTGAGAATGAAACCGACAAATCGAACTATATGATGTTATTGTTACAGCAGTGCACGGCTGATAATTTTAACACGGTAGCCAATAATTTCAGTTTTTTATTAACCAAAAAAAGAATTAGTATGATTACTCAAAAACAAAAGACGAAGAGAATGGTAATGAGACTGTTACTGACTCTTCCAGTATTCGCGATGCTGATTTTGCTGAATACACAATGTGATAATCCGAAATCTAACGATGAAGGTAATGTTAGCAAAGAACAAGTTCCTGTAGAGAAATCTGAAGAATACGGCCAACTCTCTGGAACTGTTGTCGATAGAGCTACAGGAAAACCTATTTCAACTGTTACAGTAGTGTTGGAAAATAACGGTACCGAAGTTGCTTCTGACAGAACTGGCACAGATGGTCGTTACGAAATGACTTCTATTCCTGCAGGTACTTACGAGTTGAAGGCGACACTTGGAGGTTATACTTCAACAACAATGAAAGGTATTGCTGTCGCTGCCGGTAAATTCGCTTTCATGGATATTTACATGAATCAAGATGGTGATACTATTTATAATGTAGCGGAGACGATGCCTCAATTTCCAGGCGGACCTAATGAGTTGATGAAGTATTTGAGTGAAAACACCAAATATCCGGAATCGGCAAAGGCGAACAAGATTGAAGGACGAGTTTTTGTGAGCTTTGTCATTGAAAAAGACGGCAGCATTACCAATGCCAAAGTTATGAGAGGTATAGACAAAGAATGTGATGCCGAGGCAGTTAGAGTTGTTTCCTCAATGCCGAAATGGCAACCTGGAACACAAAGCGGCGAAGCAGTAAGATGCCGTTTTACAGCTCCATTCATCTTTAAGCTTAATGATGCGGAGAAATAATTTTATCATACTTTAAAATAAATGTTTCTTGCCCCTGAGGATTATGTTCTCAGGGGTTTTTGATTATCAGGATTTAAAAGAATAAAAAGTTAATTAATACAACATACGGTAAAATATAATTGTTATCTTTGCAATTGATGTAATTCTTTGTGGTTATGAATAGTGCGACTATAAATAATATCATTCCGGTAATTCAAGGATATTTTGCGACATTGCCGATTGCCAAGGCTTGGCTGTTTGGTTCTTATTCGCGTGGAGAAGAATCAGCTGAGAGTGATGTTGATATTATGGTTGCATTCGACAAAGACGCAAAAATAAGTCTTTTTAAATATGCGGACATTATTTGTAAATTAGAAGAATTACTCAAACAAAAAGTTGATTTGGTAGAAGAAGGCGCATTGCTTCCATTTGCTCAACAAACCGTTAGCGATGATAAAATCTTAATTTATGAGAGAGCCGTCATTAAAAAAACAATTAATCAATCTGCTTGATTCTTGATTTGAGATATAATTCTTTCAAATAATTTTCCATTTTCTGCTTTATACTATCAAAAAATTAGACACTCACTGTCTAATTTTTTGACACTTTATTTTTATTGAAAAATCTTAACTAGTTGATATTTAATAAATTTAATATTTTGGCACGACTTTGGCACGATATAAAATGAAACTGAGAAACTGAGAATCTCAAAATCTGAGAAATTGAAAGTTTAAAGTTGAAAATTATATAAATGATAAAGTAATGAAGTCACAAAGTCGCAAGGTCGCAAGGTCACAAAGTAGAGACGCGTCAATGTTTCCTGCAATAAAACACATTGATACGTCTGGAGGTTATAAGTCACAAAGTCGCAAGGTCGCAAGGTCACAAAGTAGAGACGCGTCAATGTTTCCTGCAATAAAACACATTGATACGTCTGGAGGTTATAAGTCACAAAGTCGCAAGGTCGCAAGGTCACAAAGTAGAGATGAGTCAATGTATCCTGCTATAAAACACATTGATACGTCTGGAATTTATGAGTCACAAAGTCGCAAGGTCGCAAGGTCACAAAGTAGAGATGAGTCAATGTATCCTGCTATAAAACACATTGATACGTCTAAAATAATTATAAGAACTGTTTTCATTTTATTAGTGTCTAATTTTTTGACACTCTCGCTTGCCGCGCAGTCGCTGCCGATGTCATTGGACGACTGCATGGCATACGCGGTGGAACATTCTACTTCAGTCGGAAAGAAAATAAACGCCTTAGATGACGCTCAACAGCAATATAATTCTTCAGTGGCGTCTTTGTTCCCCTCACTTTCTGCAAGCGTGTCGGGCGCAACGAATTTCGGTCGTTCCATCGACCCGGAGACAAACAACTACACAAATGTCTCGACTTTCAGTAACTCATACGGAATCTCAGGATCAATGCCTTTGTTCACCGGACTACAAGGTATCAACACTATGCGCGCCGCTAAAGTCGCTCGAGAACGTGGCGTACAAGAACTTCAAATCTCTCGTGATGAAGTAGCGATGCAGACGATGCAAGCTTATATCGACGTATTATATTATATAGGTACGACTGAAATTGCCGCTCAGCAGTTGGAAGATTCTCGCCTGATGCTCAAAGAAGTGAGGAAACTCTACGAAATCGGTCGTAAGAGTGCAGCCGATGTAGCGGAAGTGGAATCGCAGGAAGCCAACTACGATTATCTTCTTACAGAACAGGAAAACAATCTCGCACTTGCAAAGATTCGTCTCCGTGAGATTATGAACTTCCCTCAAGACCAAGAATTAGAATTAGTTGAAGAATTAGACATCGAATTTCTTACTATGCTTACTCCGATGGAAGAAGTCGTGAATCACGCCTTGAATAACAATGTGAAAGTCGTCTCGGCAGAACTTAACACTTCATATTCCAAGTTAAACTACAGCAGGTCAAAAGGTTATTATTATCCTTCCTTATATCTCTACGGAGGATATAACACGAGTTATTTCGTCAATATGGAAAATCAGGCAGCGTATCCGTCATTCTTGAATCAGTTTAGTAATAACATGGGTTCGTACATACAGTTAGGTCTCTCGATACCAATCTTTTCTGGTTTGGAGAGAAGGTCGTCGGCGCGCATGGCGCGTAACGCATGGCGTAGTGCCGAGATTGACGAGATTGCGGTTCGTAACGCCGTGGAGAGCGAGGTGACGACTTCATATCAGCAGATGAAAGGCTACGCGAAACAATATGTCGTGGGACAGAAAAAGTTAGAGGCGGCACAACTCGCATACGATGGCATCGCTGCCAAATTCGAGAAAGGACTCGTCACGGCGATAGATCTTCAGACCGCATCGACGACATTGCTTCAAGCGAAATCAGATTGCCTTCGCTCAAAACTTCAATACGTTATAGAATACAGAATGGTGGAATATTATAATGGGAAAGATTTTTTGGAAACTGAAAATCTGAGAAATTGAGAAATTGAAAATCTGAGAATAAATCTCTCGCAAAGGCGCAAAGTACGCAAAGAAACAATAAAACAAAATCTGCGATCCTCTGCGTCTCTGCGAGAAAAATGAAAATGGAAATAAAATAAATAATTGGGTTTAAGGTTTAATGCTTAAGGTTTAAGGTTGAATTAGATAAACTTTTAAACTTAAAACTCTCAACTTTAAAACTACTCTAAACTCTAAACCTTAAACTTTAAACTAAAGAAATATGATAACAAATTATTCATTACGGTATCTTTGGAAACATGGTAACAACTCTATCACGCGTGTCGTTTCTCTTTCGTTGGGCTTGATAGTGGCTCTTCTCATCTTTTCTTTCGTTGGATTGAAGTTGTCGTACAACAGATTCTTCCCCGACAAAGAACGCGTCTATCAGGTATGGACTATCTCCCCGCAATTCAGTGGCAACGAGGCTAATTCCCAGATGGTGTTGCCTTTAGCTCCTAATATGGCTAACGATATACCGCAGATTGAGGCTGCTACTCATTATACCGACGCTCTCCTTCAGATAAATCATAAGGGAAACTTATACGATGTGGGGATGCTCAATGTCAACGGCGATTTCTTCAAGGTGTTAGACTTCGGCATAATCAGCGGCGATGTTGCTCGTGTGCTTTCTCCCGAAGGTCGAGCCGCCAACGAGGTGCTTATCTCGAAACGATTAGCTGAACTGCTGTTTGATAATGACGACCCGCTCGGCAAAGTGATAGAAACGTCTTCTACCTCAAAGAAGAGATATGTAGTGGCTGGCGTGTTCAAGACTCCGCCTGTCAATAATACCATCGGTAACTTCGACATGCTTCGCTACATGAATTATGATACGGAATATTATATCTGGACTGGCTCAGACCTTTATCCTACTTTTATAAAAATACGTGAGGGAAACGACATCGCGGAAGTAGAGGCTCAGATGGACGAGTTCGTGAAACGTTATCCTTCATATCACGATTATGTCAAGGACTGGCAGGTCAGTTTTTCCTTCGTGCCTTTGGATAAGACAACATTCTTCAAATCTAACGTAAAACAGACTTCTTTGCTGATGGGAACCATCGGTCTCGTCGCAATGCTGATGGCGTGTCTTAACTATGTGCTGCTCACTATATCGTCTTTGTCGGAGAGAAGTAAAACCATCGCGATGTTACGTTGCAATGGTGCGAAACGTATTGATGTCTTTAAGATGCTTCTTGTAGAGACCTTATGGATTATGCTCGCGGCTTTAGTGTTGTCGGTATTCATCATCTTATGTCTCAGCAAAGAAATCTCACAGCTTTTTTATGATGTGAAAGTCTTGTTCGCCATAGAACGTATCTGGATTCCGGCTTTGGTTTGTCTCGCTGCTTTTCTCGTTGCGGCTCTCATTCCTGCTGCGATATTTTCTTCCGTTAAGTTACAATATGCTTTTCGAGGAGGCAAGGAAAATCGTACATGGTGGAAGAAGACGCTTCTGTTTGTACAGGTGGCTTGTACTACAGGCATCGTCATTTTCCTCGGAATCACGGCGCGTCAGTCGAATTATGTCCTTACAGCAGATCATGGTTATCAATATGATAAGATTATGACAGTAGCCATTCCTGCAACTACATCGACACAGCTGACTATCCGCGAGGAACTTCTGAAGCAGACTTGCGTGGAGGATGTCGCCATCTCATTAGGATTCCCGATGTGGGGATATTCTGGCAATCCTATCTACGACGCTCAGTGGAACTTGCTTTTCTCATGCCGATGGGAGATTGCTGATGAACATTATATTCCGACGATGCAGATGAAGATAGTGGAAGGACGTAACTATCAGGCAAACGACGCAACGAATAAGGTTGTCGTCAATGAGGCTTTCGTGAAGCAATATGGTTGGAACGACAGTCCTTTGGGAAAGACATTCCTTAAAGGAGATGGCGGCACGTATGAGATCGTCGGTGTGGTGGCTGACTATCAGATGGGTGACGGTTGGGTGCAGCCAATAGTGATACATCCTTTCAACGCATATCTGAGTGAAGATGCGATTAACACATTCTGGTTTAATATCCGCATGACAGACTTCTCGCAGGAAAATATGAAGACGATAAAAGAAGTCATCGACGCATATTATACTTCCGACTGGCAATATAGTTTTTTTACATTTAGTGAAAGGATGAGAGACAATTACTATCACCTGCGTCATTTACGTAACACGGTGTTGATAGCTGCATTGGTGACTTTGATAATATCGCTCATCGGTTTGATAGGATATATCGGCAACGAGATGCAGTCGCGACGCAAGGAAGTCGCCATTCGTAAGGTATGCGGTGCGACACCTATGGAAGTGCTTAAGATATTAAGTTTGAGACTTTCGTATGTGGTTTTGCCAGCTGTGATAGTAGGAGTGATGGCGGCAGTTGTCGGAGGACGTTATTATTTGGATATTTTGAAAACCAATTCCGACCTTACGGCACATCTGTCGTGGTGGCTCTTTGTATCCGGCGCGCTCTTGGTTATGATGATAGTCTATGGTATCAATATCATTTCATCATATAAAACCGCGAATGAAAACCCGGTGGAAGTGATAAAATAACAATTAACAATTAACAGTTTACAATTGACAATTATTGTAGGATTTCTTGTAGAGGCACACGGACGTGTGACTGAAAATTGTGATAAAGACGCATTGAAAATCTGAGAATAAATCTCTCGCAAAGGCGCAAAGTACGCAAAGAAACAATAAAACAAACTTCGCGCTTCTCTGCGTCTCTGCGAGAAAAAATGAAAATGAAATTGACTGATTTTTAACACTCTCGCAAAGGCGCAAAGCACGCAAAGGCGATAAAATAAACTTCGCGATCCTCTGCGTCTCTGCGAGAAAAAATGAAAATGGATAATTAACAAAATAAATAATTGGGTTTAAGGTTTAAGGCTTAAGGTTTAAAGTTGGATTAGAAAGTGGACAAAGTCTGTTGACTGTTGACTGTTGTCCGTTGACATAAAAATAAACTTTTAAACTTAAAACTCTCAACTTTAAAACTACTTTAAACTCTAAACCTTAAACTCTAAACTAAAGAAAATATGATCAAAAACTTCATCACATTATTACGTCGTTATACGACATCGTCATTGTTGAATGTCGTGGGAATGTCGGTGGCTTTTGCAGCCATTTATCTTATTTCCGTTCAGGTGAGATATGACCTTTCGTTTAACAGAGTGATACCTAACTCGGAAAACATTTATAGATTAGAATTGCCGGATTGGTACGAAGAAGGCAGATGGACTGAATATTGGAACAGACAGACACCTGATGAGTTATGTTATTCAATTCCTGAGATAGAAGCGGCTGGAACCATAATAACTTATCCTGTTCCCGAAGAATATTTGCCATACGATTATTCCATCAAACGCAATCAGACCATAGATAATATCAGGATAAAGTTATCGCAGGCTGAGCGTGAAGGTCTTGAGGTGTTTCCTTTTGAATTTGTTGAAGGCGGTTTGGAAGACTTCGTATCTGAAGGTGACTTTATCATCTCTGAAGAAGTGGCAAAGAAATTCGATCTTAAGGTCGGTGATGTCTTGAATTTAGGTCGTGGTCTCGCTACAGATCAGACTCATAGAATTGTAGGCATATTTAGGAACTTCCCTAAACCGAGTAATATTGCGGTATGCGAAGGTTGGTCTTGTATGGAGTCTCAAGATGAAACACCAAATAGTAACTGGGGTTATTCTTTCTATATAAGATTAAAAGATGGCATGTCTCCAGATGAAGTAACGGAGAAAATGATAAGCCAATATAATGAATCATTAAGAAAAGTAGGTTATTCTGAAGAGGAGGTACAATGGAATATGAAACGTGTCACACCTCGTCTTAATCCTTTGTCGGAGCTTTATTTTGCTGAAGATATTAGTTCATCGGGGTTTAAGGGAAGTCGCTCAACGACTCGTACTTTGATAGCGATAGCGGTACTTATCCTCGTAATCTCGTTCATCAACTTCGTCAATTTCTTCTTCGCCTTAATACCGACTCGCATCAAAGCAATCAATACTTATAAAGTCTTCGGTGCACCGACTTCTAAATTACGTATCAATATTGTTTTTGAAACATTGGGATTGACATTGTTATCAATCTTAGGCGCGATGCTAATCGTATTCACTTTCGCCAATACGCCTTTGTCGGAATATATCTCTGCATCCGTTTCATTAAGAGAAAATTGGGATTTGGCACTTGCGATGATTCTTTTCTTGATGGCATTTGCTTTTGTGGTAAGTCTATATCCGGCTTTTTATATCACGAAATTCAATCCGGCATTGGTGATGAAAGGCTCGTTCCATGCGACGAAATCAGGAAAAGTATTGCGCTATTCTTTGGTAGGAATCCAATATATAATCTCCATCTCATTGATAATTTGTTCTTTATTTATTCAAAGACAACATAAATACATGCTTAAATACGAGATGGGATTTGATAAGGAAATGTTATATACCATTGAAGTGCCACATTCTGCTCTTGGAACAACAATTGAAATGGACTATACAAGACGTGATGCTCTGACCGACAGACTCAAACAAAATCCTAATATCATTGATGTGACATACGGAGACGGGACATTCGTCAACTTCGTACACATGGGCTGGGGTAGAGACTATAAAGGTCAGACTATTAATTTCATGTCATATCCAGTCTCATGGAATTTCCTTCAGATGATGGGAATCAAGATAGAAGAAGGTCGCGACTTCATTCAGTCTGATGAGCAGTTGCTTACAGGAGCTTATATCTTTAACAGAGAAGCCGCTGACAGATTCGGCATTGACTTGGAAGCGCAAATTAAAGCACACACCAACGAGCTTACTCCTGTCGTAGGAATCTGCGAGAACTTTAATTTCCAACCGCTTCAATATGGTATAGAACCTTTTGCGTTTATTGTCTTCGGACAATATGGTTGGCGTCATCCTAATCATGCGTACATACGTGTGGCAGCAGATACTGACTATAAAGAACTTAGCAAATATATAAAAGGCGTTATCTCTGAGTTCGCTCCCAATGTATCTGTAGAACAAAATGAATTGATAATCTTCGACGATGAACTTGCGATACAATATCAGATTGAAGATAAACTCGCTACTCTTGTGACGATGTTCTCGTTCCTTTCAATCGTGATTTCCATCATTGGTGTTTTCGGATTGGTTTTATTCGAGACGCAGTACAAACGTCGCGAGATAGGAATACGTCGCATACATGGAGCGTCAGCAGTTGGGATATTGAAGATGTTCAACAAGAAATATCTTTACATCGTAGCGATATGTTCCGCGGTAGCGATACCGATAAGTTATTACATCATCGACAGATGGATGCAGCAGTTCGTCTATCGTGCCGAGATGTCGGTCTGGGTTTATGTAGTTGCGGTTCTGACAATAACGATAATAACCGTCGCCACCGTCTCGCTACGCTCGTGGAAAGCAGCGAATGAGAACCCGAGCATTTCAATTAACAATTAACAGTTAGGGTAGAATCTCCTGTAGAGGCACACGGACGTGTGTCTTGATCAAAAAATTAACAATATAAATTGAAATAAGGGCGTGGTTTTAGAGCTGCGTCCTTTTTGTTTGTTATGCATTTCGATCAGGAAATCATCAACGATGTAAAGGTCGCTGTAGAGATAAAGTCCGATTGATTTGTTGTGGAGATTAGCGCAAGTTTCGCTAAGTTAAATGATGATTTAAACTTACTTCACAATAATATTTATGCTTTTTCAATTTCGAATCTCTTAAGCTTTATTCCTTCTTGATATTTTTCATTTACGCATAAAAATGTGTTTTCATCAAGAATTTTCATTACTTGGAATTCTTTCCTTGATTTAATCTTACTTCACAATAATATTTATGCTTTTTCAATTTCGAATCTCTTAAGGGGGATTTCTATAAATTGCTTTGCAAATGATTTATGGATTTTTATAGAGAAGATTTTTGTGTTTCTTGAATGAACATAGCGAGCTATGTGATTGAAAGAAAGACGAAAAGATTCCGATAAAAAACATAAAGCATGCAAAAGTTGTTATTATAATTGTTAAAAAATGTTAAAACGGGGAATTTATAGAAGTCCCCTTAATATATCAATTTTGAAATATGTCGTTATTTGCAATAACCTGACTTGCTGGAATATGTTGTATTCCTTTGTCTTCTGTGTATATCACCACGTTTTCTCCTCGTGATGATTTCTCTTGTAACATCCGCTTTTCGGCTAAT
>JAZUST010000003.1:0-13182 GCA_045606865.1 Bacteroidales bacterium
GAATAACACTGATGTATTATATGGATTTCTACAGCTTGTTTAACAATCCGGAGAAAGACTGGGAGAATATGGCTGTTTTTGATGAAATTTCGCCACATCAATTAACCCTTTTCTGAATTGGGGGGGCTTGGAATTTGAAAAAAGAAATCTCAACCGCATAAATACTGCGTTTGAGACACGCTTTTATACACTTTTAAACTTTTATCGGACAGCAATAATTCAAAAAACAAGATCCCGAAAAATTCTGAGGTCTTGAGACATGTAAAAACCGAAGGTTCTAAAACTTGAAAACCTGAAAATCATTTTCAGATTCTCAGGTTTTCAGATTCTCAGATTTCAATAAAATTATCCAAGATAACTCTTAAGTATCTTGCTTCTGCTTGTGTGTTTTAAGCGTCTGATGGCTTTTTCCTTTATCTGTCTTACGCGTTCGCGTGTGAGGTCGAATTTCTCGCCTATTTCTTCCAAGGTCATCGGATGACTTCCGTTGAGACCGAAGTAGAGACGTACGACGTCTGCCTCGCGTGGAGTCAATGTTGAGATGGCGCGGTCTATTTCTTTTCTTAATGATTCATAAAGGAGCTCAGTCTCAGGAGTGATTACTTCATCACTTTTCAAGACGTCGTACATATTGTTGTCTTCGTCTTGAACGAGAGGAGCGTCCATTGATACGTGACGACCTGCATTCTTCATCGATTCCTTAACTTCAGCTTCGGTGATGTCTAAAGCTTCAGCGATTTCTTCTGCATTGGGTTCGCGTTCAAACTCCTGTTCCAACTTGGCGTATGTCTTATTAATTTTATTGATAGAACCGATTTTGTTGAGTGGTAAACGGACTATACGTGATTGTTCTGCCAGAGCTTGGAGGATTGATTGACGGATCCACCATACAGCGTAAGAGATAA
Organism: Bacteroidales bacterium; assembly: GCA_045606865.1. GTDB lineage: Bacteria > Bacteroidota > Bacteroidia > Bacteroidales > F082 > Limimorpha. Next base: position 906 of record JAZUST010000003.1, read on the forward strand.
ATTTGAAGCCTCTTGTCTCATCAAAGCGTTGTGCTGCCTTGATCAAACCTAAATTACCTTCGTTGATAAGGTCAGGAAGACTTAATCCTTGATTCTGATATTGCTTGGAAACGGAAACGACGAAACGAAGGTTTGCCTTGGTGAGTTTTTCGAGAGCGATTTTGTCGCCCTGTCTGATTCTCTGAGCCAATTCTACTTCTTCCTCAGCTGTGATGAGTTCTACTTTTCCGATTTCTTGCAAATACTTGTCAAGAGACGCTGTCTCTCTGTTTGTAACCTGCTTGGTAATTTTTAACTGCCTCATATATTGATTATTTAAATTTGAAAACTTGAAAACTTGAGAACCTGAAAATGTTTTCAGATTTTCAGATTCTCAGTTTCTCAGATTCTTTATTTCTTATGATTTGGTTTGCCGTTGTTCTTTCTTTCGCCGCGTGGACGTTCTGGTTTTTCTACGTAACCTTCTGGCTTTGGCAACAAGGCTTTTCTTGAAAGGCGTAGCTTACCTGTCTTTTGTTCGATCTCTATAAGTTTAACATCGATTTGGTCACCTTCTTTGAGGACTCCGTCCATTGTCTCAAGACGTTTCCAGTCTATTTCTGAGATGTGCAACAAACCATCTTTACCAGGCAATATCTCTACGAAAGCACCGAATGCCATGATAGATCTGACAGTACCTCTGTATACTTCACCAACTTCAGGAACTGCTACGATAGCGCGGACCTTAGCTTTTGCTGCTTCGAGGTCTTCTTTATTTGTTGAAGCGATTTCAACGATACCGCAGTTTTCTTCTTCTGTGATGACGATGACAGTGTTAGTAACCTTTTGGATTTCTTGAACTACTTTACCGCCAGGTCCGATAACAGCTCCGATACAATCTTTAGGAATACAAACTTTCTCGATGCGAGGTACGCTTTCCTTATAGTCTTCTCTAGGTTCTGTTATTGTCTTTGCCATTTCGCCGAGAATATGCATACGGCCTGCTCTTGCTTGTTCTAAAGCTTCTGTAAGGACTTCGTATGAAAGACCGTCAACTTTGATGTCCATTTGACATGCTGTGATACCGTCTTTTGTACCTGTTACTTTGAAGTCCATGTCGCCGAGGTGGTCTTCGTCGCCGAGGATATCTGATAATACAGCATATTTACCTGTTTCGTTGTCGGTGATGAGACCCATTGCGATACCTGCTACAGGTTTTCTCATCTTGACGCCGGCGTCGAGAAGTGCGAGAGTACCGCCGCATACTGATGCCATTGATGATGAACCGTTAGATTCTAAGATGTCGGAAACAACACGTATTGTATATGGATTTTCGTCTTCTCCAGGAATCATTGATTTGAGAGCTCTTTCAGCGAGGTTGCCGTGACCGATTTCACGACGACTCACACCGCGGCTTGGTTTGCATTCGCCTGTAGCGAAGCTAGGGAAGTTGTAATGTAACATGAAGTTAGATGTTCCTGTTACAACTACTCCGTCTATTGTTTGTTCATCGAGTTTAGTACCTAATGTAACTGTTACGAGAGCTTGTGTTTCACCGCGTGTAAATATCGCAGAACCATGTGTTGAAGGAAGCACGTCTACTTCTGTCCAGATAGGACGGATTTGGTCTAACTTACGACCGTCTAATCTCTTTCTTTCGATGAGGATAGCGTCGCGGACAGCTTTACGTTGGATATCGTGGAAATAGCGTTTTGCCATTGAACCTTTTTCTTCGAGTTCTTCTTCGCTCATGTTTTCGAGGTAAGAATCGAGGATGGCGCCGAAGTTAGCTTCGCGTTCGTGTTTGTTGGCGTTGCCTGTAAGAGCGAAGTCGTAACATGGTTTGTATAATTTTTCCATCATGTCTGCTCTGAGTTCTTCGTCGTTTACTTCGTGGCAGTATTCGCGTTTTGTCTGAGCTTTTTCAACTTTAGATGCTAGTTCTATCTGAGCTTGGCAGTGAACCTTGATAGCTTCGTGAGCTGCTTTCAAAGCGTTGAGCATGACTTCTTCAGAAACCTCTTTTGACTCGCCTTCAACCATACAGATGTCTTTCATTGAAGCTGCAACCATAAGTTCGAGGTCAGCATCGTTGAGTTGTTCTTCTCTAGGGTTGATTACGTATTCGCCGTTGATGTAGGCTACGCGAACTTCAGAGATAGGACCATGGAATGGGATGTCTGATACTGCTATAGCTGCTGATGCTGCGAGAGCTGCGTAAGCATCTGGTAATACTCCGACTTCACCTGACAAGAGTGTGATTTGTACTTGTGTCTCTGCGTGATAGTCATCCGGGAATAATGGTCTCAATGCTCTGTCGACGAGACGTGAGATTAAGATTTCATAGTCTGATGGTTTGCCTTCGCGTTTGAAGAATCCGCCAGGGAATTTTCCTGTTGCTGCGTATTTCTCTTTGTAATCGACTGAGAGAGGTAAGAAGTCGACATCGTCTTTTGCGTCTTTTGCTGTTACAACTGTTGCTAACAACACTGTCTTGCCGCATGTTACTACTGCTGCACCGTCTGCTTGTTTTGCCAAACGACCTGTCTCAATAATGATTGTCTCGTTGCCGAGCTGTATGGTTTGTTTAATTCCTTCTGGACCCATATTGTGTGATTTTTAGTATATATATTAATAGGTGTTTGGTATCAAAATATAATATACGCAAAAAAAAGGCAATCTATATTGCCTTTTTTTTGCTATCATGCACAACGTGCTATTATTTTCTAATACCTAATTCTTTGATGATAGTACGATATCTTTCAATATCTTTACGTTTTAAGTAATCGAGAAGTCTTCTTCTTTTACCTACGAGACTTACTAATGAACGCATTGTAGCAACGTCTTTCTTGTTTTGCTTCATGTGTTCTGTTAAATGCTTGATTCTGAATGTGAACAATGCAATTTGTCCTTCTGCTGAACCTGTGTCTTGTGCATTTTTACCGTATGCACTGAAAAATTCTGATTTCTTTTCTGCAGTTAAATACATATCTTTTCTTTTTATCTTCTTTCTTTTTCGGACTGCAAAGATACTATTTTTTTTGTTAGAAAAAACTTTTTTCGATAATTTTTTTAAATAATAGAATCAATGCTTATTTGTTTGATACTTAATATACTATATCTTTATGCCTTATGCCTTATACTATAAATCTTAAACCTATAAACATAAAACTATCAACTTCTCAACTCTCAACTACCGCAAACTTTAAAGCAAAATGTTAGGTACATCATCATCATCGGTGATAATGACCTTTTCTTCTTCAATATCAGAATTGATTTCTTCTTCGACTTCAGTTGGTGCAAGATTATCTTCATCGATTAATAAAATTTTCTTGCCAAATGATGGGAAATGTATTAACTTTATGTAAAAGTTTCTGAATCTGACAGACTTTTCTAATAGTGGTACAAGTACAGATGTGAATATTATTGTGAAGAAAATCACTGAGAATACGATGTTGCCAACTCTTTCTGAACCTGGCAGTTGCGACTGTGAAATCATAGTGGCGAGTACTGCGGCGGCAAGTCCTCGTGGTATCATCATCGACAAGAACGCTCTGTCTTTATTGCTGATCCCGTTTGTTTCGTAGGGTAAGGCAATTCTCACGACAGGTATCCTTAAAATTATCAGCAGGAATGATATTCCTAGACCTATTAATAATGATGTGAGATTATCGAATTTTATTGAGATGCCGACATAGACGAAGAAGAATGTCTTCATTAAAAATACCAACTCGCTGAAAAGAGTTTTTTCTGTCGGGTTGAGTAGGGTAGGTCTTCTATCAAAGAATTTTTTAAGCCATCTTTTGTAAATGGCATCCATATTTGCTAATCCGATGCCGAATGCCAAAGCTGAGATGATACCGCTATATCCTAACAATTCATTGATTCCGTATATGATAAATACAAATGCTGGCGTCGTGAAAATGGAGTTGTCAATTGTTCTTACTTTATCTAACACCATCGACCAGAATATTGAACCAACTAAACCTATGAGTGATGCGAGTAAGAATGATGAGAAAACTTGTCCGAATATGATGCCGACTCTGAATTCTCCGTATTTGTATGATTCGAAAATCGCCAATGTTACGACGATGCATAAGATGGCACTGAACGCTGATTCTAATATTAATATAGTCTTGCTTTTTTCTCCGATGCTAATCTGCTTTACTAAAGGTATCGCAACTGCGGAAGATGAACCTCCCAATGCTGCTCCCAACATGAAACTGATTCCGGGATTCATTCCTAAGATTAACCATCCTACAAGTCCTATTGCGATAAATGTGAAAAAGAAGTTTACAATAGTAAGAGAAACTGTGTTCTTAATGGATTCTGCTAATGTCCTGAACGATAATTCTGTTCCGCTTTCAAATAACAGAATGACCAGCGTCAGCTGTCCGAATATATTTCCCATGGAACTTAGTTCGTCGGCATCAACAATTTTAAAAAGAGGACCGATTGTAATACCAATCAACATGAGCATAAGCACGTCGGGAATTCTCTTTTTGCTAAAGATTTCCGCGAACCAGTGCGCTGCAAAAATCAATGTTCCTAATGTCAATATAAGTAGTGCTGGTTCCATAGTGAAATTTTTATGCAAAGGTAATAAAAAGACTGATGACTAAAGTCTAAAGTCTAAAGTTTTTTTATATAAATATCTTGTTGATGTCGCCTTAAGTTTTTTGCTTCTTTTTCTTTGCGGCAGGAAATAGCACATTGTTCAATATAAGTCTGTAACCTGGCGAATTCGGATACATATCCAATTCTGTTGGAGGGTCGCCCACGAGATGCTGATAGTCTTCCGGGTCGTGACCTCCATAGAAAGTGAAAAATCCGTTGCCGAAGTTCCCGTGGATATATCTGTCTTCGTTCAAAGCCGCATTGTCACCTAAAACAACGATACTCGGTTTTACATATCTTTTGTCGAAAGCTGTCGTCTGTCCCATGAAACCTTTTATCAATTTCTCGTGCGATTGTGTCAGCATTGTCGGGACAGGATCCCATTTTGCGGAGAAGTCGAATAACAAGAAGTAATCGTTGTTTTCTTTAACCGACTTAGAACGATTTTGAGTTACGTCAATATTTGAGACTTCATATTCCTGCGGATTTGTGGAGATGGTGAAATCTGTGAAAGCGAAACAATTTTCATAATTCAATATTTGAGAAGCGTTAGGCGTCATGCCGTCGCCGTCGAACATCACGTCACAGATGTCTATTCCATCGGCGGCGAGAGCGATGTCGAAACTGTCTGGTGCGGAACACATAGAGAAAAGATAACCGCCGCCAGCGACAAAATCTCTTATCTTTTTCACTACGGCGAGTTTCAATTGCGACACCTTATTATATCCGTGACGTTGTGCTGTCGCCAGCTGTTTTTCTACGTCTTCCTGATACCACGGATAGTTACGGTAGCGTGCCCAGAATTTTCCGAACTGACCTGTGAAATCTTCGTGATGCATGTGAAGCCAATCGTATGTAGGAAGCACGCCTTCCATAACTTCATCGTCATAAATAATGTCGTATGGAATCTCAGCGTAAGTCAGAGCTAAAGTCACGGCATCGTCCCATGGAAGAATTGTCTTTGGAGCATAGACTGCAAGACGAGGAACTTTCTGAAGTTTCATCTCGTCCATATTGACATTAGGGTCGGCAATCTCGGCTAGAATACCTTCAGCCTGGACGTCGGCTATTACCTGAAATGAAACATTGCGTAGTTTGCATTCGCGCTCAAACATATCGTGATAAGGAATGAGATAAGAACCGCCTTTGTAGTTGAGCAACCAGCTTATCTCAACCTCGCGTTCCAGAATCCAATAAGCCACGCCGTATGCTTTAAGATGATTCGTCTGCGTCTCGTCCATCGGGATGAGGATGTAAGCAGCGTTTAATTTTGTTATTGATAATAAAATCAATAATATTATAAAAATGTATTTTTTCATGTAAGGAAATTTAATTGCAAAGATAAGATAAAACTGAGAATCTGAGAACCTGATAATCTGAGAAAATTTTGTGTGATTTACCTTTAAACCTTAAACTTTAAGCCTTAAACCAAAATATAGTTTCGTTAAAAAATAAATATTAATAATAGTGCATATTGAATATTATTTTATTATTTTTGCGTTCAAGAAAAAAATCAATTTAACAATATTATAATCTCATGGAAAATACAGAAAATTTAAAGAAGACCGTCTTTAATGAAATGCATCGTGAAATGGGTGCTAAGATGGTTCCTTTCGCAGGTTTTGATATGCCTGTTCAATTTGAAGGTCTTACCATTGAACACGAAACAGTTCGTAAGGGTGTTGGTGTTTTCGACGTTTCTCACATGGGTGAGTTCCGCGCTAAAGGTCCTAAAGCTTTCGCTTTCGTACAACGTTGCACAACAAACGACGTCGCTGCATTGACAGACGGTAAGGTTCAATATACATGTCTTCCTAACGGAAAAGGCGGTATAGTTGACGATATGTTGGTATATCGTATAGCTGCTGACGAATATTTCATGGTACCTAACGCTGCTAACATCGACAAAGACTGGGCATGGATGTCAGCTGTCGCTCAAGAAATGGGAATGGAACTCGGCGTTGAATTCATCAACGAAAGCGACCAATGGTCACAACTCGCAGTACAAGGTCCTTTGGCATTGAAAGCTATGCAAAAACTCACAGCAACAACCGTTGAAGATATGGAATACTACACATTCAAAATCTTAGAATTTGCTGGTGTGAAAGACGTTATCTTCTCAACAACAGGTTACACAGGTTCAGGCGGCTGCGAAATCTACATGCCAAACGACAAGGCTATCGAAATCTACAAGAAAGTTCTCGAAGCAGGTGCTGAATTCGGTATCAAACCTGCAGGTTTAGGCGCACGCGACACATTACGTCTCGAAATGGGTTTCTGCTTGTATGGCAACGACATCTGCGACACAACTTCTCCAATTGAAGCAGGTTTGGCATGGATTACAAAATTCGTTGACGGCAACGACTTCATCGACCGCGAATTAAATGAAAAACATAAGACAGAAGGTACAACACGTCAATTACGCGCTTTCGAAATCACAGGTAAAGGTATCGCTCGTCACGGATACGAAATCTGCGACGCTGAAGGTAACGTAATCGGTGAAGTTACATCAGGTACAATGGGACCATCTGTAAAGAAAGCTATCGGTATGGGTTATGTCGCTAAGGCACATTGCAAATTCGGTAACGAAATCTTTATCAAAGTTAGAGAAAAACTCATCCCTGCAACAATCGTAAAACTTCCTTTCTATAAAGGTGAATGATATTTCAGTTGAAAACTGAAAACTGAAAATTAAGGCTGTCATATTTTTGGCAGCCTTTTTTGTTTATAATGTGTATTATATCCCCGTTCCAAATAATTGAGAAATTAAAAAACAGAAAAACTGAGATGTAGTTGGAAATTCTCAGATTCTTAACTTCTCAAATTTTCAGGTTTAAGAAAAAGTGGACAAAGTCTGTTGACCGTTGATGGTTTCATCGCAAATTGGAAAGAAACTGCAGAAAGTATGAGAAAGAACTGCTTGAAGAAATCATTATTATTGAAGAGTGAAAAACACCATTTCATACTAGTGTAGATATAATCATTACCAAAATTAGATTCTTAAGGACGCGACTAATGATCACGTCCTTATAATTTTTTTTCACGTTTATTATGTCTTATTCCGCTGATTCGATATCCGCTTGTTGTCTCTTTGTAGTGTTCCCTTTCCGACTTCTTTCCTGTAAGCCTTCTGTGACTACATAGAAGTTAGGTACGAACAAAGTCCCGAAGATTGTATTTGAGAACATTCCGAATACTACTGCTGTGCCGAGTGCTATACGTGCTTCGGCGCCGGCACCGCTCGCAAACATCAACGGCAACACGCCTAGCACAAAAGCTAAGGATGTCATCAAGATAGGACGTAAACGAACTCGTCCCGCTTCAATGGCAGCATCTTTGATACTCATGCCTTTAGTTCTGTATTCGACGGCGAACTCTACAATCAAGATGGCGTTCTTCGCCGATAAGGCAATCAACAGAATGATGCCGATTTGCGAGTAAATACTTATCGGCAACGACATCACGATACAACCTGCAATGACTCCTAACAAGGCTAAGGGTACGCTTAATATTACGGCGAAAGGATTTGTCCAACTTTCGTACATCGCAGCTAAAACTAAGATTACCAATATTATCGCAAGGACGAAAATCATTGTCACACTTGAACTTGATAACTTTTCTTGATAGGCGACTGATGTCCATTCATAACCAAAATTGTTCCCTAACATGTCTTCGGTGAGATTTTCTAAAGCTGTCATCGCCTCGGAACTGCTGTAACCCTCATTCGCTACTGCCATAATATTTGCGGCAGGGTAGAGGTTGTAACGATTTATCTGCGTCTGTCCCATCTTTTCCTCGATATTGCAGAATGCTGAAAACGGAACCATCTCGCCATTAGGATTTTCTACGCTTAACTTCAAAATGTCGCTGATAACGTTTCTGTTACCGGGATTGGCTTGTATGATGACTTGATAAATATTATTGAACTTCACGAAGTCGTTGGCAAAAGTGGATCCCATATATGACGACAATGCTTCAAAGACTTGATTTACTTGCAATCCCATCATTCCTATTTTATCACGGTTGATGTTTAAGAAATATTGCGGACTGTTGCCTTGAAACTGATTTTGCAGATACATCAACGCTGGTTCTTTGTGATAATTGTCCATCAATGTCGCGACGGCGTTTTCTAACTCTGTCGTTCCTAAGTTATTACGGTCTTCGAGTACGAATGCCAATCCTCCTGATGCTCCTAATCCTGGGATGGAAGGCGGATTGACGGCATAGATGTTAGCTTCTTCAATATCATTAGCTTCCATATTTATCTTGTCAATCAATGCCATCGCGGATTCGCCTTTGCCTTTACGTTTGTCCCAGTCTTTGAGCATCACGAACAGACTTGCTTCGTTGGAACTATTGCCTCCTTTTACAAATGAAAATCCGTTGATAACCAAATATGTATCAATCTCAGGATATTTGTCTAATCTTTTTGAAAGTTCTTCCGTGACTTTCTCCGTTCTTTCTAAACTTGCGGAATTAGGCAGTTGTACCGTCACCAAGAAATATCCTAAGTCTTCTTCTGGTAAGAATTCATTAGGTAATTTTATGAAGACGTACATCGTTATGACTGAGATGATTACGAATGATGTCAATGCAATCGCCGGTTTTCTTAAAAATGATTTCACTATTCTGATGTAAAGTCCTAATGTCTTGTCGTAGAATTTGTTGAACCATTTGAGACTCCATTTCTCTTCTTTGAGGAAAAGTACGCACATCGCTGGTGTGAATACTAAGGATATTATTCCGGAAATCACTGTGGCAGTGGCGATTGTAAGTGCGAATTGTTTGTATAATTCTCCCGTGATTCCTCCGATGAATGCTGTCGGAATGAATACTGCTAACAATACCAAAACGATACTTATAACTGGACCTTGTATCTCTTTCATGGCTTCCGTCACGGCTTCTCTACGGATTTCCATGTCGGATTTGTCAGAATTGATATATTTTCGTTTCTTCATCTCTATCAGTCGCGAGGCGTTTTCAACCACGACGATAGCGTCGTCAACGACAATCGCTATTGCCAATACCAATCCGAATAATGTTAATAAATTTATGGAGAATCCGAGAAGTCGCATCACGGCGAATGTTCCTAATAATGAAATCGGTATCGTCAATGCGGGAATTATGACAGCACGGAAATTTTGTAAGAACAAGAACATCACCAAGATAACGAGTAATGTCGTTTCTGCTATCGTGACTAAAACTTCATCAATAGAAGCGGTGACGTATTTTGTGTTATCCATCACTATTTCCATATTGATGCCTTCAGGAAGAAACTGTTGCAGTTCTTTGACTTTGGCTTTCACTTCTTTAGCGACATCCAAAGCGTTAGATCCTGGCATCTGGTTGATGCCGATAGCAGCGATTTCTTCACCTTTCATAGTCGTCGTGACGGAATAAGATTGCGAACCTAATTCAATCCTCGCGATGTCTTTAAGTCGCAGATATTCACCATTATCCAAAGTACGTATGATGATATTTCCGAACTCAGAAACATCGACTAATCTTCCTTTGGTGCTGATACTGTATTGGAATGCCATGTCGCTTGATGTAGGAGGAGCGCCGACGGCACCGGCAGAGACTTCCATGTTCTGCGCTTTAATCATGGAAAGTACCTCATCGGGAGTGATGTCTCTGATTCTCATTATCTCTGGGTCGAGCCAGACTCGCATGGCGTAGTCGGAAGCTCCGAAAACGTGAACGTCACCGACACCTTTAAGTCGTGCCAATTCATTGACGATATTGATGTTGGCATAGTTGGCGAGAAATAAGCCGTCATATTGTTCTAAATCGCTGTCCAAGACTATGAACATCAGTTGGTTTGGACTTCGTTTCAATACGCTTACGCCTTGTTGTTTCACTGAAGAAGGAAGATTCGCTTCCGCGAGATTGACTCTGTTCTGCACCATGACGGCTGCTTCGTCGATGTCGGTTCCTAATTCGAAAGTCACTGTCAATGAATATTCTCCGTCGCTGGAAGATGAAGAACTCATATACATCATATTTTCCACACCGTTGACCTGTTGCTCGATAGGAACGCCGACGGTCTGCGCTACTGTCTCAGCACTTGCTCCAGGATAATACGCTGATACCATGACAGTTGGAGGCGTGATGTCGGGATATTGCGCTACAGGTAAGGTCCTTAATGTCACTAATCCGGCAATGACGATGACGATGGCGATGACGGTGGAAAATATCGGTCTGTCGATAAAGAATTTCGTAAACATGGCATCATTGATTTATAGGTTCGACTTTCATTCCTGCCCTGACTTTCAACAAGGCTTTTGTAACAAATCTCTCGTCAGGCGACAATCCTGCAGTGACGTGGATGAGACTGTCGTTGATAATCTCGCCGACTTCTATGTGTCTGTAAGATACTTTGTTATCTTTATCTACGACATAAACATATCTTCCTAACTGGTCAGTTCCGGTGGAAGCGTCAGGGATTAAAATAGCATTTTCGTTTTCGCCGTAAGGCAAAGAAACCGTGCAATACATGCCGCTTTTAAGGTCGCTGTTGTCATTGTCGAATACGGCTCTCAGCATCAAAGTGCCGGTCTTTAAATTCACATAAGGCGATATATAATTAGGTGTCGCTTCAATCTTTGGAAACATACCTTCCTGCATATTGATATACACCTTTTTAGGTAAAGGCGAATCCCAATCTTTTGACGCTACTTTCATCGCAAGATATTGATTGTCTTCTATGTTGAAATAAGCAAACATAGGATTGTTGTTATAAATAGTCGTTAATAAAACTGGCGAGACAGATCCATCGACATATTCTCCTTCGCTGGCGCCGCTCGTTGATACATTACCTGGAATCGGAGCTTTTATGTAACAATAACCTAGCGTCTTTTCCGCTGTCTTTAATGCGGCTTTTGCGTTTTCCACATTAGCCTTCGCAGTACGCACATTCGTCTCAGCCTGTATCAAGTCGATCTGACTGATAGCGTCGCTCTTGGAAGCTTCAAGCATTCTGTTGTAATTGTTTTCATAATAATCCAAACTCGCTTCTGCGGAATGAAGATTTGCCTTCGCCTGATTTACCTGATTTTCATATATAGAAGGATCGATGATGTAAAGCAAGTCGCCGGCATTGACATATTGTCCCGAGCTGAAATTCTGTTTCGTGACATAGCCGCTGACACGTCCAACGACATTGATAATGTTACTCGCCTGCAGATAACCGGGATAATCCTTATGCAAGACAATCGGCATCACGTAAGGTTTCGCGACACTTATTTTCGGAATCTCAGAGGTAGCCGTTTTCTTTCCTTTATTATCACAACTGAAAAGAAACATCATACTTAAAGTCGTGATTGATAGTAATATAAAGTTTGAGGTTTTCATATATTTTGTTTTTAATGTCAATAATTGTCCGTGGTTTTTAGACGTATCAATGTGTTTTTATTTTGCGGTAACATTGATGCGTCTCTACCGTTGTCTTTTTTTAACATCAAACAAAGAAATGAAGTAAAGGTTATGTTAATTTTTCTCTTTTTTGCCGCAAAAAGAGAAACAGAAAAGCTCGCCGCTGCGACTAAATCCGCTAAAATTATGATTCTTACGCTAAACAAAAAGAACTCGCTTCGCTCAGACAGCTTTTTGTTCTTAACGCTTCATCATCATAATTTCTTAACGCTATTTAGTCGAGGCGGCATGAGGACGTCACTGACTT
>JAZUST010000004.1:0-56015 GCA_045606865.1 Bacteroidales bacterium
ATTTAAGATCGCAGGTCGTATGGCATTCTCAGCAGCATTTAAAAACGCTGGTCCTAAGATCATGGAACCTATCTACGACTTAACAGTTCGTATGCCAGAAGATATGATGGGCGCTGTCAATACAGACCTCCAAAGCCGTCGCGCTATCATCATGGGTATGGATGCTGACCGCAACTACCAAATCATCCGCGCAAGAGTTCCATTAGCAGAAATGGATAGATATTCAACATCATTAAGCTCATTAACATCAGGTCGTGGTACTTTCACAATGGAATATGCAGAATACGCACAAGTTCCAACTGATGTTCAAACAAAACTCTTGAAAGCTTACGAAGAAAGCAAGAAAGACGAAGATTGATAAAATCTCCGCTAAATACGAAGACTCCCGCGAAGAAATTTCCTCACGGGAGTTTTTTTTGTCCGCTACAACTTATACCTTTCGTCATAGTCCATCGGCAAGATACGCCCAACACTCGTCACAATAAGACCTGCACCTGTTTCTTTCATTCTCTCTTTTATCATCTGCGACATGACTCCAGCATTATCCTCATCAAGATGAGAAACCGGCTCATCTAATAATAAAAAATCAAACGGTTGGGCTAACGCTCTTATGAAAGCCAATCTCTGCCTTTGGCCATAACTCATAAACTCAACTTTAGTATCTATTTTGTCGGAAATACCGAGTCTTTCAAATTGTTCCTTGATTGTCTTCGGCGACAGATAATTGGTAAGTTTATTTTTTATTTGAACATTATCCCATGAAGTCAATTCGGGAAACAATCTAAGTTCCTGAAAAAGCATCGAGACATTCCGCCTACGTATTGAAGTCCACAGTTCTGGTGATATTGTCTTTAACGAAATATCATCAAAAAAGATATTTCCCTCATAATCATCTCTATAGCCTAAAATATAACTTAACAGACTCGACTTACCCTTACCAGAATCAGCCTCAATAAGATAACTTTTTCCTTTAGTAAATTCCAAATCATTAAGCCATATTTCACTCGATACTTTTTCATTCTTAAATATCGAAGGCAAAATATTCTGTAAAATTATCTTTCTCATAATTTACTATACTTTTTTATGAATCATCCAAATTGATTTCACTTTTCTTGATATAACAATCGTGTTTATTATAAATATCATAACACAAAGTATAACTCCACAGATAATCGAAACTGCCATCGATGATTCATCAAACTCATAAAGAGAAGTGAAAATTTCAAAATAATGATTTCTTAAAATACCGACTAACATAAAAGATAATATGAGACTTATGACATTCAAGATTGTACTTATCAAGCAATACGGCATTGATACTGAACGCATAGAATATCCTATAAGCAAAAGGCTATCAATATGTTCTGTCAGTTTCTGCAATAATATAAATATACTCAGCATAAGAATATATACCGACAGTGAACATATTATAAATCCTATCACAACGAGTCCTAACAATAAGATTCGAAAGAAATATTTCGTCTTACTTGCATCTGTGAGGTCGTTTTCAACACCATAATTATTATCAGCCAGATATTTGCTTATTCTTTCATCAAACGGGTCGTCAACTTCTATAATCATACGCGAGTTAGAAACAGCATTTTCGTCTGCCAGAATAAGATTCGCATTTTGCAGAAATTCAAGAGGTACAAGTATTGTATTAATGCGATCAGAAAATCCTACTATGCGTCCTGTCAAATTCATGCGACCTTTATCGCCATAAAACTTGAAGTTAATAACGACACTTGAAATTAAATTTTCGCTCAATACTGGCAAACCTTGCGATGCCGCGAATCCAAAATTATAAAGATTGAGATAATTTCTTGGAATGATTATCGGAAAGCTTTCGTCTGTCTCATCATAATGCCAATCTTTCAAATCCACATCAAGAAACTTATCAGGAATGGCCTCAAAAAACATATCAGTAGAAATTGCTGTTTCCAACATTCTGCTACTTATTGAAGCATTGACGCCAAATAAAGAAGGAGTGAACACCGCGGCATCCTTGACAAAGTCTTGATTTTTAATATCATCAAGTTCAGCTTCAGAGAAAACTGGCGATTTGGCCATTAACGTATTTAAAGAACTTACAGGTTTTGATATTATGATATGCTCTTGTTTAATAAAGCTATCGCCTTTTTCAAAAATAGGTTTAATATCCGTATACACTTGTATTCCAGCTAAAATGATAAACAATCCTATCAAATTAGCTACAAAGAAAGACAACAACTGAATAAAAGACAAATGACGAAAAATCAATTTAAACATAGCGCAGATACTAAAAAAGGGTCTTGATTAAGACCCTTAAATTATTCCTTGTATATTTTATATCAACTGCATTACAAAATCAATCAAGATATTGACAGGTGTTTTTGTCTTATCTACAGTATATAAATTACATTCAACTCTGTTGTCTTTAGATGTCATATCTATGCAATCGACTGATTCTACAAGTTCGTACAGCACTTCATCTTCGGCTTTTAAGAGTTCTTTAAGTTTTTCATCTTCAAAAACAACTTTAGAATCCAACAATGACTGAACATTCAATCTTGCATAAAACTGTTTAGATTTGAACAATGATTTATCAATCATTTCAGAAGATTCTTTAAACGAATTGCATTTCTTTTCGTCAAAAGAGACGCATGACACATTATCTTTATATATCAAACTAAATTTACCGATTTCGTCATCTTCATAATCGACATAATATGGATATTCCCATTTATTATTGGATATTTCTTCCATCTCAAAGCTTTCCGAAACCAATTGCGCGATAATATTATCTTCTGTTGCAACATAGAAATCAAACTCTGGGATAGCGTCATATCCTATTAAATTTCCGTCCACGACAAATGTAACGTCACCATTGAATGACTCTATAAGATCTTTTAATTTCACACCTAACTCGGCTTCAAATTCTTCATCAATTTCTTCTTTAAGTTCTTCAAACTCATCACCATATTGAGATTTCAACACTTCAACTATACTATTCCAAATATTCTGTCCGTTAAGATTGGCAGCAGCGACAAAAATTGCATCCTCGCTCACGTATGGAACATGCGATCCCTCTATTGTGCCGTTCAAAGCAGCGTAACCTTCGACTTTATCTTTATTTTTACCAGCGTCATAAGCAACTGACAATGTTGCGATTCCCTTATCAACATTCGCTGCAAATACGATATCCATATCTGATAGAAATTCATCGTAATAATATGAATAATCAAGATCACTATACTCAAATTCTTCGACAAAGGCCTCATCGGCAAATATTTCTGGAGTTATAATTAACTTAGCCAAACCTTTCTCACTTTCAAGACATTTGTACGATTTTGTGTCGATGAAACTTTTCTTCTGATTAAACAGAGCCATTAAATCTTCAACGGCCTCATCTTCTTGATAAACATATCTGTCTTTATCCCAATCATATTCGCCATACATGTCGCTTATCACAAAAGATTTTCCATCATACATAAGTATCAATCCTCCTATAGTGATATAGTTGTAATTACCTTCTTCATTAATATCTGAATCTATTTCTGATGCCAGATATTCCATTGTCTTCTCAAAATTACCCTTATCTCTGATACTTCCGACGATATATAAATCTTCATCATCTAAAGTTAATGAAACATATATTGGTTTCAACAAATCAATGCCTAGACTCATAGGGTCTTCTATGATTTCATCAATCTTGTTTTGTGTATTTCTGTCAACGCCACTGTCTTTTAACAGATGTTTCAATTCTTTTGACAAGTTTTCAATATATTCTTCGCCAATGGTTTCTAAAGAACCTTTAACATCAATTGATGCAACCATATCAGCATCTTCAGGGATTAATCTAGCGCTCGTTGTTGAAGTACACGAAGCAAAAAATGTCACAAATAATGACACAGCAATCAAATACAATAAATTCTTTCTCATAACTTTAAGTTTTTAAATATTTATAACTATCACATTTTTCAAATCAGAAAAAGGTATTACATTATAGGATAATGAACATCACAAATATAGACTTTTTTTAAGATATTTTAAATATATTTGATTTTTTTACCCTATCACCCCGCTTCCCAAAACCACCGGTTCTGTCTCATGGTAAATGACTCCGAATTGTCCTGCAGCGACTCCTGAGATAGCTTCGTCGGAGATGATGGTCAAGCCGCTTTCGGTGAGTTTCAGATTTCCGAGATTAAATCCAGGCTGATGTCTTATCTTATAACGAACTCTTTGATTTTCAGTAAACTCTATCGCTGGATTCATCGTCATAACATCGACCAAATCAATATTATTTGTATATTGAGCTATCGGATCATAGCCTTTTGAGACATAGATAAGATTTCTTTCTGTATCTTTTTTTACCACAAACCAAGGTCCGCCGCCTAAGCCGAGGCCTTTTCTCTGGCCGATAGTATGGAACCAGAATCTTTTATGTTTTCCTAATTTCTTACCTGTTTCTAATTCAATAATGTCGCCTTCTTTCTCTCCGACATATTCCTTAATATAATCGTTGTAGTTTATCTTTCCTAGGAAGCATATTCCCTGTGAGTCGTGACGTTGAGCGCTTGGCAGTTTATGAAATTCCGCTAAGCGGCGCACTTCCGCCTTTGGGAGATCTCCGATTGGAAACATCGCTTTTGAGAGCTGATGATAAGTTATTCTGGCGAGGAAATCGGTCTGGTCTTTAAAAGTATCTACTGCTGTGCCGAGCCATGAGATGCCGTTTTCGTCATACCATTGGCGTGCGTAATGTCCGGTCGCTATTCTGTCGAACTGGTAACCCATCTTCTCCTCAAAAGCACCGAACTTAATCATTCTGTTACACATCACATCAGGATTAGGAGTAAGGCCTTTACGCACCGAATCCATAGTATAAGAAGCTACTCTGTCGTAATATTCTTTTTGCAAATCAATAATATCGAACTTGCAACCGTATTTCTTTGCGATGAATGTCGTTATCTCAATATCTTCTTCCGAAGGACAATCCATAAGGTCGTCTTTACCTTCGAGACCTATTTTGATATAAAAAATATGTGGGTCGTAACCTTGTTCTTTTAAGATAGGGACCATCACGGAGCTATCAACGCCTCCCGATACTAAAGCTGCAATTTTCATTAAATAATTAAGTGGATTATTTATTTATAGAAGAGATATGAGTCTTGATAATTCTTTGGTATCCTGTGTTTTCAAATTCTTTTTCTGCAGGACCATAGATGGCGCTGTGGCGTTTGCCTTTATACACTGCCCAATAGCGGTCGCCGTATGAGTAGTGCCACCATTGTGATGGTTGTTGCACAAAACCTTGCGACTTCATCAGTTGTAACAAGAATTTCCTGTTTTGTTTCTGTTCTGCATTCAATACCACTGTAGATTTTGCCTGAGCATTTTCGTGGTATTTTGTGCCGTAGTCTAAGTCGTTACCATTTCTGTCGCACAATGCTAAATCGATGGCGGCACCTGTATCGTGACCTCCCATATTGGTGTTAGGAGGTGTGACTTTGAATTTTGCCAGCGACAAGATTTCGCCGCGTTGCATGCCGGGATTTTCTTTTTCTATTTTTTCTATTTCATTTTTCCAAATTTCCTCTAGTCTCACGCGTGAACGATATGCGCTATAAATCTTAATATAAATATTGTCAGGAAGTTTGTCGGCAATTCTGTAAAGTTTGTCGGCAACATTTTGTCTCAGCAAGACAGGTTTTTCTATAGTTGCTTCGTTGTAAATAATCTTAGGATGCGCCACAATGTCAACCAAAGGTTCGTAACATTCTTTTACGTGCGACATTCCTATATAAGTTTTCGACATACGGCTGATTATTCCCAACTTATACATGATGAAGTTGAAGTAGAATCCTATTTTACGACGACGTTTTTTCGATTTAACAACGTAATAGATTAAGTAAAGAACAACTGCCAAAACGGCAATCATCATAATCTCTTCTAGGTTGTATTTAATAAAATCCATATATCTAATTTATTTAATTTCAACAGTGATAGGACAATGGTCGGAGAAATTTACTTCAGGCATTATTGATGCGCCGACTAATTTCTCGATAAGGTTTTCTGTTATTATATGATAGTCGATGCGCCAACCTTTGTTGTTTAGTTTTGCATTGAAACGATAGCTCCACCAACTATAATTGTGAGGTTCTTTATTCAAGAATCTGAAACTATCGATATAACCATCGTTAAGGAAGTTGGTGAACCATTGTCGTTCTTCGGGCAAGAAACCCGATGACTTGGCATTTCGAATTGGGTCGTGGATGTCGATGGCTTCGTGACATATATTATAGTCGCCGGAGATGATGAGTTGTGGGCGTGACTTTCTTAGTTCGTTGACGTAAGAATGGAAAAACTCAAGCCATTCCATCTTGAAATCTTGTCGTTCGTCGCCGCTGGTGCCTGAAGGATGATATACACTTACAACAGAGAGTTCACCAAAGTCGGCTCTAAGAAATCTGCCTTCGTCGTCATATTCTGTTTTGTTCATGCCATAAACGACATTATCAGGTTTAATCTTCGACAAGATTGCTACTCCGCTATAACCTTTTTTCTTTGCAGGGAACCAGTAGTGGTGGTAACCAAGCATCTCTATTTCCATGAGAGGAATTTGATCTTGAGTTGCCTTGATTTCCTGAAGGCATATCACGTCGGGTGAATTGACCTCCAACCATTGTAAAAAACCTTTGGAAATAGCTGCCCTAATTCCGTTTACGTTATAACTAAAAACTCGCATTTCTCTATCAAAGATTGTGTTTTGCAAAGATAAAAAAAATATTGAAAAAAACATTCGTATTATGAATTCATTTTTTATCTTTGAATGTTGAAAACAAAAAGAAAATATTGTGAAGAAAAAAATAAAGGCGAGGTTAATATTAGCGGCGCATAAAATAAACAAATGGCGTCACACGCATATGTCGGAGAAGCAGTTTATGTTGCTCCTAAGTGTACCAACAGGTTTCCTTGCAGGTCTGTCTGCAATTATTATCAAGAAGTTGGCACATTACATTAGAGATTATTTCTATAACATTGCAACCCATGAAGATCATTATGGATTGTTGTTTTTCATCCTTCCGGCAATCGGAATCTTGCTTACTATTATTTTCTGCCGATATTTTTTGAAACGTGATGTGGGGCATGGCATCCCCGGTATTTTATATGCTATACAAAAGAATAAAGGTGCCGTTAAACCCTATAATACTTTTGCGTCTATCATCACGAGTTCATTGACTGTTGGTTTTGGTGGTTCTGTCGGACTTGAAGGTCCATCGGTGTCAACGGGTTCTGCCATAGGTTCCAACATAGGACAGTTGTTGCGACTCAATCAGAAAAACATAGTGGTGCTCATTGGTATGGGGTGTGCCGCAGCACTTGCGTCAATCTTCCAGGCTCCAATCACCGGAATCATATTCGCCATCGAAGTGTTTATGATAGACATCTCTATGGCGTCGCTGATACCAATCATAGTTTCATCGTTCGTGGCGATATTGACGTCTTATTATTTCCTGGGTCGTGCTTTCGAATACACCATCACAACAAGCACCGCTTTCATGCCATCGAACTCACTGTTTTATATTGGACTTGGATTGTTCGTTGGACTGATGTCGGCGTATTTTATGTATGTATATTTCAAAGTCGACAAAAAATTCAAGAAGATAAAGTCACCTTGGGTAAGATTTGGATTAGGTGTTAGTGGACTGGGAATCTTGATTTTTATTTTTCCTGCTTTATATGGTGAAGGTTACGAGGCTATCAACGCTGCTCTTAATAACGACCAGTCTATTCTATTCGAGAATGGTATATTCGCAAATTTTCAGAATAACATATGGATTGTCTTGATTTTAATGTTGGTGATAATATTCCTTAAGGCATTTGCTACATCTTTCACTTTTGCGGCAGGAGGTGTTGGCGGCACATTCGCTCCTGCCTTGTTCATTGGTGCTTTCTCAGGAATGTTCTTCGCAACATTAGTAAATGCTCTCGGCATAGGTAATCTTAACATAACGAATTTCGCTCTCGTAGGTATGGGTGGCGTCATAGCGGGAATGCTTCATGCGCCTCTCACCGGAATATTCCTTATCGCTGAGATAACAAATGGTTATTCTTTGATGGTGCCTCTGATGATTGTGTCGGCACTTTCTTATGCAATCAACAGGATATTCTTCAAAGATTCTATTTATACCAAAGCAGTCAGCGATAAAGGTGTACGCGTATCACATAACAAAGATGTTAGCATCCTTAATATGATGACAATAAATAAACTCATCGAAACTAACTTTAAAACCATACGCCCTGAACAAACACTGAGAGACTTGCTCCCAATAATATCAACCTCAACAAGAAATATATATCCCGTTGTTGATGAGAATGGAAACCTCAAAGGTCACGTACTCTTCGATTCAATACGTAAGATTATCTTCGACCCGGAACAATACGATACTTTGATTGAAGACATTATGCTTTTGCCCGACTATCTCGTAACAACGGAAGACAGTGCAGAAGAAGTTGTTAAGAAGTTTGAACGCTCCGGAAACTATAATATAGCGGTAGTTGATGGAAAGAAATATCTCGGGTATATTTCAAGAGCATTGATATTTACGACTTATCAGGCTACACTCAAAGAAATCTCTGATGAATAAACACCTTATGAACTACGGGCAGCGAGCAAAAACTCATAACTCACGGTTCATAGCAAAAAATAAAATTATGAATTACATACAAAAAATAAAAGAACTATACAAAGACAAGAAATACACTTCGACCATTGATGTTGGATTGTTCATTTTGTTGATATTTACTTTCCATTTCCTATATTTAGGATGGCAGGCAACAAATTATTTCCCTATCTCCGACCTTATCAGTAGATTATTTGACTCGGCATCGACATTGTTGTTTAATCAAAGTTGCTGGGTATTGGAACATATCTTTAGAGTTGACATCGTGACACACAATCACATCATCGGCGTGATGAATTGTAACGATACATATTCATATATCAGTGTGGCACCGGAATGTACAAGTCTAAAACAATGGTTGCATTGGTTGTTTCTGATGCTGATATTCCCCGGTCCTTGGAAACATAAATTATGGTACATCCCTTTAGGACTCGTCATCATAGAATTTATAAACGTTGTGAGAGTTGTTGGCATCACACTATGCATGATACCATTCCCAACACGTTTCGACTTCTTCCACGATTATTTCTTCAAGACATTATTCTATTTCTTCATATTTATAATGTGGGTAATTTGGGTGGAGAAGTTTTTACATAAGAAAGAAAAAATTAAAAATTAAATATTATGGATTCAAATAGCATTATCTTCGTCCTAGATGCCGGCGGCACAGGATTCAAATTCTCAGCAGTACAAAACTATAAAGAAATAATAGAAGCATTTACTATCAAGACAGCTTCAGACACATTAGAAGAGCAACTTAAAAAAATCATTGATGGATTCCGTCGCACTGAAGAATTATGCGGAAGCAAGCCTGCAGCGATAAGTTTCTGCTTCCCAGGTCCCGCCGACTATCCTAACGGCATCATCTGCGATTTGGCTAACTTGCCATTATTCAGAGGCGGCGTTGCATTGAAAGCGATGTTGGAAAATGAGTTTAAAGTCCCTGTTTATATCAATAACGATGGCGACTTATTCGCTTATGGTGAAGCTCTTGGCGGCGTACTTCCTGAAATCAACGCCATGTTGGAAAAAGCAGGCAACCCTAAGAGATATAAGAATCTTGTTGGACTTACTCTCGGCACTGGCTTTGGCGGCGGCGTTGTTCTTAACGGCAGACTCCTTGAAGGCGACAACTCGGCAGGCGCAGAAGTATGGTGCATGAGAAACATACTTTATCCACAGACAAGTGCGGAAGACTCCATCAGCATCAGAGGCGTGCGCCGCGTCTATGCTCGTGAGGCAGGAATAGAATTCAACGATGCTCCACAACCTTTCGATATCTACGAGATAGCAATGGGAAATAAAGAAGGTAACAAAGAAGCAGCTCTCAAAGCTTGGGATGAATTCGCTACAATATTAGCCGACATCATCGCTAACATTGCAACAGTGGTTGATGGTATTGTTGTTCTTGGCGGCGGATTGTCTGGCGCATCAAAAATATTCATGCCTAAAGTCGTTGAACATCTCAACAAAGCTTATCCTGGTTTGGACGGAAACGAAATCCCAAGAATGGAGATTTCCGCTTACAACCTCGATGATGAAGAAGGACAGAAGTCTTTCTGCGACAGTTCATCAGGCAAAATGATAAAAGTTCCATTCTCTGAAAAAGAAGTCTGGTACGACCCATCAAAGAAAATCGGTGTTACTGCGACAAAACTCGGAACCTCATCGGCAGTCTGCATCGGAGCTTATGCTTTCGCCATGAATCAATAAAGCGAAAAGGAGGTGTGCACCTCCTTTTTTATTATTTATTATTAAACTGATTCATTGTCAAATCGACGCCCTGTGTGACGAAACTCTTTATGAAACTTGCAGCCACATCTAAGCGTGAGTTTACGGTGTCAATTTCAGAAGGTTTCCACTTGCCTAATACGAAGTCTATTTGTTTTCCTTTCGGGAAGTCGTCTCCTATACCGAAACGTAACCGTGGGAAGACGTTGGTTCCAAGACTTTCAATTATGTTGGCGAGACCGTTATGACCTGCGTCGCTGCCTTTCTTTCTCATGCGTAGAGTTCCGAGAGGAAGAGCTATCTCGTCAAGAACGACAAGGATATTTTCAATTGGTATCTTCTCTTGTTGCATCCAATATTTTACGGCTTTGCCGCTAAGGTTCATATATGTTGTTGGTTTTATCACTATCATGGTACGACCTTTATAACGCAGTTCCGACACCTGAGCGAGACGTTGCGTACTAAAAGTTCCTTTTAAATCTTCATTAAGATAATCGGCGACTTTGAAGCCGATGTTGTGCCTTGTGTTATCATATTCGGCACCAATGTTTCCGAGACAAGCTATTAAGTATTTCATGCCTGCAAAGATAGCAAAAGTCAACGGACAACAGACAACAGACAACGGTTTTTTTGAACTTTGGAATTCTGGAATTCTGAGAAGTTTTGATTGGGAATTGGGAGTTTCTATATATTAAGTTTTATAATCATTGCAGAACTATTTTAAGAAATAAATCTTCCGAATTAAAAGTAAGTGCTTCAACAACAAAGATATTTTCACAGAGACAAAATATGTTCTTAACAAACCAATTAGGTTTTAAAGAATCTGTTTTCTGCAAGCCATTTTCTGACCAACGAAAGATTTCTATTCCATTATATCTGTCACTGTCAGGCATATCGTAAGAAACAATATGCTGATTGGAAGCACAATAGTATGGCAATGTTTTTATAATGTTACTATTGGATTTGTTTACGAACCATGTCTCTTCATTTGAAAAACGTATGACTTTTAATACGTACACATTAAAGTGATCAAGAAAGCCTAAGTAATTGTATTTTATATAGTCGTCAATATGATTTTCTGACGTGTTATTTCTAAGTTCTAAGCAACTGCCATTATCCAAAGGAAGATAAACACTATCGTTTCTTTCTTTTACCAGTGATAATGTATCTAACGATAAATCAATATATTGTTTTCTAAATGAATGATATTCATCTTCTGATATTGTTTGTATATTTATTGGCTCATTGTTTTTAAAGTGAGTATAACCTTGTATACCATTTTTAGTATATCCAAGTTGTTTGCGTTGAGTGCATGAACAAACAAAAATAATTGTCATTAACAATAGAAAATGTTTTTTCATAGTACTTAGGTTATCGAAATATTGTTTTGAATCTGAGAATCTGAAGTCCCCTGACGGCTAATAGTTGAAAACTAATAGCAATATAAAAAAAACAAAAAAAACAGATTCTTCTCATAAATGCAAAGATTTAAAAAAAAGGAACCGAATACATGACTCGATTCCTTTTTTGTTTTATAGAATAGAAGATTATTCTTCTGTTTCTTCTGCGATAGCTGATTTCTTAGCTTTAACGTCGCAAACGATGTTGTTAGCGGCTACCAATGGAGTGACGTTTTCAATAGAGAGGTCTTTAACTCTGATAGCTTGGTTAACGTTTAATTCAGAGATGTTTACGATAACGAAATCAGGAAGATCTTTAATTAAGCCTTTTACTTTAAGGCGTGGGATTCTAACTTTGAGTTTACCACCGCGCATAACGCCTGGTGATGTACCTTCTGTGCGAACAGGAAGAGTTACTGTGATAGGTTTTTCTTCTGTTACTTCCAAAAAGTCAGCATGGAGAACTTCGTCGCTGAGTGGGTGATATTGAATATCTTGGAGGATTGTACGGCAAACTTGTCCGTCGATTGTGAAATCGATGATGTAAGTTTCTGGGGTGAAGAGGATAGTTTTGAAACTCTTAGCTTCTGTGTAGAAACGAATTTCTCTTCCGTTACCGTAAATAACGCATGGTACTAAACCTTGTGCGCGTAATTTTTTAGCATCTTTTTTCCCTACGTTCTCACGAAGAGAACCGCTCAATGATACTGAATTCATAATTTAATTTTTAAAATTTGTTAATAATTTATTTAATCTGTAGGGACGTCATTGTATGGCGTCTCTTTTTTTTATTTTTATCAAGACGCCACAGGGTGACATCTTATCAAGACGCCACAGGGTGACGTCTCTACGATTATTTTTTGAATAAATCGCTTAATGATTCGTAGTTTTCAACGCGTTTGATAACTTCTGCGAAGAGAGGAGCTGTTGAAAGAACGTGAATCTTGCTGCTTGGGTTAGCGATTGGAATAGTGTCGGTGACGACTACTTCATCGAATACTGAATTTTCGATTCTTTCCATTGCTTCGCCAGATAATATTGGGTGTGTTGCGAAAGCGCGGACGCTGCGTGCACCGTTTTCCTTAATTAATTTACCGGCTTTTGTGATTGTACCTGCAGTGTCAATCATGTCGTCGATGAGGATGACGTCTTTATCTTTAACGTCGCCGATGAGCAACATTTGTTCGATTGCGTTTGGTTTTGAACGTTGTTTGTGACAGATTGAGAACACAGTGTTCAACATCTTAGCGTAAGAAGCTGCACGACGAGTACCGCCAGCGTCTGGAGATGCTACCATTAAGTTTGGTAAGTTGAGACTTTCGATATAAGGGACGAAAATCTTTGAAGCGAAGATGTTATCGACAGGAACGTTGAAGAATCCTTGGATTTGGTCGGCGTGGATGTCCATTGTTATGACACGTGTTACGCCTGCTGTTGTCAATAAGTCAGCCATCAATTTAGCGGCGATGCTGATACGAGGACGGTCTTTTCTGTCTTGACGTGCGAAGCCGAAATAAGGAATCACAGCAATAATTCTACGTGCTGAAGCGCGTTTTGCAGCGTCAACCATCAACAACAGTTCCATCATATTTTCTTGTGGAGGGAATGTTGATTGGATTAAGAATACGTCTCTTCCTCTTATGTTTTCTTCGAAACTAGGTTGGAATTCGCCGTCAGAGAAAACTAAAACACTTGATTCTCCGAGAGGTTTGCCGTAATATTTAGCGATTTCTTCTGCTAAATAACGTGTGGCTCTGCCTGAAAAGATTGATACTAAAGGCTGTTGCATGACATTAATTTATTGGGTTTGAAATTTTTTGCAAAAATAAGAAAATTTTTCTTTGTCGTAACAAAAAAATTATTACTTTTGCACTCGCAAATGTTCATTGAAACTAACTAATGCCTAGGTGGCGGAATTGGTAGACGCGTCGGTCTCAAAAACCGATGAGGTAACACTCGTGCCGGTTCGATCCCGGCCCTGGGTACGACAGAGGAACTTCAGAAATCTGAGGTTCCTTTTTTTGTTTAACGTAAGTTCGATATAAGCAATAAACATATAATCAATCAATCTATCAATTCAAGACACACGTCAGTGTGTCTCTACGGGAGAACCCATTCACCCATTTCCCGTTCTTCAACTATCTTCACTCCTAATTCCTAACCAAAAATAATTATTTCTTTCTGAAAAATGTATTTTTTAACTCGATATTTTATAGGAAAAGTGTATATTTGCATAGTTATTTTTACAGGAAAAGTGTAGTTTAGAAATCATAAACCATTGATTTTATATTCATTAAAACATAACAATATGCTATATAGAAAGATAGAAAAAGACATAAGACATCATCTTGAAACAAATCCAGATGTTATATTGATTATAGATGGAGCTCGTCAGGTTGGAAAGTCATTTATAATCAGAAAAGTCGCGCAAGAGTTATTTAAAAATTACATTGAGATAAATTTTGCAGAGGACAAATTTCAGAGTCGAGTATTTATGAATGTATCATCCGTTCAAGACTTCTATTTAAAACTCAGTTCCATTGCAGGTGAGAAGATGAACGATAAAAATGACACCATTATCTTTCTTGATGAGATACAAGAATATCCTCAGTTTCTTACATTACTGAAATTCCTGAATCAAGATAACAAGTTCACATTTATAGCAAGTGGTTCTTCTTTAGGCATCACCTTAGGGAAAACGACTTCCATCCCATTAGGGAGCATCAGTATTAAAAGAATGTATCCGTTAGATTTTGAGGAGTTTATTATTGCTAATGGTTTTGGTTCATACGCTATAGATGCCATCCGTGCTAAATTCCTTTCTCATGAATCACTCGATAATGGTATGCACAATCGTATGATGAATCTGTTCAAGAACTATCTTCTTATTGGAGGAATGCCTGCCGCTGTAAATACATTTTTGGTGACAAATAACATCGTAAAGGTTCGCGAAGTACATTCTAACATTCATGAACTTTATGGTATTGATGCTGCCAAGTACGATAAGGAAAACAAACTTAAAATACAGCGTATATATTCTTTGCTACCTTCTTTTCTTGAGAACAAAAAGAAAAGAGTTGTCATTAAAGACATCGACAATCAGAAAGGTAAACGCTACGATAACTATAGAGATGAGTTCGATTATCTGATTCAAGCTGGTATTGCATTGGAGGTTAAGGCAATATCAAATCCGACTTTTCCTTTGATAGAATCTGCAGGAAAGAATCTCTTGAAATTATTTTTCAACGACATAGGATTACTAACGAATATATTATATAAAAACAATATTACGGCAATTCTCAATGAGGAAAATAGTATAAATCTTGGTTCTGTCTATGAGTCAGTTGTGGCACAAGAATTAAGGGCTCATGGAAAGACCTTGTTTTATTATGACAACAAAACAAGAGGCGAGGTCGATTTTCTCATTGACGATTATGACAATCTTTGTGTTCTGCCTATTGAAGTTAAATCAGGGAAGGACTATTATGTGCATGCAGCTCTAAACCACTTTATCACAAACGATGATTATAAGATAAAGAAAGCTGTAGTTCTCTCTAACGAAAGAGAAATATCAGAAAAAAACGACATCATATATATGCCGGTATATTTCTCGATGTTTTTATAAGCACTATTTTAAAATCAGAAAACTCTAAAATCTGAGAACCTGAAAAATTTTCTAAGAATGACTTATCCGTTATGACTTTTTTGTCGTGACGGATTTTTTTGTATTCAGACATATTGAAAGTGTTTTCGCTGTCCTGAGTAGAAAATGTGGAAGTTTTCAAAGCTGAAGGATATACGAAATCCATATAACGATAGAAATTGGTAAGATTTCCAATTTATCGGTATTTCAAGGATATAGAAATTTTGCATTCACGAGTGCCAAATCTTACATGGACTCATTATCGTAAGCGCTACCTTATAGCAGAACTAAAGACTATGGGCGTTAAACGATAAACTACTTACCGATTGAAGAACTCTTAATCTGCATCATCTTATCAGAATCTGCATCATAAATGGTAAAAATGATGCAGATTTTTCTTTTGTGAGGCAGAAAAAACATTAACTTTGTAGCATCAATAAGATTAAGGTATGCATACATTTGATTACAAGGAAACTCCCAAACGGCTATTGACACCCGATATTGTCAATTTGCTGTCTTCATTGCACGAATTCAGAGGCAAGCAGGAACTGTATATAGAAGCTGAGTCCGATGTATTGACAGCATTGTTGGATATAGCCAAAATTCAAAGTACCAAGGCTTCCAATAAAATTGAAGGTATATATACATCAGACGAGCGATTGGAGGCATTGGTAATTGAGAAAGTAGAACCTCGTAATCGCTCAGAAGAGGAGATTGCAGGATATAGGGAGGTTTTGGCTACCGTCCATGACAGTTATGAGTATATCCCTATCCGTCCGAACATCATTCTGCAATTGCATCGTGACCTATATAGTTTTAGCAGTAGCGATACCGGGGGAAGATTTAAGAACACGGATAATGTGATAGCGGAATCGAGCAAAGATGGACAACAAAGAGTAAGATTTACGCCTGTCCCTGCATTTCAGACACCAGAAGCAATGGAGAACCTGTGTAATGAGTTTAACAATGCCATTGAGCGTGCGGAATATGATCCGTTGCTGCTGATACCGATGTTCATTCTTGACTTCCTTTGCATACACCCGTTCAATGACGGCAACGGACGTATGAGCCGATTGCTGACCTTACTGTTGCTCTATCGTAGCGGTTATATCGTAGGGAAATATATCAGTATGGAAATGTTAATAGAAAAGACAAAGGAAACATATTATGAAGCCTTGCAGAACAGTTCAATCGAGTGGCACAACAACCGAAGCGACTATACCTCATTTGTCAGATATTATTTGGGAATTGTATTAAAAGGCTACAATGAGTTCCAAGACCGCATTGAACATTTGAAGCATCATAAATTGTCAAAAGCGGATAGAGTGAAAGCTGTATTTGAGAAAAAACTTGGTATTGTAAAGAAATCGGATATTGCCACACTTTGTCCTGATATTAGCGAAACGACCATTGAACGTACATTGAAAGAGTTGTTGGAGAGTGGTTTCATAGAGAAAGTAGGCAAAGGACGAGCTACGGGCTATACGAAGAAGTAATATAATTATCTTGTTGTCTCCCCTCTGCGTTAGGGATTGGAGCGGCATCCTTTGCGAGTTTTTCGGGAGCGGGATTTGGGTGCGGGAACGGGAGAAAGCGAGCAAAGATATAGCGGAAAGCCTGACGGCGTAGCCGGAACGCCCAAAATAGAATCTGAGAAACTGAAAATCTGAGAAACTGAGAATTGAAAGATTGAGAGATTGTGGAATATCTCCTGTAGAATCACATGGAAATGTGACATAATCTGAGAGTTTTTTAATACCTTTGCAAAAAATATACATCATGATGAAATCATTATTAGGTTTAACATTAGCAGAAATACAAGATGTTGTCAATCAACATGGATTGCCGAAGTTTACAGCCAAACAACTGACAGAATGGCTCTACAAAAAACACACCGCCAGCTTCGATGAGATGACGAACCTCTCCAAAGCGACACGTCAGCTTTTGTCAGAGAATTATACTACAGGCTACAGAGACTTCGCCAATGTCCAAGAGTCGAAAGACGGCACGAAGAAATATCTATTTCCGGGTGGCGACAACTTCATAGAGTCTGCTTACATTCCTGATAAAGACCGCGCTACATTATGCGTCTCATCGCAGGTCGGATGCAAAATGAACTGTCTCTTCTGTCAGACCGGTAAACAAGGTTTTCAAGAGAATCTTCCGGCAAGCGACATATTAAATCAGATTTTAAACCTTCCGGAATACGAGAAACTCACCAACTTCGTCTTCATGGGAATGGGCGAGCCGATGAACAACTACGACAACCTCATGCGCACGCTCAACGTCATGACTTCCGACTGGGGTCTCGCTATGAGCCCGACAAGAATAACAGTGTCGACAGTAGGCGTGATACCTTATATGAAACGTTTCCTTGAAGAATCGAAATGCAACCTCGCCGTCAGTCTTCACTCTCCTTTCCATGACGAAAGAATGAAAATCATGCCTGTAGAAAAGGCTTATCCTATTCGCGAAGTGATACATGCGATACGTCAGCACGACTGGAGCGGACAACGTCGCGTTTTCTTTGAATATATTGTCTTCAAAGGTCTAAACGACACTTCCGACCATATCAAGGAATTGGCGAAACAACTTGGAAGTCTGCGTTGCCGAGTAAATCTCATCAGATACCACAACATTCCAGGCATCAACCTGCAAAGTCCTACCAACGAAGATATGATACGTTTCCGCGACAGACTCAACGACAAAGGCATCATCGCCACCATCAGAGCATCGCGCGGACAAGACATCGACGCCGCTTGCGGGTTGCTCTCGACGAAGAATAATTTACAATAATGAGATAAGGTCGCAGAGTCGCAAGGTCGCAAAGTATGAATGCCCTATAGTCTTCTGACCCTGAGACCTTGTGACCATTAACAATTCAATGACAAGAAAAATAATATGGCCGATAAAAATTTCGTCCGTTCGATGTTCGATAACATCGCTCCGACTTACGATAAACTGAATCATATTCTTTCTCTTAACATCGATAAGATTTGGAGAAGGAAAGCGGTTAAACGCATCGTTAAGAATCTGAAAAACTCAAAATCTGAAAACCTGAAAACAAACTCTCAGATTCTCAGATTCTCAGATTCTCAGATTCAAGAAAACTCTCAGGTTTTAGACGTGGCTTGCGGTACTGCCGATTCAACGATAGCTTTGGCAAAAGCCGGAATCCCTTCAGTGACAGGCATCGACATATCTGAAGGAATGCTTAAAGTGGGAGAGGAGAAAGTCAAGGATTTGAATCTAAGTTCTGCAATAAATTTTAAAGTCGAAGAATGCGAAAATCTCAGTTTCAACGACAACACTTTCGATGCGGCTTTCATCGCATTCGGAATAAGAAACTTTGAAGATAAGAAAAAAGGTCTCAAAGAATTAAGACGTGTATTGAAAGACAATGGTCACCTATTAATATTAGAACTTTCGGTTCCTCAAAATAAGATTTTACTTTCCTTATACAAATTGTATTTCCTTAACATCTTGCCTCTTGTCGGAAAGAAAATATCCGGCGACAGCAAAGCTTATACTTATCTTCCACAGTCGGTATTGAATTTTCCTAAGCCAAAGGATTTTATAAAAACGATGGAGGAATGCGGTTTCAAGAATGTAAAACAAAAAGCTTTGACATTTGGACTTTGCAGAATGTATGAAGGATTTGTATAAAAGAATCTAGAAGATGTAAAATGTAAAAATCTAGATTCCACTAATTTTTAGGTTCTCAGATTAAAATGATATGATATGAAGTTTCAAGATTTTTTAAAGAAGAAAGACGTCAATATCACGGCGAAGTCTTACTTTCTCGATGCTTTAGGAGCGATGGCTTTCGGTCTCTTCGCCTCATTATTAATTGGAACGATATTTACCACTTTGGGTGATAAGTTGAATGTTCCTATTTTAGTTGAGATTGCGAAATATGCCAAGCAGGCTACCGGCGCTGCGATAGGTGTCGCCATTGCATTCTCGCTACATGCGCCTTCACTTGTCTTGTTCTCCGCTACAGTCTGCGGCATCGCAGGCAACGCTCTCGGCGGTCCTGTGGGTGCTTACGTAGCCACTGTGATAAGCACCGAACTTGGTAAGATTGTCTCTAAAGAAACAAAAGTCGACATTCTCGTCACGCCTTCTGTCGTGATAATAAGCGGCGTTCTTCTCGCCATGTTCGTCGGTCCCGGCATCAATGCATTTATGGAGGCGTTTGGTCGTTTTATAGAAAATGCTACAGAACTGCGACCTTTCATTATGGGAGTGGTTGTGTCGGTTTCTGTTGGTATTGCGTTAACGTTGCCGATCAGCAGTGCCGCATTATGTATCGCCATCGGATTGTCGGGAATTGCTGCCGGTGCTGCCACAGCGGGATGTTGCGCACAGATGGTGGGATTTGCAGTGATGTCGTTTAGGGAAAATCGTTGGTCTGGAATTATTTCTCAAGGTTTGGGAACATCAATGCTTCAGATGCCCAATATAATCAAGAATCCGCTGGTGTGGATACCGCCGACGCTGGCATCCGCTATAACCGGACCTATATCAACTTGTTTGTTCCAATTGGAAAATGTGCCTATCGGAGCCGGTATGGGAACCTGTGGTTTGGTTGGACCTTTCGGCGTTCTCACGGCAATGCCTGATGGTGGAACAAATATGTGGATGGGAATATTGTTAATATGTTTCTTGTTGCCGGCATTATTCACATGGATATTTGGTGAGATATTCAGAAAAATAGGTTGGATTAAAGATGGCGATTTGAAATTAGGAGAGTGAAATTATTAATAAAATTTAAGGCGCAGACTGCGCCTTAAATTTTATTAATTCTACATACCTACATTAGGGTTCTGAATCTCGCCGCCACCTGTCTGTGCCTTTCTCTCGAGTTCCATCTTGCCGAAACGGAATACTAAACCGGCACTGATCGAACGACTATTGAATTTAAACGAACTATATGATTCGTAATATGGGTTTGTTGTGTTGTTATCCCATTTGTTCCAATTAAAGATGTCGTTGACATTGATATGAACCGACATTTTTCTGTCGAAGAAATCGGCACGCAATCCGCAGTTGATGGAATAATTTGCCTGACGTTCAGCGAAGAGTGATTTCTGTGGAGAACGGTAGTTTCCTGATGCGTGAATCTCTAACTTATTCCACAACTTAGTCCAAAGATTAAGACGCATACTGTAAACCAATGAATTGTCTTTTACGATTTCACCGCTCTTATCAAATTTTGTCTCAAAATAATAGTCATAAACATTAGCATATAATCTCATATTGAACATCGCTGTTGGACGATAAGTGACGTTTGCTTCCAAACCTGTTCTGGATGACTTTCCGACATTGACAGGATAAGAATATTTTACATATCTTCCGAAGAAATCATCATATATCACGTCGCTGATATTGTCGACGGTATTTCTTGAATCTCTGTAATATGCTGTTAAACCGACAGAACCGAATCTGTTCCAGTATTTTGTCCAACCACCTTCAACGGAATTGGTATATGTTGGGAGAAGGTCAGGATTGCCTGTTGAGAATGATTCAGTACTATAGAACTTAAAACTTGTGATGTCTCTTGCGCCAGGAGGAGCGATACGGCGTGAATAACTCATGCTGAAGTTGTGCATCGATTTGGTTCTGTATGAAAGATGTATTGAAGGACGCCAATTGAGATATTCATTTGTTTGATTGACTGTTTCATAACCTGCGATATTGCTCCATAATCTCTCGTATTCCATTCTTATACCAGGTTTCAAGACGAAGTTGCCCCACTTCTGTTGAACTGTGAGATAAACGTCATATTCATTGGTTCCCACTTCTCTGGAAAAACTTCTCATAATATCCTTGACATAAACCTCTCCGTTGAGCGTGTCGTAATCGATGTAATAATTGTCGGGACTATATTCGTAGGAAGCGCCTATTCCAATCTCTCCGTTTTCTGAATATGGAAGTGAATAGTCAATGTTTACTCCGTATCCCATGTCGTTGTAATTGGTTAATTCTCTGTAATCGACATTCATCCAAGTTTGAGTCTCGTATGTTTGTTTATTGTATTCATTGCTGTAACCGTTTGCCATATTGCCTGTCATTCTTAAACTGATGTTATGACCTTCATTGTTGAACTTATGCATATATTGCAAACCGGCATGATAGAACTGATTGAGACCTTTTGAATCGCCGTAAGTGTCGTAATGATACATTCCTGAGTCTTGCATATATTCGTGACGGAATGTCTCCTGCCAGCTTTCGCTGTTATTAGCGTGAGGCCAACCACCAATCCAGAAACCGATGGTGTTCATGGTGTCGATGTTATAGTCGAAATTAATATTGAAGCCGCCACCGAAATTGTTGGAGAAAGATTTGCCATTATACGTTGTATGGTTTGTGATATTATGGTTTATATCGTAGGAAGTGCTATATCCGTTATTGTAGTTCTCCCATTTTGAATAAGATCCGTTTACGAAGACGTTAAGAGATAATTTTTCGTTTGCCCATACGTATGATGCCCAAGGAGAGACGTTTGGTGAAGAAGAAGCTCTTGCGCCAAAGCTGATGAATTGGTTTTTCTTAATCTTGGAATTGGTTACGATATTGATGATGCCGCCGTCGCTGTTTGATGAGTAACGTGCTGAAGGATTTGTTATCACTTCAATTCTTTCGAGTGCGTTGGCAGGCATTTGTTGCAGATAAGTCTTGAGGTTTTCTTCGTTAAGATTTGAAGGTTGTCCGTTGATCCAGACTTCTACAGAAGAAACTCCGCGTAACGTAATGTTACCTTCCACATCGACTTCCACTCCCGGAGCATTCTGCAAAGCATCAGAGACTGTTCCAGTCTGTACACTAGGGTCTTCGCTCACATTATATAATGTTTTCTCACCTTCATTGCTGAAGAGAGGACGTTTCTCAACGATGACGACCTCGTCTAAGGTCGTGCTGCCAGGTTTCATTTTTATCAAACCTAAATCTAAGTCGGAATTTACGTCCAAGGTCTTTTTTATAGATTCATAACCTATTGATGAAACGAATAAGATGTATTCTCCATTCGGTACATGCTCCAATTTGAAAGAACCAACTTCGTTGGATGATGCTCCCGACACAAAGACAGAGTCGACGGCACGCATTAAACCTACATTGACAAATGGTAATTTCTCATTGTTTAAGCTGTCGATCAATACACCACTTACGTTGTTCTGTGAAAATAAAAATCCTACTTGCGACAACAAAATCGACAAAAATAAAAATGCTCGTTTCATAACAGACTACTATTTTAGGTATTAACAACTACTTAACGAAGTGTTTCGTCAAAAGTTGCATTGCTTTTTTTTTCGTGTCCAAAAATAAATCAATTTTTATTCCACTTTAACAATAATTTTAAGTTGTAAAGTATTTTTTTCAAAAACTGATTTTTTTCTTCATTTAATCAAAAATTTTTGCTTAATTTTGTATTGTCTTTTCGACATAATTAAATTATGCCAAAATATGGAAAAAACTAAGATACTATTTGTTCATCAGGAGATAACACCTTACTTGGATGAAAATCCAATTTCTGCCATTGGTCGTAACTTGCCGGAAGGTATTCAAATGAAAGGGAAGGAGATAAGAATCTTTATGCCTCGCTTTGGTTGTATCAACGAGAGAAGAAATCAGTTGCATGAGGTTATTCGCCTTTCGGGTATGAACCTGATCATCAATGACACCGACCACCCGCTCATTATCAAAGTCGCATCTATCCAAAAAGCAAGGATGCAGATTTACTTTATCGATAATGACGATTTCTTTACAAAACGTAAGGCTACGATATGTGATGCTAATGGTGTCTTCTTCGAAGATAACGATGACAGAACTATATTCTTCTCACGTGGTGTTATAGAAACAATACGAAAACTTAACTGGCCTCCCGATATTATTCATTGCAATGGTTGGATGACAGCTCTTATGCCTATATATATCAAGAGGACTTTTATTGATAACCCTCTATTTACGGATTCAAAAATAGTATTCTCTATTTATAATGATGACTTCTCTGATTCATTCCAAGATGGTTTTGATAAGAAAATGAAGATGAATGGCATCTCTCCTAAAGATGTTAAGCATCTCAAGACGACCAATTATGTGAATCTTATGAAGACTGCCATCGACTTCTCCGATGCTATCATCTTCGGAAGTGAAAATATAAATCCCGAACTGGAAGAGTACGTTAAATCTTCAGGTAAACCATTCTTAGAATACCAAAGTCCGGAAAATTACGTTGAGGCATACAACGAGTTTTACGATAATTTGTTAAAAAAAGAAAAATAAGTAACCTTGAAAACACAACGTTTATTATTAGCGGTAACTTTGTTGTTGGTGGTTTTTGTTTCATGTAAGAAAACCCCTCAACATATTGGTGATTCTTTGCAACCAAACAGCAGTTTCATCCGAGTGGCATTCTCCGGCAACCAGAATATTGTTTCTGAGGTAAACCGTGTTGATTCTCTTAGTACTAAGTCGGCAGCTCTTTCTCTTGTAGGTAACCTTAACGACCCTCACTTCGGAAACTCAAATCTTTCATTCTATTCCCAAATAGGTCTTACTAGTAATAGTCTGCAATGGGGTGATGGTGCAACAGTCGACTCGATAGTATTACAACTTTTATATGCGGGATATTATGGTGATACTCTCACTCCATTAACGTTTAAGATTCATGAGGTGACGGAATCGTTGTCTGGCGACTCGATGACATATTATTCTACTACGTCGTTTGAAGTGGGTGACGAATTGGCAAATTATACATTCCAACCACGACCAAGAACAAGGTTGAAACTTAATGATACCATTGGTGTTAATGTGATACAAATCCCTATTGACAATGCTTTGGGTGAAAAGTTTA
Source organism: Bacteroidales bacterium (assembly GCA_045606865.1). GTDB lineage: Bacteria > Bacteroidota > Bacteroidia > Bacteroidales > F082 > Limimorpha. The sequence goes on from JAZUST010000004.1 coordinate 24,301, forward strand.
TCAATGACCAAGACGCAGGATTCACGTCCAACGATGTGTTTATGAATTATTTTAAGGGATTTAGAGTCTCTTGTGAGCCGACGACAGAAACAGGTTCTATCTGTTATTTTAACTTGCTTAATACAAACTCTTTCTTGAGAGTTTATTATCATAATGATTATGATACAACATACTATGATTTCAACGTGAGCGATAAGTATGTACGTTTTAATCATTTCGAACATAATTATGAAGAGGCACAAGCTCCAATATCTTTTAATGATACTACATTTAACGAATATTTATATGTACAATCGACTGCAGGTGTGAGGTCGAAGATTCAGTTTCCGGAACTTGCACAATGGGCAGAAAACCAGAATACTAATGTTCTTATTAATGAAGCAAAACTGACTCTAACCGGTGCAAATGGTTTGATAGATGGAATTAATAACGATACAGCGATATTTACGCAACCAGTTCAGTTGGTCGTTGTTAAAGCTAAAGAAGATGGTTCGTATACTCTTCTTTCTGACCAATTGGTTGGAACAAATTATTTCGGAGGTTATTATGACCCGGACACCGATCAGGTTTGGTTCAGAATCTCTGAATATGTTCAAGATCTTATCTTGGCAGGTCCTAATGCAGAAGACTATGGTTTATATATATACACATATTCAGGAGCATACAACGCAAAACGTTGGATATTCCATGGACCTAATAGTCCAGACACTGCAAACAGAATTAAATTGGAAATAATATATTCACAAATCGACGATTAATTTATGAAAAAAATTTGTTTAATTATTTGTATCTTATTAGGTATGACAGCACAAGCACAAGAAAAAGAAACATTGGTTTTAATTAAAACTACAAAAGGTGACATCACAGTGAAATTATACAATGATACACCTTTACATAGAGATAATTTTATTAAACTCGTTAAAGAAGGTTGGTATAACAACTCACCATTCCACCGTGTCATTAAAGACTTTATGATTCAAGGTGGGCAAAATCAAGACGGAACTTTAGATCCAGGTTATAAGGTGCCGGCAGAAATCCTTCCAAATCACATCCATAAAAAAGGTGCATTGGCAGCAGCACGTCAAGCAGATTATGTAAATCCTCAGAAAGCATCAAGCGGCAGTCAATTCTATATTGTTCAAGGTCAAGTTTTATCAGAAGCTCACGTACAAATGTACCAACAACGTTTAGGAAAGACTTTTACACAAGAACAAATAGATGCTTACACCACAGTTGGCGGAACTCCTCATTTAGACGGAGAATATACAGTGTTCGGAGAAGTTGTTGAAGGTATGGATGTTATTGATAAAATTGCTGGCGTAAAGACAGGTTATCAAGATGTACCGGTAGAACCAGTTACAATGACAATGGAGATTCTTAAATAAATTTAAAAATCTGAGAATCTGAAGAACTGAGAAATTGAATTAAATGACTAAAGACTAAAGACAAAAGGCAAAAGAATCATAAGTCGGCATTTCGACAAGTTCAGTGACCGACCTGATGCATGAGTCTGTCGAAGGCAAAGTCTGTAGTCCGTTGTCAGTTGACTTAAATAATAATAAAAAACAATGATAGAAAAAATAGCTCAGATATTAGGCGAGATTAACTCTTTCAAGGCAGAGAGTAAAGAATCATTAGAAAATTTCAGAGTGACTTATATCAGTAAAAAAGGTGTTATTCCGGCTTTGTTTGCCGACTTCAAACAAGTGGCACCTGAGTTACGAAAGGAACTCGGCATTAAACTCAATGAGTTGAAAAACAGAGCGCAGGAAGTCTTTGACGAACAGATGCAACAATTCGAAACACAAAACGTAGCTGCAAATGATCAAGACTTGTCACTTCCTGTTGATTCAATGAAAGGTGCGCGCCACCCATTGTCAATCGTTAGAGAAGAAATCAACAATATTTTTGAGCGTTTAGGTTTCGTTATCAGCGAAGGACCTGAAATTGAAGATGACTTCCACTGCTTCACAGCATTGAATTTTCCTCCAGACCATCCTGCACGCGATATGCAAGATACTTTCTTCATCAGCAAAGATCCTGATGTGTTGTTAAGAACACATACTTCAAGCGTACAGGTTCGTGCTATGGAACAAGGTCAACCTCCAATCCGTATTATCGCTCCAGGAAGAGTTTTCCGTAACGAGGCAATCTCAGCTCGCGCTCACTGTATCTTCCATCAAATTGAAGGCTTATATATCGACAAGGATGTTTCTTTCGCCGATTTGAAACAAACACTTTTTCACTTCGTAAAAGAATATTTTGGCGAAGAGACAAAAGTTCGTTTCCGTCCTTCATATTTCCCATTTACAGAAACATCAGCTGAAATGGACATCTCATGTAACATATGCGGCGGTAAAGGATGTAATATTTGTAAGCATACTGGTTGGTTAGAAATCTTAGGATGTGGTATATGCGATCCTAACATTTTGAAAGCTTGTAATATAGATCCGGAGGTTTATACTGGTTTTGCTTTCGGTATGGGTGTAGAAAGAATTGCTATGCTCAAATATCAAGTCAACGATTTAAGATTATATTTCGAAAACGATGTGAGATTCTTGCAGCAATTTGAGAAAGCATAACCTTTCTTTAATGTATGATCTTATAGAAACAAAGGTTATAAGGCGTCTTCTAAATCAGAGGATGCCTTCTTTTTTCATATTGTCTAAAACGTACGTTTCGTGATTCTCGATGTCTTCAAGGAAGTTATAGATTCTTTTGTTGCTGCCGGTATCAATAAGATATGCGTGAAAGACAGCGGGAATAGAATTAATCTTATTTAATATAGTAGAGAAGTTTTCATCTTTCATGTAACCTCTCACGATGAAGAAGTAGTCTGTTTTTGGTTTAAAAGATATCCAATCTCTTCCTTCGTAAGATTTTACCGCTACAAGGTCGAATGTATTTGAATTCTCACCTTTTGTATAAATATAGAACGAATGTTCTCCTCCTTTTTCGTCTATTATCTCTTCTCTCTTGACAAACTCTGTATGAATTGCTTTGTTTAAATATGATGCCAACTGATAATCCATCGCTGCAGTATTGATGCCAACAACTCTGATGTCATCAAAAGGGTCCGCTTCAAGTATGATTTTCATTGCCATAATATAAGACTTCTGTTATTATTTATTCATTCATTGTTAATCATCATATTCCATGTTTTTTCTGCGGCGAGTTGCTCGGCACCTTTTATGGAATAGTCTGATGCTTGTCCGTATTCTTTGTCATCAATGAAGACTTGTATAACATAAAGACGTTCGTAACCAGAACCTTTAGAAGCGACTTGTTTAAAGTTAACCATATGTTTCTCTTTTTGTGCCCATTCGAGGAGACGACTTTTGTAGTTTCTTTCGTTTCTTTCAAGTTCTTCAAGGTCGATGTGTGTCTTTATGATACGACTGACGATGATTTTGTATGCGTAGTTGTAACCATAATCTAAGAACAATGCGCCATTAAATGCTTCAAAAGCGTTGCCTCCCATAGACTTATATCTGCAATGTTCATTAGTTTTAGCATAATGAACCAAATCGTCGAGTCCTAATTTCATCGATAATTTATTTAGGGAAGAGCGGCTAACAATTTTAGCGCGCATTTCTGTTAGAAAACCTTCTTGTTTGGTTGGAAACTTCTTGAAAAGGAATTGTGCAACAACTGCACTTAACACAGCGTCGCCAAGATATTCAAGACGTTCATTGCTGATAGTACAACCCGACATTGTCTTTGTTGACAACGACTTATGTGTGAAGGCGAGTTTGTATAACTCTATGTTCTTTGGATAAAATCCGAAGATGTTATGGATAGAATTCGCCAATGCTCTATCCGACTTATTTCGATATCTAAAAAAAGTAAATAGAGACAAAACTTATATTATTAATATTTTTTAAATACTATACTTGCGTTGTGACCACCGAATCCGAAAGCGTTGCTGAGTGCATAAGTCATTTCTTTCTTACGTGCTTCCCAATAAACGATATCTAAGTTAGGATCTATAGTCGGGTCGTCGTTGAAATGATTTATTGTTGGAGGTATTATGCCATCGCGCAAAGTCAGAACTGTTGCTATTGTCTCTATTGCACTTGCTCCACCTAGTAGGTGCCCCGTCATCGATTTGATAGAGTTGATAGGCATATTTTTTATGTGTTCGCCGAACAACTTGCTGATAGCCATAGCTTCTGAGGTATCGCCTGCCGGTGTAGATGTTCCATGAGTATTGATGTGGTCGATGTCTGTTGTTTGTAAACCTGCGTCATTTAATGCGCGTTGCATACACATCACTGCGCCGAGACCTTCGGGATGAGGTGCGGTGATATGATATGCATCACTTGAGAGTCCGCATCCTACAACTTCGCCATATATCTTAGCGCCACGAGATAGAGCATGATCAAGGTCTTCCAATACGAGACAACCACAACCTTCTCCCATAATAAAACCATCACGGTCTTTATCGAAAGGACGTGATGCTGTCATCGGGTCGTCGTTACGTGTTGTCATGGCTTTCATGGATTCGAATCCTCCCATTGCAGGAGGAGACACAGCAGCTTCAGAACCGCCTACCACCATAACAGGGAACATTCCGTAGCGGATATAATTATAACCTTCAATAATTGCGTTAGCTGATGATGCGCAGGCTGACACCGTAGAATAGTTAGGTCCGCGGAATCCATTTTTTATGGAAATGTGACCTCCTGCCAAATCAGGTAATAACTTAGGGATAATGAATGGGTTATAGCGTGGAGTGCCATCACCGGTGGCGTAGGATGCTACCTCCTCATAAAAACTATTGATGCCACCTATACCAGAACTAAAAACAACACCAACTTCATCATAGTTAGTGTTGTCTTTAGAAATGTTTGAATCCTTGATTGCTTCGTCAGATGCAATAATTGCAAACTGAGTGTACAAATCCAATTTTCTCGATTCTTTGCGATCAAAGAATTGTTGTGGGTCGTAGTTCTTGACTTCGCATGCAATGCGTGTCTTGAATTTACTAGAATCAAAACGAGTAATTTCACCTGCGCCATTAACACCCTTACAAAGAGCTTTCCAAAATTCAGAAACCGTATTACCTATCGGCGTGATAGCACCTAATCCGGTGATTACAACACGTCTTAATTCCATACAATTATATTACGTAAATTTTATTTATGAGCTTCAATATAATTTAAAACATCACCCACTGTAGCGATTTTTTCTGCGTCTGCATCTGGAATTTCCAAACCGAATTCTTCTTCAAATGCCATGATTAACTCAACTGTGTCAAGAGAATCAGCACCTAAATCATTTGTAAAGCTTGCTGTTTCTACTACGTCTTCAGGATTAACACCTAATTTATCTACAATAATTGACACAACTTTTTCTTTTACATTTTCCATGATTATAAAATTTAAGTTAATAAATATTTTCTGCTCAAAAAATCCTTGCAAAGTTAAACCATTTTTTCATATAAACATATTTTTTTTTAATTATTTTGAGTCTGAGAAAAAACCATCTTTGATTATCAGTAATTTACATTTTTATTAATCCTAACGACTTTTCGAGTTTCCTCTCCCAAACCAAAATCCACGACATAACCCACCTCGAAAGTAACATCCAGAAATATGCTCCTCCGACTGCGGCAAACAACAATAAGTCCTCCAAGTTACTATGCGATATTCCTATATGATGGTTTAACAAATCATTCTCCTCTTTTGTTGTAATGCCTTTTTCAGCTTCCTCTATCATAATACCGGCTCCGTAAGCTAATCCTAATGTATTAGAAACCAACCATAAGAACGCCGTCTTTGGCGACAATCCGAAGAATATCATCACCGGTTTTAAGAATTTTGATATATATTCTATGATACCATATTCTGTCAGTATCTTTTGCAACACAGTCAGAAGATAAACCAAAATCGCCATGATAATCACATTCTTCAAAGTCCTGAAAAACCAGTCTTCAAGCATTATCATAAATGTAAGTTGTTCTTGAACATTACCTGTCGCTGATGTCGTTTCGAAACTTCCGGGCATAATTTTGTTCAATACCCATCCCAAGATGAATGCCGACAATGTTCTTATCGCTACTATTCTGGCGACTGAGGAACCAGTTTTGTGTTGTACTGTCGTTTCAACAATCATATTGTGGGAACAAAGTACCATTACAGACAATATTGTTGCGGCACGAGTACTTAAATCTAAAGTCGTCATCACGGCGATGGCAGAATAACAATTCACAAAATATCCTGAAACGTATGCCAACGCGGCTTCCCCCGGCAGACCGAAATGTGAGAAAATCGGCGTAAGCCAATATGAAATCCATTCTATTACTCCGAGATATTGCAACAACATTATGGCAAAAGACAATAAAGTCATTATCTTCGTGAGCCACCATATTGTCTTGAAAGCACTTGGACGTGCAGATTTGAAACAATTAAAAAAGCGTTGTGTTTTTGATGCAGAATTCATATAAAAGAATTTACGGCAAAGATAATTATTTTTCCATTATTATTTCCCTCATTTTGACTGTCATGTCGTCAATGAATGTCGTCAAGTTTTGTCAAATCCACATAGAATCCTTAATTTTTGTGTGTGACTTTTTCTTAATTTTTATTTGCAATTCATTGATTTTTAGTAATTAAAATTTTTTTTTTGAATTAATGTGATTTTTACAATTTTTATTGTAGTAATTTTGCACGCGAGAAACGTTATAGTTTCGTCACAATTTTTAAACGAAATTAAACACATTTATATATATGGTAAAAAACTTAGTAATTGTCGAGTCTCCTGCCAAAGCGAAAACTATTGAAGGTTTCTTGGGCAAGGATTATGTTGTGAAGTCAAGCTATGGTCATGTAAGAGACTTGAACAAATCAAATTTGAGTTTAGACATGGATGCCGGTTTCCAACCTTTATATGAAATTCCGGCAGATAAGAAAGCATTGGTGGCAGAATTGAAGAAGTTAGCCGAGAGCGCCGAAATGGTGTGGTTGGCTTCCGATGAGGACCGCGAAGGAGAATCAATATCATGGCATCTTTTCGAGACGTTAGGTTTGAAAGACGAAAAATATCGTCGTATCGTTTTTCATGAGATTACCAAAACTGCTATCGGACATGCAATCGACAATCCGCGTAAGATTGACATGGACTTGGTTGCGGCTCAACAAGCACGCCGCGTCCTCGACCGTCTCGTAGGTTATGAACTGTCACCGCTTCTCTGGAAAAAGGTGAAACCAGCTCTCTCTGCAGGTCGCGTACAATCTGTTGTTGTTCGTCTCATCGTAGAATGCGAGGAAGAAATCAAGAACTTCAAACAGACAAGCGCATTCCGCGTAACAGCGATATTCACCTTCACCATCGAAAACCGCGAATATTCATTATCAGCAGAATTGCCATATCGTTTCGAGACAGAAGAAGAAGCGCACGCATTCTTGCAAAATTGTAAAGAAGCTTCATACAAAATCAAATCCGTCGATAAGAAACCTCTCTCAAAAATGCCGGCGCCTCCATTCACGACTTCAACATTACAACAAGAGGCAGGACGTAAGTTAGGTTTCTCCGTAAGTAACACAATGCGTATTGCACAGCAACTTTACGAGTCAGGAAAGATTACTTATATGCGTACCGACTCCGTCAACTTGTCGCAATTCGCTCTTATGTCTGCTAAAAAAGAAATCGAGAATATGTATGGACCTCAATATGTAAAGAACCGTCAGTTCTCGACAAAATCAAAAGGCGCGCAAGAAGCTCACGAAGCTATCCGCCCGACATATCTCGACCAACAAACCATAAAAGGAACCGCCGACGAACGTAAACTTTACGAACTTATCTGGAAACGTACAATTGCCTCTCAAATGGCAGAAGCACAGATTGAAAAGACAAACGTAAGTATTGAGATTTCTAATTCCGACAAAGAATTTACAGCAAGCGGAGAAGTCGTTTTATTTGATGGTTTCTTGAAAGTTTATAACGAAAGCAGCGACGAACAAAGCGAAACAACAAGCGGAATGCTGCCTCCTCTCGTTATTGGTCAAGCACTTGACTTGGAGAAGATGGAAGCTCAACAACGTTTCACACGTCACACTCCTCGTTACACCGAATCAAGTCTCGTCAAGAAAATGGAAGAACTCGGCATCGGTCGTCCTTCAACATACGCTCCAACAATCTCAACAATTCAAAAGAGAGGTTACGTAGAAAAGAAAGACATCCAAGGCGAAGTACGTAATTACAAAATCTTGACCCTCAAGAAAAACAGAATAACAGAGAAGACAGGTAAAGAAAACATCGGCAACGAAAAAGGCAAACTCGTGCCGACTGATATAGGAATACTTGTCAACAGATTCTTACTTCAATATTTCGAACATATCATCGATTATAACTTCACGGCAAATGTGGAAAAAGAATTCGACAAGATTGCAGAAGGCGAATGTAAATGGAACTCCATGATAGGCGACTTCTACAAAGATTTCCATAAACAGATTACAGAAACATCCGACAATTCAGGCAAATTCAGCGGCGAGAAATTCCTCGGCATCGACCCGGTATCAGGAAAGAATGTATTTGTGAAAATTGGTCGTTTTGGTCCTGTGGCTCAGATAGGCGACACCGACTCTGAAGAGAAACCTAAATTTGCCGGATTGAAAAAAGACCAAAGCATCGAGACAATCACCTTGGAAGAGGTTTTGGATTTATTCGCGTTTCCTCGCACTCTCGGAGAATATGAAGATGCTGAGATTCAAGTGGCAATAGGTCGTTTTGGTCCATATATCAAACACAACAACACTTTCTATAGTCTCTCAAAACTAGATGATCCTGCATTGGTGACATTCCAAAGAGCAGTAGAAATCATCGAAACTAAACGTAAAGCAGACTTAGACAATATCGTTTCAACATATCCTGAAAATGAAGACTTGAAAGTACTCAAAGGCCGCTTCGGAATCTACATCACAATGAATAAACAAAACTACAAGATTCCAAAGACTTACGACCCTACAAACTTAAGCTATCAAGATTGTATGGATATCATCAACGATCCTAACAACGCCTCGAAGAAGAGAGGAAAGAAGAGTTAAATTAAACTTGAGAATCTGAGAAATTGAGAACTTGAGAATTTTTGGATATCAACTTTAGACTTTAGTCGTTAGTCAAAACTTCTCAAGTTTTCAGGTTTTCAAATTTTCAGATTTAAAGAATCAATGTGCTTCCAGCCAGTTCTCACCTGTATTCAAATTCACTTCTATCGGTATGCTTAGCGGCAAAGCGTTGAGCATTTTTTCTTTTATTATTTCTTGTAAAACATCGAGTTCATCTTTGAAGGCATCGAATACCAATTCGTCATGAACCTGCAATATCATTTTCGACTTCAAATTGCGCGATGTCATTTCCTTGTCTATGTTTATCATCGCTATCTTAATCATATCAGCGGAACTTCCTTGTATTGGAGCGTTGATGGCGTTTCTCTCAGCGAAGTTTCTCACCACGCTATTGCCTGAATTGATGTCTCTGAGATAACGACGGCGACCTAACATCGTCTCAACATAACCATAATCTTTGGCGAAATTAACTTGTTTGTCGATATATTCTTGTATTCCTACATATTCCTTGAAATAATTCTTAATGATTTGCGAAGCTTCAGTTCTGGAAATCTTAAGACGTTCAGCCAAACCGAAAGCCGACATTCCGTATATGATTCCGAAGTTTACTGCTTTTGCATTACGACGCATTTCACTTGTAACATCTTCCAATGCCACGTTATAAACGCGCGATGCCGTATCAGCATGAATATCCAATCCTTCACGGAAAGCCTTCTGCATAACCTGATCACCGCTGAGATGGGCGATGATTCTCAATTCTATCTGCGAATAATCTGCTGCCAGCAAGATATGATTCTCATCGCGAGGAACAAATGCCTTTCTAATCTCGCGACCTTTCTCGGTACGCACCGGAATATTTTGAAGGTTAGGATTATTGGAACTTAATCTTCCCGTTGCAGTAACAGCCTGATTGAACGAAGTGTGGATCAAACCATCGGTACGACTTACCAAAGACGGCAACGCATCGACGTATGTGGATTTCAATTTCGTCAAGGAACGATAGTCGAGGATAAGTTGTACTATAGGATTCTCGTCAATAATCTTCTGAAGCACGTCTTCTCCGGTCGGATATTGACCTGTCTTTGTTTTCTTTTTCGGTGCTTTGATATTCAGTCTCTCGAAAAGTATCTCACCTAATTGTTTGGGAGAAGCAATGTTAAATGAAGTTCCCGCAATATCGAAAATCTCGTTTTCAATAGCTTTGATGTCTTTCGCCTGCTCGTCGCTTATTTGCTTCAAACCTTCGATATCGATTCTAACACCATTAGATTCCATCTTTGCTAAGACTTTAACCAACGGCATCTCAATATCGTAGAAAAGTTTCTCGAGATTATTTTCCGACAGCATAGACTTGAACTTTTCATAAAGTTGCCATCTGATTTCAGAATTACCGTCAGCATAAATATCGGTAAGATATTCTAATCCATGATTCAATTCTGGTTCGATGAGATAATGAGCTATCATCACGTCCCACAATTTATTCTTAATCTCGATGCCTGACTTCGATAATATTGCGACGTCTGATTTTATGTTATGGTCAATTAAGATTTTATTTTCATCAGAGAAGATGTCGTTGAATATTGACAAAGATGTAGATGCAGGTAGTTTATAAATATCATTAGGATTTGTGGATAACAATATTTCTTTTTCGTCGATATGAAAAACGAAAGAATTGACTTTTCTGAGAATATCAACAAGTTCAGAAATTTGTTTCTCATCTTTTATGAGAATAGGTTCTATCCTATTTTCAATGACAATTTGAGGCTCATTATCTAAATCTCCAAATAAATCTAATTGGCTGCTAACAGACACACGTCCGTGCGTCTCTACTGACTGCTGACTGCTGACAACTGACTGCCGACTGCTGACAACTGACTGCCGACTGCTGACAACTGACTGCTGACTGCTGACAACTGACTGCTGACTGCTGACAACTGACCGCTGATAACTATTATTAAATCTCGACATGAAAGTACGAAATTCCAACTCTTCGCATAATTCTGTAAGATATTGATAATTTGGTTCTTTTACCGATAACAATTCTTCATCGAAATTGATTGGGACATCAACGAATATTGTAGCGAGTTTCTTCGACTTCAGACCTTGATGAGCATAATTCCTTACGTTTTCCTGCATCTTGCCTTTCAGTTTATCGGCATTAGCGATAATATTTTCTACGGAGTCATATTCAGCTATAAGTTTTGATGCTGTCTTCTCTCCGATTCCAGGAATGCCAGGAATATTGTCGGAGGCATCGCCCCAAAGACCGAGAATGTCGATAACTTGTTCAGGACGTTTGATTCCGAATTTCTCGCACACTTCTTTTACTCCGAGTACCTTCGCAGGCTCGCCGCCTTTGGCAGGTTTATATATGAAGATATTCTCGCTCACGAGTTGCCCGAAGTCTTTGTCGGGTGTCATCATATAAGTTGTAAATCCCTCTTTCTCTGCTTTTTTTGAAAGAGTGCCAATAATATCGTCGGCTTCATATCCTGCTTTTTCAAAGATAGGTATGTTAAAAGCCTTTATGATTTCTTTGATATAAGGAACAGAAATTTTGATGTCGGGTGGTGTTTCTTCACGATTAGCCTTATATTCGGCGAAATTTTCCGTGCGACGTATAGGTTCGCCGAGGTCGAAGGCGACGCCGATATGAGTAGGTTTCTCGTTTTTCAATACTTCGTACAAGGTGTTTAAGAATCCCATTATTGCGGAAGTATTCAGTCCTTTTGAGTTGATACGAGGATTTTTGTTTAAAGCGAAATAAGCTCTATATATCAAGGCGTAAGCGTCGAGGAGGAATAATTTTTTCATAGTTGTGATTTTGCAATTTACATATTTTTTATCAGGTCGCCGATGGTAGCGAGCGGCACTATTTCCACGTTGTATTTTGAAGTGTCGAGACCGCGGCAGTTATATTTCGAGACGAATATCTTTTCCATTCCGAGTTTGTCGGCTTCGGCGATACGAGTTTCTATCCTGTTGACGGAACGTATCTCGCCGGAGAGACCGACTTCAGCGGCAAAAGCATATCGATTACTTATCTCGACATCTTCGTTAGATGACAATATCGCTGCCACCACAGCGAGGTCTGTTGCCGGGTCATCAACGCGCAGTCCTCCCGCGATGTTGAGGAAGACATCTTTCATTGAGAGACGGAACCCCGCTCTTTTTTCCAAAACAGCGAGCAACATATTGAGACGGCGAGTATCGAAACCGGTGCAACTACGTTGAGGTGTTCCGTAAGCTGCGGTGCTCACCAAAGCCTGCGTCTCTATCATCATAGGGCGCAAACCTTCTAATGTCGCTGCAATGCTGATGCCGCTAACCTGTTCGTCGCGTTGCGAAAGAAGTATCTCGCTCGGATTAGACACTTCACGCAAACCATTAGAATTCATCTCGAAGATACCCAATTCTGAAGAAGAACCAAAACGATTCTTTATTGTACGAAGCACACGGAAACCATAATGACGGTCGCCTTCAAATTGTATCACAGTGTCAACGATATGTTCCAGGATTTTAGGTCCTGCGATGCTTCCGTCTTTGGTGATATGACCTATGAGGAATGTAGGTACATGAAGACTCTTCGCCACCTTGTTCATCTCGGCGGCAGTCTCACGAATTTGGCTGATACTTCCCGCAGTAGAATCTATCGCCGGTGATTCAAGAGTTTGAATTGAATCGATGATGACGATGTCGGGATTTACTTCCTCAAAATGTTTTATTATATTGGTTGTATTTGTTTCCGTCAGGATGAGACAATTCTCATTGCTTATGCCGATACGTTCGGCACGCATCTTAATCTGCTGTGCGCTCTCTTCTCCTGAAACGTACAAGATTTTTTTATCCTTAAGTTTCAGTGCGACTTGTAGAAGAAGCGTTGACTTTCCGATGCCGGGTTCGCCACCGAGAAGTATGAGAGAGCCAGGCACAAGACCGCCTCCAAGTACTCTGTTAAGTTCGTCACATTCCAAATCGATACGTGCTTCTTTGGTGCTGCTGATGTCCTGCACTTTAACAGGTCTCGCTTTGGTTTCAGAAACAATGGTATTCTTTGTCGATTTACTATCTTTTCCCACCACAACACTCTCTTCCACATAACTATTCCACGCTCCGCAACCAGGGCAATGTCCTATCCATTTCGGCGATTCATTGCCACATTCCTTACAGAAAAATACCGTCTTAATCTTTGCCATTTTATCAAATTTTATTTTTTACAAAATTAAAAAATACTTTATTGATTTATATTATTATTTATGCTAAATTTGTGGAAATTTTTTTGAGAAATTAAAATGTATTAAATATGAGGAAAGTTTACTTTTTCTTAATCCTGCTACTTTGCTTAGGAACATCCTTGAAAGCACAGGATATTAAAGTTTCCGGTTACGTAACCTCAAAAGAAGACGGTTATGGATTGCCGGGTGTCACGATTCAAGTTAAAGGCACTTCTAATGGTACAATTACCGAGATTGACGGTGATTACGTCATTACAGCCAAAACCAACGACACATTGGTGTATTCTTATGTTGGTTATCAAACACAGAACATCCCTGTTGATGGTAGAAGCAAAATCGATGTCGTTATGAGTACCGACGCCGTGATGTTAGACAATGTAGTCGTCACTGCTTTAGGTATCAAACGTCAGAAGAGAGAATTAGGTTATGCCACAGAAGACATCAGCGGTGAAGACTTGACACGTTCGGGTAGCGACAATGTCATCAACTCGTTGAGCGGTCGTGCTGCCGGTGTCCAGATTATCACCAGCGACGGTGTGTCGGGAGGTTCTTCCCGTATCGTTATCCGTGGTAACAACAGTATCTTTGGCGACAACCAACCGCTCATCGTCGTTGACGGTGTGCCTATGACCAACGAAGGCGGCGTTACCGGATGGGATGGCGGACAAGACTGGGGTACTGCTCTCAACAACATTAACCAAGAAGATATTGAAGACCTCAATATCTTAAAAGGACCTACCGCAGCAGCTCTTTATGGCGCACGTGGTGGTAACGGTGTAGTCCTCATCACAACAAAGAAAGGTAAGAAACAACAAGGTCTCGGTATCAACTTCTCTTCAACATACAAGTTGACCACACCTTACGGATTCCGCGACGTACAAAACAAATATGGCGCCGGCGGTCCTGTTGCTTTCACGACACCTACTTTGACACAAGACGCTAACGGAAATTACATCTATAACGGCAACTACCAATCAGACAACGGTCCTGAAGGTGAACCAACCAATACAACATTCGGCTACTATGGTGGCGCAGTATCTTGGGGACCTGTCATGGACGGAACATCAATGTTATGGTGGGACAGCGTTCAAAGACAATATTCTCCACAACCAGACAATCTCAGCATGTTATATAAAAATGCACATTCATTCACAAATAACATCTCATTCCAAAATGCAGGCGACTTCGGTTCTATCAGAGTCTCTGTAACCGACGACCGTTCGGATGCTATCATCGACAACTGTAACTTAAGTCAGACAACATTCAACGTCGGTTCTGTATTGAATGTATCTGAAAAGATAAAAGCAGACATCTCTTTCACATATTTCGATTATCACCGTCTTAATTCTCCAATCTTAGGTGAATCATATAGCAACTTCAACAAAGGTCTCCTCTACAGTTGGCCAAGAAGTTGGCAAGGTATTGAAGCTAACACATACGAACAACCAGACGGCTCGATGACAGAATGGGGCAACTATCCTTTCCAATATATCAACGCCAACACTATGTGGAGTTTCTACAACAACAACACTACTCTCGATCGTGATAAGGCATACGGTTCTATCCGTCTCACTTACGACATCACAGATTGGTTGACATTGGCAGGTAAGGCAGCTCTCGACTTCAGTTTAGACCAATATGAAACAAGGAATAAAGCCACTACGACTGATGGCATGACTGGAGGTTATTACAAACAAAATCTTTCAAGAGACTACACCCTAGATGCCGACTTCCTTTTGACGGCACATAAAGATTATATCTTCGGCAGTTTAATCAACGCACGTCTTTCATTCGGTGGCGAACGTTATTACAGAAATATGTACGGCATGTGGGCTAGCACAGGCGAATGGGCATTCCCTGATTTATACACATTCTACAACTACCTCAGCGGCGGTTCTAACCCTATCACAACAAATATGCTCCCAGGCGAGTCGCGCTATGAAAAACAAGTCAACTCTTTATACGGTTTCTTGAACTTGTCATTCAGAAACTATCTCTTCTTAGACTTGACAGGCAGAAACGACTGGTCATCAACATTGCCAATGGACAATAACAGTTACTTCTATCCATCAGCAACAGTGAGTTTCATTTTGACAGAAGCTTTCAAAATCAACTGGGGTCCTATCAGTTTCTTAAAAGTTAGAGGTTCTGCTGCTATGACTGCTAGCGACGACAATCCATATCAATTAGATTTCACTTACAATACAGGTTCTTTCGGAGGTCAGTTGATTTCAACTCTTCCAACACAGGTTCCTCCTTTGCAATTGAAACCACAGCGCCAACGTTCATACGAAATCGGTGTCGACTTCGGTTTATGGGATAAAGTCAACATGGACTTCACATACTACGACATCTATTCATGGGATCAGATCTTGGCATCACCAATGGCAGTGTCATCAGGTTCAAGCAGCGCACGTATCAACACCGGTGTCGTTACTAACAAAGGTATCGAAGCCATCATCAATTACAACGTATTCCAAAAACCTAACAGTTATCTCCAAGTAGGTTTGAACTTCGCCAGAAACACCAACCGTATCGTCGACTTAGGCGGAGCTGACATGTATATCTTGTCTGAAGTATGGGGTTCCAACGGTCCTGCCATCGCTGTTCAAGAAGGCGAAGAATACGGTACAATCTACGGTTGGGATTACGTATACGCAGAAGATGCTAACGGCAATATGCGTCCTGTACTCAACGAAGAAGGCACAGAATATCTCAAGACAAATCAACGTGTTCCTGTCGGCAACTGCGCTCCATGGGTTACAGGCGGTATCAACCTCAAATATAATTACAAAAACTTCTCATTATATGCATTGATTGATGCTAAACTTGGAGGTGAAATCTATTGCGGTTCATACGTCATCGCAATGCAAACAGGTCAAAGTCCTGAGAGTTTGTATGAACGCGAAGGTAACGGTCTTCCACTCTATGATGAAGAAGGCAACTTCTTAGGTAATTATGGTGTCGTCCTTCCTGGCGTACAAGTAAATCCTGAAACAGGAGAGGTGACAGAAAATGATAAGGTAGTACATTATTATTATAACTATATGCCTAACTTCGGTGGTTGGGGTAACTATATTTCAACACCGGGCATCTTGAACAACACATGGATTAAGATGCGTGAGATAACACTCAGTTACAACATTCCAAGCAGATTCCTCGAGAAACTTAAAGTATTCCAAAATGCTTCCATCTCTGTCACAGGTCGCGACTTGTTCTATTTCTACAAGTCATTACCTAACAACATCAACCCAGAAGGAACTCTCGGAACAGGTAACGCACAAGGACTTGAATATGGTTCATTCCCAATGACACGTTCATTTATATTCTCACTCAGATTCGGTCTTTAATTAATGGAAGGAGAAAAATTATGAAAAAGAACATTTTAAATATCAAAAACATATTGTTGGCATCGACAGTTATCCTCGTCTTCGCTTTCGGTTCATGTACCAAAGGTTTTGAGGAAATGAATAAAAACCCAATGAGTCCTACCGGCACCGACATCGGACCTCTCTTCAATGGAGTGGTGAGCAGTTTGTGCTGGACATGGGATGAACAGTTCTATCTCAACAATGAGATATTCTATCCAGAATCAGAACTCGGTGCTTTGACTTCTGAATCATGGGGTAACTATAGTATCGGTGTCGACGCTGTCTGGAATAACTACTATTTAGCATTGGCTAACATCCACGACATCGACAAACGCCTTGACGAGATGTGTTCAGCAACAGGCGACAATGAAATCGACGATAAGGTGAGAGCTCAGCTCACTGTCATCGAAGCTTACAAGACTTTCAAAGTAACAGATATGTTCGGCGATATTCCTTATTCAGAAGCAGGCTATATCTGGTACGACACAGAAGGTAACAGAAAACCAAAATACGATTCACAAGAATCCATCTATAAGACATTGTTGAATGAATTGGTATGGGCAAGAGATGTTTTAAGCAACGGTTCTGCAATAACAGCACTCGGCAATCAATACTATTCTCTCGGAGCTTACGACGTGATGTATCACAACGATTATAACAAATGGGCTAAGATCGCCAACTCCTTGATTTTACGTCATGGTATGAGAATGTATCATAAAGATGAAGCTTTTGCCGGTCCTATCTTGCAAGAAGCATTCAACGAACCTGTCATCGACGATTATATGTACAACGGTAATGGTGCTTTCGCATTATGGCCACTTAACGTCGGTCAGTTCGGCGACCAAGGATGGTCATTCCGTGAACATAAAAATTTGAGAATGGGTGAGACAGTATTCGCTCAGATGTCAAAAGAAACAGACTCTATCGACAATCGTATCTTTGACCCTCGCGTATATGTTTTCTTCGATACAAATAACAAGACCGCGGGATATCCAGAAGGCGCATGGAGAGCATTCCCACAAATAAGAGACGAAAATACTCCTACTGAAGGTGGTACTCCATACTCATCGGCGCGTGACAAGAACTACGGATTCAAAGGTCCTGCATGCTTGTATTCTCCTTTCAACTTCTATCTCATCCGCGACCACGTCTTCGTACCTCAAATTATGATAAGTCCGGCTGAAGTATGCTTCATCAAAGCTGAGATGATTGTCAAAGGCATCGTCCCTGGCGGACTCGGTATGGCAGTGGAAGAACTCCTCAGAAACGGTATCAAAAACTCTTATTATATGTGGTTACAACTTCCTATCTACGGAACAGACGCTACATATAAATATATATACCCAGAACTTCAAACTATCTTAGACGGCGGCGACATCTGGTCTCTCTCAGATTCTTACGCTTCTCAAGTCATGAATGAAATGATGTATCTCAACTATGACTTCATGTATGACGAAACAGCTTATTTGGAATTCATCTATCAACAACGCTGGTTAGACTTGTTCCGTCAACCTAATGAAGCATGGAATCTCGCCCGTCGCACTAAAGACTCAGGTGCAACAACTCCTACAACTATTAATCATCAAAAACTCGTAACTTACAGATTACCTTATCCACAATCGGAAGTAACTTACAACTATGACAACTATAACGAGCAAGTCAAGAAGATGAGTCATGGCGATACAAGAGAAACCAAGGTATGGTGGATGGAAGAAAATTAATTAACTTAATACAACTAAAAATGAAAAGATTATTTTTAACATTATCATTAATGTTGTGCTTAACGATGGTTAACGCACAAGAAGAGTTCGTTATTGATTTCAATAACTACACTACAGGTACACAATGTCTCAACGGACAAGACAGCTGGGCTACACACTATCAGACAGCGGGTTCTTCACAAGACTTCGACGTCGACTATACAGCAGGCGGATTGTTATCGCCAGACGAAAGCGTAGCTGTATTCTATCCTTACGGCGGTGCCGGTGTCGGTAGAACAGCAACTCGTAAAGCTACAAGCAACTTCAATTTTAACTTCAAGAACGGTGGTATCATCGACATGGAGTTCGACATCTATCCTGCATGGTGGGGCAACTACGCCGGTGTAGGTTATGATGCTGACGGCGACGGTCACGTCCTCCAAGGAATGACAGATGGCGATGGCGGTGTCTACCTCAGAGTGGCTGGCGCTAACGGACAGGAAAACCATCCTAACATCATGCTCGCCGACGGAACAGAAGTCCTTATTTCTAACTATACTCAAGAAGGATGGGCAAGATATAAAATGTCGTTCGACTTCTCAGGTCATGATGGCGCAGGTTCTTTGACAGTCTTCGTCAAAGATTTCGACGGAACAAACTGGGGCGAATGGATGCAGCTCGCCGAAGCAACAGAACTCAATATGGGTATTACTCCAGGTTCTGGCGATATGCACGACAATGCTAAGTGGGACGCTGTATTCTATCACTGCCAAGGCGGCACCGGCGGATTCGACAATCTCCTCGTTCGTCAAATGCCAGAAGGTAACGTTCAATATATTAATATGAATGACATCCCAAAACAATTGACAATTAACCCTCCTTATACTTTAGAAGCAACATCAACATCAGGTCTTCCTGTTTCTTTCGAAATGATTAGCGGTCCTGCTACAATAGAAGGTAACATAATGACTCTTACAGGCGAAACCGGCACTGTATCTTTGAAAGCTACTCAGGCTGGTAACGACGAATGGCTTCCTGCTCCAGACGTAGTAAAGACTTTCGAAGTAATAGACCACACTGCTTATTCAACAGACATCACTATTCGTCGCCCACACGATGGTTCTAAGGTATATCTTCCAGAATTGAAACCTATCATCTTGAATGCTAGTCTCATCGTTGAACATGCCGACGCTCTTCATTTCGAAGAAGTGACCGCAACAGTCAACGGCGAAGAGATAACATTGACAACAGACTATCCTGATGACGCAGATAACGGCTACTTCTACGGTTACTGGACTCCATCTGAATATGGCGACTATTCAATGACAATTTCTGTTACAACATCTGGTGGCAACGTAACAACAAAGACATCTTCTTTCACTGTTACAAATGAGTTCAACGATTTAAGCGTTACAGCATTCGACGGAGACCTTCAATGTACACCTTCAATTCATTCTGCAAAAGGTAACTACGAAATGCCAACTCACGTAGGTGCTTTCAATAAGATAATGGCTCAATATGACCACAATTGTATCAACGGCGACTGCGACCCTTACGACCGTGTTGGTGGCGTTAAGGTAAGAAACTATCGTGGCGAATGGATGGAACTCTTCCGCTATATCACTCCTTTCGGCGTTGAATGTGACGACAACTTAGATGTAACCGACTTCACATCAGTGCTTCAAGGTCTCGTTGAATTTGAACTCTATTTCGAATCATGGGATGGAACAGGCTATATGCCAACTCTTACTTTCGACATGACAAAAGGCGCTCCTGAATATGACTATGTCAACTTAGATGAAATATGGTTCGACATTTTCTCATTCGGCGACTACGCCAACCAACAACCGGTTCCAGAAGTTGATTACACCTTCGATGAAAATGCTGAAGCAGCAAAATTGAAACTCACTACAACAGGTCACAACTGGAGCAGCGGTACAAACGGAACATACAACACAGGTAATGCCGCTGAGTTCTATGAAGCAACACATAATATTAATATTAACAACAGTAAAATCGGCGATCAGCACTTATGGAGAACATGTAATCCTAACCCGTCAGGATGTCAACCTCAAAATGGTACATGGACTTACAACCGTTCTGGATGGTGCCCAGGAAGCATAGCAATGGTTTGGGATTATGACCTCTCAAGTTACATCAGCAATGGTGCTAACATTTTCTACGAATTCGACCCAACATATATCGATGAATGTCATCCTAACTATCCTGACTGTGCCGACGGACAGAACTCTTGTCCTAAATGTGATTCTCCTGACAACCCTGTCTTAAGAGTATCAGGAAAAGTCGTTTCTTATAGTAACAATGTTGCAATTCTTGATGGAGGTTGCGTTCCTGTAATGGAAAATTACGCTAACTATAATGTCGATATTTTCCCTAACCCGGCATCATCAACACTCAACTTCTCATCAGACTATGCTAATGGTAAGTTAAGCGTTTTGATTTTGAATGCTCAAGGACAAGAAGTCAAGAAGTTCGCTTTCAGTGGCAGCAGAAGCATCAACGTCTCTGATCTCCCAAGCGGAATCTACTTCGTTAAAGTCTTAGGAGGAACAATGAAGACACAAAAGATTGTTATTCAATAAAAGCAATCTTTATCGATACTAATAAACATAAAAACCTCGGGTTAACTAAATCCGAGGTTTTATTATGATATGCTGATAATTTATGGGGAATCAATTAATTCTCACTTAAATAAACTCTGTCAATAATTAAGTTCTTTTATGATTTCCATTTTCTTGAGAACTTATTGTTTATAAATGACATTAAGAACTACATTTCCGACCATATCTAAAGTCTTGCGGTCTATTTTTTCGATATTGTCGTTAATTGTATGCCAATAAGGAACGAATGAGGTTTCATCGCTGTCAACCAGATGGATGATATCAATCATAGGGATTTTAGCATTGATATTGACATAAATATGGTCGTCGTTTATAGGGTGACCTATTTCATTGGTAAAATAATCGGAATAACCTAACTCGCGTGCTATTTTCCATACGTCATTACTTAGAGCAGGTGCTAGTTGTTGAGAGTAATATTCTTTAGGGAAACGTGGATTTGATCCGCCTACCATATCGAGTAATAATCCGAAGTATGCGCGATAGTTATATATGTGTGGATTTTTTGACCAATATTGAGAACCTAAAGCCCAGTCGTCATTAGTCATTAAGTTGAGATATTGAGGAGCACCATAATCTTCGAGGTCGAAGAGAATGATGTCGATGCCTGTATTGATATGGTTCTCGTTCAAAACTCTGGCGATCTCCATCAATACACCTACGCCGCTTGCTCCGTCGTTAGCTCCGTCTATTGGGGTGTTCCAATTTTTTTCGTCAGGGTCGTGGTCGGCGAAAGGACGCGAATCCCAGTGCGCTCCGAGGAGAATTCTTTTCTTTGCGGAAGGGTTGAATGATGCTATGATGTTTTTTCCATCGATGCCCTGCCCGTTATAGAGACGAGTTCTGAAGTTCTGTACGTAAACGGTGTCAGCCTTTTCGTTGAAAAAGTCGATGAACCATTCGGCACATTGTGAGTGCGCGTTGCTGCCCGGAACGCGAGGTCCGAAATCTACCTGTTTCTTTACGTAATTATATGCTGAATCAGCATTAAAATAAGGTACTTTTATTTCCTTTTGGGGAGGAACTTGAGTTGTTGATTTGTTGCTTTTCTTGTCATCGCATGAAGCTAAGAATAATAAAATGACTGATAATAAGATGATTTTGTTATTCATTTTGATTAAGTTTATAGTTTGTGAGTTAATTATTAACAAATGACAGACAATTATTCTAGTTGTCAATGTCTGCAAATTTACATTTTTTTTGAGGATTATTCTGTTATTAATCATTTTTTTAATTGACAAAGTACAGAATCTTTCGAGAATATGCCATTACTAATTATGTCGTTTCTGTTGAAGAAAACCAAGATTTTATTATGCTAAACCTTTTAAAAAAAACTTCTCAACAGATGTTGAATGTCTAATATTTTTTATTAAGTTTGCGAGTTTCAAAATGTAGAGTGGGATAATTATACCCATACCATATTTTGTGATGGTTTTTATATTTGGTATTAACTTTTGTAAACAATAGTAAAATAAAGGGAAAACAAATTTTTAAATTAACATTTTTATTAACTAAATCGTATTATTATGAAAAGATTGTTTCTTTTTACAATGATGTGCTTATTCGGACTTTTCGGTTCGTTAAATGCACAGACGGTAGATTTGGTTATTGGAGAAGAAGGTACGACTTCTAATGCCAATATTCCATTTTATACCTACTACAATTACTCGATTTCACAGCAGATCTACACTGCTGAAGAAATGTGGGGAATGTCAGAATCAACAATTTCAACAATCGGTTTCAAGCAATTCGATTCAAGCGTGAGAACACGTAACATCGCTATCTATTTGCTTAACACCGATAGAACAAGTTTCACTTACTACGGCAGCGACTGGGAACCTGTGACAGAAGCCGACTTGGTTTTCTCAGGTCAGGTAACAACTCCTGGCGTGGCAGGTGCTTGGATGGACATCGAGTTGCAAACTCCTTTCCACTACACAGGCGGTAATGTGTTGGTTTGTGTTTTAGATAACACAGGAAGTTATCAAACAGCATGTTCATTCTATACCTACAATGCTGGTTACACAATAAGAAATCTCTATGCTTTTAGAGATCCATCAGCTTATGATCCAGCAAATCCTGGAGTAGGTGGCAGTCATTCAATGGACTGGGCTTCTGGTAACTATCGTAACAGTGTTGTAAAATTCAACGCTACAGTTCCAGCAGACTTCGCTTCATTGACAATAGCTCCTGAAACTATCGACCTCGGCGCACGTCCAAACGGCGCATGGATGAGTCCAGCTAATGTTGTTGTCGGAACAAAAGCTTTCAGCTTAGACATCAACGCAGTTGAACCAACAGATTCTTACTTCCAAGTTTCAGACGTTGAGTATCCAGCTCACGTAACAACAAAAGAATCTCTCCCATTGGAAATCACTCACGGTGAGGCAGAAGGTACAGTCAACGCACAACTCGCTATCTCTTACAACAACTCAAGAGCTATCGAACTCGTAGATATGACAGCTTTCGCATATAACCCAGCAGCTAACGACGTTTTCGAGACAGCAGAAGAAATCGCTTCATATCCTTTCAGCGCAACACCTGATATGGCAACAGTTTATGACAACTATCAGTTGCCAGGTTATGAACAAGACGGTAAAGATGTTGTCTATGCTATGGAATTCGACAATGACGTTGTTCTCTCAGCTAACGTAACAGGATATAACGGCAAGGTAGCTGTTTATACAGAAAACTTCGCTGGTGAAGAAGGTCCTATGGCTGACAACAACTACGAAGGTCCAGAAGTTGGTTATGCTCCAATACCAGCTCCAACAAAATTCAGCTATGATTTTGAATGGGCAAACACAGCTGGCTGGGACATCATCGACGCTGACGAAGACGGCTACAAATGGCAATCATCATACTACACATTAGGTTATCCAGGTGGCTTCGGTCATAACAGCGAATTCTGTATGACATCATTATCATACGCATATATGCCGTTAGACCCAGATAACTACATGGTGACAGAAGAAAAATATGCTATCTTCCCAACATCAGAACTTTCATTCTGGGTTGCAACAGCAGCTATGTATCCATCAGAACACTACGGCGTAGCAGTTTCAACAGACGGTGAAAATTTCACAACAATCTATGAAGAAACATACGGCGAATGGAAAGGCGGCGACCGTAACCGTGACCAAGCCAATGGTTTGTCAGACTGGAAACAAGTTGTAGTTTCTCTTGCTGACTATGCAGGTCAGGAAATTTATGTAGCTATCCGTCACTTCAACAGTGCTGACAACTACGTCCTCTGCGTTGACGATATTGAATTGTCAAAATATGGTGCTAAGAGAGGTAACGCTATCAACGAAATGGTTCTTCCAGCAGGTAAATATTATGTAGCAGCATCTTCAACAGAAGATTTCACACTTAATGTTAACGCTGAAACAATTCCAGTTCCTGAAAAAGCTTACAACCCATCTCCAGCTAGTGGCGCACAAGGTCTTCAAGATCCTAACTTGTCATGGACATTCGGTAAGTATACAGTAGAATACCAATTGTTATTCGGTACAACATTCCCTCCAAAAGATGTTTATGTAGACTGGACAGACAATCTTGAAATCGGTCACGTCATCCGCGACCTTTACAATAACAAGAACTACTTCTGGCAAGTCAACGCTCGTAACAGTAGCGGTACAACATACGGTGATGTATGGGGATTCACAACAACATTGAACGTTCCTCAAGACTTGGCTTTGACAACAGCTAACATCTATGAAGGTGAGACAACAACTCTTTCATGGGAAGCTGTAGCAGACCGTTCTTACAGAGGTTACAACGTTTACGTAAACGGTGAAAAAGTTAACAACACACTCGTAACAGAAACATCATACGAATTGACAGGTCTCGCTTACAACATGAGCAATGGTAACCAAGTCAACGTAACAGCAGTTTATGACGAAGGCGAATCAGCAATGAGTAATCCAGTTTACGTTTACGTGACAGGTATGACAGAAGTTGCTGGTAACATCTATGAACAAGACGGCGTTACTCCAATCGCTGGCGGCAGTGTCTCATTCGCAGGTACTGACGAAATCGGTAACCCAGCTTCTTACACATTCCAAGTCGATGAAACAGGTGCATACGCAGGCGAACTCCTCGCTGGTAGCTATATCGCAACAGCAGTCGTCGATTTATATCAAAACAAAGATATTGAAATCGTTGCAGAATACGGTAAAGAAAATATCGTTAACTTCAATATGACAGAAGTTTTCAACCCTGTTAAATATATTGAAGCAAAACTTATCTATGCAGAAGATCCAGATCAACCAGAAGATCCAGATCAACCAGAAACAGAATTATATCGTATCAAGACTTCTGACGGCAAATACCTCCACGTATTCAATAATACAGAACATCAATCAGGACCTTTCGGTGGCGTTGGCGTAGCTAACTATGCAGAAGGTAATGCTCAATTGTTCGAAATAGAAGAAAACGGTACACAGGTATATCTCAAATCAGCTGACGGTTACTATGTAAAATGCTGGGCATGGAATGTTGACGCATACAGCACAACAGACAAGACAGCTTTAGTAATGGAAGATAATGGTAATGGCACATTCCGTATCAAGAATACAGATAACTACAAATATTTCAAAGTAGAATATGTTGCTGACGGTGGTCAATACTTCATCTTCGGTGACTGCGACGGCAGCAATGGTTCAATCGAGTCATGGACACTCGAACCAGTTAACACAAGAGATGAATCTGAAGCTACTGGCGTTCAAGTTGTATGGGGTATGCAACGTTATGGTGCTCCAGGTGAAGACTTCGAAACAGGCGACTTCTCAGCAAACGAATGGAACAACGAAGTAAGCGACTATCCATGGGTTATCGTAGAAGGCGGCAACGAAAGCGACTACGCAATGCGTTCAAACTGCGCCGGCGTTGACTACGGTATCTCAGCAATCGAAATCACAGTTGAAGTACCATATAACGGCTTGGTAGGTTTCGACTATAAGATATCAAGTGAACAAGCATACGACCTCGGTATATTCTACATCGACGGTGCACCAATGGCAACATTCTCAGGTGAAGCAGGTTGGGCATACAAGAAAGTAGCAGTTTCAGAAGGTGTTCACACATACAGATGGGAATACTCAAAAGACATCATGTGGGAAAGCGGTGAAGACGCATTCTACATCGACAACATCGAATTCTACTTCGAACCAGAACCATTCACAGGCGGCTGGTTGTTCTACGATGACGGCGTATACGCAACATCAATCGGAACAGGCAGTCCTTCACCATGCTACTGGGGTGTCACATTCCCAGCATCAGCAGAATACGCAGGTTATACAATTAATAAGGTGTCAGTCTATGACGCATCACCAGACTATGCAGGTACATACACAGCAAACATCTACGTAGGTGGTACAGACGCTCCTGGCACATTGGCATCAACCCAAACAGCAACATTGACAGGAACAGGCGACTTCGTGGAAATCGAACTCAGCACACCAGTTACAATCGATGGTACACAACCATTCTGGATCACATTCTACACAGCTGACATCACATTCCCAGCAGCAGGTTGCGGTTTCGTAGGTTTGGACAGCGACTGGATCTCATTGGACGGCGCAACATGGGAACACGCATCAGTGGCTTACGGTTTGTCATACACATGGATGGTAAGAGCATTCTTAGGCAATGCTAAGGGTCAAACAGCAATGTTGACAACAGCAAGCAACGCTCCTAAGTTCGAAGGCGGCGCATCAACAGGCTCATTCGTAGCATTAGAAGGCGTAACACCTAAGAACGTTGGTGTTCCAGCAAACGAAACAGCAGAAATGGGCAACAGAGCATTCTCAGCATACAACCTCTATAAGAAGAGCTTGTACGGTACAGAAGAACTTCTTTTACAAAAGACAAACGATACATCATACGTTGATAACGCCTGGACAACAGCAGAAGCTGGCGTATATCAATGGGGTGTCTCAGCTATCTATGAAGGAAACCGCGGTGAATTAGTATTCTCAGAAAACTTCAATAACGGTATGCCAGCTGGCTGGACCATATATAATGAAGGTGTTGACGATTGGTGGT
This sequence comes from Bacteroidales bacterium, assembly GCA_045606865.1. Taxonomy (GTDB): domain Bacteria; phylum Bacteroidota; class Bacteroidia; order Bacteroidales; family F082; genus Limimorpha. The sequence goes on from JAZUST010000004.1 coordinate 51,362, forward strand.
ACGACTGGGGATATGGCTCTGATGGTACATGGTATATTGCAGATCAATTCCAAACAGGTTATAGCAATGACTATGATGCTTACGAAGGCAATTCAGCTATGAGTATGCATACATACTTATACTACGGTATGGAAATGTACCTCGTAACTCCACAAATGGAAATCAAATCTAACTCAACATTGTCATTCATGTACACTAACCCATATTGGGGATCAGACTACAACCAATTACGCGTTCATGTCTCTAACTCACCAACAGGTCCTTGGACAGAAATTTGGACATCAGGTGATTATGGAACAGTACAAACTGAAAATGAATGGTTAGAAGCAGTTATCGACTTGTCAGAATATGCAGGTGCAGGACAATATATAGCATTCTGTAACTATACTCCAAACTCATACGGTGGATGGGGCGTTGCTATCGACAATGTAGCAATCTCAGCTGAAGCTTCAGAATCTGAAATCCTTTGGTCAAAACCAATTGAAAAGGATATGAACACTGTTGTTACAGTAGCTGCTTTGACAGACAATGGCGACCCTGTAACAGGTACAAAGGTTACATTCACAAACTTGGTTGAAGAAGGCGTTGTTTACACAACAACATTAGACGCAACAGGTACATTCACATTCGATAACTTCCGTAAAGGTACTTACGAACTCACATTCGCTAAGAACGGATTCTTCTCAAATGTTGAAGCTCAAGTTGTTGAAATCTGGAGCGAATCTTCATTCAACGCATTGTTGACAGAAGAACTCGCAGCAGTTGAAGGTCTCTACGTATCACCAACAGGTTGGGCTATGTGGCAAGGCGGAGCAATCGGTTCAGGCGATGAATTCGCATACAGCTTCGAAGACGGCATGGAAGGCTGGACAACAATCGACGCTAACAGCGATGCACACACATGGTATCACAACTCAGCAGCAGGCGACCACAGTACAGTGTCAGCTGATTCACACACAGGCGCAGGTCACTTGATGAGCGAATCATACTGCAACGCATCATGGACATCAATGGAACCAGACGATTATGTCGTTTCTCCAACACAAGTAAATATCGGCGGCAGCTCAGTATTGAAATTCTGGGCATGTGCTCAAGATATGAACTACCAAGCAGAACACTTCGGCGTAGCAATCTCAACAGGCAGCAACACTTCAGCAGCCGACTTCACAACAGTATCAGAATGGACAATCGGTGCTAAGGTTGACGCTAAGGGCGCATCAAGAGGCGACCGCGACGCAACACCATGGGTACAATATGAAGTAGACTTGAGCGAATACGCAGGTCAAACAGCATGGATCGCACTCCGTCACTTCGGATGCTACGACCAATTCATCCTCTTAGTTGATGACATTGAGTTGACAAACGCAGGTAAAGGCAACAGAGCTTTGACAGGTTACACAGTGATGTTAGACGATGCTACAGTAGCAGAAAACTTAGAAGTTCCTTACTTCCAACATGAAAACTTAGTTGATGGTACAGAATATACCACAACAGTTATCGCTAACTACACAATGGGTCCAAGCGATGCTATGGAATACACATGGAGAAAAGTCACAGAAGACATCTTCGCTCCTGTTACAGACCTCGCAGCTAATTACAAAGATGAAGCAGTAGAACTCACATGGTCATTACCAAAAGAAGAGGAAGAACCAGATCCAAGTGAAACAACAACTTATTCATTCGGATTCGAAAACGGTATGGAAGGCTGGACATTAATCGACGCTGACGGCGACGGCTATAACTGGAATCACCATACAAACCCAGTTTCAATACCTTCACATAGTGGCGATGCTTGTATCTATTCCGAATCATACGACTTAGATTATCAAATACCACTCAACCCTGACAACTATGTAGTGTCACCACAGAAGTATGCTATCACAGCTGGTTCTAAGATTACATTCTGGGCTTGCGCTCAAGACGAAAGTTATCCTTACGAACACTTCGGTGTAGCAGTTTCAACAGGTAGCAACACTTCAGCTTCTGACTTCACAACAATCGCTGAATGGGATATCACAGGTAAAGGTGGTAAACAAGGTTCAAGAGGTGAACGTCAAACAACATGGATTAAGTATACAGCTGAATTAGACGCTTACGCTGGTCAAGAAGTATGGTTAGCTCTCCGTCACTTCGACTGCACAGACTGGTTCTATTTAGTTGTTGACGATGTAGAAATTACTGTCGGTGGCGGTGATGGTCCAAATCCTCCAGTAGAAGGTATGTCATGGAGCTTCGATAACGATGCAGAAGGCTGGACAACAATCAACGCTAACGGCGACGACCACACATGGTATCATTCAACAGAAGCTGGTAACCACGGTACATTGGCAGTAGATTCACACAGCGGCACAGGTCACATGATGAGCGAATCATTCTGCAACTGGACATACGCTTCAATGGAACCAGACGATTACCTTGTTGCTCCACAACAAATCGCTGTTACAAACGGTACAACATTCTCATTCTGGGCTTGCGCTCAAGATGCTAACTACCAGGCAGAACACTTCGGTGTAGCAGTATCAACAGCAGGTAATACTTCAGCTTCAGATTTTACAACAATCTCAGAATGGACAATCGGTGCTAAGGTCGACGCTAAGGGCGCAGCAAGAGGCGACCGCGACCAAACACAATGGATACAATACACAGCTAACTTGAGCGAATACGCTGGTGAAAATGTTTGGGTTGCTATCCGTCACTTCAACTGCTATGACCAATTCATCCTCTTAGTTGATGATGTTGAAATCACTTCAGGTTCAAAAGACAGAGATGGCATGTGGGCATACTATGATGACGGTACATTATATGACGGCATCGGCGGTCCTACATCATTCAGCTGGGGTATCAAACTCCGCGCAGCTGACATCGAAGGCTACGGTTCATTGACAAAGGTATCTATCTTCGACAGAGTAGCAACAAGCGGCACATTCGACATCTGCTTAGGTGGCGACAACGCTCCAGGCGCATCAGTACACAACCAGAACTACACTCTCACAGGTTCTAACGACTTCGTAGAAATCGCATTGTCAGAAGCAGTTTCAACAAACGGCGAAAACGTATGGATCGTATTCAACACCAACGATGGCGTTAACTACCCAGCATCATGCTGTGTCAATACAGGCGATGCTGACGGACGTTGGATCTACTTGGACGGCGACGGCTGGTTCGACGTATTGACAGGCGCAGGTCTCGACGTAACCTGGATGATCCGCGGCTACTTCGAAGAAGGCGGCGGCGACGACGATGACAACGACAACATCGCTCCAATAGCAGAGGTACTTGGTGTTATGATCTACAAGAATGGTGAACTCGTAAGCAGCAAACCAATCGCAGGCGAATCATACACAGACAAGAACGGTTTAGTAGGTGACGAATACTGCGTGAAAGTCGTTTACGGCGGTGAACCAGATCAAACATACTACGCTATGTCAAATTCAGTATGCGCTGAAGCTGACGTAACAATCGACTGCGTCGCTCCAAAAGATCTCTATGCAGAAGCAAATGGCGATGACGTAACCTTGAAGCTCTCATACAATCCAAATCCAGTAGGAGACTGGTTGTATTATGACAACGGTACAAACGAAGACGCTATCGGCGGACCTGCATCATTCTACTGGGGCATCATGTTCCCAGCTGAAAGTTTGGCTGCATACGAAGGCGCAAGCTTCACCAAGGTATCCTTGTTCGACTACTCAGCATCATCAGGCGACATCCTCATCTACTACGGCGGCACAAACGCTCCAGGTGACTTGGTACACTCACAACCATATTCAGTAAGCGGCACAGGCGCATTCGTAGAATTCGACCTCACAGCAGCATTGCCTGTAGACCCAACAATGAACGTATGGGTAGCATTCTCAACAAGTCAAGGCGCTTCATTCCCAGCAGCAGTATGCGCTAACACAGGCGATCCAAACGGTCGTTGGATCTCAATGGACGGTTCAGTATGGGAAGACATCGTATTATACGGTTTGAGCAACACATGGATGATGCGTGCTTACGTTACAAACGCTAAGGGCGAAGTATCATCACTCGGCGCAATCACCGATTACGAATACACAGCATCAACAGGCGAAGTCAAGGCAGCAGGCGCAGCAAGAGCAACAAGCGAATTGTCACACTACAACGTATACCGCGGCACATCAGCAACAAATATGGAAGTTATCGGCGAAGCCACAACAAAGACATACGTCGATGAAGGCTTGTCAAACGGCACATATTACTATGCAATGACAGCAGTATACGAAGAAGGCGGTGAGACATGCGAATCAGATCCTGCAAACGCATACGGCAGCGACGAGACATTCGTAGTTGTAGAAGTTACAGCAATCGATGAAAACGGCGTAAGCGGCATGATGATCTATCCAAACCCAACAAAGGATAACGTGACAATCAGTGCAGAAGGCATGACACGCATCACAGTAACAAATGCTTTGGGTCAAGTGATGTATGACACAGAAGTCGTAACAGACAACGAAGTCATCAACATGTCACAATATGAAGCAGGTGTTTACGTAGTACGTATCACAACTGAAACTGGTGTAGCAGTAGAACGCATCACAGTTATCAAATAAGAATTTTAGAACATAAGATTCTGAATATTGAAAAGGGGAGACTTCGGTCTCCTCTTTTTTTGTTTTGATTTATTGCATTTCAC
>JAZUST010000005.1:0-46229 GCA_045606865.1 Bacteroidales bacterium
TATATTCCGTATCTTGATATTTATCGAGCATCGCCATAAGTACTTCGTAAGTAGCTGAAGTATCGGCAGAAGCAGAATGAGCGTCTTCAAGTTCTTTATTCATGAAGAAACGATAGGCACCTTTGAGAGTACGCGGTTCCATCTTCATAAAGATATTCATCACGTCGATGAGATGACGATTCTTGATGTCGAAGTCGATGCCGGCGCGAAGGAATTCCTCCATAAGGAAAGGCACGTCGAACTTCAAGATGTTATAACCAGCGAGGTCGCACGAGTTGAAGAACTTAGCAATCTCGGGAGCGAGTTCTTTAAACGACTTACAATCTCTGACATCGGCATCGGATATATGATGAACGGCTGTAGTTGCCGGAGGAATAGGGCATCCCGGATTTATAAGCCATGTCTTCTGCTCTTCTTCTCCATTAGTATTGACTCTCAACACACTTATTTCAATAATACGGTCATGAACCGGATTCAGACCCGTTGTCTCCAGGTCGAAAAATGCTATAGGTTTTCTAAGATTTAGCTTCATATTTTTTAAAAATTAATGAACGTCAAAGATAAGAAAAGTCAACGGACAACAGACAACGGACAACGGATTTTTTTTGAATCTGAAAAACCGAAAAAGTTTTGATGGGACTTTTATAAATTATACGTTTTACATTAAAATCCCACCAATTCATCTAAAGAGTAGCTTTTGGCGAATACGACTTTATTTTCTTTTGTTTGAATCTCGATAATATTTCTATGTTCCCAATTCAATTTATTTATCAGGCTGACTGAATCTATTATTACATTATCATCTATTTGACCTATATAATTCTGTGCTATATGAGGTGTCGTTATCAATGTGGAACTGTCTGTTTCAGGAAACAATACGTCTATTGTTTTTACCACGCAGCCACTACATGAATTGTCAGGCACAAGAAAAAAAGTATGTTTCTCATTTGGGATATTTATGTTTAAACTGTCTGCATACCAATAGAAAACCTTGGTTTCTCTTGAAAACATATCTTCTGTTTTACTTTTGTTTATCGTCTCACACGAAAACATTAAGCTACTTAAAAACGAACCAAGCAGCAGTGTGAGAACCTTTCCATTCCTTGTTCTCCTTTTCATAAATTAAAAGTCCTTTCTCATTAATTAAATCATTAGCGGGAACAGGGTGATACTTATCCCCGTCGAAAAACACCTCGTATTTTATATTGAATTTTTCATCCGCCACGACAAGAATATAATCAACGACATCTTCTTTTGTCATGGAATCTTCATCTTTTTCGCGAGGCAGACTCATCCATCTGTAGTATATGTTTCTATATTCATCGAATCCTATGTAAGAATACAAGGTTGCGCTATAGTAATGATTGATGCTTTCAGCCATCTTGTTTTTCTTATCTATAGAAAATGGGGAATATTTATAAAGCTGACTTCCAAAATAAACATCCTGGATTTTGTTTCCCATAGAATCGCACAATACCACATAATCGTCAACAGCGGTATATGTTATAATATTTTTTGATTTATGATTATAAAAAACACCTAATCTTCCACAATCTGCATAATTATCTTCAGGATGATTCTTGGGATATTCTCCAAAGAACGACACAGGTATTATACTTGAATCAGCAGCAATCTCAAAACGGAGATACACTGGAATGTTATTCTTTAGAATCTCTGAATAGTCTTTACCAAAAATATAGTATTTGACACATTGGATTATTCCTGAATTTTCATCAATCATCGTCAATGAAAGATCAGGTCCACTTCTTGCAACCGAGATACACTTATAATCATATTTCCAATATGGGTGAGAAACAGTTTCATAAATTTTTTCGAAATAGTTATAATATTTATTGTTTATATTTTTTATTTTGTAATCCCCGAATGATGGATAATCCGTATAAAAAACACAAGTATCATTCAAAACGCATATATCGACAATCTCATTGTCTTTAATGATAGTGTCAATAAAACTATTATGAATATTATATTGCAATAATAACCTTTTATCGTAACGATTGGTATAAAAAATCTCATCATTATGTATATTACAATTCAACATCTCAAACGTACTAAATGGAAATTTATAATTATCACATCTAAATTTGTCACTTTCTATAACCGGGACTCTTCTTTCACATGATATTAATAGGCAAAGAAGCAATATGTAAATAAATCGTTTCATCATTACAATTTGTTCAGGATTCATAGTTCGTACTACTCTATGTTTTTAGTGGCTCTCGTACATTTCTAACTGCCGTTTGTGCTATATGAGGTGTCGTTATCAATGTGGAACTGTCTGTTTTAGGAAACAATACGTCTATTGTTTTTACCACGCAGCCACTACATGAATTGTCCGGCACAAGAAAAAAAGTATGTTTCTCATTTGGGATATTTATGTTTAAACTGTCTGCATACCAATAGAAAATTTTGGTTTCTCTTGAAAACATATCTTCTGTTTTACTTTTGTTTATCGTCTCACACGAAAACATTAAGCTACTTAAAAACAAACCAAGCAGCAGTGTGAGAGCCTTTCCATTCCTTGTTCTCCTTTTCATAAATTAAAAGTCCTTTCTCATTAATTAAATCATCAGCGGGAATAGGGTGATATTTATCCCCGTCAAAAAAAACTTCGTATTTTATATTGAATTTTTCATCCGCCACGACAAGAATATAATCAACGATATCTTCTTTTATCATGGAATCTTCATCTTTTTTGCGAGGCAGACTCATCCATCTGTAGTATATGTTTCTATATTCATCGAATCCTATGTAAGAATACAAGGTCGCGTTATAGTAATGATTAATGCTTTCAGCCATCTTGTTTTTCTTATCTATAGAAAATGGGGAATATTGATAAAGCTGGCTACCAAAATAAACATCCTGGATTTTGTTTCCCATAGAATCGCACAATACCACATAATCGTCAACAGCGGTATGAGTAATTATTTCTTTTGATTTATGATTGTAAAAATAATATAGAATACCACCATCATAATAATTTTCTTTCGGATGATTTTTGGGATATTCTCCAAAGAACGACACGGGTATTATACTTGAATCAGCAGCAATCTCAAAACGGAGATACACTGGTATGTCATTCTCCAATATCACTGAATAATCTTCAGCAAAAATGTGTTTTCTGACACATGAGACAATGCCTGATTTAGGATCGGTCATTGTTAAAGGCTGTGTTGGAAATACCGATATACACTGATAATCATCTCTCCAATAAGGATGAGAAACTGTATTATGAACATCTTTAAAATAGTCATAAGAATTATCATTTGCATTTTTCAAGAGATAGTTACCAATTTGATAATCTGTATAAAAAATACTACTATCATTAACAACTATAATGTCAATAACTTTATTGTCGCTTATTATGGTGTCAATAATATTTCTTTTAAAATCATATAAAAGCAAATGCCTATTGTCAAGGCGATTGGTATGATACAGATTATCTTCATACAGTTCCACACATAACATATTATATGTACTAAACGGGAAACGATGTACATCCTGTTTGAAATCATCGCTACTGACAATTGGTACTTTGCTTTCACATGATATCAATAGGCAAAGAAGCAATATGTAAATAAATCGTTTCATCATTACAATTTGTTCAGGATTCATAGTTCGTACTACTCTATGTTTTTAGTGGCTCTCGTACATTTCTAACTTCCACTGTTGCAAGCCTCCTTCCGCTTGGCTTTGGATGTTGGTATAAACTGTTTGCGAATATACGATATGAGAAAGTAAAAGTCAAGAAAAATTTTCAAAAAAAGTTCAGACTATAATATTTTTATTTATTTTTGCGAAATCAAAAATTCATACGTAGAACATAAATTTTTTTTGACAGTTATGGAAAATGAGAAGATGAACAATCATGAAGAATTGTTTTCGAAGGCGGTACGTGCAGGAAAGCGCACATATTTCTTTGATGTAAAGACGACAAAAGGTGACGAGAAGTACATGACAATCACAGAGAGCAAACGTCGTTTCAGCAATGAGCAAAATCGTTTCTTCTATGAAAAACACAAACTTTTCCTCTATAAAGAAGATTTCGAGAAATTCAGCAACGCTTTGAGAGACACCTTGAATTTCATCGAGACAGGCGAATATCCTGAAGGTTATTTCGACGAACCTAAACACGAAGACTTCGAGGATGACGACAAATCATTAGACGCATGGTTCGACGGACTCGACAAATAAAATTGAAAGTTGAAAATTGAAAGTTGAAAATTTAGGGGAGCTGCTATTTAAAGATGGCGGCTCTTTTTTTATGATTTTTTTCTCTTGGAAAATATTACGTTATGTAGTATTTTTGTGAGTGATAAAAATATGTTAAACCAAACATCAAAATTATTATGGAATCTTTTATGACAATAAAATGTGTCATTAGTGACGACATTTGCAAAGATGCTCAAGAAATAATAGAACAAACTCGTAACAATGCGTACCAAGCAGTCAATGTTGCGATGATACAGCGCAATTGGCTTTTAGGAAAACGAATAGCAGACGAAGAATTAAAAGGAAAAAACAGAGCTGAATATGGTAAAGAAATTATAAAAAAACTTGCAGATTTCTTAACTAATAAATATGGGAAAGGATTTGATTTCAGCAGTTTATACAAATATGTACGTTTCTACAAGGAGTTTCCCGAGATTTTGGACTCAGCAAGTCCAAAATTCTATCTTCTATCATGGACACATTACAGATCCCTATTGAGGGTTTCAGATAAAACAGCCAGGAATTGGTATATGCACGAAGCTATCAATGAGACATGGAACGTGAAAACACTTGACAGAAACATAGCATCACAATATTACTATCGTCTGTTACAATCACATAACAAGCAAGTTGTAACAGATGAAATGAAACAGATAACTGAGCCATTACAACAAGACAAATTAGAATTTATAAAAAATCCGATTGTTGCAGAATTTTTAGGATTATCACCCAATATTGATTTGTCTGAAACACGCCTTGAAAGTGCCATCATCACGCACCTTCAAAACTTTATAATGGAATTAGGGAAAGGTTACGCTTTTGTTGCGCGTCAACAACACATTCACACCGATATGGGAGATTTCTACATAGACCTTGTATTTTACAATTATATTCTAAAATGCTTTTTACTTGTTGATTTGAAAACAGAAAGGATAACGCACCAAGATGTCGGGCAGATGGATATGTATGTGAGAATGTATGATAAATTAAAAAGAACGGAAGGCGACAATCCAACCATCGGACTGATTCTATGCTCTGAAACCAGTAAGGATATGGCACGCTACTCTGTTTTAAATGATAACGACCATCTTTTTCAAGCCAAATATCTTACGTTTTTACCATCTACAGAAGTGCTGATAAATGAAATCAAACAACAGAAAATCATTTTCGAATTACAATCTGAGAATAAATGATATATTTTTTCTCTTGGAAAATATTACGTTATGTAGTATTTTTGTGAGTGATAAAATTACGTTTAACCAAATATCAAAATTATTATGTTAAAAAAAATTCTACAAAACACATTGCCAATTATTATTTGTATATTTGCAAAGAACTAAATTATATTGAATTATGGCAAAAATAACTTTTGAATATGATAGTAAAAGCGAAATCGCAAAAAAAATTATAGAAACCTTATTGATGTCTGGTATTTTCAAAGAAAAGAATGATGAAAGTCCATACGATCCTGATTTCGTAGAGAGAATACGCAAGACAGAAAAAGAACCTTCCAAGAAGGTTGACCTTAGTGAATATGGAATTAATATTTGAACTTGAATTTAAAGAAACCGCTATCGAGGACCTCAAGTTTTGGGCAAAAAATGATTTGAGGATTCTTAAAAAAATCGAATCATTATTATCTTCTATCAAAAAAAATCCATACGTAGGTATAGGAAAACCAGAAGCCTTAAAATATGATTTAGCAGGTTATTGGAGCCGAAGAATTAACAAAGAACACAGAATAATATATGCTGTGAATGGCGAAATCATTACGATACATTCTATGCGTTTTCATTATGATAGGAAATTAAACTAACCCTGATTTCTTATACCAAACCGCCCCCAAAATTCCAAGATAATCTTGAGGGCGGTTATCTTATCACTACATAATCATCTGCCGATGTTTAACGGAATCTTGTAGCCGAATTTTATACCAAAAATAAAATCTTTATACTTATCCTCATAATACCATGTATTTTCATAATTGGCAATCAGACAATTAATACCAAAATAGCAGTTATTTGTTCTGACACCTATTTCTGGCGAGATCATCAAACCTCTATAATAACACTCGATTGTATCATTATAATAAAAATCATACGCTTTTTTCAATGGAAGCATAAAGCCCAAATCTAAACTATAATAAAGAGATGTCTTTGCCTTAAAAATATCACCATGTATGTTAATGTAGAATGGCAGGTTATTCATTTGGTCTTCATCCAAAACAAATCGACGACTACTATTAAATCCAGTACCAACACCTAACGCAAAATGATTATTGAATTCATATCCGAAGATTGCGTTGATTTTATATTGATAACCACCATCTAAACCGTGAGCAACAATTCCCCCAACTTCTATCTCTGGCATTATGAAAAATCCTCTTCTGTCAGGATTGTTTTCTCTTATAACCTTCGGTTTCTCAATTTTCTTTGTTATGATCTCAGCCTTTCTTACGCGATATTCACCTACCGATTGCCCGAAAGTAACATTGGTTAATAGGAATATGGTCGCTAATAATGTGAATAATCTTATTTTCATAACTCATTTATTTTGGTTGTGCTACTTCAATATTATACATTCTCAATGTTATTGTGTCTGTTGCCTTGACATTCCTGAAGTTGACGAAGTTTGCAGGATAACCGCTTACATTAACTTCTATTGTTGCATAATCTTCACTTGTCTTAATGTCGAAGATTGGAGCCACCAATACATCAGCGTTGTGTTTCTTGACAGCTTGTGATACTGTGTAATTTTTGAGATATTCGATAGTAGGAGAATTCTCAGCATTATTCATGTCTTTTGAAGTCAAGATGTTTTGGTAAGTATAGGTTTCAGAAATCTTTGTTTTTGCAACGTTGAGGTCTGCAATTGTCGGAGTTATATACCCTGGTAACATCGCAGGATTCATATAACGTGCTGTACTTTCATCATATTTACAATATGTAAGATAAGATGGTTGCATACATGATGTCATGAATATTGCCACTAATAAGATTAAGCTTGCTTTTAATGTCTTCATTTTTTTAATGTTTAAAAGGTCAACAGTCATCGTCCAAATAATTGTTAATTGTTAACTGTTAACTGTTAATTGTTAATATTGTTAATTGTTAATTGTAAAAAGCACCATTGAGAACCAATTCTACGCGCACAAAAAAAGCGTGGTGCTTACCGCTAATTCGTACTACCAGGTCCTTCGACTTACCTAATTCACCAAATTATACGAGTAAAGCCCACGCATAGCGCAGGCGTTCTCTGCTTTACTCTTGGTGAATTATTAAACTTGTCGAAGGTTTAGTAGCACAAGATTATAGCAAAAACGCTTTTTTCAATATGTCTTTAAAGTGTGCGTAACTATACGCTTATATCATCATAGGCAATAATTTTTTGTTATCAATACTTACACGGCAAAGATAAAACATATTTTATTAGAAGTAAATATTATGTAAATTTATTTTCTTAATTCTGTTAATATTTTTTATGATTTTTTCTCTTGGAAAATATTACCTTATGTAGTATTTTTGTGAGTGATAAAAATATGTTAAACCAAACATCAAAATTATTATGGAACAGGAAAAAGACATCAGATGGAAACAGAGATTCAGCAACTATCGCCGTGCATTGAAACAACTCGAAAAAGCAGTCGGGATTTTCAAAAGAAAAGATATTGTTGACAATGACTTTTATGAGATAGCAAGAGAAGGCTTGATACAATGTTTTGAGTTTACCCATGAATTGTCGTGGAAGGTGATGAAAGACTATGCGGAACATCAAGGCATAATGGAAATCTTCGGATCGAGAGACGCTATACGTTATAGTTTGAGGTTAGGACTTATCGATGATGAGCAATGGATTGATACCATAAAAGACCGTAACGTGACTTCCCATCATTATGATGACGAGACCGCACAAAAAATCTCCGACCACATCATAAACACGTATTATCCTTTGTTCGTTAAATTTGAAAAGGTAATGCTCGAAAAGATGGAGGAACAATGAGATACGGAATAAAGGAAGAATATTGGCAAAAACTCTCGGAATTGTTCGCTTCGTATCCTCTTATTGAGAGAGTAATCTTATATGGTTCCAGAGTAAAAGGAACTTATAAACCATTCTCCGACATTGACATCACATTGATTGGAGAAAGTCTCGCCCATTCCGATTTACTGAGAATCATGAACGACATCGATGATTTGTTGTTGCCTTATATGTTCGACATCTCTTTGTTTCATACTTTAAGAAATAAAGAACTGATAGAACATATCAATAGAAGAGGAGCAGTAGTTTATGAGAAATAAATCCCCGTTCCCGCTCCCATTCCCGCTCCCGTTCCCGTTCCCTCAAAAAAATTGTTGATAACTTCTCTTTGCACACCATATATTTATACAATAAAAATTGTACCTTTGTAGTTTGAATAATAAATCAACAAGACATGGGTAAGATAATAGCGATAGCAAATCAGAAAGGCGGCGTGGGCAAGACAACCACCGCTATCAACTTAGCGGCAAGCCTTGCAGTACTTGAACATAAGACACTTCTCATCGACGCAGACCCTCAGGCAAACTCAACATCAGGCGTGGGTTTCGACCCTAAGGAAATCGACAACAGCATTTACGAATGCATCATCGACGGCGTCAATCCGAAAGACATCATCAAGGAGACAGAGACACCGAACCTATATCTGCTGCCAGCTCATATCGACCTCGTCGGCGCAGAGATAGAACTCATCAACCAACCGCAACGCGAACGTATGATGAGCGACACTCTCTCTGAAGTGAAAGACGAATACGACTATATCATCATCGACTGCTCGCCTTCACTCGGTCTAATCACCGTCAACGCTCTCACAGCAGCCAACTCCGTCATCATACCCGTACAATGCCAGTACTTCGCACTCGAAGGTCTCGGCAAACTGCTCAACACGATAAAAATCGTACAAAGCAGATTCAACCCAGGTCTCGATATCGAAGGCATCTTGTTGACAATGTTCGACTCTAGAACGAGAATCTCCAAACAGGTGGTGAGCGAAGTGAAGACACACTTCCAAAGCATGGTGTTCGACACCATCATCAACGTGAACACCCGCCTCAGCGAAGCACCAAGTTTCGGACAGACCGCCATCATGCACGACGCAACAAGCATAGGCGCAATCAATTACCTTAATTTAGCAAGAGAAATTTTAAAGAACAACGGACATGTCACTACAGAATAAAAAAAGAGGATTAGGACGCGGACTAGACGCCATCTTACAAAGTCCAGAGACCGACATCACTTCATCAGACATCTCCGGCAACTACGTAGCAGGTGCCGTGGCAGAGATAAATATAGACTTCATAGAAGCCAACCCATTCCAACCAAGAACCGACTTCGACGACAACGCACTCAACGAACTTGCCGAATCAATAAAAGTACAAGGTGTCATACAACCGGTCACCGTGAGAAAGATGGGTCGCGACAAATACCAACTCATCTCCGGCGAACGTCGTCTTCGCGCATCAAGACTCGCAGGACTTAAAACGATACCTGTATACATCCGCGTAGCCAACGACGAACAGATGTTAGAGATGGCTCTGATAGAGAACACTCACCGCGAAGGTCTCAACGCAATAGAAGTGGCTCTCTCATATCAACGTCTCATAGAAGAATGCAACATCACACAAGAACAACTCAGCGAAAAAGTAGGCAAAGACAGAAGTACTGTAACAAATTTCCTACGTCTGTTGAAATTACCACCTGAGGTACAAGTTGCCTTGCGTGACGGCTTCATCTCCATGAGTCAGGCACGAACCATAATCAATATTGAAGACAAGACAAAACAACTTATCATACTTAAAGAAATCATCGACAAAGACCTAAGCGTGAGACAAGTCGAGGAACTCGTACGTTCTCTTAACACAAAAAATGTTAAGACCAAGAAACAAAAGGACGTACTGCCTGAAGTCGTGATACAGAAAGTCAACTCTCTGTCGAAGTCTCTTAACACCAAGATCAAAGTCAGCCGCAACAGCAAAGGAAAAGGCACTTTGACTATCAACTTCAAGAACGACGAAGACTTCGAGAGACTTATTTCTTTAATCAACAAAGACTGATTATAATCATGAGACGTCTTCTGATATTATTGTTGACGGTAATCTTATCCGCAGGTAGTGTCTTTGCAAAAAACGACAGCATTGCCGAACAAAAAAAACATAATCCTAAGAGAGCGACGTTATATTCAGCAATATTACCGGGATTAGGTCAGGCATACAACAAGAAATACTGGAAGATACCTATCGTTTATGCGGGAATTGGAACGATATACTATTTCGCCGACATGAACGGAGATTATTATAGAACCTTCAGAGATGCCTACGATTATCAGTCGGGGATCAACACCAATGTCAGCGAAGAGGCAATAGAATACGCTGGTAAATATTCTGGCAACAACCTCGTCACGCTGCGAGACAACTACCGACGTAATATGGAATTGAGCTGGATTATCATGGCGTTATGGTACGGAATAAACATAATAGACGCCACCGTCGATGCTCACTTCTTTGAATATGACATCGGCGACGATTTGACGTTAAAAGTAGAACCAACATTACAAACCAATTATGCTTATTGGTATTCGGGATATGGATATGAGAGCGGGAACGGGTACGGGAGCGGGAACGGATATGGAATTTCTTTGAAACTAAAATTTTAAACTTTATGAAAATTATATTATTAGGATATGGCAAGATGGGTCATGAGATAGAGAAAATCGCTCTGCAACGAGACCACGACATAATAGCGAGGATTGACAACGAGAAAGAATTTCAAGACTTCTCTGATTCTTATACTCTCGGACTCTCAGATTCAAATATTGTCGCAATAGAGTTCAGCACACCGGCAACTGCATACGACAACATCAAGAGATGCTTCAATCTGAACATCCCTGTCGTGTGCGGAACAACAGCATGGTATCAGCATTTCGACGAGATAAAGGAAAGATGCGAGAGAGAAGGTCAGGCTTTGTTCTATGCACCTAACTTCAGCATCGGGATGAACATCATGTTTATGCTCAACCGTCAATTAGCAAAGATAACAGAAAAATACGATTATAAACTAAGTCTCACCGAGACACATCACATACATAAATTAGACAAACCCAGCGGTACTGCCGTAAAACTTGCGGAAGATATTTTAGAAAACAACAACAATTACAAATCATGGACGTTAAGTCAATGCATAATTGACGGAGAACTTCCGATCGAGGCAATTCGTGAGGGTGATGTCTTTGGCATCCATGAGGTAAAGGCGGAATCGGACTGCGACATCATACAGTTACGTCACGAGGCGTTCAGCAGAAAAGGCTTCGCTACAGGCGCGGTGATAGCGGCAGAATTTCTCCTCGGCAAAAAGGGAATCTTTACAATGGAAAACCTATTAAAAATCTGAGAAACTGAAAATCTGAAAATCTGAAAAAAGTAAAATATAAAAATATAAAATCATGTTAGCATTCATAATCTTAGTACCGGCATTATTTACAATTCCAATCGCATTCTGCTGGAAACTTTTCGAAAGAGCCGGTTATAAAGGATTCTATTCCGTAATACCATATTACAACCTAATCATCCTATCAAAGATCGTTAACGACACCAAATGGTGGTGGTATCTTCTGTTAATAATACCATATATCAATCTCTTCACCATGATGCTGATGTTTATCGACTTGGCAAAGGCATTCGGAAGATTCAAGATATGGGAAGTGGTATGTGCAGCTGTCGTTCCTTTCATCTTCTTCCCTATCGTAACTATACAAAAATCAAAATACAGCGACCCGAGAGTAACAAGTTATCCTGCAAAAAGCACTGTCCGCGATTGGTTAGACTCTATCGTATGGGCAGTAGTGGCAGCACTCATAATCAGAACTTTCATGTTCGAGATGTACACTATTCCGTCATCAAGTATGGAGAAATCATTATTGGTCGGCGATTATTTGGTAGTAAGTAAATTAGGATACGGACCACGTGTCCCTAACACTCCACTCGCCTTTCCATTCGTACATCACACATTACCATGGTCGAAGACTGCTAAGTCATATATCGAATGGCCACAACTTCCATACAAACGTCTTCCAGGAACTACAGATATAAAACGCAACGACCCTATAGTATTCAACTTCCCTGCCGGCGATACGGTGAGCGAAGTCTACCAAAGCAACGTCACATATTATCAGTTGTGCCGTTATTTCGGAAAAGACAAAGTGATGAACGACAAACAACAGTTCGGCAACATAATAACACGTCCCGTCGACAAGAGGGAGAACTACGTAAAACGCCTCATCGCGATGCCGGGCGACACCTTACAGATTATTGATGGCGTAGTATATATCAACGGTGAGATTGGCGAACAACCTCACGAGATGCAACATAATTATTTGGTTAAGATTACAAGCAACGGCATCAATCCTTCTATCTTGGAAAAATATAATATAACAGAAGGTTACAGAACAGCACATGCCGATGAATTGATTTTCAATATGACAGCAACAACAGCTGAAGAATTCAGAAAACTTCCATTCGTGACATCAGTAGAGAGAAGAATTGCTCCAGCAGGAACTGAAGTCTCAGAGGACATCTTCCCTAACGACACAACATATTTCAAATGGAACGTAGACAACTTCGGTCCTATCGTGATACCACAAGAAGGTGTTACCGTGAAAATCAATCCTGAAAATATAGCACTCTACGATAGAGTGATAAGAGCATACGAACATAACGATATGAAAGTCAAAGACGGAAAGATCTTCATCAACGGAAAAGAAACCGACGAATACACATTCAAGATGGATTATTATTGGATGATGGGCGACAACCGTCATAACTCACAAGACTCACGTTTCTGGGGATATGTCCCAATCGACCACATCGTAGGCAAACCAGTTTTCGTATGGCTTTCAATAGATAAAAACACAGGCAAGATTCGCTTTAACAAAACATTCAGATTTGTAGATTGATATTATGGCAGCAGATAATAAAAGCAAAGGAAATCCTAAAGGAAAACCTAAAAGCAAACCTAAAGGTAAGACAACAGGGAACAGAAAGAAAGCAAACGACCCTCGCCTCCGTATAACATCAGGTGTATTCCTGATGATGGTGGGTCTATTCTTATTTGTCTCCATAATAGCATACCTGACAGACTACAACCTAACCGGCAATTGGGGTAACACCATAGGAATGTGGTTGACGAGAGACATCTTCGGAATAGGATCATTATACCTTATCTTTTTGCTGACAATAGCAGGTTCTTTATTAACCTTCAAAGGACCACAAATAACAATAACAACAATATGCAAATATAGTCTGTTGACGCTTATATGGTTACCACTAATGCTTGCCACAACATTGTCAAACCATCCTAATTGTTTGGTATGTGAAAAAATCTATGGAAATGTTGGAATGGGACTATATGAAATATTAAATAATTGTATCAGTAATATTGGAATCTATATCATATTGATCTTTACAATATTCTTATATGTCATTTTCACTTTCGATATAAAAATGCCAACATTCAATCTCAAAAAAGATATTGATGATGAAGGCGATGACGAAATAGACAATGGCGGAGACAATGACACCCATGAAGAAAAACCACTTCCTGTAACACCAATAAAAAAAGAGGAGATTGAAGAAGAAGTTGATGATGAAGATGAAGATGAAGAGGAGACTGAAATTGAAGAGGAAGAAGATATTGATGACATAGAAGAGACAACCGATGATGAAGACGAAGAAGAGGAAGAAGTCGAAATCGTCGTTAAACACATACCTCATACACAAGATGAAAAACCAACAGTCATCGACTTAGGTCCTATCGAAGATAATGAGGAGGAAGAAGAGGTTGAGGTACCTATAAAGATAGAGATCCAAAAACCAGAAGAAGAACAGAATCCAGAGATTAAAGTTCCTGGCATGGAAGTTACGGTTCCAACAGAAGAAAAACAAGCCGAAATAATAGGAGAACATTTTGGTCTTGACACGGATTTCGACCCTAAATTGGAACTTTCCAACTACAAATTCCCTCCATTAGATTTGTTGAAAGATTATGGCGAAAGTTCAACCAACGTTGACAGAGAAGAACTCGAAGCCAACAAAAAACGTATCGTCGACACTCTCGCAAATTATAATATCGCCATCGATAAGATCAAGGCAACAATAGGACCTACCGTAACATTGTATGAAATAGTACCGGCTGCCGGCGTCAGAATCTCAAAGATCAAAGGTCTTCAAGACGACATCGCGCTCTGCCTCTCAGCAATAGGAATCCGTATCATCGCTCCTATACCAGGTAAAGGCACAGTAGGTATCGAAGTACCGAACCAGAAACCACAGATAGTATCGATGAGAAGCGTATTAGGTTCGGAACGTTTCCAGAAATGCGGTTACGAACTTCCTTTCGGTATAGGTAAGACCATCTCTAACGAGAGTTACGTCGCCGACCTCGCCAAGATGCCTCACATCCTAATGGCTGGTGCAACAGGTCAAGGTAAGTCTGTTGGTATCAACGCCATCATTTCTTCATTGCTATATAGCAAACATCCGGCAGAACTTAAGTTCGTCCTCGTCGACCCTAAGAAAGTCGAGTTGAGTCTTTACAAAAAAATTGAACGTCACTTCTTGGCAAAACTCCCTGACGCAGAAGAAGCCATCATCACCGACGTGAGAAAAGTAGTCCGCACACTCAACTCATTATGTATTGAGATGGACAACCGTTACGAACTCTTGAAAGACGCACAAGTACGTAACATAAAAGAATACAACGCCAAGTTCATCGCTCGCAAATTGAACCCTTACGAAGGACATCGTTTCTTACCTTATATCGTATTGGTCGTTGACGAGTTCGCCGACTTGATTATGACAGCAGGTAAAGAAGTGGAAGCTCCTATCGCACGTCTCGCACAGTTGGCTCGTGCTATCGGTATCCACCTCATCATCGCAACACAACGTCCTTCCGTCAATATCATCACCGGTACCATCAAAGCTAACTTCCCGGCACGTATCGCTTTCCGCGTCATCTCACGCGTCGACTCAGGAACAATCTTAGATACCAACGGTGCCGACCAACTCATCGGTAGAGGCGATATGTTATTATCTACTGGTAACGACTTGGTACGTCTGCAATGCGCATTCATTGATACTCCGGAAGTGGAAGAGATAACAGACTTCATCGGAAATCAGCGCGCTTACCCTGACGCATATCATCTTCCAGAATGCCCTGACGAAAAAGACGAAGGCGGCGGAAAAGAAAATCTCAACCCTGACGAAAGAGACCCATTATTCGAAGAAGCTGCATACATCATCGTACAAACACAACAAGGCTCTACTTCAATGTTGCAACGTAAACTGAAACTCGGTTATAACAGAGCGGGACGTATCATCGACCAACTTGAGAAAGCCGGCATCGTAGGACCTTTCGCCGGCAGCAAACAACGCGAAGTGAGAATCGCCAACGAAATGGCACTCGAACAATACCTCAAGGATTTGTATATGGATGATGATTCTGAACTATGACTTTAAACTATGGCTATGAGCTATGGCTATGGCTATGAACTATGGCTATGAACTATGAACTAAATTTTAATTATGAAGAAATACATTTTGATAATAATAGGGTTTTTGACTAGTATAAGTCTATCGGCGCAAACTGCTGAGGAATACCTTAACTCTGTAATCGAGAAGCATAAATCATACGACGACATCAGTATCGTCTTTAATTGTAAAGTCGTCAATATAGAAAATGACTATAACGAATCAACAACAGGCTATGCTTCAATGAAAGGCGATTCATACGTTATGAACATCGATGGTCAGGAGATGATTTGTAACGGCGAAACTCTCTGGACACATCTCATCTACGAAGAGGAAGTGATGATAGGCGAAGCAACAGACGACTCCTCCCCTATTTTCATCATCGACATTTTTAAAGAAAACACAACAATGTCATTTGTTGAAAGTAACGACATCGACATCAAAATTATCGAGTTAAAAGACAACGA
The DNA here is from genome assembly GCA_045606865.1 of Bacteroidales bacterium. Taxonomy (GTDB): domain Bacteria; phylum Bacteroidota; class Bacteroidia; order Bacteroidales; family F082; genus Limimorpha. The sequence continues at coordinate 16,256 of JAZUST010000005.1, forward strand.
AAGTGAGATTTTTGAGAAAATCCAAATCAGCATCGATAAGAATAATCTTACCGTAAAGAAAGTTCACGTATTCATCAACCATGATGTTTATTCCGAAGAATTAATATACGAGATAACAGACTTCAAGACAAATCAAAATCTTCCAGATAGTATGTTCATCTTTGATGAGACGATGCACCCGAATGTAGAAGTTATTGATATGAGATAGTAGAGAAGTCAGCCCTGTGGCGTCTTTGAAATTGAAAATTGAAAATTAAGGTAGAGACGTCATCCCTGTGGCGTCTTTGAAATTGAAAATTGAAAATTAAGGTAGAGACGTCACCCCTGTGGCGTCTTCGAATTGAAAATTGAAAATTAAGGTAGAGAACGTCACCCCTGTGGCGTCTTCGAATTGAAAATTGAAAATTTGGTTTAAGGTTTAAGGCTTAAGGTTTAAGATTGGATTTCGATAAAATTTTAACTCTAAACTTCAAAACCACTTTAAACATTAAACCTTAAACTTTAAACTAAATAATGAATTACGAATTAATATTAGAAATAATCGCGGTGATAACGGGGATGCTCAGCATCTGGTATTCTTATAGGATTAACATCTTGGTCTATCCTATCGGGATGATAAGCCTCGCTCTTTATGTCTTCATATTCATAAAGAACGGTCTCTACGCCAATGCCGTAATCAATTTCCTATATTTCGTGATAAGTATTTTCGGATGGTGGAACTGGTTAAGACAACGGACAACAGACAACAGACAACAGACTACTGATAAAGGTGAGTTAAAAGTCTCTTATTTAAGTAAAAAAGAGAATGCCATTACCATCACTATCCTCGTGATTTTGATATTCTTCATCAACTTATTTACAACTAATGATTTATCGATAAGATTGGATTATTATACAAGTGCGGCAGGATTGATAGCGATGGTTCTTACATCGTTCAAGAAAGTAGAAAATTGGTTCTTCTATTTGGTAGCCGATATAGTTCTGATTCCACTTTGCATCTATAACGGATTATATCTCACAAGTATTCAATATGTGGCATATACGATCTTAGCAATAATGGGTTACATCAACTGGAATAAGGAGGCGAAGAAAAATGTTTAAGATTGCCATCACCGGACCTGAATCGACGGGAAAATCGACCCTCGCAGAGAATTTGGCGAAATATTTCAACACCGACTTCATACCCGAATATTCCAGAACCTATCTCGAGAACTTCGAAGGTCAATATACGGAAAACGACGTCGTTGAAATAGCAAAAGGTCAACATGATCTCATATTGGAAGAAGAGAAGAAATCGCCTAAAATCCTCATCGCCGACACTGAGATAATAGTATGCAAGATTTGGGTGGAATACGTCTTCAAACATTCCAACGAGACTATCGACAACATCTTAAAACAACAAGACTTTGACTTATATCTTTTATGTGACATCGATTTACCTTGGGTTTATGACCCGTTACGGGAGAATCCTAATCTTGAAGAAAGAAAGGAACTCTTCGAGATTTATAAAAACACATTGGAACAAATGAATGCGTCTTTCGAAATAGTCAGAGGCGACAATGAAGAAAGAGTCAGAAATGCCATTGAAATAATAAAGAAATATTATCATGAATAAAGAAAGAAAACATATAGTTTTTTTGGCGCGATGGTATCCGCACCGCTACGACCCGATGTTCGGACTTTTCGTACAACGTCATGCCGAAGCCGCCGCTTTGTTCAATGATATCACTGTTATTTATTGTCAACAAGTTGAGCCTCAAAGTCACAAAGTCGCAAAGTCGCAAAGTAGAGACGCGTCAATTACGCCTGAAAAAAATGAACAATATGTAATTGACACGTCTAATCATAAAAAATTCGAAATCGTAAGGACAAACGAAAATAATGTCGATACGATTCGTGTTTATTATAAGAAACCTAAAAACAAAATCTTATCCCTGATTCGTTTTTATCGTGCCAATATGATGGCATTGAAAATAGGACGCTACAAGTCACGTCCCTACGATTTGATTCACGTTCATATCTTGACACGATTAGGCGTAATTGCATGGATACAGAAGTTATTACACAAGACACCTTATATCGTTACAGAACATTGGTCGAGGTATTTGCCAGGAAACGACTTCAGCGGTTTCTTGAGAAAGTTCTTTACTAAAATTGTAGTCCGTAATGCAAAATTAGTTACTACTGTTACGGAAAATCTCGGCAACGCGATGAAAGCACACGGATTGAAAAACGACAATTACGTCGTGCTTCCTAATGTCGTGAATCTCGATATGTTCCATATCACAGAAAAAAATACGGACGCGACAGGTCACGTCCCTACGATAATCCACATCAGCTGTTTTGAAGACAAGTCGAAAAACATAAGCGGACTTTTGGAATCGTTGAAGATAATTAATGACAAAGGCATAGATTTCCAATGTACGCTCATCGGCGAAGGAATGGACTTCGAGATGATGAAACAAAAAGCGGAATCCATGCAATTAATTAATAAGGTATCATTTACAGGATTATTGGAAGGACAAGCTTTAGCCGACGAACTCTCTTCTGGAGATTTCTTGGTATTGTCGAGCAATTATGAAAACATGCCCGTCGTCATCCTCGAAGCATTAGCATCAGGATTGCCTGTCGTAAGTACCAATGTCGGCGGCATCAAAGAAATGATTGACGAGACGAAAGGAATATTGGTAGAACCTCGCAATAGAGAAGCCTTGGCGGAAGCCATCATCAAAATGATAGAGACATATAAAAACTATAACGCCACTTATCTAAGAAATAGCGTCATAGAGAAATACGGATATGAAAGTGTGGGAAGATTTTTGGATAAAATGTATAAATAAAATCTGAGAATCTGAGAAACTGAAAAACTGAAAAACTGAGAATGAGTTGATTATTCTTTCACTGATTCTATCTTCAACACTCTGAAAATATTAAATATCAAATAGCATACACTTAACGTAAAAATCCAATAAAACAACGATTTAAAATCAGATTGAAGAGTAAGTGTTAATACCAAAAGCAACAAACAATAAACCGCATTTGGAATAAGAAATATCTTACTTAAGATATTTTTATTAACGTTTCTATATTCTGTTACAATAAATTTTGGCATTTTTGAAAAATCATCCTTAGACTTAATCCTCAAAATCCTAAAAATCACCAATCTAGTTACACCCTCAATAAAAAGAAATGCCACACCTGCAATAGCTGATTTTTTTATATCATAGCTGATGTTTATTGATGGCAAAACAAGCATACACCATCCTATCAATGCAGCAGCCACTAAAAGAATCAATACATCATGGAACTTGAATCTGATTTGTAAATGTTTTGTTGGAATTAATTCTGACATAATTTTAAAATTTTAGTTATTCGAGTTCGTCCCGAAACCGCTGAACCGTTCATCGATTCAGACCACAAAATTATGCAGTCTCAATTATTTACGATTATGTTAGAATATGTTTCTGTTATGTTTCTGCAAAAATGACAACAACTCTTCATTGATATTGCTCATCTTTGTTTTCTCAGCAACTCTTTTCTTCCTGCTCACACAACCTTGATACGATAGTCCTAAAAGCGCTGCCTTATGAATTTCCGAAATGCTTAAAAGAGAAAGCATACAATAATCTATTTCACCTTTGTTCAACTCTGGGAAAGTCGTTCTTATTTCATTTACAAAATCATTGAAACAAAGGTTTATTTCTTTTTCCAAATTCATCTTCTCTTTTTCATTAAGGCAAATCATACTTGCACTGACATTAGTCGCGCTTAAATCCGATTCGCTTTCACATTTGTCTTTAATCAGAATGAAGATTTCCGATGAGATAAATCTATTCCATCTTTCAGAGAAATCATCTTTGCTTGACGCATTTCTCTTTATGATAAAGAATATTGATGAAATTATGATTAACGGGAATACCAAATATATGATGTGAATATTACCTTTATTGTTCTCGGCATATTGGTTATCTCTCTCATATTCATACAAAAGATTTTCAGCAGACAACGACTTTCTTTTAAATTCAGAAAAGATTTCGTTTATAGAATCGTATTTCAAACTGTGACAAACCGATAATGCAGTATCACCTTTTATAAGATAAAGATTTGACAACTGTCTGTGAGCCGACATTTGCTTCTTTATATCATTAGAGTTCAATACTATTTTGGAATGTTTTATCGCTCCGTCAATATCACCTTCAATCTGATATAAGACCGAAAGATAATTGTTCAGAGAATAACTCATAGCGACTCTGTTTTCGGAAAGCAGACTTATTCCTTTCATTCTATTTGGAGACAATCCTTCTAACTTCTCCTTTTGATGAAACGCCGTTGTCAAAGCCATATATAAAGCAGAAATAAGAGGCTCTTCCTTCTGTGAGAAGTTCATGCTTTTCTGCATATAATACTGTAAAGTATCTGGATTTTCATTCTCCGAAAGATAATAACAGATATTACCAATTCTACGATAATCGTGAACTATATTATTCGAATCCAATGATGTGAGGCAATAATCCAACGACTTAAAATATAAATCTTTAGACAGAGTATAATTTTCGCAATCGTAGAAAACATCAGCTACGTTCTTGTAAATATCACCTTTTATATTATGGTTATTCTCTTTTATCTTGTCGGAAAACTCCAACGCATTGACGTAACATCTTATAGCATCGTCGAAATGACATTTGGTGTAATGACAATACCCTAAGATATTATAAGATTTAGATAAAAGATAATATTTATTAACATTATCTCTACAATCATTGACCGAATCAATAAAGTCGCTGATAGATATTATAATATCATCATCAGCGACTTCGTTTTCCATAAGATATGTTTCGAAATCCTTAAACAATAAAACATCATCTACAGATTTCTTAGAATTGACATTACAAGAAACAAAAACGAGAATAAGCAGAATAAACAACAAACGTTTCATACCATTCCTTCTCCCTTTTGTATTTTGTCATTAGTCATTAGCCAATCATTCCAGATTCTCGATAATCATCTTCACGAACTCGGTATTTGCGAGATGTCCTGGTTTGAAAGCCTTGACATGACCGAGGATCGGTTTTCCGAGCAATGCCATGTCGCCGATCAGATCCAAAAGTTTATGGCGAGCAGGTTCGTTTTCAAAATGAAGTGTCGTATTATTCAAGATTCCGCCTTGATGGATACCGACAGATTCCATATTGAAAAGTTTCGCCACGCGTTTGAGTTCTCCCGCAGGAACCATATCTTCAACAAAGACGATAGCTGTAGAAAGGTCGCCGCCTTTGATGAGATTATGTTTCAACAACATCTCTAATTCCTGGAAGAAGACGAAAGTACGGCAAGGAGCTATTTCCTTTTCAAAGTCAGCCATATTTCTAAGAATCGCTGTCTGAGGTTTAAGTACTTGTGAGTTATAATCCACGCTCACCTCCATTCTGAAGTCTTCGGCAGGTTTGATGCTTATCTCGCAACCGATTTTAGGATGGAAATAAGTGACAGCCTTTTTAAGACGTAAATACTCACGTTCGGCTTCTTGTTCGACTATGCCAGCTGATTTAAGAGCTTCGAGCATATATTTAGCACTGCCGTCCTGAATTGGAGGTTCTTCACAATTGATGTCAATCAATGCGTTATCGACGCCAGCACCTCGTAGTGATGCGAGGATATGTTCTACGGTATAGACACGAACGCCGTTTTGTGCTATCGTTGTTCCGCGAGATGTGTCAACAACATTTTCCACTCTTGCCTCAACAATAGGTTTACCTTCGATGTCGATTCTTCTGAACTTGAATCCATGATTCTCAGGAGCCGGATGGAAAGTAAGTGTTCCACGTTGACCTGTATGTAAACCAGTTCCGCTAAGACTGACGTCTTGTTTTATAGTTCTTTGTTTTTCAATCATTGTTGTTTTTCTTTTAGTTGTTTTTCCAATTGCTCAACACGTTTCACCAATTTCTCCAAGTTTTTAGTATATACCGACATTCGCAAGAAATCTTTGACGTTAATTGCCGGAGACCCCATAAGTTCCTCGCCTTCTTTTTTGACATTACCTAAAAGTCCGGACTGAGCACCAATCTTTGTATTATTAGCGATATGAATATGTCCGGCGAAACCGACTTGTCCACCAATGATACAATTATTTCCAATCTTAGTCGAACCGCTTACGCCAGTCTGAGCAGCGATGGCAGTATTCTTTCCGAGTTCAACATTATGAGCGATCTGAATGAGGTTATCAAGTTTCACTCCGTCATGGATTTTTGTTGAACCCATAGTAGCGCAGTCGATACAAGTGTTAGCACCTATTTCAACATTATCGCCAAGACTTACATTACCTATCTGAGGAATCTTCTTGTAAGAACCATCTTCTTGAGGAGCGAATCCGAAACCGTCCGCGCCCAAGACACATCCGGAATGTAAGATACATGACTTACCGACAACAGTTTGCGCATAAAGTTTTGCGCCTGCATAAATGACGGTATCGTCACCGATAACGCAATCATCACCTACATAAACCTGAGGATAAATCTTGACACGGTTACCTATTTTAGCTCTTTCGCCGATGAAAGCAAATTCACCGATATAGACATCTTCGCCATAAGTAGCGTCTTTTGAAATAAACGCCAAAGAAGAAACGCCACTTTTCGACTGCATAAACTGCTGGTAAAGACCGAGCAGCTGAGCGAAAGCGGCGTAAGCATCGGGCACTCTGATAAGTGTTGCCGAAACCTTATCCTGAAGTTTCAAATCGTTATTAACTAAAACTATCGAAGAATTCGTAGTATATAAATATTGTTCATATTTAGGGTTAGCGAGGAAACTCAACATACCAGGAGCACCTTCCTCAATCTTAGCGACATTATAGACTTTTGTCTCCGGATTACCTTCTACTGTACCTCCAAGAAATGTCGCTATTTGAATTGCTGTAAATTCCATATTAGATTACAAAGAATTAAATTCATATTTTATACTGACGACCGCCTTCTCGACCATCGGATTTTCGAACGATGCTATTTGCTGCGCTATCATTGCGACATCGGCATCCGGATTGTCGTTAAAGACGGCATTTATATTTTGCAAAACCTCTTCTTTCGCCAAATTGACAAGTTGCCAAGTTTCTTCCGTAACGTATAGACGTTGCGCTAAATTGTGCTCAAACTCATCTTGTACATTTTGAAGAAGAGAAAATTGAAAATCGTTACGAGACATTACCGGATTAAACACACGTTTCACCAAAACAGGAAACTTGATACGTTCGATATAAAGCATCAGACGTTCGTAAGCCTGTATTTTAAGCGGTACTATCAGTTTGCGTGATACTACTTTCTGAGCATCATCTTCATTATGACTTTTTGTATCTTTTCGATTCTTGTTATCCTTAACAAAGGAGACAAACATATATAATAACATCATCACGATACAAATCGTCAAAATAATGTTTGGAAAGTTCAAATTCATCAAATTTATTTTTACGTGCAAAGATAAGCAAAAACATCATATTATTTTTAAAATTATGGTATGATTTCAATACAAAAAAATAGTAACTTTGCCAGTTCAAATTAAAGTAATATTTCTGATAAAAATTATAATAAAAAGAAAATGGAAAACATCATTTTATCACAAAGAGTTATGAATATGGCAGAATCAGCCACATTGAAAATGACTCAGTTAAGCCGTGAATTAAAAGCACAAGGCATCGACGTTATTTCTTTAAGCATTGGCGAACCGGACTTCAACACTCCTGTTGCAGCAAAACAAGCAGGTATCGACGCTATCAACAATAATGACACACATTATCCTCCAGTACCAGGAACACCTGCATTGCGCAAAGCCATCGCTGAAAAATTGAAACGTGACAATGGTCTTGACTATACCGATGCCGACATCATCGTTTCTAACGGCGCAAAGCAAGCCATCACAAACGTATTCATGGCTATCGTTGACAAAGGCGATGAAGTCATCATCCCTGCTCCTTTCTGGGTATCATATCCTGAGATGGTAAAATTAGCTGACGGTACTCCTGTTTTCATCAACACAACAGCAGAACAAAACTTCAAAATCACCGCTGAACAATTAGAAGCTGCCATCACTCCAAAAACAAAAGCTTTCATTTTCAGTACACCATGTAACCCTTCAGGTTCTGTATATACAAAAGAAGAATTAGCTTCATTAGTTGAAGTTTTCAAGAAATATCCTCGCATCATCGTTCTTTCTGACGAAATCTATGAATTCATCCAATACGAACACAAACACGAAAGTATGGGTCAATTCACAGAGTTGAAAGACAGACTCGTCATCATCAACGGCGTCGCTAAAGGTTATGCCATGACAGGTTGGCGTATAGGTTACATCGCTGCTCCTAAAGCTATCGTTTCGGCATGTAACAAAATACAAGGACAATACACATCAGGTATCTGTACAATAGCTCAGGCAGCATCATTGGAAGCAATGAAGATGTCACCTGAAAATTCAGAAGAAATCCAAACTATGCTCAAGGCTTTCAGAAACAGAAGAGATATGTTCTTCGAACTCTTGAGCGAAATCCCTGGCATGAAGTTAAGCAAACCAGCAGGCGCATTCTATATGTTCCCAGAAATCAAGTCATACTTCGGCAAGACAGATGGCGAGACAACAATCAACAACAGCAACGAACTCTGTTTGTATTTATTAGACAAAGCTCACGTCGCTTGCGTTGCTGGCGACGCTTTCGGCAACGACGAATGTATCCGTCTCTCATACGCTACATCAGAAGACAAACTTCGCGAGGCAGCAGCAAGAATTAAAGAAGCATTAAGCAAACTTAAATAAATGACAAATCGTAGAGACGTCGCTATGTGACGTCTCTATTTTAATCAACATTGGCAAACATGAAAGACCTATTCGATTCTTTTAACGGCAAGAAAATAATGATAGTCGGCGACATGATGCTCGACATTTATATGAAAGGTAAAGTTGAAAGAATTTCCCCGGAAGCTCCTGTTCCAATCGTCGCTGTGGAAGAAACATTCTCCCGTTTGGGCGGCGCTGCCAATGTTGCACAAAATCTTAAAACTTTAGGATCCGAACCGATTTTATGTTCCATCGTCGGCAACGACGAAAAAGCCAACGAACTGCTCAATGCAATGAATGAGCAGAATATGATTGTCGATGGCATAATAAAAAGTGATGAAAGAATCACGACGCGTAAAGTCCGTATCATAAGCAACAACGCACAAATGCTGCGCGTCGATACGGAAGATACATTTGACCTTACTGATAAAGAGTATAATTTATTGATGAACAGAGTCAACGACATCATCAATAAAGAAAATATAGACGGAATCATCTTACAAGATTACAACAAAGGCGTGTTGACGGAAAGAGTCATAAAAGACGTCATTACACTTGCCAACAAGAAAGAAATTCCGGTTGGCGTTGACCCTAAGAAAAAGAATTTCCTCGCATATAAGGATGCTACATTCTTCAAACCAAATTTAAAAGAATTGAAAGAAGGAATCGGTATCGGTTCAAAAGACGACAGCATTGAAGAGATTGTAAAAGCTGTTGATACACTTCAATCAAAATTACATTGCAAGTATATTATGACGACATTATCTGAGCGAGGCGTTCTTATTAAAGATTATAATACAAGCACTTATCATCACATTCCGGCGCATCTCAGAAAAATAGCCGATGTTTCAGGTGCAGGCGACACTGTACTGAGTGTAGCGATGTTATGCTTGGTTTGTCGACAAAATGCATACAATATTGCTGCGCTGTCAAATCTTGCCGGCGGACTTGTTTGCGAAGAATTAGGAGCAGTACCTATTAATAAAGAGCGACTTCTCGAAGAAAGTAAAAAAATTTGAACTAAATATCATACCTTATAATAATAAAGGAAATAGTTCGTTTTGTTGTTATGAAAAAAGAAAGACTTAACAAGATTTTAATTTGCATCTGCCTAATGTTTTGCATGATGCCACAGTTGTTGAATGCACAAAGCAAAAAACCATTGAACATACCTAATTATGATAACGAACCATACCATTATGGATTTATCATAGGATACAATCAGATGCTTTTCTCAATCGACTATGTTGATGGTTATCAGAACATCTTGCATGACCCATCCGAATTACCATCCAGCGATGTGCTACAGGGAACTACTGATGAAATCTTGAATTCTCCATTCAAAGTCAACGAAATAAGTCAAAGAATAACCCATGGATTCACTGTCGGCATTGTTGGAAACCTTCGACTTTCAAAACATTTCGACTTACGCTTAGTTCCATCACTAAGTTTCGGCGAAAGAAAACTAACTTATAACATCACATCCATACAGGAAAACCCTATTGACGGAACCATCAACGAAGTCAACAAGTCAATACAGACAAACACCCACTCTACTTTCGTTGAATTCCCGCTACATCTTAAAATAAGATCAAAGAGAAATCATAACACAGCTGCGTATGTCGTCGCCGGAGCCAACTACAAAATTGACATGGCGTCACAGAAAAAATTCTTCGATACCAACAACAATAAACCCAAAGCATTAAGAGTAAACCGACACGATGTCGCTGCTGAAATAGGTGCCGGTTTCGATTTCTACACTGGATATTTCAAATTAGGCATTGAACTAAAAATGAGTTATGGTTTATTAGACGTTGCCAAAGATCATGACTATATGTACACAAGCAGTTTCGATAATTTAAGAAACAAGACATTCCAATTGTCTTTTACGTTTGAATAATTCAAGTCAACAAACAAGAGTCAATAGTCTTTCTCGAAGTTGCAAATTGTGATATTTTTACGATAAACTTTATTCAAAAACATATCAAAAACAGGGAAACTCAGGGAACTCTGTTTTTGTTTTTATACATAAATTACTGATAATTATAACTATAAAAATATTTTAAAAAAGTTCATTTTTATGTTGCGAGATATTATTTTTTTTGTAATTTTGCAGACATAAAAATAAGGCGGTCTCTTCGTCTAGTCTGGTCAGGACGTCAGGTTTTCATCCTGGTAACAGGGGTTCAAATCCCCTAGAGACTACAAGATTTTGACATAATAAATAACAAGGGCGGTCTCTTCGTCTAGTCTGGTCAGGACGTCAGGTTTTCATCCTGGTAACAGGGGTTCAAATCCCCTAGAGACTACAAATTTGAAAGAGCCATTAACATATAGTTTAATGGCTTTTTTAGTGCTTATGGTAAAACTCCTTTTATCAATAAAACACATCTTCCACAAAAAGAGATTAACTTCTCTTTCTATTTTCGTATTTACATTATTTGCTTTCGCATCAAACCTAAAGTCTCAAGAACTAAACTTTGGTTTTACCGGCGGATTAAACATGAACACTATCTCCACCAAAACCATTGACGGCGGACTAAAAGTAGGTGCCAATATTGGAGGAATAACACAACTGAGAATCAACGATAAAATGAGCATATTGGCAAATCTAAGATTTTCATCAAAAGGACAAGAGTTCTCAAAAACTATCGAAGACGAGAACAACCATATTAAAATATACAACTCAACTTCACTATACTATATCGATATTCCCTTTTTATATCAATATTATTTTGAAGACATTATAGGTATAGAAGCAGGTCCGACATTCAACTTCTGTCTAGGTGGCAACAACAAAGAAAAAATCGGCAACGGCGAATGGAACATAACAAAATTCAACAAAGAATCTTATAATCCATTCGAGTTCGGTTTAACATGCGGCGTATTCACACGCGACCTCGGACAAAGTTCATTTAACAATATCTTTATAGAATTCAGATATTTCGTAGGACTAACAAATTTCTACAAAAGTCACGAACGCAACACCAACACCGGTGTTTTTCTAAACATCGGTTACATATTTGAACACCCATTAAAGAAGAAATGACAACACAAAATAAAATCAACTTACAAATAGTACTAGGAAACCAAAACAATCCATTTTTAAATCTTGCCGTTGAAAGTCAACTTCTTGACAATTACCTCGAAAATACAGTTACATTATTCCTTTGGAAAAACCGACAAACAGTCGTCATCGGAACAAATCAGAATCCATATTCAGAATGCGACGTCGACACGCTTTTAAAAGAAGGTGGACATCTCGCAAGACGAAGAACAGGCGGTGGCGCAGTGTACCACGATTTAGGCAATCTTAATTTTTCAATAGTAGCAGACAAAAAAATATACGACGTAAAACGCCAAATGACTGTAATTCAGAAGGCATTACTAAATTACGGATTGGAAACAGAAGTCAGCGGCAGAAACGACATCACCTACCAAGGACGCAAATTCTCAGGAAATGCTTTCGCCAAAACAAAATATCAAGGATTACATCACGGAACAATCCTGATAAAAACTGATGGTGAAAAATTACAGAAATATCTCAAGGTAAAACCTGCGAAACTTCACAAACACGGAGTAAAATCAGTAGCAAGCAGAGTGATAAATCTTTCCGAAGTAGCTGATATAACGTCAGAAAATATCGTTCCTTATCTCATAAAAGCCTTCGAGGAAGTTTACGGTAACAAAGCTATTGTAATTAATTTTGACGACTTATGTACTGAAGAAGTTCTGAAATCAAGAGAGCACATCAGTAGCGATGAATATCTATTCGGGAAATGGAGGGAATTTCACACGCAAAAAAGCGAAACATTCGACTGGGGCAACGTCGACATCGACTTGGACATCGATGAAGAAAAAGGGATAATAGAAAATATAGGAATAGCTTCCGACAGTTTGGAGCCAGCCGCAATCAAAGCCGCAATGGAATTGTTAAAAGGAGCGAGCATCCACAACAAACCCGTTTTCACAGAAGACAATATCATCGTTAAAGATATAATTGAGATGATTTATTAAAAGGTCGCAAATTTCCTGATTGTTTCTCGCAAAGACTCAAAGGAACGCAGAGTTCGGCAGCCATTGGTCTTCTCAAGTTTTCAAGTTTTCAGGTTTTCAGGTTTTAAAAAAAATCTGTTGACCGTTGTCCGTTGACCGTTGACTTTTTACTATCTTTGCATTTCTAAAAATTTAAAACAAAATTACAAATGAAATACTTCCTCCTTCCATTAGGTTGCCAGATGAACCAAAGTGACACAGAACGTGTTAAGACTGTATTACAAGGAATGGGATTTACGCCTACAGACAACGAAGACGAAGCCACGATATTAGGAATCATCGCCTGTTCGGTGCGACAGAAAGGCATCGACAAGGTTTACAGCCGCATCAAGAAATGGAACGAAACTAAAAATGATAAAAACCGTATAACGTTCGTCTCTGGATGCATACTTCCAGCCGACAGAGAAAAATTCCTAAAACTCTTCGACTTGGTATTCACAATGAACGACCTTCCTGACCTTCCTGACATGATTCGCCAGTACGGAGTCGTTATTCCTCAGCAGTCAGCAGTCAGCAGTCAGCAGTCAGCCATCAGCTATCAGCAGACAGTCAATTGTCAATAGCCAAGGATCAACAATCAAAAGCCAAAGTCAAGATAAACCCATCTGCCAATATGGACAGATTCTGGGTTATTGAACCGGATCATATTTCTGATTTTGAAGCATTCATCCCAATTCAAAACGGATGTAACAAATTCTGCACTTATTGCGCAGTTCCATACACCAGAGGTCGTGAAGTATCTCGTAAGTCGGAAGACATCATCGCTGAACTAAAAGACTTAGTCCAAAAAGATTATAAGGTAATAACTCTTCTCGGTCAGAACGTCAATTCATACGGTCTAGACAAGAAAGGCGAGGAAATCAATTTCGCTGAATTATTGCGTAGAATCGGAGAATACGGCAACAGCGTTGACAAAGAATTCTGGGTTTATTTCACATCACCTCACCCACGCGACATGAGCGACGAAGTTATCGAAGTCATCTCTCAATATAAATGCCTCGCAAAACAAATACATCTTCCTATTCAGTCGGGCGACAATGCTATGCTCGAGCGTATGAATCGTAAGCACACCTTGGACGATTATCGTCACATCATTCATACAATCAGAAGATTACTCCCAGAAGCAACAATATTTACAGATATTATTGTCGGTTTCACAGGCGAGACTGAAGAAGAATTTGAGAACTCAAGAAAAGCCATGGAAGAATTCAAGTACAATATGGCTTATATCGCACAATACAGCGTACGTCCAGGAGCAGTCGCTTCAACATGGGCTGACGACGTTCCAAAAGAGACAAAAAAGAAACGTTATCACATACTCACCGATGAGTTGATGAAACATTCTTTGGTTTATAATCAAGGTCTTGTGGGAAAAACTTTGAAAGTCATCGTAACAGGATTCGACAGAAACAAAGCATATCTGACAGGATACACAGAAGGTAAGATTGTGATTCGTTTCAAGTCGAATGACAAAAATCTTATCGGTAAGATTGTAAAAGTAGAAGTCACTTCTGCAACGCCATTGTCGATAGAAGGAAATCTCGTCACGGAATGAAGATAGCGTTTAAGACATTAGGTTGCCGCGTAAATCTTTACGAGACAGACGCACTTGCCTCTCGTTTCAAAGAAGCTGGTTATGAAATAGTGGAGACTTCAGAAGCTGCTGACGTTTTTGTTGTAAACACTTGTACCGTTACCAACCAAAGCGATCAGAAATGTCGTCAGGCATTGCATCAGATAAGACGCCAACATCCTGAGAGTCTGATTGTCGCAACAGGTTGTATGGTAAATCACAGAAAGAATGAATTGTTGGAAAACAAGACCGTAGATTACGCCATCGACAATGAGAGGAAATACGCGCTTTTCAGTATTATCGACAAACATTTCAAAGGCGAGCAGGTAGATCCGGAAGGATTGGATATAGATTTATTCGGTTATCAGCCGGCATTCGACACATTCCATACCAGAAGTTTGATTAAGATTCACGACGGATGCAACAATTTCTGTTCTTATTGTCTGATTCCAATGGTAAGAGGCAGAGCCACAAGTCGCTGCGACAAAGATATTTACGACAATATTCGCAGCGTCGTTGATCATGGGTTTAAGGAAATTGTTTTGACAGGAGTCAATATGGGACGCTATCAATACAACGATGTTAATTTTGAAAATCTTATAGAAAACATCTTAAAGATTGACGGCGATTTCAGATTAAGAATCTCATCTATCGAACCTGACAATTTCAGCGACAAGTTCTTAAAATTATTTGAAAACGAAAAGTTAGCGCCTCACATGCATATTTGTCTGCAAAGCGGAGCCGAGAACACATTGAAAGCGATGCGTCGTCATTATAGTGCGGCAGAGTTTAAAAACATGTGCGACAGAATCAAGACAGCGATTCCTGATTTTAATATTACTACAGACTTGATTGTAGGATTTCCAGGAGAGACAGAAGAAGACTTCTTGGAAAGCGCTACTATGTGTAAAGGAATAGGATTCAGTCACATACACACTTTCAAATATTCTATCAGAAACGGCACCAAAGCAGCAGTTATGCCAAGTCAAGTTCCAGAGAAAATCAAAACAGAACGTAGTGGTATAATAAGAAAAATCTCAGCTGAGAATAAAAAAAGATATTTCGAACAAATGCTTGGCAAACCGCAAAAAATGCTCATTGAACGCATAAATTCCGATGGAATTGCACAGGGATATGGCGAAAATTATATCCCAATGCGACTTAAAGGGATAGGTTTAGAAAAAAACACTTTTGTTAATGTGATTGTCGATAGTATTATAGAGAAGGGGGATAATTCTGAAGTTAATGTAAAACAAATAGATACGTTATAAAAACATATTTAAAAAAAAATAAAAATTTTTTCTATAAAAAATGTAATTTGTAACGATAAATTAAGTAATTTTGCACCCCGAATATGGTATAGAATTCATAAAAAAATAATTATATATGGCAAATCACAAATCATCAATCAAAAGAATCCGTCAAACAGAAAAAAGACGTTTACGCAATCGCTTCTACGCTAGAGCAATGCGCGCCGCTGTTAGAGGATTCAGAGCTTTAACAGAAAAAGCTGAAGCTGAAGCAAAACTTTCAGAAATGTACAAGATCATCGACAAGACAGCTAAACGCGGTATCATCCACAGAAACAAAGCTGCTAACTTAAAGTCAAAACTTGCACGTCACACAGCAAAATTAGCATAACAAGATTATACTAAACGAAGAAACCGACCACAGCGTCGGTTTTTTTGTTAATATTAATTAACATTTTATAAAGCTGCGAACTATGAGTTATGAGCAGCTAAGCGTTAGGGATTGGAGCGGCATCCTTTTGAAGCGTAGCGGAAAAAGATATAGCGGAAAGCCCGACGGCGTAGCCGGAACGCCCAAATAATTTACAGTTAACAATGTACAATTGACAATTAGAATTGAAAGTTGAAATAAAAAAGACATGATAGAATTTTTAGAAGCATATAACTTAAACGGCATTTTCATCGGCATCGCCACATTCTTGATAATCGGCGTCTTTCATCCCTTAGTGATAAAAGGCGAATATTATTTCGGCGTGAAATGCTGGTGGGTTTTCGCCTTGATGGGAATTATCAGCACAATAGCATCAATTCTCGTCAAAGAATTAACCTGGTCGATACTTTTAGCAGTTTGGGGAGCATCGTCATTCTGGTCAATACATGAGCTCTTCGAACAAAGAGAACGCGTCAAAAAAGGATGGTTCCCGAAGAGAAAAATTGAAAGTTGAAAATTGGAAGTTGACAATTAATTTAATAAAAGCATAAACCTTAACCATTAAACCTTAAACCAAAATTATGAAATCAATAAAATCATGGGCGGAGGAAGACCGTCCGCGCGAGAAGATGCTCGCCAAAGGAAAAGAATCATTAAGCAACGCGGAATTGATTGCTATATTAATAGGTAGCGGCAACAGCAACGAATCTGCAGTCGATTTGTCGAGAAGAATACTACGCGACAATAACGATAATCTCATCGAGTTATCAAAGTTATCAATCAATGATTTATTGAAATATAAAGGAATCGGTGAAGCCAAAGCCGTTTCAATAGCAGCAGCATTGGAATTAGGTCGCCGACGACGTTATAGCGAGGCATTAGAGAAACCTTCAATAAAAAACAGCCAGATTGCTTACGAATGTTTCTACGCACATCTGTCAGACTTAAATCACGAGCAATTCTGGATCATGCTTCTCAACAACGCCAATAAAGTCATCAAGTTAGAAAAGATTGGCGTAGGCGGAATGACTGGGACAACTGCCGATCCAAAAAAGATTTTTAAATCAGCATTGGAAAACAACGCAACAAGCATAATGCTATGTCACAACCATCCATCAGGAAACGTGATTCCAAGTAATGCCGACAAACAAATTACCAACAACCTGAAAAAAGCGGGACAATTTTTAGAGATTAAAATTTTAGATCACATCATCATTGGTAACGATAATTATTTTAGTTTTGCAGACGAAGGAATATTGTAATTAAGATGATAAAGATCGTAACAATTATCGGAGCAAGACCACAGATTATCAAGGCTGCAGCATTAAGTCGCGCCATAAAAAACAAATTCTCCGACAAGATAAAAGAAATCATTGTTCACACCGGACAACATTATGACGAGAATATGTCGCAAGTCTTCTTCGACGAATTAGGCATTCCGTCACCTGATTATAATTTAGGAGTAGGATCCGGGAGACATGGCGCTCAAACCGCCAAAATGATTGAAGGCATTGAGGAAATACTCATAAAAGAAAATCCCGATTATCTTGTCGTTTACGGCGACACCAATTCAACGCTTGCAGGAGCAATAGCAGCATCAAAGATTCATATACCGATAGTACATATCGAAGCCGGACTGCGTTCTTTCAACAAAGCGATGCCGGAAGAAATCAACAGAATTTGCTGCGACCATTGTTCCACGATGCTCTTCTCCCCTACTCCGACAGGTTACAAAAATCTTATCAACGAAGGATTTAATCCGGAGAACAAAAAACCTTTCACGGCAGATAATCCGGGAATATATCATTGCGGAGATGTGATGTATGATAATAGCTTATATTTCGGGCAACGAGCGATGAGCAATGAGCAATGGGCTAATTGCCAAAAGCCAATAGCTAATAGCCAATATATTCTTTGTACAACACACCGCAACAACAACACTGATGAACCGAAGAGACTGAATGCTATTGTTAGTGCGTTGATTAAGTTATCAGAAGACAAAGAGATTATCATTCCGTTGCATCCGAGGACAAAGAAGTTGTTAAATGTAAACTTAGATTACGCCACTTACGACACCTTTATTAATAATAGCAGAATTCATATCACCGAGCCGGTTTCATTTTTAGAGATGATAAGTTTGGAGAAGAATGCGAGTTTGGTTCTGACCGATTCTGGCGGAGTTCAGAAGGAAGCCTATTTCTTCAAGAAGCCGTGTATCATCATGCGAAGCGAGACCGAATGGAAAGAGATTGTTGAAGTCGGGGCAGCAATAATTGCCGATGCTGATGAAAAGAAAATCATTGAAGCATATCATCATTTCAAAGACAATGACACGATAGAATTTCCAGAGATATTCGGTGACGGAAAGGCGGCTGAGTTTATCTGCAAGGAGCTGATTAATAATAAAACGAGGTCTTAAGACCGCTGACTTCTTAAAAAGAATTAACAAAACATTAATACTTTTATTAACATTCGTAAAAAAATGCATGAAAGTTAGAATTTTGTGCAGGTAAATGCTTGACGTTTTTAGCAAACTTTTATATTTTTGTCACGTTATACTCAATATGAAGACAAGAAGTGAATACATATCAATAATTAAATCGTTTTCAGATGTCATCAAGTCACAATTTGGTGTCACATCATTGAGGTTATTTGGTTCTGTTGCAAGAGACGAACAGACAATGACAAGTGATGTTGACGTATGTGTTGTAATGAAACCCAACATGATACAGAGAATACAACTGAAACATTTTTTAGAGAATCTTCTTGGTTGTAGTGTTGATATAATAAGAGAACACAAAAACATGAATGAAACTTTAAAGAGAGAGATTGAGCGGGATGGAATCGAAATCTTCACGGAATAATTTAGCATTAAGTATTTTAGAACAAATAGAAGATGCAATAGAGAAATTACAAAAAAGAACCAAAGACATAAGCAACGTTAACGATTTCCTACTTTCACCATCAGGAATGGAAAAGTTAGATGCAGCATGTATGTTATTGATAGCTATTGGAGAAAGTATCAAAGGATTTGATAAAGTTACAAACAAACGAATACTTTCAAAAGATACAACTATTCCTTGGAACGATGTCATGGGCGTCAGGGATATAATAGCACATCATTATTTTAACATTGATGCTGAAGAAATTTTTCATATAATTAAACGTGACTTAGAACCATTACTTGAATCGATAAGAAGGTTTAAAGCAATGCTGATTAATGATGTAATTTTGTAATCATTCATTCTTTTGGAATTTGCAAATTTGCACTATCGTAACGACCATTACGGTAATGAACATTACGATAACATTGTAGGT
This sequence comes from Bacteroidales bacterium, assembly GCA_045606865.1. Classification (GTDB taxonomy): domain Bacteria; phylum Bacteroidota; class Bacteroidia; order Bacteroidales; family F082; genus Limimorpha. The sequence continues at coordinate 35,700 of JAZUST010000005.1, forward strand.
ATGAGATTTTTTGATAAAGCTTGATAAGCAAGATGCGACCGTTATCTATTGTCCGTTGGCTTCTTTAAAAAATTTATTTTTTATTTGTTGTCATATAATAAAAATTTATACTTTTGTCGTCTGATAGAAAAAGAAAAACAGTTCAATTAAAAAAACATATTTAAGAAACAGATATTTAGATTTTTAGACATATTATATTAAACTTAGGTTTTTACTATTTGCTTGTATAGCCATTAAATTCGCCAAATTTAAACATCATTGTAAGCAAAAAGTGATACCTGCACGTGTTGGTGTGGGATTATCCCTGATTGATGATGTGGGCGTTTGGCGATGCCTTTGGCTACAATCTGGATAATGTCGCACCTTTTTTTTATTAATAAATCTGAGAATCTGAGAAATTGAAAATCTGAAAAACATCTAACTACTATAAACTAAAAACTCTGAACTAAAAACTTTAAACTACTCTAAACTCTACACCCTACACTCTACACTAAAAAAGAAATTAACCATTTAAAGATAAACATTATGAGAAAATTATTTTTACTTCTGATCATCACGTTGATGTCGTTGTCGTTAATGGCAGAACGTATTGAAAAATCTACTGCATTAAATGTCGCCAAGACAATAATGCCGCAGTCGCAACTTGTTGACATAAGTTCTAAGACTGGTTTTAATAATTTCTATATCTTCAGCGATGATAATAGTTTCGTCATCGTGGCGGCTGACGATAGGGCAACGCCTATTTTGGGATATTCAAACGAATTCCCTTTCGTTGTAGAGAACATGCCTGAAAACATAAATTATTGGTTGACATCATTAAATGATGAGATACAATATGCTATCGACAATTCTATTGCTGCAAGCGATGATATTCGTTCAGACTGGGAAGACCTGAAGAATGGAATCAAACCTGAGCCAAAGCATAGAGCATCAGTGGAGCCTCTTGTAGCAACACATTGGAATCAAGGTGCACCATATAATAATATGTGTCCTGGAGGTTCTGTAACAGGATGTGGAGCTACTGCAATGGCTATGGTCATGAAATATTGGGAATGGCCACGCCAGGGAGAGGGAAGCCACTCATATTATGAAGATAATTACGGTAATCTATCTGTCAACTTTGCCAACACCATATATGATTGGGATAATATGGTGGATATGCCTACAACATCGAGCCCTCAGGTACAACAAGATGCTGTCGCAACATTGATGTATCACTGCGGAGTATCAATAGAGATGGATTATAGTCCTGAAAGCAGCGGTGCATACCCGGGTGATGTAATTGACGCATTGATAACTTATTTTGATTATAGTTCAAATATCCAAGCAGCTTCAAAGAATTATTATTCGAATGCGGAGTGGAAAAGTATCTTAAAGACAGAACTTAATGCGGAACGTCCAATCTTATATTCCGGTTGGGATATTTATGGTGGAGGACATGGTTTCGTTTGTGATGGATATGACAATAGCGACAACTTCCATTTCAATTGGGGATGGGGCGGTTATTGCGACGGTTATTATGCCATAGGGGCTTTGAATCCTGGTTCAGGTGGAACTGGAAGCGGATCGGGTTATTATAATGAAGATAATTATATATTGGTAGGCGTACAGCCAAACACAGCTTCAATAAATGCACCTAACAATGTATCGGCTTCGGCAAATGGACAGAACGTCACGGTAAGTTGGTCGTCAGTAAGCGGCGCTCATCATTATAAGGTATATCGTGACGGTTTCGTCATCAACAACAATGTCACAGGAACATCGTTCACAGACAACAACGTGTCATATGGAACACATTCCTATTATGTCAGAAGCGTGAAATCGAACGGCGATTATTCCTTAAGGTCTGAAACAGCAGATGTCGAGGTTATTTATACAGGTCCAGCACCTACCAATCTTACAGCCACACAATCAGGAGCCAATAACGCGCAGTTAAGTTGGACAGCACTTGCAAGCGATGATGCCGTGCTTAAATATGGTGATGGAGAACATTCCGGATATGCATACGGATCTGCTCAAGGTAGCGATTACTATTGGGGAGAGAAATTCACGTCAGATCAACTTTCAGAATATGCGGGTATGGCGATAACATCCGTTGAGTCGTTTCTTTATTATGGTGCCACATACACTCTCAAGATATACAAAGAATCGAGTTCAGGATTACAGCAGCTTATTTCCAAATCGTTCACATATAACGGTAATGGAAGCTGGCATACCATCACATTGGATTCACCTCTCGTACTTGATTATCTCAACGATATCATTGTCGCTCTTCATTGTAATATGGTTGACTATCCAGCAGTATATATGGATAATTACTATGAAAGCAACAATGCCTCTTTAAGTTCCACCAATGGCACATCGTTCAGCGCGATAGGAGGCATATCTTGGTTATTCAGAACCCATATCACTGATGGCACCTACACTTATAATGTCTATCGCAACGGTTCTCAGATAGCGAACAATGTCGCTCAGACATCATACACCGATCAGAACTTAAATTATGGCACCTATGAATATACAGTCAGCGCAAACTATTATGGAGGTGTTTCTGACCAATCAAATGTCGCGACAATCACTATAGAAGAGCCTGAGATGTATTCTGTTACATTGTCTTCAAATCCTGCAGGAGCAGGCACGACATCAGGTGAAGGCGAATATGCAGAAGGAGAGTCAGTGACAGTGACGGCGACATCAAACACAGGTTATATCTTTGAGAAATGGACAGAAAACGGCTCACAGGTATCAAGCAATCCAAGCTATACATTTACCATCACCAGCGACAGGAATCTTGTAGCCAACTTCATTGTAGGCAATCTGGATATCAATGTCACCGACACAGACGAGCCGTCATGTAACGGAGGCGACGACGGACGTATTGTCGTGGCAGCGGACGGAGGAGTTCCTCCATATATATATACTATGGGAAATCAGTCGTCAGGTGCCGTAAATGGTTCTTATACATTTAACGACATTACAGCCGGTGACTATACAATAGAAGTGACTGACGCCTCAGGACTTCATGCATCAACATCAGTTGAGATAGGAGAACCTGACGGCATGACAGTTGGCGAGATAGTTACCGGACAGGAAGAAATATGTTATGGAGAGCAAGCCAGCACTATTGCAAGTGTGGAACAAGCCACAAGCGACCAAGGCGGTCTCACATACAGATGGAAGAAGAACGGCTCTGTTATAAACAACAGCAACTCATACCAATACACTCCTTTGGATTTAGTGGCTGGAACATATACATATACCCGTGAGGTTAAAGACGATTGTGAGACATGGACACCATCAGAGGGTGAATGGGTGATTGTGGTACATGAGATACCTAATGTGACGATAAGCGGCGACAATAGTATCGTCATTGGCGAATCAACAACATTGACAGCATCAGGAGCTGCCAGCTATGTTTGGAGTACAGGCGAGACCACAGCAAGTATCACTGTAAGCCCTACAGAAAACAAGACATATACTGTAGTAGGCACCAGCGCTGAAGGCTGTACCGATGATGCATCTATTACAGTATATGTATCACCTGATGCTATAGGAGAGAATGCAGACAACAACATCTCCATCTATCCTAATCCTACAAACGACGTAGTGAATGTAGTTTGTAAAAACATGAAAGACATCACGATAATGTCTGTGACAGGACAGGTTGTAGGATACAAGGATGTCAATGACGACAATGCCGTTGTTGATATGAAAGACTATCCTCAATCTGTATATATCTTGATAATTCGTAAAGATGACGGAAGTATGATCCGTAAAAATATAGTTTATAACAAATGATGATAATTTTTATTATTTTGATATTTTTTAAACAATAGAAATCATGAAAAAGTTTTTACTTTTAATTGCATTGATAATCTCAGGACTGGGATTGAATGCGCAAAGTGTAGGAAGCAGTAGCATTGTTTATTACGATGGCTACTCTCTCAAGTTTACTGTAACAAAATTAGATCCTGCAGAGTGTAAAGTGGTTTGCGACACAAAACCGACAACACCTGGTGCAGTGAGTATTCCTTCGTCGGTGACCATAGAAGGCAGTACTTTCAGCGTCACTTCTATCGGAAATTCTGCTTTTTCTTATTGCTCTGGTTTGACAAGCATAGAAATCCCTAACAGCGTCACTTCTATCGGAAATTCTGCTTTTTTTGATTGCTCTGGTTTGACAAGCATAGAGATTCCTAACAGCGTCACTTCTATCGGAGAAATAGCTTTTTATTATTGTTCATCTTTGGAAAGGATTGTTGTAGAAAACGGCAATACCGTATATGACAGCAGAAACAACTGTAATGCTATAATTGAAACACAGACAAACACATTGCTTTACGGTTGTATGAATACTATTATCCCTAACAGCGTCACTTCTATCGGAAATGATGCTTTTTCTTATTGCTATGGTTTGACAAGCATAGAAATCCCTAACAGCGTCACTTCTATCGGAAATAGGGTTTTTTATTCTTGCAAAGGTTTGACAAGCATAGAGATTCCTAACAGCGTCACTTCTATCGGAGAAAGAGCTTTTTATTATTGTTCACATTTAAGAAGTATTAAATGTCACGCCGTTGATGTCCCTGTAACCGCTACAAATGCATTCAACAATTGTCCTGAAGATATGACGATACAGGTTCCAGAAGAGTCGGTCGCGTTATATCAGGCAGCTGAGCCATGGAAAAACTACAATGTCACAGAAATACATCTCTATCAAATCGGTGATTATGTCGTGGTGGATTATGAAGGATATTCGTTGAGATATACCATTATCAAATTAGAACCAGCAGAATGTGAGGTTATATGTGAAACAAAACCTACAACTAAAGTTTCAATAACAATACCTTCCTCCGTAGAGATGGAAGGAGTTGTTTGCAACGTAACAAAGATAGGAAATGATGCTTTTAGATATTGTTCAAAACTGACAAGCATAGAAATCCCTAACAGCGTCACTTCTATCGGAAATTCTGCTTTTGATAATTGTTCAACACTGACAAGCATAGAAATCCCTAACAGCGTCACTTCTATCGGAAATTTTGCTTTTTATTCTTGCTCTGGTTTGACAAGCATAGAGATTCCTAACAGCGTCACTTCTATCGGAAATTCTGCTTTTAGGTCATGTGATGGATTGGAGAGCTTTGTTGTAGAAGGCGGCAATCCTAATTATGACAGCAGAAACAACTGTAATGCTATAATTGAAACACAGACAAACACATTGCTTTACGGTTGTATGAATACTATTATCCCTAACAGCGTCACTTCTATCGGAAATTATGCTTTTTATTCTTGCGATGGTTTGACAAGCATAGAGATTCCTAACGGCGTCACTTCTATCGGATATTATGCTTTTGCTTTTTGCAATGGTTTGACAAGCATAGAAATCCCTAACAGCGTCACTTCTATCGGAAATTTTGCTTTTGGTTATTGTTCAAAACTGACAAGCATAGAGATTCCTAACAGCGTCACTTCTATCGGAAATTTTGCTTTTTCTAATTGCTTTGGTTTGACAAGCATAGAAATCCCTAACAGCGTCACTTCTATCGGAAATGAAGCTTTTAGTTATTGTTCAAAACTGACAAGCATAGAAATCCCTAACAGCGTCACTTCTATCGGAGAAAGTGCTTTTATCCGGTGTTCACATTTAAGAAGTATTAAATGTCACGCCGTTGAAGTCCCTGTAACCGCCATAAATGCATTCAACTATTGTCCTGAAGATATGACGATACAGGTTCCAGAAGGGTCTGTCGCATCATATCAGGCAGCTGAGCCATGGAAAAACTACAACATCGTAGCTGGATTCAACTCCATTATCAACCTTACTTCCAATATTGAAGAAGGAGGATTTGTAGAAGGCGGCGGAAACTATCAGGACGGAACAGAAATAACGGTCTATGCTTACGTCAACCCTAACTACGGCTTCCTATACTGGTCAGAAGATGAAGAGATTGTTTCTTATAGTCCGGAATATACTTTTACCGTATCGAATGACAGAAACCTCGTGGCAAACTTCGCTATAAACCACTGGATTCCAGACTATACAATTTACCCTAACACCATGGCGGTAGTAGGCGTGGTTCAGATAGACGGAATAGAACAAAACAGTTCAAACATCGAGATAGGTGCTTTCTGTGGTAACGAACTTCGTGGAAGCAACCGTCTTTTCTACGAGAGTAAATATGACAGATATTACCTATATCTGACAATCTACGGTAAAGATGATGATGAAATTTCGTTTAAAATATATGACCATACTATCGAGTCTGAATTGAAGCTGTATTATAACGAAACCATCAACTTCAGCATTGACGACAATATCGGAAGTTCCGCTAATCCTATGATATTCAACTTCACCACCGAATTCCTCCACAAGAGACAACTCTCATCTAACTGGAACTGGTATTCCACATTTGTTGCCGTTGAAGGTAGAAATGGATTCGTGATGTTGACAGAAGGCTTGGGCGAACTTGGCATTCAGGTCAAGAGTCAGTTTGCGTTTTCTAATTATGAAACTGGTGACTGGAGCGGAGGTCTGAACACTGTCAGCACAGGGAATATGTATATGATTAAAATGTCAGAGCCAACAGAGTTGAGCATGTCGGGCATAATAGTGGAACCATCCGAATTCCCGATAGTCCTCAATCCTAATTGGAAATGGATTCCTTACTCTGTTAGTGTACCTATGGATGTGACAACAGCATTTGCAGGATTCACACCACATGATGGCGATATTGTAAAATCACAAGAAGGCTTCACACAATATTACGAAGGTCTCGGCTGGAGCGGCTCTCTTAATACAATGACACCTGGCGAGGGTTATATGTACCAAAACACTTCTGGAGAGGAAAAGACATTATACTATCCAACCACAGGCGAAGCTAAGGGAGAGACAAAGACAAATATCACTTCTGAAAATAATTACTGGAAACCTGAGGTCAGCAAATATCCGACAAATATGAGTGTGATTGCAGTTGTTGACCATAGCGATGAGTATGACTTTGAAGTTGCTGCTTTCAGTAATGGTGAATGTAGAGGTAGTGCGAGACCGATCTACATCGATGGATTAGACAAGAATATATTATTCCTCACCATCTATGGCGAAGATAACGAAACCATTACATTCAGATATTATGACACTACCAGTGGCGAAGAATATAACATTTCCAATAGTATAATATATAGTACAGATTCCATAATAGGAAGTGTTAAGGAACCTTATGTAATAAATCTAATACCTGCAAATGTTAATGAAATTACAGAAAAAGAAGTCTGTATTTATCCGAATCCTGTAAATGCAAACAGTGAGATTCATCTAGCTACAGAATGCGACAAAGTTGAGATATATAATACATTAGGTGTCAAGATTGCAGAATATGAAAATATCAATAGTATCGAAGGAATCGAGACATCAGGCGTATATCTGATAAAGATCATTAACGAGGGTGCAATTAAATATGACAGGATCATCGTGAGATGATAGCGTTGAGTCTTGAGCTGGGGCTCCCAGCTCAAGACTACATCATAAACATTAACAATTATAATTAAAATATGAGAAAAAATTTAATCTTATTGACATTATTTACTATTATGGCATCGGCATTGTTTGGTCAAGCTGATGACCATTACTGGCACACAGATTATACATTATACTCCAACAATCTTAGCATAAGAGTGATGATTTTTATTGATGGAGTAGAACAAAGAAACGAGAATATTGAGATTGCAGCTTTCTGCGGCGATGAGCTTCGCGGCAACGAAAGAACCAAACATGTAAAGGGCAGCAATCCTACTTACGGCGAGGTCGATAGTTATCTGGCAGCTCTCACGGTAATCGGAAACGACGGAGATGTGATTACATTTAAATTATACGACCATAGTACAGAAACAGAATATGAAATGTTTTCTAACGAAACCATCACTTTCGAGACTAATGCAGTCCATGGAAACCCATACGATCCATTTCATTTAACATTCACTATACCTCATCCTAACAATACCTTCACCGGCAGCGGTTCTTGGGATGATGCTTCCAACTGGGAAAATTCAAAGGTGCCGACAGAGAAAAGTATTGTGACAATTGACGGCGATGCATTAATAACCGATAATATAACAGTTTATTCATTATCCATCAACGAAACCAAATCACTCACTATTAAAGACGGCGGCGTTCTTACAGTTAATGAAACATTGACTAACGCTGATGTCAACGCTTTGATAATTGAAGAAGGCGGACAGCTGATACATCATAATGAAGGTGTATCCGCTACTTTCAAGAACGAGATTGAGGTGCCGACTGGAATTTGGGGAGAAGAAGACAACACGGGTTGGCAGTTCATCTCTTCTCCTGTTAACAATGTTAACGTCAATGATTTCGTCCCTGCCAATGGCGACTACGACTTATACATGTACGACGGAACACAAGAACTTCAATGGATAAATTTCAAACAAATGGGAAGTAGCATATTATATGATTTCAATCAAAGAACTATTAACGATTGGACTACTATAGATGCTGATGGTGATGGATTAGGTTGGGAACATTATTATAAGTCACGTCCACTAACTGGATATTTCTATTCCGAATCATATGGTGAGAATGGAGATATATATGCAGAAAACTATTTGGTTTCACCTAAAATAACTGTAAACCATAGTACAAAATTAAGCTTTAATGCATGGATTACATATGTATTCGATCCAGAATATGGGGAGCTGCCAGAAACATTCAAGGTTTTAGTGTCTGAAGGTTCTAATGAATCAGTAAACGATTTTGTAGAATTGGAGAGTTATTCTATAACAAATAATTCAGCTCAAACAATAATTGTCGATTTGAATAGATATGCAGGTAAAGAGATTTATATTGCATTTTACCATTATGTAGAAGAATTTGGTTCCGAACAACTTATCATCGACGACGTTCAATTCCTAAACGAAAATAATTTCGAAAAAGGCAGAGGTTATTTGGTTTCTTACCAGAATGAAGATAACGTGGCCGAGTTTAAAGGTAATCTTAACTATCTTGCAGAAGGAGAGTCGCATCAGATTGATTTAAATCATTATCCTGAAAATATCCTCGCCCAGTTTAACCTCATCGGTAATCCGTTCGCCTTCGACTTGACTTGGGAAAATGATGTCGATATTAATAATGTATATGACGGCTTCGCTACTTTGGATGCTACAAACGGAGGTTATGTCTATAAGGAAAACGGAACGATAAAGGCAGGCGAAGGTTTCATGGTAAGGACAAATGAGACAGGAAATAATTACATCAGATTCTCAAAAGCAAGCCGTAGATCATATCGCGCTGAATCTAATTCCATCAACATCATAGCTTCCAACGATAAAGGTTCAGATAATGTCATAATACGTTTTGATGACGAAGTGAAATCGGGATTTCCGAAACTCGTTAACTTCAACGAGAGACTTGCGAATATTTATGTTAAAGAAGAAAACGTCAATTACGGCATCATGAACTTCAACACCGCCATCGACGAAATTCCTCTTTACTTCGACGCAAAGGAAATGGGAACTTATACATTAACATTTGATGTTAAAGGCGATTACGAAAATCTCTATCTTCTTGACAAGATGACGGGCGAGAAAATAAATCTTCTTTTGGAAAATGAATATTCATTTATTGCAAATTCAAATGACTATACAGAACGTTTCATCATTAAGATGGACAACAGTCAACAGACAACAGACAATAGTCATTTTGCATACGTTTCTGGAGAAGAACTTATTATCAACGCTGAAGGAACAATTCAAATCATCGACATGATGGGAAGAATGATCTACAGCAATAACGTTGAAAGTAGTAACAATAGAATCAACGTTAGCGATTTTAACAGAGCTACATACGTTGTAAGAGTTATTAATGAAAATGGAGTTAAAGTACAGAAGATAGTTGTTTATTAATCAGTTTAAAGTTTAAAGATTAAGGTGAAATATCCTTCATACTTTAAACCTTAAACCTTAAACCACAAAATAATGAGAAAATACATAATCACAATAATATTCGCGTTAGGTCTCGGGATGAGTCTTAATGCCCAAAGTGACGGATTTTTTACGTATAATAACGTGGATGATAAAAGAACGGAATGGGGTTTAGAGCCGGCGTTGCCTTACGCTCATGGCTTAGACGGACATCAATCGTCGGCTCCTCTCGGCAGCGGACTACTTCTGCTCGCAGGATTAGGAATAACGTACGCATCCACAAAGAAGAAAAAGAAAAAATAAAAATCAAAGAAGCCGTCTAACAACAAAAGTTAGGCGGTTTCTTTTTTTTGTAAAAATCACGAGGAAGGAAGATGGTTTCTTACTAGATTGTTTTTAAAGGTACTGAGGCATGTTTGGGAACGCATGATCTTGCATATGGCGACAAAAAGCGACAAAAATCTCTCGAAAAACCGACGGAAGTCTCCCATGGCAGACAACTTTTTCAGGTTGTGGGCGATAGCTTTCAGTCCGAACTCTATGTTGGTTCCAGAAAGGCCCTTGAGTCTGAAACGTTTGAACATCCCGTTAGTC
>JAZUST010000006.1:0-13702 GCA_045606865.1 Bacteroidales bacterium
CGAGATATTCAACCTCGGAACAGGAACCGGATACTCTGTATTAGAAGTCATACGCTCCTTTGAAAAAGTATCTGGCGTAAAGTTAAACTATCAGATTGTCGGAAGAAGAGCCGGCGACATAGAAAAGGTCTGGGCCGACCCTACATTCTCCAACAATGAATTAGGATGGAAAGCCGAACGTAATCTCGACGAAATGACCTTATCGGCATGGAAATGGCAATTAACTTTGAAATAGTACATTTAATTTAAAACTTTTTTTCCAAAACCCTTGCTTATTTCAAAAAAAAGTCGTTATTTTGCACCTCAATTTTTTAGGCGAATATAATAACATATAAAATATTAAGAATCATGTCAAAAGTTTGTCAAATCACAGGTAAAAAAGTCATTACCGGTAATAACGTTTCTCACTCAAACAGAAAGACAAAAAGAACTTTCAAACCTAACTTGCAAATTAAACGTTTCTACGTTCCAGAATGGGATGAATGGATTGTTTTGAAAGTTTCAGCAGCCGGTTTACGTACAATCAACAAAAAAGGTATCTACCAAGCTCTTACAGACGCTTCAATGGAAGGTCACTTAAACCGTTGGTAAGAATCTAAGAAAAACATTATAAAAAAGAGTCGTCAACAAAAAGACGACTTTTTTTTTAAATCTGAAAAATTAAAAGTACAATACCTTAAGCCTTAAACTTTAAACCTTAAACAATTTTTAAAAGAAAAACAAGTTATACTCATTGATGAAATTACGATATACATTATTAATATTATTGATGATTCCGTTCGTGCTTCTCGCACAGAAAGATGACGCTATGATTTATGGCAAGGTCATTGACGATAATAATAATGTGATCGAACTCGTCAACATCGCCGTGATGGGCACTTCATATGGAACTTCATCCAACTCACGCGGTCAATATGAACTTACTCTCCCTGCCGACACCACGTTGGAAGTAGTTTTTTCTTTCATCGGATATCAACAAGAGACAAAGAAAGTAAACCTGAAGCCAGGCGAGAAACGTAAACTTGACGTTACCATGCAGTCTATGTCGACGATGCTTCCCGACGCTGTCGTCTCCGACCGTCAGATTAACTCTGCAACCATCACACGTATCGATGCTCGTAAGATCGACTTCGTTCCTGGCAGCAGCGCAGGTGGCGTGGAAGACTTGGTAAAAACACTCTCAGGCGTATCTTCCACCAACGAATTAAGCTCGCAATATAATGTACGTGGCGGCAACTTTGACGAAAACCTTATATATATCAACGGAATAGAAATCTACAAGCCATTCCTCGTCGGTTCTGGTCAGCAGGAAGGTCTCAGCATAATAAATCCTAAACTCGTCTCTAACATCGACTTCTCTGCTGGTGGTTTTTCTGCAGAATATGGCGACAAACTATCATCGGCACTCGACATCACATACAAGAAACCGCTCCTTACTGCAGCATCGTTGGGAATCAGTTTCCTTGGAGCTGAAGTTCATACAGAAGGAACAGCAATACATAACAAATTATCATACCTCATAGGAGCCCGTTATAAAAACAACAAATACATCCTCGGCGGTATGGAGACCAAAGGTACCTACCAACCTAACTTCACCGATGTTCAGGGTCTCTTGTCATACAACATCTCTCCTCGCATGGAAGTATCCGCTTTCGGTTATTATTCCAGAAATAGTTATATGATGATTCCTGAGACACGCGAGACCGACTTCGGTAACATACAGATGTCACATCGTCTGACAGTATATTTCGATGGTAGAGAATCAAGTAATTACAATATAGGACTCGGTGCTTTCACACTTAACTATAGTCCTAATGAGGATTTGAATCTCAAACTTATCGCTTCCGCTTATTCGGCGATGGAATCGGAAAATTACGATATACAAGGTCAGTATTGGATTGGATTATTGGAGACAAATCCTGGCAGTGAACAGAACGGCAATGTCATCTCCAACCAAGGCGTCGGAACATATATCGAGCACGCCCGCAACGACTTCTACTCACAGGTCTTTAACATCGACCATAAAGGAGCGTATAAGAACGACTTATTCACTTTAAAATGGGGGGCACGTTATCAACGTCAACATTTCGACGACTTTGTCAACGAATGGGAAATGGTCGACTCCGCAGGTTTCAGTCTGCCACATCCGGCAGATTCAATAGGAAGTCCAAATCCTCCTCATCCTCTGTTCGAGATTCAACACCTGTCGAAAGGTCATAATATACTAAATATAAACAATCTGGATGGTTTCGTTCATAATGAATGGACTTTCAACACAAAAAATGCTGACATACTTACCTTGTCATTGGGTTTACGCGCCAACTATTGGGGATATAATAATGAGGTAAATGTGAGTCCGCGTGCCGGTCTTGCATACAAACCTGGTTGGAACAACGACATGTTATTCCGTTTGTCAGGCGGTGTTTACGTGCAGCCACCTTTCTATCGCGAATTACGAATGTTCGACGGCAGTCTCGTCAAACCGGAAAACGCCACAACACAAAAATCGTATCAGGTTGTTCTTACTCACGAATATAACTTCAATGCGTGGGACAGACCTTTCGTGCTCACATCAGAGTTATATTATAAATATCTGAAAGACATCATTCCATATGAAGTCGACAACATAAGAATAAGATACTATGCCGACCAGAAAGCAACAGGTTACGCCACAGGTTTAGACATACGTCTCAACGGTGAATTTGTCAAAGGCATCGATAGTTGGGCAAGTCTTTCAATCATGAAGTCGGCAGAAAACATTAAATATTACCTCTCGCCTACCGGCAGTATTTTAACGCAGACACAAGTCGACAATGGTACAGAATATGTTAGCGACACCATCATAAAAGGGATTCCTCGACCATCTGACCAAAGAATAAACTTCTCGCTTTTCTTCCAAGATTATCTGCCATACATACCAAGTTTCAAAGTCAACCTGAAGTTGGTTTTCGGAACAGGAATGCCATTCGGCACTCCTTATGGCGAACGTTATACACAGAAGATGAGAATGTCGGCATATCGTAGAGTAGACATCGGATTCAGCAAACAACTTATCAGCGAAACAACAAGTTTCAAAAAAGGTAATCCATTGAGTCATATCAAGAACTGCTGGATAAGTCTCGAGATTTTCAATCTTTTAGGAATTAGTAACGTAAGTTCGTATATGTGGGTTACCGACGTTTATAACATACAATACGCCGTGCCAAATTATCTCACACCTCGACAAATTAACCTGAAACTAAACGTAGAACTCTAACTACGTATCATCTAAATTATATATGTATCATAAATTATACATTGGATGAAATATATAATTCTTTACTTTCTCGTTCCGACGAGGAGAAGAATGTTGTGATAGTTCATAAGAATTTATTTTCCCCAACTTTCTCTGTCGAGACTTCTATATTGAATTGCTTCGGCAAGATGTTCCGGTTTGATATCCTCAGAACCCGCCAAGTCTGCTATTGTACGTGATACTTTTAGTATCCTATCGTATGCTCTAGCAGATAGATTCAATCTATCCATGGCACCTTTTAATAGTTTAGAACATTCTTCATCGAGCACACAATATTTCTGTATTAATTTTGAACTCATTTGTGCATTAGAATGTACGTTAGGAACATCAGCAAAACGTTCTGTTTGAATCTTTCGTGCACGCATCACACGCGCTCTTACCACACAACTTTTCTCACCGGGATTTTTCTTTGACAGTTCTTCAAAAGGCACAGGAACCACTTCCACATGAAGGTCGATTCTGTCGAGTAATGGTCCTGAAATTCTATTAAGATACTTCTCCACTGTTCCCGGTTGACATGTACAATCTTGAGTCGGGTGGTTATAATATCCGCAAGGGCAAGGATTCATTGCGGCTACGAGCATAAAATTTGCAGGGAACTCTATTGTCTGTTTTGCTCTCGCTATGGTCACCATCCTATCTTCCATTGGTTGACGCAACACTTCAAGTACGTTGCGTTTAAACTCAGGCAACTCATCTAGGAACAATACGCCATTGTGCGCCAATGATATTTCTCCTGGTTGAGGATAAGCACCTCCGCCAACAAGTCCGACGTATGATGTTGTATGATGCGGACTTCGGAAAGGTCGCGTTTTTAATAAAGACAAACCATTGCCAACAAGTCCCACCACGGAATGAATCTTGGTTGTTTCAAGAGCTTCTCTCAACGTCATTGGAGGCATAATCGTCGGAAGTCGTTTCGCGAGCATTGTCTTACCGCTGCCAGGACTGCCGATAAGAATGACATTATGAGAACCGGCTGCCGACACTTCAAGCGCTCTCTTTATATTTTCCTGACCTTTTACGTCGGCGAAATCAAAGGCATAAACATCTTCCGAATCTTCTTCATAACGAGAGATCTCGACAGGTTGCAATGGAGACGCTCCATTAAGAAATGATATCACTTCCATAATATTATTAACTCCATATACATCGATATCTTCTACTACTGCCGCTTCTTTCGCGTTTGCCATCGGGAGAATTATTCCTTTAAATCCATCCTCCATAGCACGTATTGCAATTGGCAAGACGCCTCTGATAGGATTGAGACTTCCATCAAGAGAAAGTTCTCCCATAATTACATATTGATCAAGAAGAGCGCTACTCATCTGTTCCGATGCCGCCAATATCGCAATGGCAATAGGCAAATCATACGAAGACCCCTCTTTTCTGATATCGGCAGGAGCCATATTAATGGTAATCTTCTTCTTAGGATATTTGAAGTTGTTGTTACACAATGCAGATTCTATTCTCTGCTGACTCTCTTTAACAGCACTGTCAGGCAAACCGACAAGAAAAAACTGTACGCCTCTGTCGATGTTAACCTCAATAGTTACAGTGATTGCTTCGATGCCATTCAAGGCACTTCCAAAGGTTTTTACTAACATAATATTTTGGTTTTTATATATAACGGACTACTGACATAACAACTTCATCCGTATTTATTATAGTGAATTTCCAAGGAGATTTCTATAACATATCATCACTTCGGTTTATATTGCGATGACTGAAATATCTGCTGAACATCGTTATCACTCATCAATTCTTGTAAACTTACATTATTGTTAATCATATATGAGCGTATGATTTGTAATCCGATATATTCCCCCAGACGTGCCGGAGCCTCATTAGAATAAGCTTGCGTGAAAGGTCCATCTCCAAAGAGACTTCTAAAAACATCGATACCATTAGCATACAACATATTATTTCCCACGATAGATGCCCAAACATCACCTTCATATAAATGAGCCCATTGAGTTTGGTTGGATGAATATCCCATCAACACAGAGTCGGGCATACTCGGATTCATCGCTTCAATGAAATAAAGACGCTTTCCCGAATTTATCATTTCAGTCAGCACATCTTTCTGATTGCTATTCCTTTCAATGTAAGATGAATATAAAGACTGAGCAAAATCACGACTAATATAATCAGGTTGACATCTCAAAGAACGAAAACGCGGCATTCCGACATAATCATAAATATTATTCTCATTGCCAAGATAAAAATCCATACTTATAACAATACCATTGTTATGCAACATTATCGCCGGCATCTCATAGTCAACGCCTGATACATAAAGATATATTGTATTGGGAATATTGATATTAGGATAATAATACTTAAAATGTTGACATACCGACTTTATTTCCTTATTCAATTTTTTAGTATCAACAAATTTTTTTCTTGCAATTTCATTGAGTCTAATACAGAAAGTATCTGTGGCAAATGCTTTCAGAAAACCAACTGCATTAGGGTCATCAAGATTTCCATCTAAAAAGATAGGATAATCCTTTTGGATAGATTTCAATCCTTCTGCAAACATTGCGGTATCTACAGAGAAAAGAGCATCAGCATAATTCTTAATCTCAATCATTTGTGGTTCGAGATTCTCATAATTTACTTGTAGTTTTGCCTTATGAGGATCTTTCTTTTGACACGACATCATTGTCAAAGAGAATATTAAACCCATAATAATAAGTTTTTTCATAATATTTTGATTTTAATTATTTAACAAATATTGACGTAGCATCTCAAATGCTGTTATGCAAGCCCTTTCGATATTATTCTGTCTGTCTTTCCCGAAGTTATATCGTTTTGAACTTACTCCATTCGGGGTAGCAAGTGCAATCCACACTGTTCCAACAGGATTCTCTTCAGTGCCTCCATCTGGACCGGCGATACCTGTAGTTGATAAAGCAAAATCTGTTCTTAAAATATTACTTACGCCAACTGCCATTTGCTCTGCAACTTCCTTACTTACAACCGTATATTTCTCTATATCATCATGGTTAACTCCTAATAATTCTTCTTTAACTTTCGAATCGTAAGCAACCACACTACCTTTGTATATAGATGAACATCCGGGTATAGAGGTAATCATCTTAGCGATAGAACCACCTGTACAACTTTCAGCAGTTGACAAACTCAGATTTCTTTCCTTCAATATATTGACGATTACTTCCGAGATTGGTTTGTCGTCGTATGAAAATATATGTTCTGATATAAGTGATTTTAATTTCTCTATTTGATTATCAAGACTCTGCTGCATAAAAGTCTCATCTTCATGTCGAGCATCCAAGCGAAGTCGTACCATTCCATATTGAGGCAGATATGCCAGCGACATAAAATCAGGCAACGACTCTTCCCAATCTTTAATCTTATCAGCAAGAAAAGACTCACCAACGCCTGTTGTCATAACAACTCTTCTTCCATAAGGTGTTGGTTTAAAATGCTTTTTAAGTCTATCGATAAGTTCCGTTTTAAAGATAGATTTCATCTCAAAAGGGACACCTGGAAGAGAAATATAAACAGTTTCATCTTTCTCGAACCACATACAAGGTGCTGTACCAAAACGATTTGGGATATAAGTACACGACTTAGGAATAAATGCTTGGAGTCTGTTTCTTTCGGTCATCACATAACCTCTCAATTTAAAGATTTCATTAATATTCTCGAGAGCATCATTATTAAGAATCAATTCTGTATCAAAGAACTTACACAAAGTCGGTTTAGTAATATCGTCTGCTGTTGGACCAAGTCCACCTGTTATAATTACAATATTTGTATCTTGACAAGAGCACAAGGCTTTCATAATATCTTTTTCACCATCACCAACAGTGAGCACAGATTCTAATTGAAAGCCATTAAGATTCAATTGTTCACCCAACCATGATGCATTGGTATTGACTACTTGTCCCAATAACAATTCGTCACCGATAGTTATTATTTTTGCCTTAATGCTGTTGTTCTCTTTCATATTGTAAAATGTATATTATTGACATGCTGAAATGTTTTCAAGACACCATATAATACGTCTCTTTTGGCGCAAATATACAACGAAAAATAATGCCTTTTTATTTTTTAACTATAATTAACTTTTTTACGCATTACGCTAATTATCATATTTTTAATTCTTAAATTACATTAAGGATAGGGATAAAAATATGAGATATTGGGACGTATGTTTCTATGGTTTATCAAAACAAGGTATTTCCTTTGGGTACGTACTTTTCATCTTCGAAATAAATATCTACAGAAGAATCGTGACGCATACCTAATAAAGAAGAAGCTTTATCATAATTAATCGCTATTTCCAGAAAACCATGAGTACCGAACAATGCTAGCAAATCGCTACTAGGAACATCTTGATAACAATCGCTTATATCATTGATTCTATAGTTTCCACCGAACTTAATTGTAAATTTTCGTCCTGCTCTTATTTGTTCAAAGAGTTCATGTGAGATATTAGTAATCAAATTTTCATAAGCATCTATGTAATATACCAAACCATGAATAGCATTAGCATCATATGATGGTTTAAATTCCAGACTCTCTTTAATTTGATAAGGTTTACCAATTTCATTCAAAGGAGTACCATTACACAACATAGCCGCCACTTTGACAAAACGGTCTCTTGTACTAAATGTAAAGAAATCAGTATCTTGAAAAACATCTATGATAACAGCTTCGTATGAATCATTATCTACAATTAGAGAGAAAATTGTGTTGTCAGTGCCAACGAAATAGTGATCATTAACTTTTAATGCTACATGTGGATTATTAGAAGACTCTTCTGTATCAACAGCTAAGATATGAATTGTTCCTGGAGGGAAATTCATATAACAATTTTTAACTATAAAGGCCGCCGACTTAACATCGAAAGATTTGACGTTATGGGTAATGTCTACAATGTTAACGTTAGGCAACAACGAATAAATAGCACCCTTCACCGCAGGAACATAGAAGTCCGACACCCCCCAATCGCTTGTTAACGTTATGATTGCCATTATAATATAAGTGTTAAAAATTATTAATTACAACTATAAAATATTGTTACAAAGATACATTTTTAGAAAAAGAAAAAAACAGCAAAAAAAATTTTTTATTAACATTTTTACAAATCCTATTATGATTAAACTTATATTTGTAAATAATTTTATAACTAGTAAAAATAATAATGTCAGAACAAATTGTTCAAGTAGAAAACGTAAATCCTGGCGATTTGTATGGTGCTAATGACCAACACCTTACAATGATAAAATCGTTGTTTCCTAAGATAAAGATTATTGCTCGCGGCGATTTTATCAAGATTATCGGCAAGGATGAGGAGGTGGAATATTTCGTAGACAGACTCAATTTGTTGATACTTCATCTGGAACGTTACGGCAACATAAACTCTAAAGTGATTGAGGACATTATGTTATGTGCCGGCGAGTCTGATTTCATAAAAAATCTTAACGACAGCGAAGTATTAGTTTACGGTCGCAATGGTTTGCAAATTAAAGCGATGACAGCGAATCAGAAACTAATGGTAAAGTCATGTGAAGAAAAAGATATGGTTTTTGCCATAGGCCCGGCAGGAACTGGTAAGACTTATACTGCTGTTGCTTTGGCTGTTAGAGCACTAAAAAATAAAGAAGTGCGTCGTATCATCTTAACTCGTCCTGCCGTTGAAGCTGGCGAGAATCTTGGTTTCTTACCTGGAGACTTAAAAGAAAAACTCGACCCATACCTACAACCTCTTTATGACGCTTTGCGCGATATGCTGCCTCAAGCAAAACTACAAGGTTTTATGGAAGAAGGCGTTATAGAAATAGCTCCTCTCGCTTTCATGCGCGGACGTACTCTCGACCACGCATTCGTAATTCTCGATGAAGCTCAAAACGCAACACAATCTCAACTGAAGATGTTCCTCACACGTATGGGTCGCTCAGCAAAATTCGTCATCACTGGCGACGTAACACAAATCGACCTTCCTAAAAATCAACCTTCTGGTTTACCTCAAGCTATGGAAGTGTTAAAAGATGTGAAAGGTATTGACTTCATTTATCTTAACGAAAAAGACGTTGTTCGTCACAAACTCGTCACCGACATCGTGAATGCATATAAGAAATATTATTCCGATAGTGAAGAATCTGAAAATCTGAAAACCTGAGAATCTGAGAATTAAATAAAAATAAACAATTTAAAAATATATAAAATGAACGCTTTAACAAAAACAGAATTTAATTTCAAAGGACAGACAAAAGTATATCACGGCAAAGTTCGTGACGTATATTTCATCGACAACAAATATCTTGTAATGGTTGCCAGCGACCGTATCTCTGCTTTCGATGTCATTCTTCCAGAAGGCATTCCTTACAAAGGTCAGGTTCTTAACCAGATAGCCGCTTTGTTTTTGGATGAGACAAAAGACATCGTTCCAAACTGGAAAATCGCCACTCCAGATCCAATGGTAACTGTCGGCAAACTCTGTAAACCTTTCCCTGTTGAAATGATCATCCGCGGTTATCTCACCGGAAGTTCTTGGCGCACATACAAAAGCGGCAAACGCGAAATCTGCGGCGTGCCAATCCCTGACGGAATGAAAGAACACCAACGTTTCGAGAAACCAATCATCACTCCTACAACAAAAGCCGACGAAGGTCACGATGAAGACATCTCACGCGAAGAAATTATCCGTCAAGGTCTTATCAGCGAAGAAGATTACAAACAAATTGAAGAAATCACTTACAAATTGTTCCAACGCGGAAGTGAAATAGCTGCTAAACACGGACTTATCCTCGTTGATACAAAATACGAATTTGGTAAGATTGGTGACCAGATTTATCTTATGGATGAAATCCACACTCCAGACTCCTCACGTTATTTCATCGCCGACCAATATGAAGAATGTTTCGAAAAAGGTCTTCCAGTTAAACAACTCTCAAAAGAGTTCGTACGCGAATGGTTGATGGCAAATGGATTCCAAGGACAAGAAGGACAACAAGTTCCAGAAATGACACCAGAAATCGTAAACAGCATTTCAGAACGTTATATCGAACTTTACGAAAAGGTTACAGGCAAGAAATTCGAGAAAGCAGACGATTCTGACGATATCTTAAAACGTATCGAAAAGAATATCGCTGATTGTCTTGAACAATTAGACTAATCACTATCATGGAGACGCATCAATGACAGATTGTTAATCTTTATTGAGTCATTGGTACGTCTCTATAGTTATTAACGATTTTTAATAATTTCTTGATAATCGAGGTATTCGATGTTGGTTCGAAATATTTAATTTCAGGACTAATTTTCAATTCGTTAAGATAGTTACGAATATCTTTTTTCGTTAAGACGTTACCTTTATTAAAAGGATTTATATAAAACAGGACATCTTCTAATCTGGGGTGTCCTTCTGTTTTTTTACAGAAAGCAAGGATGAAATGATTTGGCAAATTTATTCCATAAATAGGAATATTAAGACGCTCTGCAACAATACAATACAACATTCCTAAAGAGAGAGGATTTCCGATACGCGTTTCAAGAAGCGTATTCACGTAATAAAAATCTGGATTGTTAATTGCTATAGTATCGCCATGAAATTTATTCACATCATAAATAATGTGATTTAATATCTTGACTTGTTCTAAAGGAGTCAAGTTGGGATTAAGTTCCTTCTCTGCTTGTTCAATAAGCATAACCATCTGAAAACCAAACCAAGCCCAATCAGCATCTGGAAAACGATTTTTCGATAAGATGAAATATGGTTCCATCAAATCATGTGATCGTTTTTCACTCCAAGAATTCAATTTTGAAATCAAATCCTGACGTTCAATATTATAAACAAGAGATTCTAATCTTTCTCGATGAAAAGGTTCTGAAGTTTCTTTTAACTTCTCTTTTAGTAAAGGAAGCGCTTTTTCACCATAGTCGAAAATGGCATTTGCTATATTAATATATAGGTGTTCGTCAGGTTCGTTGGTAAGGAACATGAGAGATTTGAGTGTACTTGTTGTTTTCATATTGTCGGGTTTTGTATGAAAAAACAACAAATGAGCGATAAAGTTTTAATAAAAATTAACTTCTATAGAAATTCATGTCTGTCATATATTTATATGATTTCCTAGGCATAAAGTATCTAACATCTTTGTTTTCAGAAACTGCTTTTCTGATGAAAGTGGAAGAGATTTCAATTATTGGAGCATCAATAACTTGTACCGATTCGTGATTTAATAAGTCGCCACCTTCATATCCTTTTCTTGGATAAACCAAAAGATGATAATTATCCAATATCACCTGATAGTTTTTCCATTTCTTAAAATTCGTTAAGTTATCCATCCCGCAGATAAGATAGAAATCATAATTGGGATAACGCTCCGAGAGACGTACGAGAGTATCAATAGTATAAGATGGTTTTGGCATATAAAACTCGATATCGCATACTTCAAATCTATCGTCATTTTCAATTGCCATCTCTAACATATCGCGACGATGATGGTCATCTAATAATGACTTCTTGTCTTTGAACGGATTTTGAGGACTGACGACAAACCAAAGAGAATCCAAATCGGTATATTCCACGATATAGTTCGCTAACATCAGATGTCCGTTATGAACAGGATTAAACGAACCGAAGAACAGACCGACTTTCATTTTCTTCATATTATAAGATGTTGAAGAGTTGCTCTTTTATTTTCTCGAGTTCGTCTTTCATATTAACAACGATTCGTTGAATATCAGCGTCATTGGCTTTAGAACCGAGAGTGTTAATCTCACGACCCATTTCCTGAGCGATGAAACCTAACTTCTTGCCGGCGCCTTCTTCATCAATTGTTTCATCAAAATAGGAGCAATGTTTTTCAAGACGTACTTTTTCTTCCGTAATATCAAGTTTTTCAAGATAGAAAATAAGTTCTTGTTCAAAACGATTTTCATCATATTGTCCGGAAGCAGTGAGTTCTGTTAAGTTCTTTATCAATTTATTTTTAATATTCTCGTGACGATTTTGTTCGTAAGGAGCGACTTCGCCAAGATATTGCATGATAAGGTCCTTTCTCTTAAGTAAATCTTTTTTAAGGATCTCACCTTCTTTTTGACGGAAGTCGTCTGTCATTGCTATTGCTGAGAGTAAAGTTTCCTTAACTTTTCCTAAGAAAGTATCGTCATATTCTTGTTCTGGCGTGACGAAGATTCCAGGCATTTTAAAGAGAAGCATCGCCAAGTCAGTAGATTGCGGAATGTTATATTCTTCAGAAATCTCTTTTACCTGTTTAAGGTAAGAAGCAATGACTTCTTTCTCGATATGAGTGTTCTGCTCTACATTAGTATCGGTGATAGAAATAACCACGTCGATTTTACCTCTTTGCAATTTAGCAACTATTTCGTTTCTATAATCCAATTCCTGAGGTCTTATCTCCTGAGGTAATTTTACAGACAGATCTAATTGTTTAGAGTTCAATGTCTTTATTTCAACAACGATTCTTTTTGTGAGGTATATCTGTTCGGCTTTTCCGTAGCCAGTCATTGATTTAATCATGGTGATGAATTTTGTCGCAAAGATACAACAAAGAAACGAAAGTGTGATTAAAATGTGAAAAAGAATATCCTATGTTAATTAATTACCTTAATGCCAAAATTATATATATCTGTTGAGGAATTCTTTTCTCTTAATAAAATTCATAAATCATCTGCAAAGCCGTTTATAAAAAATCTCCTTTAAATATTTTTTCGTAAACAAATATATATTCAAAAAAATAAATACCTTTGCGTTAAATTCAACATATTAGTTATAGCAGAGGATATAAAATCTAAGATCCAAATAAGTTTACTTAAATTAAAATGGCTAAGAAAACAAAAGAAGAAATACTTAACCTTGAAAATATACTTTTCAAGTGTAGAGACATACTTAGACAAGCAAAGAACTCTGGTTCGTTCTTCGAAAAGCGTGACATGATGCTTACTCTCGTATTCCTTCGTTTTATTGGAGAGAAATATGAGGATGGAGTGGTTGCGCTTCGTCAACGACTCATTGAGGAAGATTTGGATCCAGATAATGAAGAAATCATAAAGGCTTTTTTCGATGATGCTACATTTGCAGATGGCACATTCGATTTGCCCAAAGAAGCTCGCTGGTCAACTATCATCAATACCGCAGCACCACAACTGAATGTGGCGCTTGATACAGCACTAAGAAGTATAGGTGAAACCAATCCAACATTGAAAGGGTGTTTTGTAGAAGGTACATTCACTCAACGCAATCTTGGCGCTAACGACATGAAGAAGATTGTGGATGAAGTAAATAAAATTAGCCACAAAACGTTTGGGGAAGAGAAAGACTTGATAGGTCGTGTATATGAATACTTTTTGAAAGAGTTTGCTGTTAATGCAACAAAGGAAGAAGGAGAGTTCTATACACCTCAC
>JAZUST010000007.1:0-4228 GCA_045606865.1 Bacteroidales bacterium
CGTAGTACTTATGGTTTTAGAAGCACTTTCTCTCGCTTTTTCGATAAGGTTTGAAATATTCTCATACAAAGAATCTATCCTTTGTAATTCATTAGGATTGCTAATATTTTTCATAAAGATTGTGTTAAAAGTTCTCTGCGCGAAATTACAACAACAATTTCATTAATTCAAGAGAAATAAAGTTAATAATTCTTAACACCTCACTGTCCAATTTTTTGACACTCACTGTCTAATTTTTTGACACTTTATTTTTAGTTGAATTTTTAAGTCGTTGATATTTAATGATATGTAAATTTGGCACAATAAATGAAAGTGTAGAGTGTAGTGTTGAGGGTTTAGAGTAGTTGAAGGTATGATAGTTTATAGATTGAAGTTTATCAGAGTTACAAATACAAAAAGTCTGTTGACTGTTGTCCGTTGTCTGTTGACTCAATAAATAAACTTTTAATCTTAAAATTCTCAACTTTAAAACTACTCTAAACTCTAAACCTTAAACTCTAAACTAAAAGAAAAATGGATATCAAATTAGAAAAGAAAAAAGGATTGAAGGCGGTGTTTCAGAAGAAGAATCTTCCTTACGCTTTCGCGGGATTGTTGGTGATTTTTATCGTGTGGCTTGTCTTCCGGGATAAGTCGAGCACGTTGAGAGTGAATTCCGAGACTGTGGTGACGGCTCTTGTGGAGCGAGGAGAGTTTAATGATTATGTGCGTCTTACGGGAACGGTGCAGCCTATCACTACGGTGCAGCTCTCGCCATTGGAGTCGGGTGTGGTGGAACGTATCGTTCATGAAGAAGGCACCAAGGTAAAACGCGGCGACGTGATTCTTGAGATGTCGAACAACTCGCTCTCGATGCAGATCTTACAGTCGGAGGCTGACCTCGCTGAGAAACAGAATATCTTACGTAACACGCTCATCTCTATGGAACAGGAACGTCTTTCCTTACGTCAGGAGAAACTGCAGCTTGACTTAGAGGTGAGTCGTCTGCAACGTACTTATCTCCAGAACAAAGACCTTTACGAAAGCGACCTCATCGCTAAAGAAGATTATCTGCAGTCGAAAGAGAATTACGAACTTGCGATAAGTAAGCGCGAACTTATCTTGGAACGTCAGAAACAGGATTCTTTATATCGAAGCTCGCAGGTCGAGCAGATGGAGGAGAGCCTTAAGTCGATGGAACTTAATATGAAACTTATTCGCGAGCGTGTCGATAACCTCAAGGTGAAAGCTCCTATCGACGGCGAAGTAGGAATGTTGGACGTCGTACTCGGACAGTCGCTCTCGCAAGGAATGAACATTGGACAAATCAACGACTTATCTGCTTATAAGGTGCAGGCTCAGGTCGATGAACATTATATCGACAGGGTGACGACAGGACTGACGGCTTCTTTTGAACGTCAGGATAATATGTTCGAGATGATGCTGAGGAAGGTATATCCTGAAGTGCGCAACGGACAGTTTAAAGCCGACTTTCGTTTCACCGATAACGTGCCGGAAAACATACGCAGCGGTCAGACTTATTATTTAAATTTGCAGTTGGGACAGCCTACCGATGCAGCGATAATACCACGAGGATCGTTCTTCCAGAAGACAGGCGGCAGATGGATTTACGTCGTAGATGAGAGCGGGGAGAAAGCTTACAGACGCGAGATTCGCATCGGACGACAGAACCCTCAATATTACGAAGTGTTGGAAGGCTTGAATCCAGGCGAGAAAGTCATTACATCATCGTACGATAATTTCGGAGAAAACGAAGTGCTCATTTTGAAATAATTAACAATTGACAATTAACAGTTTACAATTGTAGAGACGCGTCAATGCTTCCTGCAAAAATAAATGAACATTGATACGTCTCAGGAATTAAGAATGAATTGAAAATTGAAAATAGATAATTAAAATAAATAAATTGGTTTAAGGTTTAATGCTTAAGGTTTAAGGTTGAATTTGATAAACTTTTAAACTTAAAACTCTCAACTTTAAAACTACTTTAAACTCTAAACCTTAAACTCTAAACTAAAAAAAGTATGTATATCAAAAACTTCATCACATTATTAAAACGTTACACGACATCTTCGTTGTTGAACATCATCGGTATGTCGGTGGCTTTTGCAGCCATTTATCTTATTTCCGTTCAGGTGAGATATGACCTTTCTTACGACAAGGTGATTCCTAACTCAGAAAATATCTACAGACTTGAATCGCCTAACAGGTATGAAGAAGGGAAGTGGTCGTATCATTGGAACAGACAGTGGCCTGACGAGATGTGTTCTGGTGTCCCAGAGATAGAGGCTTCTGGTTCAATCTGGATATATGCTGCTGGCGCAGTCGATTTTTCGATAAAGCGTAATCAGACTATTGATAATCTGAAAATAGTGATGTCCTCGGCTGAACCAGAAGGTCTTGAGGTGTTTCCTTTTGAATTTGTGGAAGGTGGACTGGAAGAATTTAGGCCTGCTAAAGGGATAATTATCTCAGAAGAAATAGCGAAGAAATATAATCTTAAAGTAGGTGACTTCTTGACAGTCGGTCGTGGTTTAGAGAGCGGATATGAACTTAACATAGTCGGTATCTTCAAGAACTTCCCAGAACCGAGCAACATATCTGCATGTGAAGGTTGGATTAATATGGGATCTCAGCAGAATGCTCAGATAAATAATTTTAACGATCCTTATTATGTGAGATTGAGTGAAGGTGCATCGCACGTAGAAGTGGAAAAGAAGATGAATGCCAATATGATAGAAGCCTGGAAAAAAGAAGGTAAGTCGGAAGAAGAATTAGAACATCTTGTGAAAAGATATACGGTTCGACTTAATCCTTTGTCGAAAATTTATTTTGATGAACTATCTTATTCCGAAGGTATGAAAGGAAATCGTTCTACTACATATAGTTTGGCTGCGATAGCGGTTCTCATCCTTATCATCTCGTTCATCAACTTCATCAATTTCTTCTTTGCGATGATTCCTTCTCGCATCAAAGCTATTAACACATATAAGGTCTTCGGCGCACCGACATCAAAACTTCGCGTCAATATTGTCTTTGAAACATTCGGTATTGTACTTCTATCTGTCGTAGTTGCGATGATGATTGTAGTTGTCACTGCCAACACGCATATATCGGAATATATTTCGACCTCCATCTTATTAAGAGATAATTGGGATTTGGCTCTTTTGATGATGATATTCCTTATGGTATTCGCTTTATTGGTGGGTTTATATCCTGCTTTTTATATCACGAAATTCAATCCTGCTTTGGTGTTGAAAGGCTCGTTCCATGCAACAACATCAGGAAAAGCATTGCGTTATTCTTTGGTAGGAATACAATATATTATTTCCATCTCATTGATAATCTGTTCCCTCTTTATTCATAAACAACATAAATACATGCTTAATCATGAGATGGGATTTGATAAAGAACAACTTTACGGAATCTTTGTTCCTAATGCCGTCTTGTTTACTGATGATTTTTCATATGATGATATGGATTATACAGGTCGTGATGCATTTACCGATAAGTTGAAACAAAATCCTCAAGTCGTTGATGTCGCTTATGGAAACTCCTGTATTGTAGGCGGAGGAGGAATGGGCTGGGGCCGTGAGTATAAAGATAAGGAAATAAGTTTTAGCGTGTTGACTGTCTCATGGAATTATTTGCAGATGATGGGGATAGATATTATAGAAGGTCGTGACTTCTTGCCTTCTGACGAACATTCCGAAACGGGAGCTCTTATATTCAACAGAAAGGCGGCTGAGCAATTTGGCATAGAAGTAGGGACAAAGATACAGGCACATATATCAGAAACGACTCTCACTCCAATTGTAGGTATATGCGAAAACTTTAATAGTAAATCATTGCAATATGAGATAATGCCTTGTGCCTTTTTGATATACGGATCATACGGATGGAGTTTCCCTAATTATGCACAGATAAGATCTGCAGCTTGTCGAGATAGCGGTATATCTTGGAGAGATCCACATCCTCATCGAAATGGTTCTTGAGATACTCCACGGTGGCAGACTTGCTCGACGGACATGACAAACGGGACTGTACCAACTTTCTGAACACTGCATCTTCAATCTGGTTAAAACCTACCTTGTCGAAAATCCTGTCCAATATCAGTTGGTCGCCGTTTACGAGTATGTTCTCGATGTTGGAAAGGAACGCAAGCGTATTCTCAGATTCCTGCCGTTTCGCCTCTGACTCCTCTCCGTATAAGTCCAATTCAGGAGAA
>JAZUST010000008.1:0-41333 GCA_045606865.1 Bacteroidales bacterium
TGTTGGTAGAGGAATTTGAAATGCTATCTAACGAGATTGAGATCAACGTTTCAGATTATAAGAGCGGAATGTATTTCATCAATATCAGCACAGACAACGGAGATACGTTTACAGAGAAAGTGGTGGTGAGATAATGCATATACATAATTCATAATTGGAGTCGTCGTTTGAAATATAACGGCGAATTTTTTTATGTAACGCGGGAGCGGGATTTTGGTTAAATAGAATCTGAAAATCTGAGAAATTGAAAATCTGAGAATTGTTTGGGTCCTCTCGAATCTCTCATAGAGGCACACGGACGTGTGTCTTTGAAATTGAAAATTGAAAATTATTGTGGCAACTTTCTCAGATTCTCAGATTTTCAAATTTTCAGTTTTTAAAAAAAACTTTAGCCTTTTGCCTTTTGTCTTTTGCCTTTTACTATCTTTGCAAGCATGATATCAATCCAGAATCTCAGCATGCAATTTACGGGCGAGGATCTCTTCACCGACATCAGTTTCATGATTCGGGAGAAAGACAGAATAGGTCTCGTCGGAAAAAACGGAGCGGGAAAGACAACGCTCATCAAACTATTGTGCGGTTTAGAACAACCTTCAAAAGGCGACGTCATAATGTCGGACGACGTTACCATCGGCTATCTACCTCAAGAGAAAAACGTACATAGTACCAAAACCGTCCTCAACGAAGCAATGACAGCTTTCGAAGAATATTACGAAATTGAACGCCGCCTCGCAAAATTACAAGACGAACTATCAGAAAGAGAAGATTACGAAAGCGATTCGTATCAACGTCTTTGCGAGAAGATGAGCCATCTCAACGAACGCCTCGCTATCATGGGCGGACATTCCATAGAAGGCGAAGCCGAACAGATTCTCATAGGTCTCGGCTTTGAACACGACGATATGCAACGTCCGATGAACGAGTTCAGCAACGGATGGCAGATGCGCGTCGAACTCGCTAAGATTTTGTTACGTAAACCTAAACTGCTGCTACTCGACGAACCTACTAACCACTTAGACATCGAGTCAATACAATGGTTAGAAAGTTTCCTTAAAAATTATTATGGAGCCATCTTCATGGTGTCGCACGACAGAGCATTCCTCGACCGCATCACCATAAGAACGATAGAGATTTCATGCGGAAAGATTTACGACTACAAATGTTCCTATTCAGAATTTATCGAAAGAAGAGAGGAACGTATCGACATACAGAAAGCCGCTTTCGACAATCAGCAAAAAGAGATTAAAGAAATAGAAGCTTTCATAGAACGTTTCAGATATAAGGCGACTAAAGCCAAACAAGTACAATCTCGTGTAAAACAACTCGAGAAGATGGACGTCGTACAAATCGACGACCAAGATAAGTCGGCTATACATTTCAAGTTTCCTCCTGCACCACATTCCGGCAAGGTTACATTAGAATTAAATAATGTCTCGAAATCATACGGTGAGAAACAAATCTTAAATAATATTAACCTTCTGATTCCAAGAGGGGAGAAGATAGCTTTCGTTGGACGTAACGGCGAAGGCAAGTCAACATTATCCAAAATCATCGCTGGTGTTTTGGATTATGAAGGAGAGGTGAAACTCGGTCACGAGGTGAAGATAGGATATTACGCCCAAAACCAGCAGGATATGTTGGACCCAGAGAAGACTGTCTTCGAGACTCTCGATGACGTTGCCACAGGCGATATGCGTGTGAAGGTGAAGTCGCTTCTCGGTGCGTTCTTGTTCGGCGGCGATGCCATAGAGAAAAAAGTCAAGGTTCTTTCTGGAGGCGAGAAAGCACGATTATCATTAGCAAAGATGCTTCTCTTCCCTACCAATCTTCTCATCCTCGATGAGCCGACCAACCACCTTGATATGCTCTCTAAAGACATTCTCAAGTCGGCACTCATACAATTCGACGGGACTTTGATAATAGTATCGCACGACCGTGACTTCTTGCAAGGATTGACAAACAAAGTTTATGAATTCAGGAAACCTCATATCAAAGAATATATAGGCGATATTTACGACTTTCTTGAAGAGAAGAAACTTAAAGAGTTGGATGATCTTAACAAGAAACAGAAGTCGCAACCTGTTGAAAGTAAAGTGTCTCAAGGAAAGATAGATTACGAATTGAAGAAGCAGAACGACAGGGAGACAAAACGCATCGAACGAGAAATCAAGAAGTTGGAAGAACAGATTGAATCGTTGGAAAACGAAATCGCCGAGATGGACAAGATCATGTCATCGCCGAGCGATTTCCCTGATGTTAATATCGATAATGCTTGGTACGATTCTTACGGAAAGAAAAAAGATCAGCTTCAGAATCTTATGAATCAATGGGAAGATAAGCAGATGGAATTGGAGATGTGAGATAAAATTTTTTCAGATTCTCAGATTCAAAACATAATTCATAATTATTTTGATTATGCATTAAAAAAACTCTGGAGCATCCTTACTTTTTATAACAGGCGTACCTTCTCCATTCCACGATTCATATCCGGGAACAGAGTCATTTATTAATGTTTCAGACAACAATTCACCAGAATTGGAGAAACGCCCGAAATAGTTATCTCCAAATACCATAAAATCACCATTATCCATTTCAAAGATATTTGAGAAATAAATAACTTTATGATAATTGGATTCACCATCTTCATATATATACTCAAACTCGTTTTGAGAAAACATCATGCTGCTTGAGAAAAGCAGGATTAGGATAAATGATAATTTTTTCAAATTTTATTTTCAGTGTTATTTAGTTTAGTATAAATTACCAAAACCTAGTATTATTATCTTTTTATGATTTTTTGTGTCGTATTGAAATTGTCATTACGAATATTTATAAAATACATTCCATTTTTCATATCCATTAAATCAAACTCACAATATCCAGTCATACATTTATATGTATTCATTACTCTTCCCATAAAATCATAAATCGTGACATCATATTGTTTATCATCAAGTTGAAGTTTCATTACTCCATTTGTTGGATTAGGATAGACAGACATAGTCTTTTCTTCTTCGACTTTTACATCCAAAACAATGGCATCAGGAGGGAACATGATATTATCGATCATTGCATATTCTTCATTCTCATCCATGACAACAATCCTTTGGAATTGCCAATTTAATACGTGCTTTCCCTTTTCAATCTTATATGTCGATTTCGACCAATCCAATTCTCCACACCAATCACCAAAACAAAAATCATCCACATTAAAATACAAAGCATTTTGGTAAAACATTGTGTTAGTTGAAGATATTTTTTTATAAAAGGATATTTCAGCATCATTCAAAAATTCAACTTCAATCAACAATTTCATCCATCCTCCATAATTTTTATAAGAAGCTTTCGCGCAATAGTTTCCTTGATATGGCGAGACACTATCTATTGCCCAACTTCCATGTCCTCTAAATTGCCAGTCGAAAGCACTGAAGT
Source organism: Bacteroidales bacterium (assembly GCA_045606865.1). Taxonomy (GTDB): domain Bacteria; phylum Bacteroidota; class Bacteroidia; order Bacteroidales; family F082; genus Limimorpha. The sequence continues at coordinate 3,433 of JAZUST010000008.1, forward strand.
CTCCTGTTTCGAATGTCTCTTCTTTTCCACCTACCACTATATAATATGATTCATACGACACATATTTACCGGAAGATGTCGATAAAATGAGTTCATAATTTGCATCAGGTAACATTTCATCCAATCTAAAGGAAAATGTGTATGTAAAAGTTTCTGCTTCAGGTAGATATTCGACAATAGTTGTGTTTTCATCATAATAAAAATTCTGTGTTGGACATAACACAGTAAATAGTACATCTTCGGCCGTGCTATTTCCTGAATTTTTTACTGTAAAACAAATCGTTGCTGATTCGCCAGCAACTATTTTGCCATCACCAGAAGCGTCCTCTAAAATAGCATCTATGACACTAAAATCAGGTGCGTATATAGTGGCGTCATATTCATAAGTCCAAGTTTCCGAACCATTTGTAATTGTTAGTGTAAAATTAACAATTGTATTATTGGGTACGTCATCACTTATTACAAAAGCGAAAGCGTTGCTTAAGTTTACATCAGAATCACCCATTATAACGTCTACATTCTCAACAGAATCTGTTATATTTACATATTCAGGTTTATCACAGCTCAAATTTACGGTTATATTGTTGGCAGCAGTATTTCCTGAATTTTTCAATAAAATATTCATAGTGTGTGATTCTGAAAAATCCATTTTACAATCCGTATCGTTGAGCGTATAATCCAAACACACAACATAAGGTTTATTGTCTGGCACTATTGTGATGTCAATAGTTTTAGGAAAAGCATTAGCGCCAAGCACTTTAAGTTGAAGGGTATCGTTATGTCCTATATTTTCTTCAAAGATAATATTTGCATATCCTTGTGAATCAGTTACAGCTCTGCCTATCATTTTGCCATTCTTAAACATTGAGCACATGAAGTTAGACATCAACACACCCATTTCATCTTTAACAGTTAGTTCGTATGAATGTTCGTCAGATTGTATTGCAGAAGAAGAACAAACTCTCAGTATATGAGGTTCGTCCAACCAGACAGACACTGCGCCATCACCAAGAATATTCATACAGTATGTATTCCATCTATATCCATCTATCTCTTGCGCCCAAGGTGCAGTTTTTATTTTAGATTCGCGCAATGCCATTGCCAATATGCTTATGTTATCACCATATTGAGCGCTTATCATCTCTCTATGCAAATGAGCGGATGGTCCTTCTGATGTTCCCGAGATATAAAAACCCTCGCGTGAATTGCCTATTGCTGCGAAACAGAAATTATCGATAGCAACCATACGTTTCATAACACACACTACGTCTAAAGCTCCGCAATGACATCCATGTGAGAAAAAATAGGTGTAATTATGATCCTTGCCGTTTAGTGACGAGAATTCACCATCTTCAAAATCATCATTAAACATTGCTGCCACGTAATTAGGGCCGGCATGTCCGACGTGATGTATGGATTGAGCGCCTCTATTGATAGCATTCATAATATTCATTCTGCTCCAATTGCCATGTTCTGCATATACGCGGGTGAAATTATAGTCTTCAGGAATACCCACAGTATAATAATCATTATCATCATGTTCACCTATAATAAGTTCGAGGTAATCGCCTCCGTAAGTAGGAGTGTTATCTGCTTTTTCACTGCCAAGCAAAACGTTGCGTAACTCACCCAAAACAGGACTGCGTTGATATGACAAACTTTTATGAATCATTTTTGAAGCTTGAGATGAACTATATGTGAACGTCAATCTTGATATACCCACTTCTGGCAGAAGGTCTGCTTCTTCTATCTCGCCCCATTTATCATCACCATCATCATTCCAATTACCATCTAAACAAGAATAATACATATCTGCAGGAATCTCGAAATTTTCTGTTTCCCCACCATTGACAGATGCATAAAGACCTCTATGAGGCACAACATTAACATCGCCGCCTATGGTCACCATAAAGATTCCCTCGTTTTGGTATTCCTGAATTATATAGTTACGGATCTTTTCCTGATAATCACGACCTTCCATCTCAGAATATATATATTCAGTAGAAACAACCTTGGTTCGTATACCTATACTATTATAGTAATCCGTATATTCAGAAAAATCATCTACAAATCTTTCCCTTGTAACAACAAGCATGTCATATCCCGACAATGTGGTTGCTCTGCTCTTATATTCTCTCATCATCTCAGCATTCTGCGCCAAACTTCTTACACTATTCATGCTATAATGATTTTCCCTCAGCATTGCTGAATGATCTTCTTTTTCCGGAACTGTATTAACAACGATTTTAACGGTTTTAGCATAGCGTATTTTTCCTGTTGATGGCACATATCTTAATGGAGTGAAATTCAAGAAGGCAAAAGCATATCCGTTGAGATAATGGGTTTTAACATCTGTATGTGCTTGTTCTGGCAATTCGCTTTTTATTGCGTAAACATCTTCATTTTTAGAAAACGGAAGCGTCTCTGCTGAAGAATATGGGACGAATCTCTGTATAGGATATAAATTATATTCTCCTTCAACTTCCACAAAATCTGAGAAATATACTTCCGCCGACGAGGCTTCTGTGCCTTGAGGAAGCAAAAGTCTCACTGAATAGTATGGCAAGCTTGGTGATCCTATTTCACCATGCTGCATACAATCTTTAAAATCAACCTTATGATAATCTCCAACCTTTACAATATGCGGATTGCCAAAATTATAATACATTTCAACACTCTGGGCATTCATATTAATAACCCATAAAAACGTCAAGAAAATCAACAGAGACTTTTTCATAGCGTTGTTGTTTTTATTGTTGATAATTGTTCGCTCCACAAATATCATAATTATTTTTTTAAAAACAAAACGTTTTTTTAATTTATTTATAAAAAATCGGGGGAGACTGTCCGAAAACAATTTAATGTAATTTGCGTATTTTTTATTTATATAAGCCGATGCAAGCATAATCATTACAAATAAAACAACTCTTTTCATAATAACTTACTCCTTAATTTAATAATTTATTCTTCGATAATTTCCCTTTAATAATTTAATTCAACAATATGATTTTAGTTCTATGATTGCCTCTCTACTTCTAGAGAGGTCGCCTAATGAATTTATTATTGCCATTAGTAAAGATGTGCATAATTCTTATCATATTGCTCATATCTTTTCCCATTTTCGTTTTGCAAATTTAATGTCATCAAATGCACTAAGTCAAGAAAAAAATCTATGCATTTTTATGCAGTTTTTAACACAACAAATTGATAATATGCAATATATGCAATTTATAATTAATTTATATATTAGTTTGAAGGATTGTTATTATCATCATTTAGACAGGTACTCCGTATGTGGCAATAAGCTGATGAAAAATTCTTTCTCCTTGAAGTTCTCTGTTTTCTTCAATTTTTGCTTCTACAATTGCAGAAATAAAACTTCCCGATTGCAAAGTGTTTTCTCTCTTTGCCAAACCTAAATATGAGTCAAGGTAGAAGGTCTTCAGACGCCACAGGGGTGACGTCTCTACAAGAGGTTCCATTATCTCCAAAGCGGTCAGATAATGCTCGCATGCTCCGACAATGTCGTCGCGCTCGGTCAAACCCACGGCGTGGTAGTAGTGCGCCTTCGCAGCATAAAGACGCCACAGGGGTGACGTCTCTACTATAATTCTCAATTTTCCGTTTTCAATTTTCAATTTGAAAGTCACACGTTCGTGTGCCTCCTACAAGAGAACCCAAAAAATTCTCAGGTTTTCAGATTCTCAGTTTTTCAGATTTCTAATGCTCTCCAAAAGCGTTCCCGTCGGACATAGATAATTACACCATGGTCTCTTGACGAAGACGGATGCAACCAAAATAACTCCGGCAAAAATAGCGACTCCAAATCCTATCGACTGATAATTGAAAATAGGGAACGGCTCAACGACAGATAAATCCAAACCTACACCTAACGCCACTATAATCAATAATGTCAGCAATATCACTTTTCTCAAAACAGCAAAGAAATTAAAGATATTAGATTTTGTGAACAATGTCTGTTGTCTGTTGTCCGTTGTCTGTTGACCTCTTTTGCCTTTAGCATTTAGTCTGATTCCTCCTACAAATTCCTGTGCGGCTCCAAAAGGACATAAATATTGACAATAGAATGATTTCTTCGTGAACAACGGAAGCAAGATCGCCAAAGCTGCAATAATTAATAAAGGTAATTGTATCGCCAATGAAATTCCGTTGGTAATCCAGTTATAGAATAACGCCAACGACAAAAGACTGTTGGTCCAGAATCCTAAGACCGCCATTGAAAGCAGTAATGTTATTATACGTAATGTCTTAGGGTCACAAAGTCGCAAGGTCACAGAGTCTTTTTTACTTTGAGACATTACACCTTTATGTCTTTGCGTCTTTGGCATAAAGAAACAAATCGTCGCTAAAATCGTGACGACAAAGATGCAGATTTGTCGCGCGAGGAGTTTCCAGTCTAAGTTAAAGACGCTTTCTTGTTTCGACAGTTCCTGCATCCTTATCTGCAACGACTGCTCTATCGCGACGGAAGTGAAGGTGCATCCACTGACGGCGTCAACATTATGATTCGCAGCTTCTTTAGGAGTGAGACCATCCCATAAATCCAAATATCCGCTATTGACGACTTTGTTAAGATAACCTCTGCTTTCTCTGTTTTCACAAATCTCGACCTCAAAAATATTGTTATCTCTATCAAGATAAATAGTCAACGGCGTGATTGAATTATATCCGTAAACCTCGTCACTGAAAGGTGAAGTATTTACGACTTTACCAACAACATCACCGTCATTATACACATTATATGAATTCACGCTTTCCAAAACAACACTATCAGCTTCAGGAAAATATTTCCGCGAATCTTCCAACGTAAGAACGAAATTAAACTTTGGCTGTTGACTATTGACTGTTGACTCTTGACCTTTAGTTAAATTTATTACAATCAATAAAATAAATACTGCGACGACAGCATAATTCAAAATTTTGTTTACAATTTTCATAGTATGTTTGTTAAAAAGAAAAGCATCTACATTAGTATTTTCACATCCACAAAAATAGTAAATCTTTAGATTTTTTTTTCAAAAAACATATTAAATGATTTTTTAAATTTGTGGCATTAACAGAAAAGTAAAATATTATGGCAAAGATTCAAGACGACAACAAACTATATTCTTTCTTAAGACCGTTTGTAGACCATCATGTAAGAAAAGCTTTTTGTCGATATAAAGTCATTGGAACAGAGAATATTCCTCAGAACGCTGCATGTATCTTCGCGGCAAATCACACCAACACCTTGATGGATGCTTTGGTGCTTCTCAGCATGAACAACGAAAAGAAAGTCTTTATAGCAAGAGGTGATATTTTCAAGAAACCATCCATCGCCAAGATAATGTTTTTCTTGCGGATCCTTCCTATCTATCGTATTCGCGACGGATTCAAGAGTGTGAAAGACAACAATGCGGAAATTATTGATAAAGCGGCAGATGTGGTTCACGACGAGGTAAAACTCTTCCTCTATCCGGAAGCGACTCACAGAACGAAACACTCTCTTCGCCAGCTGAGCAAAGGAATCTTCCATATCGCGTTGAAAGCCAATGCCGATTTCGGACACGAGAAACCTGTCTACTTAGTCCCGACGGGAATAGAATACGGCGATTATTTCCGTTATCGTTCAACGGCACTCGTTAATTTCGGTGAACCTATCAACGTGACGGAATTTGTTAATAATCATAAAGACGAAAACGAAGCCGTCATAATGAACGGATTGCGCGAGCTTCTGACAGAACGTCTCGCAAAACAGATCTCCTTCATCCCTGATAACGAAGAATATTACGACGCCATCTGGGAAATGACGAAGATAAAATCAGGATTGAAAGGCAGTTTAGAAGAACGTCTCGAACGTAACCAAAAGACAATTAAGGAAATTCTCGAATGGAAAGAGAAAGAACCAGAGAAAGCAAAAGAGACTTTCGAAAAAGTCAATAAGTTTATCAAAAAACGTAAGAAAAAAGGTGTCTCCGTAACTTCAATAACCAAAAAGAATATCGTAGGTACAGCTTTATGGAAGACTTTGGTAGTATTGCTCGGATTGCCAGCATACATCGCTTCTGCAATTGTAAACTTACCGATATGGTTGGTTACAATGTTGCTGAAAAAAAACTTCAAGGACAAGGCTTGGGGCAACACCATCAGTTTTGCAACTGAGACAATACTGCATCCTATAATGACGATATTATGCATTGTCTTGACATTCTGTATGCTTCCATGGGAAACAGCCACATTATGCAGCTTGCTTTATTATTGCTCATACGAGTTCTTCGTCGATTCCAGCGAATTCATAAGAAGATGGTGGTCTGATGTCAAGCTTTGTTTTAACAAGAAATTGAGAAAAACCTCAATTAATCTAACTAATAATTTCAAATAATTACTCTCGCAAAAACGCAAAGATATTTAACAATTAATTTATTAACTTATTTAACGTGAGTTCGATATAAGCAACTAACATATAATCAAGTAATAATCTTCATCAGGAGAATTATAACCCTGAATGGGTGACGGATAATAGACAGGCGATGTAGGGTTAGCGGAATCCCTGCCTTTGCGATCTTGCGAGAAAAAAATAAGAGCTGCCGTCATAAAACAGCATCTCTTACTTTATTAAATAACCCTTTAGTCTTTAGTCTTTAGTCTTTAGTCTTTCATCAATCAGAACATAGGTAACTGATAGATGAAACCTACAGAGATACGGTCGGTTTGATAGTCTTTGTATTTCGAATCAATTTCACGTGCTAGATCTGTATACATATAATAACGTCCGACGTATGTCAAGAAGAAATGCAAGTTGCTTTCCATAGGATAATATTCAATACCACCTAAATAACCTAATGATGTACGATATTGTCCTTTCTTAACTTCCACAGTCGAATATAATTCATTATCTTTTGTTACAGATGCCGTCTCATACATACCCTTTACAAAGACATTCCATTTATTGGCAATACGATAATTTAATTTTGTGACTAATGACATATATGCGGTATTATCAATACTTGGAGCTTTTGAATCTGTAATCTCTTCTGTTATAATGCGACCACGATCTATAGCGTCATTAGAGTACATAAAGTCGAAGTACATATTAAATTTACCAAATGTTAACTCATTGCCGAGAGCAAAGTAATATAGATTTTTACCTACTGCTTGACTCATGATGGATGCAGACCAACGTGTTTTATAAACATTACTGAAGTTGCCATTCCAATTTAATGTGTAAACTAAAGGAGTTTTAGATGGTGTTATGTGTAATTTGTCAATATGATCGGTATTAAGGTCTCCATTTTCATCATTAAAACCGTACATTGTACCAAAATCACCATTCAAACTGTTTAACACTTGGAAGTTGATTTGTTGTCCAGACATGAAGTCATAACCTAAGTTGATACCTGTCATAAAGTTGCTCATGTATTCGATCATGTCGCTGTATTCATAAATCTCGATTGGGTTGGCGTCGAATTCGAAACCACCGTAAGCAGCACATTGTTTACCTAAGAAGAGTGAGAATTTGTCGCTCAATTTAACACCGATGCCGGCGATGTCGATGGAAGTAGGAAGGTTGTCGATATTGTCGCCGCCGTTATTAGGACGGTTCAAGCGTTGACGCCAACGATAAGAAAGCCATTCGTTGACATTGCCTTTAGCCTCGATACGAAGCTGACGCATATTGAATTTGCCTTGGTCAAAACCGGCATCATTGAACATAGCGTCGAAGCTGCCGTTCATATTCATGTAAAGATTGAACTTATCTGTCTTTTTCTTTATGCCACTTACTTCTTCAAATAAAGTTGTTCTCGAACCGTTTGCAAGAGACAATTCCTGAGCATTTACTCCAATAACGCATAAAGCGACAATTAATAATGTTAAAAATTTCTTCATATTTTTTATTTTTAGGATATGAGCTCCGAGCCATGAGTAATGAGCAATAATCTCTCATAGCTCGCAGCTCATAGCTCATTGCGATTAATACTCATTAAAATATTCTTGAATTTGTTGCCAATCGTTGGTCTTTGTCAAAGCGAGCATCAACAAGATACGAGCCTTTTGTGGGTTGAGCTGTTGTGATGCAACGAATTGATATGCAGCGTCGTCAACTTCATTATCAAGTGTGCTTGGTCCTGTTGGAACGCGTGATGAACGAACTACTTGGATTCCTTTTTTACGAGCTTTTTCCAAAACCGGGAATACGTCTTTGTGGATGTTGCCGTTACCGACGCCGGCGTGGATGATGCCTTGATAATCGTTTTTCAACATTGGTTCAACCATATCGGCATTGACACCAGCGTGACTATAAACAATACCTACTTTTGGAAGTTTGTCTAAGTTTGTCACATCGAAAGGAGATGCTGTTGTATGTTTCTTGAGAGGTTCTTGGTTGTAGAATACCTTGCTATTGAAGACGTAACCGAGAGCACCGGCATTAGGAGCTTGGAATGTCTGTACGCCTGTAGTGTGCATTTTTGTCACGCTTTCTGCGCCGAGGATGTTGTCGTTCATCACTACGAGAACGCCTTTGCCATGAGATTCAGGAGCGGCTGCTGTTACTACGGCGTTGTATAAGTTGCGAGGACCGTCGGCACTGATAGCTGTTGAAGGACGCATAGCACCTACCAAGACAACAGGTTTGTCGCTGTTAACGGTGAGGTTCAAGAAATAAGCTGTCTCTTCCATTGTGTCTGTTCCGTGAGTGATGACGATGCCATCAACATTAGGGTCTTGTAATAATTCGTTGATTCTCTTAGCTAAGATGAGCCATACTTCATCGCTCATATCTTGTGAGCCGATACGTACCACTTGTTCACCTTCACAGTTGGCGATGTTTTGTAATTCAGGAACTGCTTCCAATAATGTGGCGATAGCCATTTGACCAGCGGTATAATTTGTTGCTGTTGATGAAGTGCCGGATCCGGCGATGGTTCCGCCTGTTGCAAGGATGCGGATGTTTGGTTTTTGAGCAAATGCGATAGTTGCTGTCATCAACAAAGCAACCATCATGAGGGTTAATCTTTTCAAAGTTTTCATTGTGAAATATTTTAAGTTAATTAATAATTGTAACGTTGATTTTGTTCAAATATTTTTTTTAAGTCACGGGGTCGCAGGGTCGTAAGGTCTCAAAGATAGATACTCTGCGACTTTATGACCTTGTGACTTTGCGACCTTAAAACAAATAATTAAATCCGATATAGACTTTCATGTTGCCGCCGTCTCTTGCGTCGAGAGCTTTTGCTGCTTCGGCGGAGATGATGAAGTTTTTGTTCATGATGATTTTGAGTCCGCAGCCTGCTGAAGTATGGATGCCTTCTTTATGATTACTATATATAGGATTGTTGTTGTCGTCTGCATAGAAGACATCATATTTTTCCTTTAATATAGACAAGGATTCCTTTTGTTCTTCAAGGCGGAATGTTTGTGTTACCATACCTGCATCGAAGAAAGGATTGAGAGCGATATTCCAGTTTTGGTTGATGAATTGGAATCCCAATATTTTCCAGCGAAGTTCGGCATTGAGCCAAGCATAACCTTCACCAACGACTCTGTTTCTGTTGATGCCTCTAACAGAATTACTTCCGCCCATGGCGTCGGTCGACATCTTTTTATAAAACAACATATTAGAGTTGAACATAGCGTAATACGGTATCTCGCCGGCGACTACATTCTGCGTCACGATGCGATAAGCGAAGGTGAGGTCTTCTTTTACGATAGGAATATAATGTTGCCATACGGCATTGAAAGTGAGGTGACTGTATCCGTCGCCGTCGATAAAGTCAGGTGCTCCTGTTAAAGTGGCTTCGAAATAAACACCTTTAGTTGGGTCGCTGTCGTGGTTTTTGGAGTCGTAGATGAAAGCGAGTTTGAGTTGAGTGACATTGCCGCCGTCGGCTTCGTTTTCTCTGATTAGACCGCTCATGCAATAAATGTCGTATAATGTCAAAACATTTTCACTATTTAGGATGGTTGATCTTCCCATATCATAATTGAAATAACTCAATCCAAGTCCATAATAGAAGTGTTTGCCGAAACCGAATTGACGGCGCAAACTTGAATTGAATCTGAATTGATTACGATTCATCAAATAAAATGAAGTCTTGTATTTGCCAACAAAAGGCATCGGGTCATCGAAGAACTCTATTTCATCAGAGAGATTCCAAGATGCCGAAAGACGAGGGTAATAAGGTGAAGCATAACCGTTAAATCCATAAAACTCAAAACGTTTATCCATAAAATAACCGGCATCAACAAAAAGACGTGAGTTTGGAAGAAGGTTATAAAAGTCGCCATAGAAACGTAGATTGACAGAACCTTTGGTGTAGGCAGACACTTCGACATTCATTTTATAATCGAATTTCGGATAGCGGGAACCGTCGCCGTAGTTGAAAATATCGACGCAGGCTCCATATTGGAAACCGAGGTCGGAGTTGTAACCAACAACAGGAAGCGGACCGAAGTTCCATCCTTTCTTTATGAGCTCGCCGTTTTCGTTATAAACCTTCTCTTTTTTCTTCTTTGTGTTGTCGTTGTCTTGAGTAACTTCTTGGGATTGCAACGCAAAGGTCATCAATAAGATTGATAACAATGTTAATAATTTTTTAGACTTTTTCATAACCATATATTATTAAAGATTTTTAATCGTTACTATGTAAAATATATCTAAAAAAAATGTATTTTTGTTCTGCTTAGCAAAGGTAAAAAATATTTGATATGGAACAGAAAAATAATGAACAAAATAGTGTGATTTTTTCAATATCAGAAATCTTAAACAAGATGTCGAATCAGGTTGGTTTCTTAATAAGAAATAAGAAACTCTTGAGTCAACTTGATGTTGATATACTTATGGACAACACTAGAAAATTATACGATACCATTTGTTCGGTGAGATGTAGTATGGACGTAGATTCCATTCCGATGGAAGTGGAAAATAATGAGGAACCAATAATCAATGATGATAAATCTGAGGTTGAAAACGAAGTGATTGAAAACCAAAATGAAGTATGTAGTTTTGTGCCTCTTACTATCGAAAATAATGACAATGATTCGGATAATGTAGAAAGTGAAATACTAATTGAAGACACTGCTCCAAACAATGACACAAACTTTGAAGAAGACAATAAAGAAAACGATGTCGACTTCGATGATGAAGAAGACAAAGAAGAATCTGCTGAATTGGACTATAAGAACATCGACTTCGATGATGAAGAAGTAATCGGCACCATAACCAAACCAATTGGAAAGGAAACAGTTGCCACAAGCAGTCAGCAGACAATAGGCGATGTTTTGGAAAATGCGGAAGATAATAGTCTCGCAGCTCGTTTACAAAGAAAAGCGATTTCTGACCTTACCACTGCCATCGGTATTAACGACAAGTTTTTATTGCTCAATGAGTTGTTTAATGGCAGTATGGAGAAATACAACAAATGTATCAGGTCGTTGAACAACTTCACCACTTTGTTGGGCGCGAAAACATATATGGACGAGCTACAGGTTGAATTTCAATGGGATTGTCAATCTGATGCTTACAAGAAACTTAACGATTTAGTAGAAAGAAGATTTATTTAAAACTTGAGAAATTGGGAATCTGAAAACCTGAAAATAGTTCTCAGATTCTCAGATTTTCAAATTTTCAGATTTTAACAAAGATGAAATTATATTTAGTACCGACACCTATAGGCAATTTGGAGGATATCACCCTGCGTGCATTACGTATCTTACGTGATGAGGTTGATGTCATTCTTGCAGAAGATACACGTACTAGCGGCAACTTATTGAGACATTATAATATCAGCAAACCTATGTCGGCGTTTCATATCAACAACGAGCATAAAGTTGTTACGAGTTTTGCTGAACGTATTTTGGCGGGAGAGAAGATGGCGCTTGTTACTGATGCCGGAACGCCTGCTATCTCCGATCCTGGTTTTCTTCTTGTGAGAGAGTGCATCAAACTCGGTGTTGAAGTTGAATGTCTACCTGGCGCCACAGCATTCGTGCCTGCACTTGTCAACTCCGGACTCTCTGCCGACCATTTCATATTTGAGGGTTTTCTTCCTCACAAAAAAGGTCGTCAGACTAAGATTAATGAAATATCTCAAAATAAATATACTACAATACTTTATGAGTCACCATTCCGTCTCGTTAAGACTTTACAACAACTGATGGAAGTATGTGGACCAGACCGTCGCGTGTCAGTATCTCGCGAATTGACAAAGATTTACGAGGAAAACGCAAGAGGCACTCTCGCTGAAGTGACAGAACATTTCAGTCAGAAAGAGGTGAAAGGCGAGATCGTAATTATACTTGAAGGAAATGAACAATGAACAATTTAAATTAACAGTTATATATTATGAAAATTAGAACATTACTTTTGGCTATATTGCTACTCGGTGTTACGACATTATTTTCAGCACCATTTAAAAATGTAAAGAAAATATTGACTCAACCAGACGGAACAGAATTACATTGTTTCGCCTCGGGTGACGAATTTTACAACCGCCTCCATGATGCTGATGGTTTTACTATCATCCAATCTGCAAAGAGCGGTTTTTTTGTGTATGCCGATACCGATGCACGCGGCAACATAATTGAAACAGAATATATAGCAGGCGTTTCTGATCCTAAAGCATTGGGACTTAATCCGAATATTATGATTTCTCAGGAAGAATATCATAAGAGAAGAGAATCCAAGATGGCATATGTTAACGTCAGCAAAAACAGAGACGATGCTGTTTTAAATCATGGTAACTATAATAATATCGTGGTTTTCATCAAGTTTAAAGGCGACAAAGATTTCAGTACTACGACAACAAAACTGGAATCTATGTTTAATAGCGATGGTCGTTACGATGTTTCTATGAACAACTATTTCAAAAATGCGACTTACAATCAATTGTCGATGGATTCTTATTATTTCCCAGTTCCTGACGGGGATATAGTTTTGTCATACGAAGACATTTATCCTAGAAATTATTACCAACCATACAACGCAGTCACTAATCCTGAAGGTTATACCAATCAGGCAGAACGTGAGTTCCCTCTCTTGAAAAGAGCGATAGAATATATAGCAGACCAAGTGCCTGATACTTTAAATATAGACCGTGATAATGACGGCTATATTGATAATGTCATCTTCGTTGTTAAAGGTAATGTTGGCGATTGGTCTGATTTGTTATGGCCTCACATGTGGTCGATGTATGGAGAAGAAGCATATATCAACGGAAAAAGAGTCGGTACTTTCAACTTCCAACTAGAGACATCAACATATTTCACAGTATCCACCCTATGTCACGAAATGTCTCATTCTATGGGACTTCCTGACCTGTATCACTACAAGAGCAACCAAGAACATCTGTCACCATCAGGACCATGGGATTTGATGTGCGGAAATGCCAATCCTCCTCAACATACTTCTACTTATATGAAATATAAATACGGAACATGGATTGATGAGATACCTGAGATAACAGAATATGGCACATATACATTAGAAGCGAACTCATGGGAAGGTGGAAGAAGAAACTGCTATAAAATCGCTACAAAATATTCCGACCAGTTCTATCTCTTAGAATACAGAAACGACAATAACTTCTTTGAGACTGGTTTGCCAAGTGGTGGACTGTTGATTTACAGAATAGATACTCGTTTCCACGGATGCGCCGACTACAACGGCACTAACGAATTTGACGAAGTTTATATCTTCCGTCCAGGCGGATCTCAAAATCAAAATGGTGTAATCAATGGCGCTGCATTCGCTAAAGATTTGGAAAGAACTGAGTTCAACATTAATACCGACCCGTATCCTTTCCTTAATAAAAATTATGATGACCTGGAATTTAACATCTGCAACATCTCAGAAAGAGGTGACCAAATGTCATTCACCTATTGTCCTATTGATACAGAGATAATTCCTAAGAACCTTGTAGTCAATGTCGACAATAATGATAAAGTGGTCGAATTAAAATGGGATGCCAACGAATACGCCGAGTCATACAACATCTATCGTAATGGAGAATTATTGGCAACTAACATAACAGAAGTTAGTTACGAAGACCAATATGGCGGCAATACCGCATATTATGAATATTACGTTACTGCAAACTCAGGAAATGAAGAATCATATCATTCAAACGAAGAAGTGGTTTACGTTGGCGATTATTCGGAATATACAATAGTAATGTCAACTACCGACGAATACGGATGGATCGGTGGAGAGATAACCGCATCTTTCGATAACGGTATGGAAAACATGTATTTCACATTATATTCATTAGGTGATAAAGAAAAGAGTTTCATAGCGCCAAAAGGAACAAAAGTCACTTTATCATGGACTTCAGGATGGGACGATTCTGTTTGTTCTTTCACCATTATGGAAAATGAAGAAACCATCTATGCATCCTCCGATTTAAAAGAAGGCGTCTTGATAGAAAACATAGCAAGCGGAAACAGATCTTGCGTAACTCCAGAAAATCTGACAACAGTAATATATGGAAATCATGTCGGTTTAGACTGGATATCAATTGTTGAAGCAGAATCATTTGCTATTGTCCGTAATGGTGAAGTAATAGCAGAAAACGTAAAGACAAACACTTATATAGATTATGAAGTACCTTCTTCTGGAACATACACCTATTGCGTGAAGAGTATGACGTCGAACTGTATGTCAGAACCATCAAACGAAGTATCCGTCAGCATTTTAAAAGTCAATTATAGTGACCTTGCCGTTGAATATGAAGTGAAAGATAAGTCTGTGGTTTTGAATTGGGAATGTCCTGAATTGATTGACGGTGCATTGAAATACTCCGACAGCGAATACATCACAAGTGAAGGATCGGCATCACACCATTGGGGAGTTAAATTTCCTGCCGAGAACTTAAAATTATTTAACCATACCGATATTTCCTCTATTGAAATTTTCGATGCATGTGCGGCTGATTACATCTTTAATATATATAATGGGGAAGTAACTGAAAATAGCACATTGCTTTATACAGAAACATTTACAACAACAAATTCCAATGGTTTTGTAAAATTCGACTTGTCTGAAAAAGTCGCTTTCGACAATAGCAAAGACCTCTGGATCACCGTCAAGGCTTCTAAACCCAAAGCTATTCCTTGCGGCGAATTTTGTGGCAACCTTAATAGTAATCTCATCAAAATAGGAGCTAACTGGAAATCTGCAATAGAATACAAACTTAATTATTCTTGGTTATTAAAGGCTTACACATCAGCATCAGAAGAATTAAGCAACAATGTCAGATATAATATATGTCGCGGGCAAAGAGTAATTGCCGATGAATTAAATGCTTTGTCATACACCGACCATGATATTTCAGAGGAAGAATGTTATAAAATCATTGCTCTTTTAGAAGGAAATATGATCGCGTCATCCGAGGAAATATGTGTCGCACCAGAACCTCAAGGTACTAGAATTTTCCCTAACCCGACAAACGATTATATCTATATTAACGCAAAGGATGTAATCAATGTTAAGATTGTTAATGTTTTAGGTGAAACAGTATTTAATCAAGATACAAACAATACGTCATTCAAGGTCGATATGAGAAGTTTTGAAAGTGGTACCTATATTATTCAGATAACAACCAAAACAGAAATAATAAAAGAGAAGATAGTTCTCGCATTCTAGTATAAAGAAAAAGACGTATTTTCGTAAATTGTAAATTTTACAAGAGTTATGAGTGTATTTAACAGATTGTCAGATATATCTAAAAAGAAATTTGTGGTTCTTATTGATCCCGACAAACCAACTGACGAACAGATTATAGAAATAGTAGAGAAGTCTAAGAAAGTAGGTGTCGATTTCTTCTTCGTCGGTGGCAGTCTTTTGTTGACCGATAGTTTGGACCATTGTATAAAATTAATTAAGCAACATTGCGATATCCCGGTGTTGATTTTCCCAGGCGACTCTCTCCAAATTAGTAAATGGTGCGACGGATTCTTATTGCTGTCACTTATATCCGGACGTAATTCGGAGATGCTCATCGGTCGTCATGTGGTAGCAGCTCCTTACCTTAAACTCTATGGTAATGAAATAATTCCAACAGGTTATATGCTCGTTGATGGCGGATGTCCTACATCTGTTTCTTATATGAGTAATACAACACCGATTCCTCATGACAAAGACGCTATCGCAATGTGTACTGCTCTCGCAGGCGAGATGCTCGGACTGAAACTCATTTATATGGACGCTGGTTCCGGAGCGATAAATCCTATCTCGACAGAGATGATTTATAAGGTTAAAAATACTATCAGCGTGCCTCTTGTCGTTGGCGGAGGAATTAAGACTCCAGAACAGGCTGCTGCGATGGCGAAGGCAGGCGCAGATGTAATTGTAGTAGGAAACGCTCTCGAAAAAAGTATTGAAAAACTTCAGGAATTTGCCGATGCGGTACACAATGTAATTGAAAATTAATGCAGAGACGTCACCCCTGTGGCGTCTATGAAATTGAAAATTGAAAATTAACGATTAAAATTATATTTATGAAAAAGACATTATTTTTAATAGCAATGATTTGCTTTACAGCGACTTCTATTTTCGCTCAGGAAAAGAAGATGCTTACCCCAAATGATGCTGCATATATAAATCGCAGCGTCTATCCTGTAGGAAAAAACGTTAAATGGTTGCCGAATGCAGATAAATATCTCTTCGCCGATACCGAGAATCCTAACAACCTTATGATTCAAGATGTTAATGGTAAAAAAGCTACAGTATTCTTGACCCTCGACCAAGTTAATACCTACTTGAATCAAGCTGGAATGGACAGTGTGAGACGTCTTCCTAATCTTACATGGTTAGATAATAATCAAGCTTATTATTACAGTTTCGATAAAAACAATAATTGCATCAACCTCAATCTCCTCGATATTAAAGCAAAGAATATCAAGAAGGTTACTTCAGTTCCATCAAACGCTGAAAATTATACAATCACAACTCCTTCCTTGAAAGTCGCTTATACAATAGACAACAATTTGTATTTCGCTGATGGCGACAAACAAATACAAGTGACAAACAATCCTGAAAATGTTATTGCAGGTCAATCAGTTCACCGCAACGAATTTGCTATCAATGGCGGTATTTACTGGTCACCTGACGGAAACAAACTCGCTTATTACAATATGGACGAAAGCATGGTGACAGACTATCCTCTCGTTGATATTACTGAGCGTGTCGCTACTGCAAAACCTATAAAATATCCTATGGCGGGGATGAAAAGTCATGAAGTGAAATTACATATTTATGATGTCGCTTCCGGTAAGGAATTGATTGTTAAAACGGGAGAACCTGCAGAACAATATCTTACATCAATAACATGGAATCCGGATAATGAAAGAGTCTATATCGGCGTTTTGAATCGTGGACAAAATCATCTTCAATTCAACGAATATAGCGCATTGAACGGCGATTATATTCAAACAATATTCGAAGATAAAGACGATCAATATGTTGAACCTGTAGGTCCTGCTCATTTCTTACCGAATAACACCAAGGAATTTTTGTGGTTGGCTCAACGTGACGGATTCTATCATATCTGGAAACATAATGTGGAAACCAAAGAAGCAAAACAAATTACAAAAGGCGACTTCGTCATCACTGCTTTCGAAGGCTTCGACAAAAATGGAAATAACATCTATTATACCTCAACAGAAGTAAGTCCGTTACAACGTCATTTCTATAAACATAATCTCAAGAGCGGTAAAAAAGTTCAGATTACCAAAGAACACGGCACTCATGGTGTGACACCAAGCGCATCAGGTAAATATTTCATCGACTCTTATTCAAGCACCGACGTTGCAAGAAACGTTGACATTATGGATGCTAATGGTAAATATGTCAAACGTTTACACGAAGCAGTCGACCCGTTGAAAGATTATAACATCGGTACAATAGAATTAGGTGAACTGAAGGCAGAAGACGGTCAGACATTATACACACGTATGATCAAACCTTACAACTTCGACCCTAACAAGAAATATCCTGTTATCATTTATGTTTATGGAGGTCCTCACGCTCAGATGATTACCGATGAATGGACGGCAGGCGCAGGCATTTACTTACATTATCTCTCACAAGAAGGTTTCATCGTATTCACCTTAGATAACAGAGGTTCTGCCGACAGAGGCGAAGCTTTCGAACAAGTGATTCACCGTCAATGCGGACAAGCAGAGATGCGCGACCAAAAAGTCGGTATAGATTATCTTAAATCACTTCCTTACGTCGATGCTGAACGTATCGGAACAGACGGATGGAGCTACGGCGGTTTTATGAGTACCAACATGAAAATCAACTATCCTGAAGACGTAAAAGTATCAACAGCAGGCGGTCCTGTTATGGATTGGAAATATTACGAAATCATGTACGGCGAACGTTATATGGATACTCCTGAAGAAAATCCGGAAGGTTACGAACTTACAAGCCTCGAAAACAAAACAGATAAGTTAGAAGGTAAGTTGATGATAATCCATTGTACGACAGACCCTGTAGTTCTCTGGCAACATTCATTGGTGTTCGTTGAAAACTGCATTCACAACGGTAAACAATTGGATTACTTCGTATATCCAGGTCACGACCACAACGTTTATGGTCCGGACAGAGCGCACCTCGTAACGAAGATTACTGAATATTTCAAAGCAAACCTTTAATCTTGAATCTGAAAATTTGAAAACCTGAGAACTTGAGAATTATTTTCAGATTCTCAGATTCTCAGATTTTCAGTTTCTCAGATTTTAATAAAGATTGGTCCTATTTTTGAATAAAACGACGTTATAAATTTTATCAAAAATGAAGACAAAATTTTTATTAATAACATTAATGTTAACTGCTTTCTCAAATCTTAACGCCCAATCTTATAATGACTTATGGGAAGATGTTAACAAGGATTTAGAAAACAGACTCCCTCAGTCGGCAGAGACTATTCTTAATAAAATTGAACAAAAAGCTGTTGAAGAGAACAACCAGAAAGAATTACTGAAATCTTATGTCTATCGTTTCCGAATTTTTGAGTTGAGCGAAGAAGAACCTCTCGAAACATCAATAAATTTCGCAGTGAGAAATGTCGCGAATCTCCAAGAACCAGAAAGAGCGATTTTCAATATCGCAATCGCTTCTCTTTATGAAACATATATGATCTTTAATAATAACTTAATAAAAAATAACATTCCGATATATAATGGTAAACAGACAACAGACAACGGACAACAGACTTTGTCCATGAAATTCTGGGATGAGGCGACTTTCAAAAGAGTTATTAATAAATATTATGAAAACTCGCTTAATGATATAGAATCGTTACAGAATAATTCCGCTGAATCGTATAAAGATATTCTTGCAATCAAAGACATTACGGCAGAATTTGACTTTAAAATCGAACCGACACTTTATGATTATGTCTTGCACAAGATAATTGACTATAAAATAAATCGCAGCAACTCAGTGGAGACGTCATTGTATGGCATCTCAGAATTATATCAGCAACTGATTGATTTCGATAAGAAAAATAATTATAACGACGCTGCGATCTACAATGAGATTAAGAAACTTAAATATGAATATAAGATCACCAATGATTATGAAACCTACTTTAATTCCTTAGAAAAAATTAAGAATGATAATATCGATAATCCGTTAGTGACATCCGTAATGGAGTTGCAAGCGGGAGCTGTTTTAAGTCAACAGTCAACAGACAACGGACAACAGACTTCTTCCACATTGGCTATGGCTATAGACATTTGCGATGAAGCGATAAGATTATTCCCTGATAGCGAAGGCGCTAAGATCTGTGAAGCAATACGTTCGGAAATATTAAATAAAGAATTAAGATTCTATATGCAGAACGTGCAACTTCCTGATAAGAATATTTCTGTAGGACTTACTTATAAAAATTTAAGTAAACCTCATTATAGGATTTATAAGGTTACACCTGAAGAGTTAAATTATCTTAACAAACTCTATCACGATAAGAAAGAATTTGCAAAAGAAATTGTTAAAAAAGAATTGATTGTCGAGAATTACATTGATATTCAAGATGACAAGGATTATATAGAACATACTTCCTCATACGAATTACCGGGTTTAGATTGTGGAACTTATTATATTTTATTTTCTAAAGACGATAATTTCGATATGACAAATATGGATTATCCTGCGATTCATTCTTTCCAAGTAAGTAATTTAAGTTATGTCGTTACAAAAGAGAATGATGAACAGGTGATTTATGTACTTGACAGAGACAGCGGAAAACCTATAAAAGACGTAAATGTTAATATTTTTGAACGAAATTACGATTATAAGAAAAGGGAATATGTTAAAAAAGATTTGCATAATCTTATAACTGATAGAAATGGTTGTACAAAATTCCCTGACAATATTAATAATCAATATCATATAGAACTCTCTAAGGGAAATGACATCTTGCTTTCCGACTTGTATATATCTCATTATTATCAAAATGAAGAGAAGTTGACTGAAAGAACGACATTCTTTACCGACAGAGCGATTTATCGTCCGGGACAGACAGTCTATTTTAAAGGTATAATTCTTAATGAAAATACAGAAAAGAAAGAATTGGTAGTTGGAAAAGAAACGAAGGTGACATTGAGGGATTCCAACTGGCAAGAGGTTGCGACACAGACTTTTACCACCAGCGAATTTGGTTCTTTCGATGGAGGTTTCTTGATTCCTGAAAATCTTTCAAACGGATATTTCGCCGTCAGCAATGAAAGCGGTAGCGTCAATTTCAAAGTGGAAGAATATAAACGCCCTACTTTTGAAATTACTTTCAATAATCCAGATAAGTCGTTTAAACTCAATGAAGAAGTAGAATTGACAGGTTCGGTAAAAGCTTACGCAGGTTTCGGTCTCGATAATGTTAATTATAATTATACAATCGTAAGACGTTCTTATTTTCCATATCGTCTCTGGTGGTATAGAAACTACGACAATAATGAAAAGCAAATCGCTTTCGGAGATGGAACAACCGATAATGAAGGAAACTTCAAAGTCAATTTCGAACTTGTTCCAGATAATGACGATAAAGACAAACTTCCTGTGTATGAATATATAGTTACTGTTGATGCTACTAATGCACAAGGCGAGACACAATCAAAGACTTACACAATAAAAGCTTCGGAAATTGACTTGATTATCGATATAGAGAATCAAAATGAATTTGTCTTTAAAGACAGTCTCGACTTAATTAATTTCACTGTTAAAAATCTTAAAGAAAATCCCGTTGAAGCGAAAATCATAAGAAAAATATATCACGTAGCGACATACGGACGTATGTCTTCAAACGGACAACAGACATCGGACAACAGACATCTTCCACAAGATTCTACTTTAATTTATGAAGACGTCATTGTTGTTAATGGCAAATATGGTTTGTTCCAAGATGTTAATAAAAATTTAGGAATAGGGAAATATGTTGTCGAATTGACTTCCGCTGATAATGAGTTGGCAAAGACTTCTGTCGAATTGACAATCATTGATTATCATAGTAATAAGATGCCATACGAGACGATGTGCATTTCCTATTATGACAAGAAAACGGCGCAACCAGGCGATAATGTTAATTTTTATTTAGGAAGTTCCGCCGATGAAGTGAATGTCTTTTACATGATTAAATATGGAAATGAAGTCCGTCATTATGGACGTAAGACGATAAGTAATAAAATTTTAACAATTCCATATAAAGTTAAGGAAGAAGATAGAGGTGAAATATCATTCCAGGCATTTTTTGTTAAAAATAATACGATAAATATCGTGACACATGAAGTCGCTATTCCTTACGAAAATTTAAGATTAGACATACGATTGGATGTTGAGCGCGACAACTTGCTTCCAGGAACTGAAGAGAAATGGAATCTTACTGTTAAGAACTATGGCGATGGCGATGAGTCTGGTGTTGCTAACGTTTTGGCTTCTATGTATGACGCTTCATTAGATGTGTTCGCTAAGAATAAGTGGAATTTGAATGTCATTCCTGAAACTCGATATTCCACTCCTCCAAGAACAGATTTTAGTTTTGAAGACTTTGATTCTGAAGCAAGTTTCAAATACTATGTAAGTCCAGGAGTTTTTGATTATTTCTTGCTGTCGATGGTGGGAATAACACCTTATTCTGGTTCGCCGCGTTTTGCAGGTGGTGGAATAATGTATTCGATGATGGTGGCAGAAAAGTCAAGTAGAGAAGCATCAAATAATGGTGACGATTCATGGGATGATGCTGCTAATCAAGAAGAACAAAATGTTGAAAACCAAGAACCTTTAGTGAGAGAAAACTTCAATGAGACGGCGTTTTTCTATCCTAATCTAATGACAAACGAAGACGGAAGTCTTACCTTCTCATTCACGATGCCTGATGCCTTAACTCGTTGGAACTTAATGATGTTGGCTTATACAAAAGACTTGAAAGTCGGAACCTTGAACAAGACTTTTACCACCTCGAAACCTCTTATGATTATGAGCGACATGCCTCGTTTCTGCTATGAAAACGACACACTTTGGTTGGTGGCAGATGTAATTAGGACAACAGACAACGGACAGCAGACAACAGACTTTGAATATGTATCTGCCAAATTGGAAATCTTCGATGCATTGACGATGCAACCTTTGGATTTGATTCTCTCCGATAAAGAAATTATTATTGATGATATTGCAGAATGCGGCAGTAAATCAGTGAGATGGAAAGTTGGAATTAAAAATGACGAAACGAATTTATTGGCGTTCCGTTTTAGTGTCAAGACAGAAAACTTCTCTGACGCTGAGCAACGTCTTCTTCCAATCTTAAGCGATGAAGTCTTTATGACAGAGACTTATCCGATAACGGTGAAAGAGAAATCGGAAATAACTATATGTTTGGAAGACACACGTCCGTGTGTCTCTACGGGAGAAAGAAATCAAGGACTTACGTTGAACTATTGTTCCAATCCAGTCTGGTATGCGATACAAGCCTTGCCGTATCTCTCGCAAGAATCAGGCGAACATGTAGATGTTGCGTTTAATATTTTCTATGCTAACAGCCTTGCATCTTATATCGCACATAACATTCCTAATCTGTTAAATTATATTAAGGATTGGAATATTAATACTCCAGACGCATTGATGTCGCAATTGGAAAAAGACGAGAATCTCAAAGCGATAATGTTACAGGAAACACCTTGGGTTATGGAGGCGAAAACTGAAGCAGAGCAGAAATCGAGAATCGCTAATTTATTTGATGTTAACGCCTTGAGATATAGAACCGATGAAGTCTTAAATCTTATTAAGGAAAAGCAAAGTGTCAATGGCGGATGGTCGTGGTTCCCAAATATGCCGGAAAGTCAGTTCATTACTCAATATATCTTGGGAGGTTTCGGCAGACTTTATAAGATGAATGTCATTGAAAATCTTAGCGATGACCAACAAAGATTGGTGGATATTATTTCAGACAATGCCGCCGATTATATGAGAAAAGAAATCATTGACGATTATAATTATTATAAGAACAAAGACCTGACATTTAATCCTAATTCATATTCTATTAATGAACTTTATTCCTTAAGTTTTTTTAAGTACGATGAGAGTGAAGAATACATAAATGTTAAGTCGTTCTTTATCGAGAAATTGGAAACAGACTGGCATGATTTGAGTTTCTCTTTACAAGCGAAGACCGCTTTGATTTTATATCGTGAAGGTAAAGGCAAAACAGCGCAACTCATTATGAAGTCGTTGAAGGAAAGAATGTCGCAACTTAAAAACACTACAGACGTCACGACGCAGACTTTGGTGATGGAAGCATTCAAGGAGATAAATCCTGATGCACAGATTCTCAATGAGATGATGATTGGACTTCTCAATAACAAACGTACCAATATGTGGGAAAACGCGAGATCGAGCGTCAATGCGATATATGCTATTTTAGCGGTCAGTGGTCAGTGGTCAGCGGTCAGCGGTCAGCGACCAGCGCTCAGTGGTCAGCGGTCAGTGATCAGCGGTCAGTCGTCAGTAATGATAAAGGTTCAAGGTTCGGATGATATTTTCATTCAGAAATATTGGGATGCTGATGAGATGAAAAATATTGATAATCTCACGATTGAAAACAATTCCGATAATATGGTTTGGGGAGGATTGTTCCGTCAGTATTTTGTCTCTGTCGATGAGGTAAGAAAATATGAGAGTCCGTTGAAGGTTGATAGAGAGTTGTTTGTTGAGCGCGTAAATGAAAACGGAAAATATCTCGTTCCTATTGAAGAAACCAATATTAAAGTTGGTGATAAAGTAGTTGTAAATCTTACTTTTGAAGCGTCTCAAGATATGGAATTTGTCTTCTTGAAAGACTTAAGAGCGGCTTGTTTTGAACCGACGGAACAGATATCGAGATACAAATATTCTAACGGAATGTTTTATTATCAAAGCAATAGCGACACTTTTATGGGATTCTATTTCGACAACGTCACGAAAGGAAAACATCAGGTAAGCTATTCGATGTACGTCACCAAAGAAGGAAGTTTCAGTAATGGTTACGCTTTGATACAATGTATGTATGCACCGGAGTTTTCCGGATATTCAGAAGGAATGAGGATTAGGATTGTCCAATAACAATAATATAATAGTCAAAGGAACTTTCAATTCTCGACTTTCGACTTTTTTACAATTGCCACGTAAATCAATAAGATTACGTTCATTAGAAGTGCGTAAATAATTGCAGGTAACGCCATCTCGCCACTATTGAAGATGAAAGGTGAACTTGCGATGGATATAGCTTGTGCGGCGTTTTGCATTCCTACTTCAATGACGATGGTTCTTCTTACCGCAGTGTTTGATTTTGTAGCTCTCGATAATAAAGAACTGCATAACATTGCTGCTAATATCAAAGCTGTTGTTGTTATTCCAAGTACGGCGAAGTTTTCTTTTATTTCTTCCGTATATTGCAGGAAGAATATCAATGCTAACGTCATTAGGGCAGGGAAGGCGAATTTGCTGAGTGTTTTATTTACCTTTGCCGCTGCTTCAGGATATAATTTCCTGAATAATATTCCTATAATTAGTGGAACGAAAAGAAGTACTATGTTTTGTACGATGAGTTTTCCAAATGGAAGATGTATCTCAATGCCGCTTTGTTCAGATACGAATGTTGCAACAAATTCCATGATGACGGGAAGTGTGAACATCGTGACGATGCTGCTTATTGCAGTCAACGTTACAGATAGCGCCACGTCGCCTTTTGCTAACATTGAGAAGACATTCGACGAACTTCCTCCGGGGCAGCATGCGATGAGTACTATCCCCATGAAATAGACAGGAGGCAGTTTCAGCATATATGCTAAGGAGAAAGCAATGAGAGGTAACAATATCAATTGCCCTATCATCCCGACGATAACCGCACGAGGATTACGCGCTACATTAGTAAACGACTCTTTGTTTAAATCTGTGCCCAGCAAAAACATCAGGACAATCAGAATCGGCATCACTATCCAAATCATCACTCTTAATTTTCAATTCAAAGACGCCACAGGGGTGACGTCTCTACCTTAATTTTCAATTTTCAATTCAAAGACGCCACAGGGGTGCTGTCTCTACCTTAATTTTCAATTTTCAATTTCTAAGACGCCACAAGGGTGACGTCTCCACCTTAATTTTCAATTTTCAATTATAAAGACGCCACAGGGGTGATGTCTCTACCATAATTTTCAATTTTCAATTCTAAGACGCCACAAGGGTGACGTCTCTACCTTAATTTTCAATTTAAGTCACACGTCCGTGTGTCTCTACGGGGATTAATCTGCTAGTACTATTATCTTATTGTTCAAAACTTCAACAACGCCACCTTTAATCTCTATGTATTGGAAATCGTTGTTATTAGCGATTTTAACTTTTCCTTCACCGAGAGCAGCTATCATAGGAGCGTGGTTGTTCAGAATTTCAAACAAACCATCTGTACCTGGCAGTTGTACCAAGTCGGTCTCACCTTCGAAGAGTTGTTTTTCTGGTGTTATGATTTCTAATTTCATGGTTTATTTTGCTGTGATCCGTGAGCTATGAGTTACGAGTCGTGAGTACTTTTGCCCATAGTTCATAGTTCATTGTTCACTTATCATCTTCTTACCCTTTTCAATAGCTTCCTCGATGGTTCCGACCATCATGAATGCTGCTTCAGGATATTGGTCTACTTCGCCGTCCATAATCATATTGAAACCTTTGATGGTGTCTTCAATGCTTACGAATGCACCTTTCATACCTGTGAATTGTTCCGCTACATGGAAAGGTTGCGACAAGAAACGTTGTACGCGGCGTGCGCGGCTTACGGTGAGTTTGTCTTCTTCTGACAATTCGTCCATACCTAAGATGGCGATAATATCTTGTAACTCTTTGTAACGTTGAAGGATGTTTTTAACTCTTTGAGCGGTTTTGTAGTGTTCTTCACCAACGATGTTAGGTGCCAATATTCTTGATGTTGATTCGAGAGGGTCTACGGCAGGGTATATGCCTAATTCTGAGATCTTACGGCTAAGCACTGTTGTTGCGTCCAAGTGAGCGAATGTCGTTGCCGGAGCAGGGTCGGTCAAGTCATCGGCAGGGACATAAACTGCTTGTACCGATGTGATGGAACCGCTCTTTGTTGAGGTGATTCTCTCTTGCATGAGACCCATTTCTGATGCTAATGTCGGTTGATAACCTACTGCTGATGGCATACGACCGAGGAGTGCTGACACTTCAGAACCTGCTTGTGTGAAACGGAAGATGTTGTCGATGAAGAACAAGATGTCGCGACCTTCTGTCTCGCCGTCGCCATCGCGGAAATATTCTGCCATGGTAAGACCGCTCAATGCAACTCTGGCACGTGCTCCAGGAGGTTCGTTCATCTGACCAAACACCAACGTAGCTTGCGACTTTTCAAGTTCTTTATAATCTATCTGATCCAAATCCCATCTGCCTTCTTCCATCGATTTCATAAATTCGTCGCCATATTTGATGACGCCCGACTCGAGCATCTCTCTCAACAAGTCGTTGCCTTCACGGGTACGTTCACCTACGCCTGCGAATACCGACATACCGGAATATGACTTGGCGATATTGTTGATCAGTTCCATGATGAGAACTGTCTTGCCAACACCGGCACCACCGAACAAACCGATCTTACCGCCTTTTGCGTATGGCTCAATCAAGTCGATGACTTTGATTCCAGTGAAGAGAACTTCTTGTTTTGTTGAAAGGTTCTCAAACTTAGGAGGTTCACGATGAATACTGTTACGTTTCTTAGATTCCACCTTTTTCAACCCGTCGATAGAGTCGCCAATGACATTGAAAAGACGTCCCTTGACTTGGTCGCCCGTTGGCATTGAGATTGGATTTCCCAGACAACGTACTTTCATGCCTCTACGTAAACCGTCGGTAGAGTCCATAGCTATGGTACGCATGGTGTTTTCTCCGATATCTTGTTGTACCTCAGTGATAAGTTTTTCACCATTAGGTTTTTCAATTTCCAAGGCGTCTAAAAGATTAGGCAATTGAGATTCATCATCAAAAGCTACGTCAATGACAGGTCCTATAATCTGCACTATATGACCGTATTTTTCTTCACTCATGGTTGTTGTTTTTCTGTGTTATTGTTTTCTGTATCAACAAGAGCATCGAGGTTATCGATGTTCTTTAAGAAATTCCATTGAAATATTAAAAGATATAAAAATCCTATTGTTATAGCACTATCGGCGATATTGAAGATTGGACTGAAGAAGATTTGTCCTCCCATCAGCGGTACCCATTCTGGAAATGTAAATAACGGGAAGTAAAGCATATCAACGACTTTTCCCTGCATAAAACCGGCATAACCTCCGCCATCGGGAAATAGTGTCGCCACTTGTGTGAAAGTGCTCTCGCTGAATATCATTCCGTAGAACATACCGTCGATGATGTTGCCTAGTGCACCCGCTGTGATGAGCGAGACCCCGAACAACGGACCGAACTTTACTCTCTTCTTATCCAGATAATATATGAGATAAAAAAACAACGCCACGGCTATCAGTCTGAAAACTCCGAGTGCTATTTTTCCAAATTCAGCACCCAACTCCCAGCCAAAAGCCATGCCGTTGTTCTCTATGAAATAAATCTGAAACCAGTCGCCCAACACAGGGAAACTCTCGCCTATAGTCATACTCGTCTTTATCCAAATCTTAGAGACCTGATCGATAAGCAATACTAAGAAAATGACTATAAGAGACTTTTTCATTATTTCTTCTGTCCTAATTTTGCTTCAACGCTTAATGTTGCATGAGGCACTGCGCGCAATCTTTCTTTAGGTATTAATTTACCGGTGACACGACAGATGCCGTATGTCTTGTTTTCGATGCGTCTCAATGCGTTTTCCAAATTCAGGATGTATTTGTATTGGCGTGCTGCCAACTGACTGTTTTCTTCTTTCGACAAGACATTGGAACCTTCTTCCAAAATCTTGAAGGTATGTGAAGTGTCGTTAGCATTGTTGCCACTACGAGAGACATTCTCATTTAACAATTCAAGATCTTCACGTGCTCTCTCTAATTTTTCAAGAATCAGAGCCTTGAATTCTTCGAGTTCTTCGTCGGAATATCTGACTTTCTCTTGGTTATTTATATCTTCCATAATATCAAAATTTGTGTTTTACATCTATCCTAATTGCTGTCAAAGTTAAGATATTTTTCTTATAAACACAAGATTTTATTTCTTATTGTTTATCGATTTTAATCTTTGCGGTAATATTGTCGATGAGTTCTATTTCTTTAACTTCTTCGCCAATATTGTCAACCATATTTAATGTCGCCAATGTCTCTGAACAGATGTAGTCTTTATATTTCTCGACAACATTGTTGATATGGTCGTTCTTTTCTATTGTCAAGATGATGTGGTCGGTAACTTCGAAATCAGCATCTTTTCTCATGTTCTGGATTCTGTTGATGATTTCTCTTGCGAGACCTTCTTCTGCCAACTCTTGAGTGATGGTGATGTCTAATGCTACTGTCGAATCATCTTGTGTTGCTACTGCCCAACCAGGAATGTCTTCTGTTGTGATGATAGCATCGTCAAGTTCGAGATGCAATTCTTGTCCTTCTAATGTGATGTCCAAATAACCTACGTTTTCGAATGTTCTGATTGTCTCTTGCTCAATCTCAGCGAAGAATTGTGTGATCTGTTTTATCATCTTGCCATAACGACGTCCTAAGTTTCTGAGGTTTGGCTTAACTTTCTTTACCAAGATGTTCTTGTCGGCTGTGAGATATTCTATTTCCTTGACGTTGACTTCAGAAAGGATGAGTTGCTCAACCATCTTGAATTGCTCGAGTTCTTTTTCAGACTTGACAGGAATCATAATCTTTGACAATGGCTGACGAACACGGATATTGGATTTCTTTCTTAATGACAATACCATTGAAGAATCAAGTTGTGCCATTTCCATTCTTTCTTCCAAATCTTTATTAATCAAATTCTTGTCAGCGACAGGGAAGTCGGTGAGGTGTACCGACTCAGCAGCCTCGCGGCCTGTAGCAGCGTTCAAGTCTTGGTATAAACGTTCTGCGAAGAATGGTGCTATCGGGCTTGATATTTTAGCCAATACATTCAAACAGGTGTATAATGTCTGGTATGCTGATGTCTTGTCTGCTGTAACATCGCTCTTCCAGAAACGACGGCGTGAAAGACGTACGTACCAGTTGCTCAAGTGCGCGTCAACGAATTCTGCTATTGCACGACCTGCCTTTGTTGGCTCGTAGTTTTGATAATCTTCATTGACTTCTTCAATCAAAGAGTTCAATTCTGATAAGATCCATCTGTCTATTTCCGGACGTTCTTCGTAAGGTATCTCTGCCTCTGAGAAGTCGAATTTGTCGATGTTGGCGTATAATGCGAAGAATGCGTATGTGTTATATAATGTTCCGAAGAATTTACGACGTACTTCGTCAACGCCTTCTTCGTCAAACTTGAGGTTGTCCCAAGGTTGTGAATTTGTTATCATGTACCAACGTACTGCATCGGCGCCGTATTTTTCTATTGCTTCAAATGGGTCGACAGCATTGCCGAGACGTTTCGACATCTTGTTGCCATTCTTGTCCAAGACCAAACCGTTAGAGATAACTGTCTTGTAAGAGACGGAGTCGGAAATCATTGTTGCGATGGCGTGTAATGTGAAGAACCATCCACGTGTTTGGTCGACGCCTTCTGCGATGAAGTCTGCCGGGAATGTCTCATCGTTTAGTTTGCCTTCTTCACCCATATAATGGATCTGTGCGTAAGGCATTGCTCCAGAGTCGAACCATACGTCGATGAGGTCTGGCTCACGGAACATCTTTCTTCCGTCTGATGAAACTAATATTACGTTGTCGATATAAGGTCTGTGTAAGTCGAAGCTGTTATAATCTTCTGAAGCGTATGGGTTTTCTGTCATGAAACCTGCTTTCACCGACTCGTCGATTCTCTCGCGGAGTTCAGCTACGCTGCCGATACAAACTTCTTCTGTGCCGTCTTCTGTTCTCCAGATTGGAAGCGGTGTTCCCCAGTAACGTGAACGTGATAAGTTCCAGTCGACGAGGTTTTCCAACCAGTTGCCGAAACGACCGCTACCTGTTGCTTCCGGTTTCCAGTTGATAGTCTTGTTGAGTTCTATCATTCTGTCTTTAAGAGCAGTGCTGCGGATAAACCAGCTGTCTAATGGATAATAAAGGACAGGTTTGTCGGTACGCCAGCAGTGTGGATAGTTGTGAGTATGTTTTTCGCTCTTGAAGAGTTTGCCTTCTTCTTTCAAAAGAACTACGATGTCGACGTCTAATGACTTGTCTTTTTCAGTTTTTGTTGGGTCGAAAGCGTTCTTTACGAATTGACCTGCGTAAGGACGATATGCTTCAACATTCATGAAGTTCTTCACGAATTCTTCGTCGAGGTCTTCTATCTTGAAGAACTTGCCGGTCTTGTCAACCATTGGTTGAGCTTTGCCGTCTTTGTCGATCATTTGGAGTGGAGGTATGCCGCTTTGTTTTGCTACGCGGTCGTCGTCAGCACCGAAAGTAGGAGCGATGTGAACGATACCTGTACCGTCTTCAGTACTTACGTAGTCGCCGTGGATGACGCGGAATGCGCCTTCACCTGGATTGACCCAAGGTATGAGTTGTTCATATTCCAAACCTACGAGGTCTTTGCCTTTGCATGTTCCGAGAACTTCGTAAGGAAGTTTCTTGTCTCCGACTTTATAATCTTCGAATGATGGTTTTTCTGCCTCGCTTGGGAAGAACGAACCCATCAATGGAGTTGCTACAACGAAGTAAGCGAGTTCGCCGCTTACTGGATTTACAGATTTTACGAGGTTATAGTCGATGCCGTTGCCGACGCACAATGCTGTGTTTGAAGGCAAGGTCCATGGTGTTGTTGTCCATGCTGCTATTTGGATGCTGTTGAAAGGAACGTCAACGCCGAAAGGATTTGCCTTTATTGTTGTTTGTTCAGCCTTGACGCGGAACAATGCTGTACATGTGAGGTCTTTAACGTCACGGTAGCAACCAGGGATGTTAAGTTCGTGTGAGCTTAAACCTGTACCGGCTGCCGGTGAATAAGGTTGAATTGTGTAACCTTTATAGAGGAGACCTTTCTTGTAGATTACTGATAGGAGATACCATAAGGTCTCGATATATTCGTTTTTGAATGTGATATAAGGATCGTCGAGGTTGACCCAGTAACCCATGGTACGTGTGAGTTCGTCCCATAAGTCTTTATATTTCATGACTTCTTCACGGCAAGCCTTGTTGTATTCATCGACGCTGATTTTTACGCCTATGTCTTCTTTTGTAATGCCGAGTTTCTTTTCAACGCCGAGTTCTACTGGAAGACCGTGTGTGTCCCAACCTGCTTTACGAGAGACTCTCTTGCCTTTCAAAGTCTGATAACGGCAGAAGATGTCTTTAATGGTACGTGCCATAACGTGATGGATGCCGGGAGTTCCGTTTGCTGACGGTGGTCCTTCGTAGAATACGTATGCCGGTCCATCTTTACGGTTATCTAAACTCTTTTGGAAGACGTCGTTTTCTTCCCAGTATTTACGAACCTCTTTAGCGATTTGTGTAAGGTTCAAATTCTTATATTCTCTATACGAGCCTTTCATATATCAGATATTATTTTAATTTTTTTAATAAGTGGCAAAGATAAGATTTTTTTCTATAATGCTTGCACATAATTTATATATAGTACGAGATTTTTTTGTCTTTTTTCGAATTATTTTTACAAGATTATGAACTAACTTTGCAAACAAAAAATATGATTGCAAGTATAAAAAAATGGTTTTATGCAATAAGACCATATTCTTTTCCAGTTTCAATGGCGACTGTCATAATGCCGACGGCAATAGCCTTTAGTGAAGGTGACATAAAATGGTTGCCGGCGTTGTTATGTTTATTATTTGCGTTGTTGGCTCAAACAACATCTAATCTCGTTAACGATTATGCGGATTTCAAAACGGGCAGCGACAATGAAAATAGTTTGGGTAAAGATCGTAAACTCGTGAGCGGAGAGATAACTACAAAACAAATGTTGGTTGCTATAGCAATTTCCGCCACACTATGTTTCTTGGTCGGTTTGCCTCTTATGTTTTGGGGTGGATGGATATTGCTTCCTTTCGGATTGATAATATTGGCGGCGGCATTCTGTTATTCTTTAGGTCCGATACCGTTATCGTATAAAGCTCTCGGCGACGTGGCGGTGATATTGTTCTTCGGAATAGTTCCGGTAACTTTCACTTATTTTATCTTGACAAAAAATATTACTCCTGAAATTATCACAGCGGGATTTGCAATGGGAATAGTGGTAGACGAATTGCTAATCGTCAACAACATCCGTGACGCCGAAGAAGACAAACTTCATAATAAAATTACTACTGTAGGTTTGTTAGGAAAAGAATTCATGATGAAGGTCTTTCTCTTTAACCCATTGATTGCTTGTGCGCTTGGATTCTATTTTCTTAGAAATGTCTGTGATTACATAGTATGGATGATTTTGATAATTCCAATGATAATTTATTCAATAAATCTCTATAGAAAATTAAGAAAATACGAAGGAAAACAACTTAACGCTCTTCTCGGTAAAGCATCTTTTGAAGCGATAATTTTTGCCGCTATAGTAGTTGTTGCAACTTGTTTTTAAATCGAAAACTTGTACTGCGTAAATTTTTGTCTCTCAGATTTTCAGATTCTCAGATTCTCAGTTTTCATAAATCTCGCTTTCCTCAACTAAATTATTAAGAAGCGCGTAAACGGTAAGTCCCGACACTGACTTGATTCCGGTTTTCTTAACGATATTCTTGCGATGAGTTATTACGGTATGAACGGAGATGTTGAGCATATCGGAGATGTCTTTGTTTGTCATGCCTTTCGCTACGCATACAAGTACATCGGTCTCGCGGTTTGAAAGGTCGAAACTTTCGTTCTGCGATGCTGTCTCGTCGGTATTATTAATCAGATTTATGATTTTGTTTACGACCTTTTGCTTAGTCTCATTCAACTCTATTGTCTCCTTAAAATATTTTAAGAAACTTTTGTCGATGTATGTAGAGATGAGAGCGATAAAATATGTTGAAGGATTGTTCTGTATAAATTGTTTGATAAGGCTGTGATTAGAATATCCTAAAACCAAAGGGTTGATGATTAGCATATCCGGGTTGTGAATTATCATCTTGTCTTTCAAATCATCAATGTTATCAACAATAGAGACTATATTTAATTGATTGATGTCTTCCAGATATTTAAGCAAGCCTGAAGAAATTATCGGGGAAGGTTCCGCTATTATTATCTTGTTAATCTTCATGGCATTGCTTTTCTAATAATTCAACAAAAGGTACCAAGACGCGCTCTTCAACAATGGTGTGGCATCTCAGGTCGGACGACAAATCCATGATGTCGAGAGATATTTCTATTCTTTCTTTAGGGAAGATGTCGGCGGGAAGATATTTGATAAGTATACTCATCAAGTCTCCTAATTTATCTTCTATATTGCTATGGTTCGACTCGAACTCGTGTATCGTAAATTGTTTTTCTACCGACTTGTTTGCTAGTGAGTTGATGTAAGGAAATACGGTGAATTCCTCGTAACTGAAGTGGTTTGCAACTTCTTTTTTATATTCTATGAAGAAACGTTTAATCGTGTTGCCGAATCTTTCCGGACAAGCGTTGATGATTCTTTCGAGATGATGTTCGATATGAGGTATTCTTTCCTCGACATAATATTTGTGAGAATTTGAAAGATATGTCAGTATTGAATTTATATCGACGGATTGTATTTCGCTGTCGGAAGGAATATAATTTTGGTTGGTGTAAATGTTACAAACTAAGAGAAAAAACGCAGGATTTATATTTGCTTTCTTACATACTTCTTTGACACTGAGGTCGCCAAATCCTAGTTCAATTCCGAAGCGAGAGAGGGTGAGCATCAACTTGGGATTCGACATCACCAACTCAGCCATTTTAGTGTTTTCAGTCATATTTATTTAGTTTATAGTTCATAGTTCATAGTTTATAGTTGATAGAAGTTTTATAGTTTAGAGTTTTTAGTTTTAAGTTTTTAGTTTTTAGTTTTTAGTTTATTTTGTTTAATGATATGATAAACTTTATAACTTTAAACTTATCAACTTTCAACTACTCTACACTATAAACTCTCAACTCTAAACTTTAAAACAAGAGCCACATGAGGGACTCGAACCCTCGACCTACGCATTACGAATGCGTTGCTCTACCAACTGAGCTAAAGTGGCGGTTTTATTTTAACTATGAACTATGACTCTGAACCATAGTTCATAGTTAAAAACTATAGATTCTGCCTGCAAAGATACGATTTTTTTCTTTTTCTCAGTAATTATTTCTGAGGTAATTGGAATGTATCTTTAAGTGTTACTGTTCTGTTGAATACGAGGTGTTCTTTTGTACTGTCTTTATCGGCAGTGAAGTAACCTATTCTCTGGAATTGGAAGTGGTCGAGAGGTTTTGCGTCGGCGAGATATTGCTCGACATAGCATTCTGTTCTTACTTCCAATGAGTTAGGATTTATCACCTGTTTCATTGCTTCTAATGCCGAACATTGTTGCTCCTCTTGAATCTTAGCGATTGCCTCGCGTGGATTCTCGTTCAACCAGAGTCTGTCGTACAATCTTACCTCAGCCTTGATGCAATGGTCGCAGCTCACCCAATGCAAAGTTCCTTTCACCTTACGGTTGGCACCCGCCATTCCGCTCTTTGTCTCTGGATCGTATTCGGCATAGACTTCAACGATGTTACCGTTTTCGTCTTTCTTGCAACCTGTGCATTTAACTATATAAGCATTTTTCAGACGAACCTCATTGCCAGGTGTCATGCGGAAATATTTCTTAGGAGCGTCTTCCATGAAGTCTTCGCGTTCAATCCACAACTCTCTGCTGAAGGTGATGTTGTGTGTTCCTGCGTTTTCGTCTTCCGGATTATTGACAGCTTCCATCTCTTCCGATCGTCCTTCAGGATAGTTGGTGATTATCAACTTGACAGGGTTGATGACTGCCGAAACTCGAGTTGCGCGTGCGTTGAGATCTTCACGAATAGTGCTTTCCAAAAGTGCGAAATCATTGACGGCTTCGTAAGTCGTATAACCGATCTTATCGATGAGCATACGTATTGATTCCGGAGTATATCCACGACGACGGAAGCCGCAGATAGTAGGCATGCGAGGGTCGTCCCATCCGTTGACGAGTCTTTCTTTAACTAAAATGAGAAGGTTACGTTTACTTAATAATGTATAGTTGAAATTAAGTTTGTTGAATTCATATTGACGAGGACGATGGTCGTCGAGGTCTTTTTGTTCTTTAAGTTCGTCGATGAAATAATCATATAAAGGACGATGAACCACGAATTCAAGAGTACATAATGAATGAGTTACGCCTTCAAAGTGATCGCTTTCTCCGTGAGCGAAGTCATACATAGGATAAGCGTTCCATTTGCTTCCTGTTCTGTGATGAGGTGTTTTTACGACGCGATAGATGATAGGGTCGCGGAAGTGCATGTTAGAGTTTGCCATATCGATCTTAGCGCGAAGCACCATCTTGCCTTCTTCAATCTCGCCTCTGTTCATCTTCTCGAAAAGTTCCAATGACTCTTCAACAGGACGGTTACGATACGGACTTTCTGTTCCAGGAATAGTAGGCGTTCCTTTTTGAGCGGCGATTTCTTCTGAACTTTGTTCGTCGATATATGCCTTGCCTTCTTTGATGAGACGTATTGCAAAATCCCAAAGCTGTTGGAAATAATCTGAAGCATAATATTCATTAGCCCATTGAAAACCGAGCCATTGAATATCTTCTTTTATTGCGTCGACATATTCAACATCTTCTTTTGTTGGGTTGGTATCGTCGAAACGGAGGTTACAGATACCATTATATTTTTCTGCTAAACCAAAATCGAGGCATATTGCCTTGGCATGACCAATGTGGAGATAACCGTTAGGTTCCGGAGGGAAACGAGTTTGTAGACGACCATCGTTTTTACCATTTTGTAAATCTTCGACGACTTTGGCTTCTATGAAGTTAAGCGACTTTTTCTCTTCCTTTTCAATTTCTTTAAAATCACTCATAATATAAAATTTTGTGCAAAAATAATAATTTTAGTTTAAAAACACTTGACAAAACTTTATTCCTATATTATCTTTGTGATTTTCTAAAAAATTCAATACAAAATCGATATACATGAAGTTATCACAATTCAAATTCAACCTTCCTTCAAATCTCATTGCAAGTTATCCTGCAAAGAACAGAGATGAAGCACGTTTGATGGTTGTAAATCGTAAAGATGGTTCCATCGAACATCGTATCTTTAAAGACATTTTAGATTATGTAAATCCGGGAGATGTGTTTGTCCTTAATAACACTAAAGTGTTTCCTGCACGTCTCTATGGAGAGAAAGAAAAAACAGGTGCTAAAATTGAAGTTATGTTGCTTCGCGAACTTAACCGCGAAAGTCGTCTGTGGGACGTACTCGTCGACCCGGCACGTAAAATACGTATCGGCAATAAATTATATTTCGGTGAGAACGACGAACTCGTAGCTGAAGTGATAGACAACACAACATCACGAGGCAGAACATTACGTTTCTTGTTTGACGGAACACCGGAAGAATTCAAGAAAACCATAACCGATTTAGGACAGACTCCTCTTCCTGTAGAGATTGCTCGTCCGGTAGAACCAGAAGACGAAGAAAATTATCAGACTGTTTTCGCTAAATGTGAAGGCGCAGTGGCAGCACCAACAGCTGGTATGCACTTCAGCAAGTCGCTCATGAAACATCTCGAACTCCGCGACTGTCAATTTGCTGAACTTACACTTCATACCGGTGTAGGCAACTTCCGCGATATAGAAGTAGAAGACCTTACCAAACATAAGACCGACTCCGAACAAATGGAGATAACACAAGAAACTTGTGATATCATTAATGCCGCCAAAGCACAACGTTGTAAGGTGTTCGCCGTAGGAACAACAACTCTTAAGGCTCTCGAAACAGCAGTCACAATCACAGGTAAAATTGAACCTTTCAAAGGATGGACAAACAAATTCATCTTCCCACATTACGATTTCAATACAGCAGATGCGCTCATCACTAACTTCCACCTCCCAAAATCACCAATGATGATGGAAGTAGCAGCATTCGCCGACTACGACCTTCTCATGCATGCTTATAAAGTCGCTGTCGAAGAAAAATATCAGTTCTTTACATACGGAGACGCGATGCTTATCTTATAATTAACAATTAACAATTTCTACTGATGCAATAAATTTTTATTAAAATAATTTTAGTTCTTTGACATTTTGGTTTTCGATTGTTGGTTGGTCTTTTGCGAGCAACTCTCGAATAGGTGTTTTAGCTAATGCTGATACGCCCAAGATTCGAGCAAC
>JAZUST010000009.1:0-2497 GCA_045606865.1 Bacteroidales bacterium
GTTTATTAAAATTATAATTATGTTTCTGACTTATGTCAACTGTGAGACAAAAATTCTTTTCCTCCGTTCTCACCCTAAAATAAGACCTTTCACGAATCAAGAATTATCGGACCAAATTCTAAAATAAAATGCTCCTCTGCAATACGTGTTGACGGATGCAAAAAACTCGGGTCTTCGACAGTTGTAAATCTAAAAAATGCTCACAAACCGCAGAAATGCGGTATTTTTTATGTCAAATTTTTCAATTATTTTCGTTGTATGTGTTGTACGTCGTTGTATTATGTGTTATAATATATGTATGAAACTAAATTATGATAGAAAATCAAAAGACCCTACCTACTTCATTCAACTCGGAGTTCGTAATGGCAAAAAAACAACAACAAAAAATGTAGCACGCATCGGTAAACACTCTGAACTTCTGAAGATTACCAATGACCCTCTTGCATATGCAAAAGAACAGGTCAAAAAATATAACGAGGAATATAAGAAAGAAAATAAGGTTTCTTTAGATATAAAAATCGATTTTGCTGAAAAGATAAGGGTAACAGATGCGATTGCTTCTTCAAGCAGACAACTTAATATCGGATATTTTTTTCTTCAACAGCTTTATCACGAACTTGAAATCGACTCTTTTTTCAAAGCTGCAACTGCTGATTCCAAGGTTACATTCGACCCTAATCTTGTAAACAGATTCCTTACTTATTCACGTATCCTTGATCCCGGTTCAAAGCTCGACACTCATAAGCATCTTATGAACTATTATGAACAGCCTGATTTTGACTACGTTCATATCTTACGAACTATGGATATTTTGCAGGAACATTATGATGAATATATCAGTCACCTTTTTGAAAAAAGCTGCAACATCGTAAAGAGAGATACTTCTGTTTGTTTCTACGATTGTAGCAATTACTACTTTGAAACAGAAACGGATGATGAAGATTATGTAGATGAAGTGACTGGGGAACTCATTAAAGGACTCCGTAAATACGGACCATCCAAAGAACACAGACCTAATCCCATAGTTGAAATGGGATTGTTTATGGATTCTGACGGAATCCCACTTTCCATGTGTATTACTTCCGGTTCAGATAACGAGCAGACCACCGCCATCCCGTTAGAAAAGAAACTTACTCAGATGTTTAAGGGCAAGAAATTTATATACTGTGCCGATGCCGGTCTTGGCTCGCTCAATATTAGAAACTTTAATTCAATGGGTGGACGTGCTTTTATTGTTACACAATCCATTAAAAAGCTCTCCAATATCCTCAAAGAAGCTGTATTCAATGACTATGATTACCACCTTCTTTCGTCTAATGAGCCAGTTAAGATTGCTGACATGAAAACCTTCGATAAAACAGATGTAGATAACAAAAAGTTATATAACGATAAAGCATATAAGATCATCGAAGCTGACAAAGCATTTGACCTTGGCTTATACGAAGAAAAACAGTTAAAAAATGGGAAAACACGAAAAGTAAAGTCAAAAGCTACCGTAAAACAAAAGGTTATTATAACCTTTTCCAGAAAAATGATGGAATATCAAAGATATATTCGCAACAGACAGATTGAACGGGCAAAAAAACTGCTTACCAATCTCGATCCCGATACTTATAAAAAAGGGCCTCATGATATTACCCGCTTCATAAAACGAACTTCTTCTGCAAAAAGTGGAGAAAAGGTAACAACTTCTTACGAAATTGACCAGAGTGTTATAGACGAGGAAGAAAAATATGATGGTTTTTATGCTGTAGCAACAAATCTGGATGATGACGCAAAAACCATTATCGAAATCAGTTCAAACAGGTACAAGATTGAAGATTGTTTCAGAGTAATGAAAACAAACTTATCAGCAAGACCGGTATATCACCAAAAACGTGAACGAATAATTGCACACTTCATGATTTGTTATACTGCATTACTCATATACCGGTTGCTTGAAACAAAGCTTAACCGTTACGGAACACATTTTACAACAGAGAACATAATTGAAACCTTAACCAATATGGA
Source organism: Bacteroidales bacterium (assembly GCA_045606865.1). GTDB lineage: Bacteria > Bacteroidota > Bacteroidia > Bacteroidales > F082 > Limimorpha. The sequence goes on from JAZUST010000009.1 coordinate 2,011, forward strand.
AGTAGCCAATATCGAAGATATGTGTTATATGTCAACCTATAGCAGTTCCCAGGTTTGCACCTCTCTAAACGCTATTTTCGATCTTGGTCTGGACAAAAAATACTATCAGCCGAAGGAACTAAACAAAAAAATCAAAAAAATTTCAAAGTAGCATTTCCATACAACATTTATTTCAAATCCAAAAGTGGCGTAACCTCTGTAAATTCAAGAGGTTAACGCCACTTTACACTTTCACAACTGTCGAAAACGGGATTATGTTTCTGACTTATGTCAACTGTGAGACAAAAATTCTTTTCCTCCGTTCTCACCCTAAAATAAGACCTTTCACGAATCAAGAATTATCGGACCAAATTCTAAAATAAAATGCTTCTCTGCAATACGTGTTGACGGATGCAAAAAACTCTTCCCAAATTGAATATTGTCAATAACAGCCATATAATCATCTTCACATTCGCATGGAGCAGATTCCTCAGACAAATAATATTCT
>JAZUST010000010.1:0-9448 GCA_045606865.1 Bacteroidales bacterium
ATATCCAACCTTAAACCTTAAGCATTAAACCTTAAACAAAATTTACAATTCAATCCTTTCAATATACGACTCAAATTCTTTCAGCGCGTTCTTTTTCTTAGTCACGGCATAAAGATTTCCTTTGTAGATTATAATCTTCTCAGATATCCAACTATCAGCATTTGCAACTGATTTTGTCTTTCCCGTATTAGTATTGATTTCATTTACCGCAGTGCCGAATATCGTATAGAATTTCCCGAATGCTTTATCCTTATAAATCTTATAACGCCAGAAATCTTCTTCCGTCGGATATACAATCTCACATTCATGAAGCAGATTCATGCCTTCATCATATTGTTGAATCTTGCCGTTGAAATGGTCGAAATAATATAAAGTATTGTCAATCACATCAAGATGATTATCTTTTGTATGATACCAAGTTAGCTGACAACTTTCAGTACAATCCACTATTATCTTTTCAGGCTCAATATGATTAGGAACATTAATTGTATCTATCGGATCTAACCATAAATCTTGAACTAAAATCCTACATTCTTTTAACGTATTATCTTTTCTTTGAAGAATAAAGACCTTATCGTCATAAATCTCGAAGTCGAACATCACATAATTAGGTTCGCTGTAACGTTTTATCTTATCTACACTTACGCCGACAGCATCCAACATATAATACGTTTCCTTCATCTTGAAGTTAAGATATATAGTATCGCTATTCGGAATCACGCTCACTAAAGCATCTTCATAACCGATACAAGAAAACAGCAAACCGACTTGCTTTTCAGTCTTAGGCAACGCCATCATGAAATCGCCTTTATCATCAGAACTTACTCCGAAGCTTGTATTAATAATAGAGATGTTAACATTCTTCTCTCCGACATTTCCTTTTACGACAGAATAATTCTGCTGCGAAAAAGCGACGCAACAATTCAAGAGGATGATTATTAGGAGTAGTTTTTTCATGATGTTTTATTTTTTTAAGTCAACAGACAACGGTCAACAGACAACAGACTTTGTCCACTATTTTTTTAATGTCAACGGACAACGGACAACAGTCAACAGACTTTGTCCACATATTATTTTGCTGTGAGCTATGGGCAGTGAGCACTGAGCTTTTCGGATCGCTCAAGGCTCATTGCTATTCTATCGCAACTTCATATAGTCTTTTGTTATTCGTATAATCATTGGCATATAGAAAATACGCTTTGCCATTATATATTTTCAGATTTTCTATGAAAGGGAATCCGCCGAAGACAGCCGAGTTGCTCACCGTTCCATGAGCCACGTCAATCTTCTTCAGCGTCGTGACACCTTGATTCAAAAAAACAGCATAGAATGCAGAATTATGCTCATCCATAAGCACTTTCTTATTCCAGCCTTCCACGAGACGCACCTTGTTGTTCCAGCTGTTATGTTTATGGAATGTGAGCGGAAACGTGTTAAGTTTCTCAGCTCTGTTGTCGTAATGATTGATGATATTATCTTCAAAATTAAAAACGAAAATCTCGTTATTCATATTAAACACAGGGTCATAAATTGGTTTCTCGAAAAGCACTTGAGCCTCGCCTCTCCATCCCATCGGACCGAATTTCCTCACGTTCTCCATCAACATACAGCCTTCTTCCCATCTGATATGTTCGAGAACGGTAGTGTCAATCTTCTTCTCTTCGTTTTCACCGATATCGAAATAATAAAGTTCTTGTCCCCTATTCGTATATAAATGCGTGATGATGACCTGGTCGGTAGCTGCCGAGACATGAGCGTGGATATAATCGAATTGTTCTATTCTGATTCCCATCGTGAGAACCATGCCGACATATTCATCACCACGTTTCATCGTGCCTACCCAATAAGCGGAATCCTGACTCAAAACATGAATCTGGTCATAGACATCTTTATAAAAACGGTCGAACTTACGAGGAAGCTCTATCTCCGCAAGAGTATCGAAATCATACGACAGATGAAGAAGAGAATAATTTCGCATTCTATGAGCGAGCAGATAGATACCCTGCTCATTCATCTCATAATCGGCGATGCTAACCACCTTATTATCATACGCCACATGAGGGACGTTTTCCACTATCGTCACTTCCGGAAGTTCATAAAACTTCATGTACATCTTGATCGTAAAATACTTGTCTTTAATATCTTCTTCCGTAATCTTATATTCCATCTCGTGATAAGCCACATGACTGAAATTCATGACATCGCCGGTTTTCACTGAATGCAGTTTCAGTTCTCCACGCCAATCCGACACGCCCATAAGATAACCGTCGTCAGTACGGACACTTACATTTTGCAAAGGCTCGTCGTTGTCATTGACGAGTTTTATTTCGACATCGACAGTCTTCTGCGAAAAAGCGACGCAACAATTCAAGAAGATGATTATTAAAAGCAGTTTTTTCATGATGTTTTATTTTTTTAAGTCAACAGACAACGGTCAACGGTCAACAGACTTTGTCCACTATTTTTTTAATGTCAACGGACAACAGTCAACAGACAACAGACTTTGTCCACATATTATTTTGCTGTGAGCTGTGAGCAGCGAGCTGATAGCTGATGGATGACAGCTAATTTTCAACTTTCAATTCTATTTAACCCATTTCCCGTTCCCGAATCCCGTTCCCGTTTAATCATTTATACTCATAATGATATGTTCCACTGAAAACGACCTCTACTCCGATAGGAGGATGCACTTCACCTCCGGTAGTTCTCTTTATAGGATAATCGCCCTTATATTCATATTGATGATGGATTTCACCTGATGACGAATCATTCTCCCGTTTATATGAAGAATATGTCAGGTTATTTTTATTAGAGAATTTTTTATAAATGCTTGCAGACCAACTGTCATATAAATTATAATAAGGATTTATTTTGTCGTCATACTTATATGTCTCAGTATATTCTACAGTCTCGCTGCCTTTTGTATATGATTTCTGCGTCTTGATATTTTCGCCTTCCCATTCAAATTCTAAAACCCTAACCCTGTCTTCTTTGGATGATGAACGTTCGGATGTTTTTTTCATGACAGTCTTTACAGCTTCAAGTGTACGCTCAGGCAAAACAAAACGCAAAGGATTAAAGGAAGCATCAGTTATAATCCCACGATTGTCAAACAAAGAAAATTCAGTAAATTCAACTTTAGAAAGACATTCTCCGTCATAGAAACAGTCAACTCTAAAGGCAAGGATGTTTTTCAATGTATCAACCACATCGCCAATCTCATTCTGTATAACAAAATCAGTAAAATATGTCTCAACATAATCAAGTACATCATCTTTATAATGATAATATGCAGTCCAATCATGTTTGTCACCGCTAACCGATTCTATCTGACCGTTGTCATTATAAGAATATGTCTCTGTGTTATAAACTTTTCCGTCAGAGTCGTATTGGTCTATGCTTTTCAGCTGTTTCTTGTCCCAGTTCCAGAGTTCAACGAGATATTTCTCGCCATTGAGGTTTTCTTTGTATATCCTGTCAATCTTTTTCTTAGGATCATAAACACCGTCGATGTCTTCTTTCTTGCATGATGAGAATACAATCATCAAAAGCAAAAGGAATAATGCAGTCTGTTTCATAATGATATTTTTATTTGTTAATAATATTTATTTTCCGAATCTATATCCTAATGTAATTGAAAACGTATTTAACCTGTCAGTATCAGCATTGTGTCTTTCTCCTGGATGTATGTTGCTATTAAGTACAACTCCGCCTTTGATAGCATTTGTGAGACCCATACTATAACAGATGTCGAATGTGAATCTGTAGATATCAACTCCAATATTTAACGCCGCTCCCAAGTTCATGAATCTGTAATTCCATTCTTGATACATGCTTTCTATAAAATCGTCGATATTGAAATGCACTATAGGACCTACATTAGCTCTCATGTTGAAATTGTTACGTCCGACAAATTGATAACCTAAATATATAGGCAATGCTATAGAATGGTTTATTGATACTACACCATTTAAATTAATAATGTTAACTGGATCGAACGTAACGCTGCCCTCATAAAGTTCAGAATAATTATACATAAGTTCTGGCTGGATGATAAAGTCTTTTATCATTATCCTGCCGAAAACTCCTAATGTGACATGTCCTTTGGGGTAAAGCATCAAATCACCTCTATTGATAGAGAGACTGTTTGCTTTATATCCCAACTTTGGTCCAAATGAAAAATCGGCTTGCGCATTCGATGTTGCTGCCATCATTAGGAACAAACCAAGAAATAGAATTACTTTTTTCATATCGTTTAAATTTTTAAAGATTAAATTTTCACTCAAAAATATCGAAAAGACCAAAATTAGTCAAGACAATAAGCTATGCATTTTTATGCATATATAACTTTGCAATTCCACAAAGTATATAACATTGACAAATAGCAATTTATAATTATTTTGGATATAATTTTTCCATATTTTTCCATCAATTTTATTGTCATATTTTCATCTTTCAGATTTCAACAACTATAAACTCTACTCTCTCAACTCTACACTTTTCTTTATATGGGCGTTCCGGCTCCGCCGTCGGGCTTTCCGCTATATCTTTTTCCGCTACGCTCCAAAAGGATGCCGCTTCAATCCCTAACGCATTGGGAGCTACTGACTCCGAGTCCCTACTCCTAATTAATAATACGTTTCCTTATCCTATATATGTTACGCCCTTTCATGGCTTTATTTCTCTCGCATAGACGAGAGGAACGCAGAGTTCATTCTTCATTCTTGAGACGTGTCAATGTGTGTTCATTTTTATGGTTACATTGACGCGCGTCTCTACAACACTCCTAATTCTCTCCGCAAAGTTTATAATTTTATTTCAAAAAAGCAAGTGTTTTATAAAATTTTCGGGGGGGGTAAATCATTGATTATCTATAATTTTACCAGTTGTATAATAAAAGCTACTGTTCTTTGCACAAGCTTGTATCTTCGACAAGCTCAGAAGGACTTTTGATATTTTTTCATCTTATCCAATTCGTACCTCATTCGTAACAACTTCGTATCAGATTCGTATTGAAAATTTCATTACTTTTGCAGTACTTTGTATGGCTAATGGCTAAAGACAAAAGGTTAATGGTTTTACAGGATTTTTTTGTTTAAAGACGCCATTATATGACATCTAATATGATAAACTTTAAAACTTAAAACTTTCAACTGTAAAACTACTTTAAACCTTAAACCTTAAACTTTAAACTTTAATAAATGGGAAAATTCAAAATTGTTGGCGGTAATAAGTTGCACGGAAGCATAACACCGCAAGGCGCAAAGAATGAAGCGATGCAGATTATATGTGCATGTCTTCTCACTGAAGAAAAAGTTACCATCACTAATCTTCCAGACATAGCTGACATCAATAATCTTCTTGATTTATTGAAAGAGATGGGAATTAATATTGAAAGAAAGTCAGCTGACATTGTTGAAATCCAAGCAAAAGAAATCGATTTTTCTTATTTCGAGACTGAGAATTTTTCCCAAAGAGCTACACGTCTGAGAGGCAGCGTCATGATTTTAGGTCCTATGCTAGCTCGTTTCGGCACTGGTTTCTTACCTAAACCAGGAGGCGACAAGATAGGTCGCCGCCGTCTCGACACTCATATCATCGGAATGCAGAAGTTAGGCGCGACATTCGAAAACTGCAACAACTATCAAAAAGCCTCCGCCCCATCCGACGGACTGAAAGGAACATATATGCTCCTCGACGAAGCCTCAGTGACAGGTACCGCCAACATCATAATGGCAGCCGTGATGGCAAAAGGCGAGACTACAATATTCAACGCAGCCTGCGAACCTTATATCGTACAACTATGCAGGATGTTGGTTTCCATGGGAGCCAAGATAGATGGCGTTGGTTCCAACCTTCTCAAGATTGAAGGCGTTTCAAGATTAAACGGAACAACACACCGACTTCTCGCCGATATGATTGAAGTAGGCAGCTTCATAGGAATGGCAGCGATGACAGGCTCCGAACTCACTATAAAGAACGCCGGCATCAAAGACCTCGGCATGATTCCTGACGTATTCCGCCGTCTCGGCATCAAGATGGAATTCAGAGACGACGACATCTATATTCCTGCTCAAGAACATTACGAAGTGGAAACTTTCATGGACGGAAGTATCCTGACAGTTGCCGACGCTCCATGGCCGGGCTTCACTCCCGACCTGATAAGCATCGTCTTAGTCGTTGCGACACAAGCGAAAGGAACAGTACTCATTCATCAGAAGATGTTCGAAAGCCGACTCTTCTTCGTCGATAAACTCATCGACATGGGAGCGCAAATCATACTGTGCGACCCACACCGAGCTACAGTCGTTGGTTTAGACAGAGCACAACAGTTACATGCAGTTACGATGGTCTCTCCCGACATCAGAGCCGGCGTCGCATTGCTGATAGCCGCTTTATCAGCTAACGGAACAAGCATCATTGAAAACATAGAACAAATAGACAGAGGCTATCAGAATATTGACCAAAGATTAAGAGATTTAGGAGCGGAGATTTATAGAATCAATTAACAGTTCATAGTCATAGTTCATAGTTCATAGTCATAGTTCAAAAAAAACCATGACATTTTGTCAAATTGTACGTTTATTATTTCGTGGCAGATTATTTGATAAAGCCGCGATGAAATTTCTTTTTGTTAATAAAAATTAATATTATATATCCATGGAAGAAAATATGAAAGAAAATGTTAACATCAATGAAAACCAAGAAGATGTTAATGTGAAAAACGAAGTTCATGAAGAAGAACCAAAAGGCAGAAGAAACAAGAGAAACAAAAACGACAAGCAGGTTGAAGAATTAAAAGAGAAATACGACGAATTGAACGACAAATATTTACGTCTCTTCTCAGAATTCGACAACTACCGTAAACGTACAGCCAAGGAAAAAATAGAATTGTCGAAGACAGCGTCAGAAAGCATCATGGTCGATCTACTCCCAATTCTCGACGATTTCGAGCGCGCTCTTCAGACAATGGAAAATAAAGAAACCGACGCCAACTACGAAGGCGTGATGTTGATTTACAACAAATTCAAACGTACTTTAGAACAAAAAGGCTTAGAAGAAATAAACGCCAAAGACGCAGTCTTCGACACTGACGAGCACGAAGCACTGACAAACGTTCCTGTCACTGACGAAAGTCAGAAAGGCAAAGTCTTGGACGTAATTCAAAAAGGTTATAAACTCAACGGCAAAGTCATCCGTTACGCTCGCGTCGTTGTAGGAGGTTGATATTAAAATAAAAAACAATGGAGAAAAGGGATTATTACGAAGTATTAGAGGTGTCGAAAAACGCCACCGCCGATGAAATCAAGAAAGCCTATCGTAAGATGGCTATAAAATATCACCCTGACAAAAACCCTGGCAACAAAGAAGCCGAGGAAAAATTCAAGGAAGCAGCAGAAGCATACGAGGTTTTAAGCAATCCGGAGAAACGTCAGCGTTACGACCAGTTCGGTCATGCAGGCTTGCACGGACAACAAGGCTTCAGCGGAATGGACGACATCTTCAGTCATTTCGGCGACATCTTCAGCGACCTCTTCGGTGGCGGAGGATTTGGCTTCAGCAGCGGATTCGGCGGCGGACGTCAGGCACAGCGTCACGTCAACAGAGGCGGTAACCTTCGTCTCAGAGTGAAATTAAACCTCAGCGAGATTAACGAAGGCGTAAAGAAAAAAGTAAAAGTAAACAAATTCGTTCCTTGCCAGCATTGCGGCGGCAGCGGAGCCAAAGACAACAGCTTCGAGACCTGCCCTACTTGTAACGGAAGAGGTCAGACCGTAAAAATACAGAACTCCATCTTCGGTCAGATGCAGACAGTGACGACTTGTCCTAACTGCGGCGGCGAAGGAAAAATCATAAAGAACAAATGTCCAGAATGTCAAGGCAACGGCGTTGTAAAGAGTGAAGAAATTATTGAACTCAACATCCCAGCAGGTGTCGCCGACGGAATGCAATTGTCGGTCAGAGGACAAGGCAACGCAGGCGCAAGAAACGGCGTGCCAGGCGACCTCATCATACTCATAGAAGAAGAAAAAGACAAGAACTTCGAAAGAGACGGCAACGACCTCATACATGAACTTTTCATAAGTTTCCCACAGGCTGCATTGGGCGCAACAATAGAAGTCCCTATCATAAACGGAACAGCGGAAGTCAAGATCCCTGCTGGAACTCAAAGCGGCGAAGTCATAAGACTCAGAGGAAAAGGATTACCAGAACTCAACGGTTATGGCAGAGGCGACATACTCATCAATGTCAACGTTTGGACTCCTAAGAAACTCAACAAAGAAGAAGAGAAAATAATGAAATCGTTACTCGAAAGCGAGAATATGAATCCATCTTCCGATAACGACAAAAACCCGTTTAAGAAATTTAAGAAATTCTTTAGTTAATGTAATAAAGTTTATAGTTGATAGTTTATAGTTAATAGTTGTTATGTAGTTTATGGTTGAAAGTTTATAGTTGATTTTTTTAGTTCGAAATTTCCAATAAACTTTTATACCAAACAACTCTCAACTTTTGAACTACTATAAACTATTAACTTTAAACTATAAACTAATAAATCATGACCAACTTCATCGAGATAAACAACGTCAGTAAGACATACGGCAACTACAAAGCACTGAACAACATAAGTATCAGAGTGCCGAAACAGAGCATCTACGGACTTCTCGGTCCTAACGGTGCGGGCAAAACCACATTGATAAGAATGCTTAATCAGATAACCGCTCCCGACGAAGGCGAGATAATCTTTAACGGAGAAAAACTAAACCGAAGCCACATCTCGCAGATAGGTTATCTCCCTGAAGAACGCGGTCTGTACAAATCGATGAAAGTCGGGGAACAGGCGATATATCTCGCACAACTCAAAGGCGTAAGTCAGAAAGAAGCCGAGAAACGCCTCAAACAATGGTTCAAGAAATTCGACATCTTAAATTGGTGGGACAAGAAAGTCGAAGAGCTGAGCAAAGGTATGCAGCAGAAGATACAGTTCATCGTCACGGTGATTCATAATCCGCAGCTTCTCATCTTCGACGAACCGTTCTCAGGTTTCGACCCTATCAACGTTAATCTCCTCAAAAAAGAAATATTAGAGTTACGCGACAATGGCGCAACGATAATCTTCTCCACACATAACATGGCGTCGGTAGAAGAACTCTGCGACAACATCATGCTTATCAACAAAGGAAATAAAATCTTGGAAGGCAGCGTCTATCAGATAAAACAAGATTTTAAAGACAATAGTTTTGAGGTTGTCCTTAAACTCTCAGATTCTCAAACTTTCAGTTTCTCAGATTTTGAATCACTTCCGGAAGGTTTCACGTTAATTAACAGTAATATCGATTCTAACGGCGAGATGACTCTGAACATAAAAGCCGAGAATGACATAAATCCGAATGTCTTGATTAATTATCTTTCAGAAAAAGGAACAATCATTTCATATAGAGAACTG
>JAZUST010000011.1:0-42915 GCA_045606865.1 Bacteroidales bacterium
AACCAAGTAGTTGTCTGGTGTCAATGCGCCTACTGAGTTGTCGTATGAAGATGAAGAAGCGCAGTAGGTGTTGTTTATACCGAAACCTTGGTTAGCGTGTTCTGAAGTGTTTTGCCAGTTACGAGCGTCGCCGTCAGCGTCTATTGTATTCCAACCGCTCAATGAACCATCGTCGAAGTTGCTTGCAAATTCATAGATAGGATCTTGGTTTTCATAAACAGGAAGTGTCCATGTTAATGTTGCTGTACCTTCTTCCATTGTAGCTGCCAAGTTAACAACGCCAGCGAAGTTGTCACATGCTCTGTATGTCCATGTGTATTCCATAGCTTCTGTTGTTGAGTTGTCAACGATAACAGTTGTTGTATATTCTTCGCCTTCTGTCAAACCTGTGACATTGAGTTGGAAGAATTTATCTGTGATGTCGTTAGCTACTGTTTCGCCTTCGAATACAACGTCGTATGCTGAACCTTCAACAGTCCACATTGCCCAACCTGTAGGTGATACGTAGAGACCTTCAACGAGTTCAGGTTTTGCTTCCATTGTACATTCAATTGTTGTAGCGTCCATGATTTCCATGATGTCGCCTTCAGCGCATGAATAGTAACCTTCCAATGCGATAGTCACTTCGTAAGTACCTTTACGTACATTGTTCCATGTGTATTGACCTGTTGCGTCCAATGTTGTTTCATATACGTAAGCAGGTTCGTTAACATTTTCCAATGTAACTGTTGTGCCGGCTACTGAACCGCCGTCGTCTGTTGTTACGTTAACAGCCACTGTAGTTGTCATGTCTTTATCGATTGTATTTGACCAAACGATTTCTGAAGCTACAGGGATAGGACCGTCAGATGTGGTGCCTGTAACGATAACGTTATCGACGCCAACGCCCCAGCTACCTCCTTCTACAGAGCAGAATGCTACGTAAACTGTGTTGCCTGAACATGCTGAGAGGTCGATTGTTGCGTCGAGCCATTGTGATGTTGTTTCTCCATTCCATAAGTCTGTCCAAGGACCTGTTGGTGATGTGGAATATTTTACTGATAAGGTATTTACGCTACCCCAGAATTCTGGACATACATAGTGGAAGTTGATAGAAGGATTTACTATTGTTGTGAAATCGAGAGCTGGAGTTACCAAGTAGAATGCTGATCCAGCTGCTGCGTAACCGCCCAATGTGAATGCTGAATATTCGCCTGCGTATGCTGTGATATCTGAATATAATGAAGAGTATGAATTGAAGTTACCATACTGATTTGCTGTAGCAGGATCTGAATATGTTGTCCATCCTTCTGGAAGTATATAGTATCCCACTTCGAAACCTTCATTAATTAATGTAACTTCTTCACGTTTTGCGTTGTTTGCTGTGTACATTGCAGCGACGCCCCATTTGTAAACGCCTGATTCAGATTCTGCCCATGTTGCGTCTTGGTATGTTGTCTCACTCAAGTTTTCTGCGAGAACGATAGGGTCGTTGTCACCGTTTGCTCTATAAACTTTATAGCTGTGGAATGTATAATCGCTTGGGTCGCGTGTCTCATCTAATTTTATTGACTTGCCGCTCTTAGCATCTGTAACTTCCAAGTTTCTGTTCATTGTCCATGCAACGTCAACGTTAGCACCGTTTTCTGTTGCTGTTACTTGAGCTACCGGAGTGAGGTCAGACTCTTGTTCTTCAACGGTGTTGATATTTACTGAGAAAGCTTCTGTTGCAGATGCTACCAAGTAGTAAGTACCTGCTGGAACAGTCATATTGTCAATAGCGTTAGCGCGATTTCTCTTAGAACCAGTTGATAATTGGAAGTTGTCAACCATGATATAGTAGAGGTATGTACAATCGAAGTGACGGATGCCGATGTAGAGATTTTTTCCTGCGTATTGGCTGAGGGAGATAGTCGGATTAATCCAGTTTCCTGAAGATAATGTTTCCTCAAATACTACGGTCCAATTTTCTCCATCTTCAGAGACAACAATGCCATAGTGCTCTGCATAATCGTATGCGGTAGCTGGTTTGGCATTTAATGATACAACAGACTCAGATGTGATTGCGTATGCTTGTTCTGTAACAAGGTAATTGTCTGGAGTAAATTGTCCATATCCAGATTTCCATGAATATGATAAGATTGAACATGTGTTGTCATAACCAACGTAACCACCTTGATAACCTACAGGTTCGATTTCCCAGCAGAGACCATCATTGTCGGCATCGATTAATGCGAGACCATCGTGGTTTGCATTGTTGAAGTCGAACAAGAATGTTGTTGCGCCTTCTGGATCTTCTGGTTGTTCTGGATCTTCAGGTTGTTCTGGTTCTGAACCGCCTTCTGTTGACAAGACTGCGTTGTCGATAGAGATAGCTTCATTACCTGAGCAGTTGAAGTGGCGGAATGCGATGTGTATGTTCTTGCCTGCGTATGCGCTTAAATCAATTGTTCTGTGTGTGGCTGTTGTCAATGAGTTTGCATCTTCTTCAAATATCGTAGTGAAATCAATGCCGTTTTCTGAGACAGCTACACCATAATATTCATCTGACCAGTATGCGTTGCCGAGACGTACATCGTATGATAATACAGATGTTTCGGATATTGAATAGGTGTCAACGGTATAGACGTAATTGTTTGGAGTCAAAGTTGTAGAATAGTATGAATAGGAATATAAACATGGTGTGATGTCGTCTACTGGATAATTATAACCGACCATCCAGTTTTCACCGTCGCCGTCAGCATCAATTGTATTCCATCCTGTCATTTGACCATCGTTGAAGTCGAATGAGAATGTTGTTGCGCCTTCTGGTTGTTCTGGATCTTCCGGTTGTTCTGGATCTTCTGGTTGTTCTGGGTCTTCGCCTTCTTCTGCACCGTAATAGTTGTCGGCACCAGGACCTGCTTGACCGTTGAAGTCTTCTGCATACAATGCTACTTTTCCGTTAGCACCTGTTACGGATGCTGAGAATGTTGTTTCTTCTGCGAAAGTGAGTTTATATACAACGTCAGCACCGTCTTGTTCTTCACCTGGCAATGTGTAGTCATTGTTCAAGTTAGCGAAGTCTGGTGTATGAGCGAAAGGATATTCTGTAACTTCGACAGCGTCTTGCCATGTGTCGCCAGCTGCCATCACTGGTTCGCCGCCTTCACCTAATGTCAATGCGATATTGTCGATACATACAGCGTCATTGTCTGTACACATATAGTGACGGAATCCGATATATACAGTTTTACCTGCGATATAATCTATCTCTAATGTTCTGTGTTCGTATTCATAGAATGATGTCAATGTTTCTTCCCAGATTGTGTAGAAGAATTCACCGTCTGTTGAATAAACAACGCCGTAATGTTCTTCGTAGTATTGTGAGCTACTTGGCAATACGTCCCATTCCAGGACAGAACCTTCTGTTATGGCGAATGTCGCTGTTGTAACAATGTAGTTGTCTGGAGTAAGAGCACCGCCGCTTGACCACGATTCTGAGAAAATGCAGTTAGAACCGTTTACACCTACGATGCCGCCTGTACCTGTAGAGAGTTTCCAGTTCACGTTGTCACCGTCAGCGTCAATCAATCTCCATCCGTCTAATGTCGCGTTTTCGAAGTCTGCATATAAAGCATATTCGCTTTGTTCTGCTTCGGTTGGTGTTGCGCAAGCTTCTTCTGAAGTTTCTGACTCACCGGCTACGTTAACTGCTGTAACAGTGTAGCAGTATTCTGTGCCAGCTGTCAAACCTGTAGCGTTGTATGAATTTGTTGTTACTGTAGCAACTGTTTCAGTTCCGCTGTAGATGTTATATTCTGTAGCGCCTTCAACAGCGTCCCATGTCAAAGCTATTGTTGATTGGCTTGTTGCTGTAGCTGCCAAGTTAGCTGGAGTTGCTGGAACTTCAGGAACTACTGCATTGGCGTAACCAATCTTAACGATAGGTCTGTTGCCGTTTGTTGAACCATTACCTATAGGATAGTCTGCATATGCTGTATTAGTGTCGTTGCTACGATAGTTAACAGATTTTGAAACTGTTGTAGTAGCCCACTTAATAGCGTTGTTAAATAATGATGAGCTCTTCGACATTGCGATAGCGAGGTTCTTTGTTCCGCTATATTCGAATGGAACATCCAATGTGAATGATTCCCATTCTTCTTCGCCAATAGTGATACCTGTACCTGTATATACTAATGTATAATCTGCTTCAGGAACCCAAATTGCTGATGATGTATGTTCTGTATAGTCTGTTTCAGCGATGTAGATTTCAATAACATCTGTTGCAAGTGTGATGTCTTCTGTAGCGCATTTATAAGCTAAAGAAGTAATCGTCATTGCTTGACCTAATTCTTCTTTTGGATAGAATGTTTCTGTCCATGAATATTTGTATGAATTTCTGAAAGGAGCTACAGAAGATGATTCTGTTGTGTTGATGTCGCCTACAACTAAGAAGTTGCCTTCTTCTGGTTGTTCTGGATCTTCTGGATCTTCTGGGTCTTCTGGTTGTTCAGGTTCTGATGTTGTTCCAGTACCTAATATTATGTTAGGAAGTTTGTTGTAGATATAACCTGCGCCGCCTGTAAATCCGTTTTCGTTAGGATATTCAGCACCAGCAGGATTGTTGTCGCTAAAGTCAAACAATACGCTGTTAGCTACGTTGCTACAAGCCCATTTGATGCTTTGAGCATTGGTGCCGGCATTGTTCGATACTGCGATAACGAGGTTGTTTGTTCCGCTATATTCGAAAGGAGTGCTGAATGTGAATGTTTCCCATTCCTCATCGCCAATAGTAACATTTGTACCATCATATACCAATGTCAATTCTGATTCAGGAACGAAAGTGTTAACATACGATGCTGATTTTGTTGTTTCTGCAAGATAAATCTTGATGTTTGTATTGAGTCCATAAACTGGAGCTGTACCGTAGAGAGCGCTGGTAACACAGTTGTAAGACAAAGATGTGATTGTACAAGCTTGTCCTATGTCGCTGCTTTTGTATAACATTTCTACCCAAGAGTATGGAGAAGATGTTCTGAACGGAGCAGCATTTGTTTCTTCTGTGCCATTGCCGATAACGATTTCTTGTGGTTCGTCATCTGGATTTTGTGCAGCATTTGTTGTAGCGCAAACGTCGGCTGTTGCTGCTGATTCGCCTGCTTCGTTAACAGCTGTGACGTTGTAGCAGTATTCTGTGCCTGCTGTGAGGTTTTCTACAGTGTATGTTGTTTCTGTCAAAGCTGTAGCAACCGTAGTTGTGCCGCTGTAAATGTTATAGCTTGTTGCGCCTTCAGCAGCGTCCCATGTCAAAACGATTGTTGTTTCGCCTGTTGCTGTTGCAGCCAAGTTTGCTGGAGTTGCTGGAGCTGTAGGTTGTTCAGGTTCTTCGCCTGATCCTTCAAATGTGAATTGAATTTGGTTGACAGCAGATCTTGGTGCAGCGTTAGATGCGAAACTAGTTCCGTTTGCTTCTAAAGTAGTTATATCGTATGCACCCCATGAATCTTGTTTGTGAGCAACAGCTCTATATGTTCCGGAGTTGAATGTATAGAATCGGTTAGATTGAGCAGCTGATCCAACGCAATTGCCTGTGTTGTCAACAAATGTAAGAATGATGTTGTCTTGTCCGTTATATGAGAACGGAGTTTCAAATTCTATTGTTGAATACTGAGTGCTTGAATCGAATGTATATGTGCCTGCATATACTTGATCAGCAGCAGTCATACTAATAAAGTTAGTATAAGAACTTGTTGTTGAAAAACATGTCTCAGTAGTATGAGTCATATAGACCTCAATATTACGAGTGTTCAACTGGGTGCCTGACGCATTAATCAATGAAATACTTGTGATATTTCCTGACTTACCTTGCATTTCTTCAGCGAGATAGATCTGCTGAGATACGCTGTAATTGTAATAGGAATAAACTGGAAGGTCAGCAGCAGCATCTGTTCCGCTTCCAATCGTGATTGTTTCTTGTGCTCTAAGCGAATTTAGATTCACTCCCCCAATGAGGGCTAAGAGCATCATCAAAAAGATAAATTTTTTCTTCATGATTTGTGATTTAGGTTAATATTGAATTTTAATTTTAATTATTTTTATTATTATAAATAAAAAAGATCTCAACAGATAAAATACAATAGTTTAAGAACTGAGTAGTCTAAGAATCAGTCTTTAGTATTATATATCAATGATCTAGATGTTTAGTAAAGTAGAACGACAGTATCTAATATTAGAGGCGCAAATTTATAAAAAAATCCTAATTTTTTACTGACTTATGAGTTTTTTTTTGATTAAAATATTCTTTCGGTTTATGGTTATGATTCTTCATTGATGATAATGAAAAAAATCCTTCAGATTCACTTCCGGAATTGAGACATTTTTTAACTGAAAATCTTTTTGCCTACAACTATTAAACAATCCTTTTTTAGTCAGATAATCAGCGAGATATTCTTGTTCCGTTTGTCCTGGTGTTGGAACTAAATAGGCGTTTCTGTTAAGACACACCAAATCCATCAACGACGAATACCCTCCGCGACAAATTATATTCTTTGATTTTGATACCAATTCAACGAACAAGTCATCATCGGCATGATTAAAAATTATAACGTTATCAGGAATGTCGGCAGGTAAGTCTTCTTGATCTGGTTTAGCTCTTAAAATGACAATCCTGCCTTTTACTTCAGTAGCTTGTTTTATAACGATATCTTCAAAAATCGTACGTTGAGGTTCCGGTCCCGACATTATCACAAGATAGTCATAGTCATTGCCATCGCCATCGCCATAGTCATAGTCATCGCCATCGCCATCGAATCTACTTAAGATTCCGATGTATTTTGTCTTAATCTTAACATCTGCTGGATGTGACAATATTCCAGAAAGAGATGGTTCGGTTTCAACGTCAGGAATCCAGAGTTCATCGTAATGTCTGATGTAACTTCTGCTCATCATATTAACGATGGGATATGTCCATCTGAAGAGTCGTGGCACCTGAATATGAAGCTGATGCGTGATAAAGATAGAATATGCATTCTTGCTCCAGCATCCGAATCTGTTGTCTGAGATGATGGTGTCGATGTTATATTCAGTGACGATTCTTTCTATCTCTGTATGTTCTTTCTTAAAATCTATTAAGGCACCTGGTATTGATGTAAGCAGTTTGAAAACTTGAGAGTTACCTTTACTGTATGCAGGTTCAAAACCTGGGAGTTTGATAAACTCCAAATCAGGGAACTCTTTTTGCAGAAATGCCAATGGAGCTTTATCTGCAGCAATAATAGGATTATCACCTTGTTCCAAGATTTTTCTAATTATCGGAACACAGCGCGTGGCATGACCTAGACCCCAGTTCAAAGGCGTTATGAGAATGTTTTTTTGCAATTGACAGTTAACAGTTTTCAGTTTTTCAGATTTCAAAGACGCCACAGGGTGATGTCTCTACATTAATTTTCAATTTTCAATTCAAAGACGCCACAGGGGGTGACGTCTCTACATTATTTTTTCAGATTCTCAGATTTCAAAAAACTTCTTACCACAAAATAAATTCCTGCCAATAAGAACGGGATACTGAGCCATTGTCCCATATCCAAGACCATATTGTCTTCGAAAGCAACCTGATGGTTCTTGATGAATTCTATCATTATTCTTGAACCGAAGACTACTATAAGGAATATTCCGAACATAAAGCCAGGACGGCGTTCTGCCATGTTTTGCTTATAATATGCGTAAAGCAAATAAATGAAGACTGCCACGCAGAACAATGCCTCATAAATCTGGGTAGGATGGCACGCTGGGATATTTTCTATTGGTGTTCCTATCGGATAGTCTCTCACGAACTTAAATCCCCATGGCAAATCTGTAGGTTGTCCGTAAATCTCTGAATTCATGAGATTGCCTGTACGAATAAAAGCACCACCTATTGCTACTGGTACCACTATTCTGTCGAGAATCCAGATATAAGGTTTATCTATTTTTTTAGCGTAGATATAAAGTCCTATCAAAATTCCTATAGCACCTCCATGACTTGCGAGACCGCCTTCCCAAACGTAAAGAAATTTTATCGGGTTCGAGAAATAATAAGCTGGCTCATAGAAGAGACAATGTCCTAATCTGGCACCTACGATAGTGAAGATTAGCATATACATCAAGAGTTTATCCAATTGTTCTTCACCGAGTTTTTCTCTTTTGTAAATTCTTTGCATGATATAATATCCGACAATGAAAACCATTGCCCAAAGAAGTCCGTACCAAGCAATAGGTCGGCTGCCTATGTGGAAGATGTAAGGATCGACGTCCCAGACTATGTGATTAAGCACCATATTTTTAAATCTGAAAAATTGAGAATCTGAAAACCTGAGAATTATTCTATAAAAAATCTGAGAACCGAATACTTTTCAGATTCTCAGATTTTCAGATTCTTAGTTTTAATTAAATATTCCTAAAAATTTATCAAACTCTTGTTCAAGTGTGTTTTCTAATGACTTAGACAATTCCATACGATTATATTCTGCTGCAACATTACTCATTTCGTTTATTATTGCGAGGTTTTCGCGTATGCTTTCTGTGTAATATGGAATAAATTGATCATCTAATTCACTGAAATAACGCAGGTTGTCCATACTATTATCGACGATTTTATTAATAAGCTCATCGGCTTTTTCAGGAGCACCTGCGCGATAATATATTTCAGGATAAGCCATCATATAGAGGTCGTAAGGAATCTTCTCGTCAGGGAAGAATTCTTGGCATCTGTCGAGAACTGCTATTGCCGAGTCGTTTTGATTTCTATTTACCAAAGCTTCTGCCAATCTCATATAAGCTTGCTTTACAAACAAAAGGTTACGGCGGCTTTCTGGGTCGACGGAAACTTCTGGAAGGTTGAGATTTCCCCAACGGATGTCGTCTGCCATAAGTAATTCATAGGATCCTTCAACATATACACCGCCTGCATCTTTATGATAATCAGATGCTAAGACCGGCATAAATCTGTGAGCAAGACCTTCTTGATGTAAATATTTGTCTATACCTAAAACATTTTTGATGTCGCTCAAGCTTGTGAAATAGACAGCACGTGTCCAGTCGTTGGTTGCCATAAAGTCGAGGAGCATCAAGTCATTCTTATAGAGATAACTGATGTTGTCTGGGATTCTCCAAACTATCTCATCAACAATCATATCCTTCATACTTTCCGGAACTATGCCGTTACGAACGACAGCTTCCTTATCGACTGTAAGTTTCAGATTACGAGCAGGCAAGTAATTGACTTTCATACCCGACATCAAAGGGACCTTTGTTCTAGGATTGTCGCTCTTGACAAATTCTATCGCATCTTTAAGTTCTACAGGACCTTCGAAAACTTCTTGGATAAAGACAGGTTCGTTAACACCATTATCATATTGTTCAGGCGTCAATGAAAGAGGAAGTCGTTCTGATTCATATTGTTTACGTCCCATTTGGTGTACATACCAATAACCTGAAGACAACATATAATTACATACGCGGACATCTGTGCGATAACCCTCTACTTCTTGAACATACCATAATGGGAAAGTGTCGTTGTCGCCTCGTGTGAAGATTACTGCATTTTCAGGAAGATTCTTGAGGTAATTCTTTCCCCAGTCTAATGCGGAAGTCTTTTCTGAACGGTTGTGACCTTCCCATCCTGATGCTGCCATAACTGTTGGAACAGAGAGACATAACACGAAAGCCACTACCGCTGTAGTCATCTTGTTCTTTATGAATTTTTGTAGAAGTTCAACTATTGCCAACACGCCAATGCCAATCCAAATACAGAATGCGTAGAAAGAACCGGCGTATGCATAGTCACGTTCGCGTGGTTGGAAAGGAGTTTGGTTGAGATATATAACGATGGCGAGACCCGTCATGAAGAACAAAAGAAATACCACCCAAGAGTTGTTCATATCTTTTTTGATATGATAGAAAAGACCTATCAAACCAAGAATCAAAGGCAAGAAATAGAACGCGGTACGTCCTGAATTTGTCATAGATTTTGGAAGGTTGGTTTGGTCGCCGAGACGAGCGTTATCAATGAATTTTATTCCGCTAATCCAGTTACCGTTTTCCAATTCGCCATGACCTTGAATATCATTCTGACGACCGACGAAATTCCACATAAAATAACGCCAATACATGTGATTACATTGATAGCCGATAAAGAATTTAAGGTTCTGCATGAATGTTGGTCGCATCACCATTTCAGAAGAACCGTCACTTTTCTTCATAGGTACAGGAACCATCTTGGATCGGTCGATATATTGGTTGTAAGTACTTATGTAAGATGATTTTGTACCATTCCACATACGAGGGAAAATTGTCATTACGTTGTCGTCGTAAATAGGTTCTGTACCTTCTCTGTTGTCGGTGATTACATATTTCCCTTTTGCTTCATCTCTAACGTATACAGGACTTCCGTTATCAGCATCGTAAGGTTTCGCCATATAATAAGGTCCGTAGAGAAGAGGCCAGCTTCCATATTGTTCGCGTTTCAAATAGGAAAGCATTGAAACGGCTTCGCTTGGTTCATTTTCATTAATAGGAGTGTTTGCGTTTGCACGAATCACGAGCATGAAGAATGAAGAATAACCTATTAATATAAACATGAAAGAAAGTACAATTGTGTTAAGTATGACTTTCTTATGTTTATTAGTGAGATAAATTCCAAGTATAATGATTCCTATAAGGAGAGCGAAATAGATGAATGTTCCGAGGTTGAAAGGTGCTCCTAAGGTATTTACGAAGAACAACTCAAATTTGCCGCAGAGAGAAACTACTGCTGGCACGAGAATAACTTGAATGAAACCGACAAGTGCGACAGATATTATGCCGGCGATTACGAAACCTTTGAAAGTGATTTTTTTATATTTCTTGAAATAAACGACATAAACCACTGCAGGGATACAAAGGAGGTTAAGTAGGTGAACGCCGATTGACAAACCGATGAGATAAGCTATAAATATGAGCCAACGATAATTATAAGGTTCATCTGCAACCTGTTCCCATTTCAATATTGCCCAGAAAGTGATGGCCGTGAAGAGTGACGACATAGCATAAACCTCACCTTCAACGGCAGAGAACCAGAAAGAATCAGAGAAAGTGTATGCCAATGCACCGATAACACCTGTTGCCAACACTGCGATTTGATTTGAAAGAGGAGCATCTTCACCGTCTTTCATCCATATTTTACGAGCTAATAATGTGATGGTCCAGAAGAGGAATAAAATGGTGAAACTGCTGCACAATGCCGACATTGCGTTGATCATGAGAGCAACTTTTGTCACGTCGCCGAAGGCAAATAATGAGAAAAATCTACCTATCATCTGGAAGAGAGGTGCTCCTGGCGGGTGACCGACTTGTAATTTATATGCTGTAGAGATATACTCACCGCAATCCCACCAACTAACGGTGCTTTCTAAAGTAAGGAAGTAGACCAAAGTTGCGATAAAAAACACAAACCAGCCTACAATGTTGTCTAATTTCTTGAAACTCATGAGTATGTTTATTATTATTATTTCTTATAAGAATTCATCTTAGAATTTGCAAAGGTAACGAAAAATCATAATTCTTAGTGCATAGTGCGTATTTTTTTTTATAATTTCAGTCTGTTAATTGTCTTATTAATTAAGGTATAAAAAAAATTTATTTTTTTTCATTTTTTTGTTGCGCATATAAAAAAAAGTTGTAATTTTGCACCCACATTCAGAAACGAAATAATGATTGTCGAATGGTGTAATGGTAGCACTGCAGATTTTGGTTCTGCCTGTCAAGGTTCGAATCCTTGTTCGACAACGAAATTATAAATTGAAGACCTGCTACGGAATGTAACAGGTTTTTTTATTGTCTAAAATCATGATTACAAAGGAACAAATAACACAACTAGCAAATGAGGCATTAGAAAACACAGACCGTTTCGTGGTAGACATTACGGTCTCTAAAAGCAATGTCATTTTCGTTTATATCGATGCCGACACATCAGTAACTATTGACCACTGCGTTGAATTGAGTCGTTTCATCGAAGGTCGTCTCGACAGAGAAGTGGAAGATTTCGAACTCAGCGTATCATCGGCAGGCATAGACTATCCTTTGTTAAACAATCGCCAGTTCAAGAAGTATCTCGATAAAGAACTGGAGATATTACATAATGACGGCGTGAAGAAAATCTATAAACTTCTTTCGTATGATGAAGAAAAGATAGAGGTTCAAGAAGCAATAATCAAGGTGTTGGGTAAATTGAAAAAGACAAAATACGCCGAGACTGTTGTTCTTTCATTATCAGATATCAAAGAAATTAAACCATACATTAACTTTTAAGTTTTAATAATCACATGGAAATATCAAACTTAATCGACACCTTTTCTGAATTCAAAGAATTCAAGAACATCGACCGCGAAGAAATGATGCACATTATCAAGGATGTATTCAAAGCTATGCTTGCAAAGAAATATGGTAGCGACGAATATTTTGATATCGTTGTTAATACCGATAAAGGCGTCCTCGAAATTTATCATAATCGTACTATTGTTGAAGATGGAGAAGTGGAAGATCCGCTTGCTGAGATTTCTTATTCAGATGCTATCAAGATTGAACCTGACTTCGAAGTTGGAGAAGAGGTTGGTGAAGTTGTCGATATCAATTCTTTTGGAAGAAGAGAGATTCTAGCAATACGTCAAAACCTTCAAACAAAGGTTATGGAGTTTGAAAAAGAAAATATCTTCGTTAAATATAAAGACAAAGTAGGTGAGATAATCACGGCTGAGGTTTCTCAAGTATGGCGTAAAGAAATGTATATCGTTGACGAAGACGGTATTGAGTTGGTACTTCCTAGAACAGAACAGATACCATCAGATAATTACAAAAAAGGCGATACTATCAAAGCTATCGTTAAGAGTGTGGAAAACAAAAACGGATCTCCAGTCATCATCTTATCAAGAACATCAGAGATTTTCTTACAACGTTTGTTCGAGATGGAAGTTCCTGAAGTTTATGATGGTTTGATAACTATCCGTAAAATAGTCAGAGAACCAGGACAAAGAGCAAAAATCGCTGTTGAATCATACGATGAACGTATTGATCCAGTTGGAGCATGCGTCGGTATGAAAGGTTCTCGTATTCACGGTATCGTGAGAGAACTCCGTAACGAAAATATCGATGTTATCAATTATACAACAAAAGCCGACTTGTTCATTACAAGAGCTTTAAGTCCTGCAAAAATTTCTTCTATCGTAATTGACGACGATAAGAAAGTGGCAGAAGTGTATATGGAAAATGATCAGGTGAGCCTTGCTATCGGTAAAGGTGGATATAACATCAAATTGGCTGGTAAGTTAACAGGATACGAAATCGATGTTTATCGTAACACTGAAGAAGCGGAAATGGAAGACGACGTCGACCTCAAAGAATTCGTTGATGAAATCGATGAATGGATCATCGACAGTCTCAGAAATATGGGTTGCGACACGGCAAAATCAGTGTTGGCATATACGCCGGAAGAAATCGCTACACGTGCTGACTTAGAAATAGAAACAGTACACGAAGTCATAGAAATACTCCAAGCAGAGTTTGAAGATGACGATCAATAAATATCAGAAACATTAAGAAATTATTAACTTTAAACGAATTATATGTCCGAAGATTCAAAGAAAAGTATTAGATTATCGAAAGCCGCTATTGAGTTCAATATTGGTAGGGAAGTTATTGTTGAATTCCTTGGCAAGAAAGGCTTTAAGTTGGACCCATCGCCTAACACAAAACTCGACGGAGAGATGTATGCCCTCCTCGTAAAGGAATATCAAAAAGATAAAGAAGTTAAGAAAAACGCCGACCAACTCGGTAACTTCAGCTACAAAGGAAAAAGCATCACCGTAGACAGTACTATCAACAATGATGATGAGACTTATGATGATTATAATGATGAAATAGTTAACGTTAAGTCTTCTGTAACTAAAGAGGTTAAGAAAGAAAAAGAAGAACCTAAAGCAAAAACTAAGGTTGAAGTAAAAGAAGAACCTAAGGTCGAAGTGAAAACTGAATCTAAGGTTGAAGTAAAAGAAGAACCTAAAGTTGAGGTGAAAACTGAAAAGGAAGAGGTCAAACATGAAATAAAGACTGATTCTAAAAAAAATAATAACGACAATTCGGACAAAAAAAATAACGGTGGCATACAAATAACCGTAGTGGGAAAAATCCCATTAGAAGAGAAAAAATCTAAGGACAAAAAAGACAAACATAATAAAAAGACAACCGACAATGGTAGACAACAATCTACCGACAAAGGTCAAAAACAAAATCAGCAACCAAAGGCAAACAACCAAGGTCAACAACAAAAACCTGCTGCTACCACACAGCAGTCAACCGGCAAACAACAAGCTGCCACAGGAAGTCAACAAGCTGTTCCTAACAATGGTCAGGAACAAAAGCCTGTCAACTTCATCCCTACACAATTCAAGAAGTTGGAAGGACCTAAGATTGTTGACAAAATTGAATTACCTTCAGAACGTAAGCCAAAGGCAAAACAACCGGTTGCTTCATCAGGCGACGACATCAAGTCGTTGAGTGGCAAAGACAAGAAGAAAAAACGCAAACGTATCGGCGCAGAAGGCACCAGCAGTAATACTAGCGGCGACGCCAACAAAAATGGCAACGCCAACAATGCTAATGCAGGCAATAAGAACAAAGATAACAAGAATGGCAACGCTTCCGGCAAACCGGGTAACGATAAACGTAACAAAAACGATAAGTTCAAGAAACCTACTAAACCTGTTGTAGAAGAAAAGGTTGAACTTACAGACGAAGAAATCCAAAAACAAATTAAGGAGACTTTGGCTCGTCTATCACCACTCGGTAAGTCAAAGACATCAAAACACCGTCGCGAGAAACGTCATAACATCGCAAACGAGATGGAGGAAGAAAGACTTCTTGAACAAGAAGGCAAGAAAACTCTTAAAGTCACTGAGTTTGTTACAGCAAACGAATTGGCTAACATGATGAACATCCCTGTCACAAAGGTTATTTCAACATGTATGAGTTTAGGTGTTTTCGTTTCTATCAACCAACGTCTCGACGCAGAAATTCTCTCTTTAGTAGCAGAAGAATTTGGTTTCAAAGTTGAATTTATCAGCATCGACGTACAAGAAGCATTGTCAAACAACGACGAGGAAGACAATCCTGAAGACTTGATTCCAAGAGCACCTATCGTAACCGTTATGGGTCACGTTGACCATGGTAAGACAAAACTTTTGGACAGTATCCGTAATGCTAACGTAGCAGCAGGTGAAGCCGGTGGTATCACCCAACACATCGGTGCTTATGAAGTTACAACAGCATCAGGAAAGAAAATAGCATTCTTAGATACACCTGGTCACGAAGCATTTACCGCAATGCGTGCTCGTGGTGCAAGTTTGACCGACGTCGCCATCATCGTGATTGCCGCTGACGACAGCGTTATGCCTCAAACTGTTGAAGCTATCAACCACGCACAGGCTGCTAACGTTCCTATCGTTTTTGCTATCAACAAAATTGATAAACCTACAGCCAACGTACAAAAGATTTATCAAGAATTGGCACAGATGAATATCCTCGTTGAAGAATGGGGCGGCAAATATCAGTCACAAGAAATATCCGCTAAACAAGGTCTCAACGTAGATAAATTGTTAGACAAGGTTTTACTTGAAGCTGAATTCTTAGACCTCCAAGCAAATCCTAAGAAAGCCGCTAAAGGTACAATCATCGAGTCTGCCTTAGACAAAGGACGTGGTTATGTTGCCAAGATTATGGTTCAAGACGGAACACTTAATGTTGGTGATATGGTTCTCGCCGGAACAACATACGGTAAGGTAAAAGCAATGTTCAACGAACAAAACAAGTCGGTTAAAACCGCTGGACCTTCAACACCTGTATTGATGTTAGGTTTGAATGGTGCTCCTCAAGCTGGCGACAACTTCAACGTCCTCAACGATGAGAAAGAAGTCAAGTCAATTGTAACACGTCGTCAACAATTACAAAGAGAACAAGGTTTGCGTACACAAAAGCACATCACTTTGGATGAAATCGGAAGACGTATCGCTATCGGCGACTTCAAAGAGCTCAACATCATCGTCAAGGCAGACGTTGACGGTTCATCAGAAGCATTGGCAGACTCATTGTTGAAACTCTCAACACCAGAAGTACAAGTTAACGTTATCCACAAATCAGTGGGTGCTATCAGCGAATCTGACATCTTGTTAGCTTCAGCGTCAAATGCTATCATTGTAGGTTTCAACGTACGTCCAACATTACAAGCAAGACGTCTCGCAGAAAAAGAAGAAATCGATATACGTTTATATTCAATCATCTACACTGCCATCGAAGAAATCAAATCAGCTATTGAAGGTATGCTCGCTCCTGAAATCGAAGAAGTCGTTACTTGTAACATCGAAATCAGAGAGGTATTCAATATCAGTAAGGTCGGTCGTATCGCCGGTTGTATGGTTCTCGATGGAAAGGTCAACCGTCAAACCAAGATTCGTATCATCAGAGATGGTATCGTAGTTCACACCGGTTCTCTCGGTTCTTTGAAACGTTACAAAGACGACGTAAAAGAAGTTAGCGCCGGTTTCGAATGTGGTTTGAACATCGATGGTTATAACGACATTAAGGTCGGCGACATCATCGAAGGTTACACAATTAAAGAAATTAGTAGAAAACTTTCATAATCTGTTTTAGATTAACCATAACAAAAAATAGTCGTTTCTAATATAGGAGACGACTATTTTTTTGATATTATATTTTATATTATGTTTTCTGTTATTGACCCTGAATCTCCTTAATATGATTTTTGAGTTCTGCCTTTGGCATAGATTCTTGTGTCATCATCGCCTTTAGCCAATCAAAGATTCAAAGCTTCTTCAACTTTTTCTCTACTTTCAGACGCCACAGGGATGACGTCTCTATTTTCAGACGCCACAGGGTGACGTCTCTACTTTCAGACGCCACAGGGATGACGTCTCTACTTTCAGACGCCACAGGGGTGACGTCTCTACTTTCAGACGCCACAGGGGTGACGTCTCTACTTTCAGACATTTGTCATCAGGTTTTCTTCATTTTGATAATGCAAAAATACTACGAAAAACATATATCAATCAAACATATATTTTCTATCTTTGTATCGAAATTCTCGATAACTAATAAAATTATTTAAATATGACATTACAACAATTGGAATACATTGTGGCGGTTGACAAACATCGTCATTTTGTTAAGGCAGCCGAATCATGTCATGTGACGCAATCGACACTCAGCATGATGATACAGAAGTTAGAACAGGAATTGGAGATAAGTATCTTCGACAGAAAGATGCAACCAATCGCGCCTACCGAGATAGGAATGCGTCTCATCGACCAGGCGAAAGTGATTCTATATAACGCAAAACAATTTAAAGAATTAGCATTAAACGAGATTCAACAAGAGTCGGGCAAGGTGACTTTAGGCATCATCCCGACAGTTGCGCCTTATATTCTTCCTAAATTATTCAACATACTTCAGGAGAGAAATCCTAACATCAACCTTCATGTTAAGGAAATTACGACGGGTGAAATAATAAATCAGTTGGAGAAGGCAGAGATTGACATGGCTCTGTTGGCGACGCCGCTCAACAATCCGAACTTCTTAGAGATACCTATTTATTATGAGAGATTTTTCGCTTACGTCTCCCCTACCGAACCTTTATATAATATGATTAAGGAATACGAGATGCATCATCTTCCAACCGATCATCTCTGGGTGTTGAAAGAAGGTCACTGTCTGCGTAACCAAGTGATGCGACTCTGCGAATCCAACTCAGGTTTCTCAACCACATACGAAGCGGGAAGCATCGACACATTAATTAAAATAGTTGATGCCAATGGAGGTTACACCATCATCCCGGAACTTCACATCGACTTGTTAAACGAAAAACAGAAAGCCAACGTCCGCCCTATCGTCAATCCGGAACCTAACAGAGAAATATCTCTCGTGGTAAGAAACGATTACGTAAAGGAAAGATTGTTGAATGTCATCGCTAAAAACATCTCTGACACCATCCCTGAAAACATGCTCGATGAGAGATTGAAGAAGTTTTCAATAAAACTTTAATTCCTATTTATAATATGAAAAGAATCTCGACTTTTATATTGCTATTAGTCTTCAGTTGTCAGCTATCAGCAGTCAGTGGGCAAAGTCTGTTGTCTGCTGACAGTTGTCTGTCGCTTATCGGATTCACGAATACGGAGATGGCGATACTTTTCGGTGTCAAATACAACGCCATAAACTCACATATCTCCAAAATAAAGAAGATATTCGAGACAGAAGAAAATCTGAGAGACTTCGTTGTTAAGAATCTTAGAATCTGAAAATCTGTGAAGTTTTTGGGTTCTCTCGTAGAGACACACGGACGTGTGACTTAAAATAAAAATTGAAAACCTGAGAACTTTTTTTATGACGAATGACTAAAGGCAAAGGTCTAAAGGTTAAGAGATTTTTAGAAGATTTTTCGGGTTTTAAAAGACAAATTCAGCAAAGCCCTGTAAGGGCGTAAGATAATAGGCAGGCGTTCCGTGCTATCGCACTTCACACCTGCTCTGAAAATTTATGTAATTCATTCGCATAAAAAATTAAAATAACGTATATTTGCAATATCAAAAAATATAAGATATGAATTTTCAGATATTGAATTTTACGATTTTTTGTATTGGTAGTGTCGCTGAGACTTTGAAAAAAAATCCTAAAGATATATATCATAGTCTGAAAGATGCGGGAATAATAGACGATTATATTGTTCCTTGTTATGATGTTTTGCATACTTTTTCAAAAGAATATATTGTAGAGGACCTGATTGGTTTTATGAAAAAGAAAGGAGTTTTGGAATGTTAGTTTATCACACCTCGACAATAGAAATTACAAAACCTGATGTTTTACATTCAAGACCTCGACTTGATTTCGGAAAAGGATTCTACTTGACATTTCTACGTTCGCAATCAGAACAATATGGTGAACGTTATAAAATACAAGGAGAACCTGCCATTATGAATATTTATGAATTGGATGAAGAACGTCCTGGTTTTTCACATAAATTTTTTGAGACGTATGATGCGGAATGGCTCAACTTTGTGGCTTCTTGCAGAATGGGATTGGAACATAACAATTATGATGTCATAGAAGGTGGTGTTGCTGATGATAAGGTGTTTAACACTATTGACTTATATTTCGCTGGAATATATACACGAGAACAAGCACTTGGTCAGCTGTTGTATAAACAACCGAATCATCAGATATGTATTACTTCGCAAGACGTAATAGACAAACATTTACATTTTATAGAATCGATAAAACTATAGCATGGAAGCAAACCTCAATATATTACAGATGAAATATGCTCGTATTGTCAGATTATTTGCGGAGCAAACCAATACTACATACGACATAGCTTTGGAAAAATTTTACGATTCCAAAACATTTCAGCTTATCAGCAATGGCATTGCGGACATGCATTGTTTCAGCGACGAATATCTAACCGATGAACTCCTTTTAGAATATGGTTTTCCAATAAAACAATAAGTATGTAGTTGATGTCTTAGAATCTGAAAATCTGTGAAGTTTATGGGTTCTCTCGTAGAGGCACACGGACGTGTGACTTAAAATGAAAATTGAAAATTTGAGATTTTTTTTTATGACGGCAAAGGTGACTTATCCTGAAATAAGTTTACGTAAAAAGTAAAGTTATTTCAGGACAAGTCAAAATTCTCAGTTTTTCATATTCTCAGATTTCTAAAAGAATTCTAAAGTTCATTAATTATGTTCATCAGATGTTCTCCCAATCCGATGGTGTAGCCTTGTGAGATGAACACTATCTCGTTTTGTGTGTTGGCAACGATAAAGATAGGAAGGTTGTTGTTTTGAAGTCGCATATTAGCAACTATTTCTTTCAACATTGTTCCGTCTTCGATACCGAATGTGAGGTTGTTTGGAAGTCCTTGGAAGTTCTTCTTTTCGAAGTTCTTCTTATGTTCTTCATTCTGGAACAAGAACACGAAGCTTCTACCCCATTTGTCTAACTGGTCTTTTACCAAAGCGATGTCTTGCATTGCGTGAGTTGTTGGTTCGCTGCCGCCATCCAAAAGACCTAACACATAGAAACCACGACCTGTTGTTTGTAACAAACTCTTATCTTCTGTTTCGTCAACAGGCATATATCTGTTTTCGGAGTTGAAGTTACCAATTATTCTGAGACCTTTTTCCGGTTCTCTCATCACGAGGTCGATGTTTGTTGTCTTGCCAGATTCGATGGTGAAGAATGTCATGCGAGAGAGGACGCTGCCGTCGGAGAGACGTGTTCCTGTTGTCATGACATAATAACCAGGGTCTAATGCGAGACCGTTTTCAAACAATGTAGAATATTGTTCACCCACGTCCATACCTGGATCTTTAGCGTCGTAAGCCAACAAGTCGAAGTTGACATCGTCAAATTTCTTTATAGAGAAATGTGTATAATAACGGAGGTCGCTCAACTCAGGTGTCGCTGCATATTGCGCCATCAAGGTTCCTTGTTGAGTTGGAACTGCTTCAACGGCATTCTCTTCAAATTTTACATCAATCCAGTCGTTACCTTTAATATATTGTACCTTACCTGTAACAGGGTCGATGCGTGAAGCGATGCCGAGAGAACGTGCCACTGATACGAAGAAGATATTTCTCGAACGTGAGTCAGTGATTCTGTGTTTCAGCACGCTTCTTGGATCCATAGGGATGTTGCGTGCATTCAACTCATCATTAACATTGATGCTATCCTTGACCCAGTTGATGAGTTCTTGAGGATTGTCTCTGAATTTCTTAGTTTGTTCTCTGTTGAAATACGATGCCAATTCTTTTTTATAAGGTCTTAACATCTCGTTAGAAACGCGAGGGTTCAAGATATAGGCGTTATATATTTCACCTTTTCCTTTCACTGAGTTATCGAGATTATCTTTCAAAACCATGAGAGACACGTCGCGTAAGTCTTTGTCGCTTATCTCAGAAAGAAGGTCTATAGCCATCTGACGTTTGTTGTTCTTTGTTGCATATTTATAAAATTCGATGATAGTTCTATGATTACCCCATGATTTATCTACGATTTTTTGCAATTCTGCGTCTTTAATTCCTTTAGGGAAAGAAGCTATATATGCGTTTCTTAAAGAATCTTCGTAAGCGAAACGGCGGTCGTTTTCAGCGCGCATCTCTGCTGTTACGTCAGGCATATTGGCTCTTTCAACCGGAGGAGTGATGTCTAATTCGACGATTTTATTTGTGCCGTATGCATTGTCGAGCTTAACTACTATTTCGTCTGTTTGTCCGAAAGGCATCTCTGCGAAACCGAATTTAGCATGATCCGATGCATAGACGAGCATATCTCCTTTACCGGCAGTCAACCATGTTGTTCCGTTTTCATCTGTCTCTTTAATAGCTACGGTGCAGAATTCAGCATAGTTATAAATCTTGAATTCCACTCTTGCTCCATGAACAGGATTGTTATCGATATCGACAACTTTAACCGTCATCTTAGAAGCATCAGCGTAATTGTCAACCACATTGATTTCAGTATGGTTAGGTGTTACGTCAATGACTTCTTCCGGACCGTAGTAACGACCGAACACTCTTGTATGAAGAAGGAGAGTACGTGATGCCGGAGCGTTGAACCAACCTAAGTTAAGTACAGGTTCTGGTTCGCAGGCACCGAGGAAGTACCATTGTCCGTCGACGTAAGCCTCAACCCATGCGTGGTTGTCGTCGCAGTGAGCCCAACGAGGAGTATATACCTGACGAGCAGGGATACACATGGCGCGGAGTGCCGCTACGAGGAATGTTGACTCTTCGCCGCAGCGTCCCCATGATGTCTTTACTGTTGCCAATGGAGAACTTGTTCTTGAGTCGGATCCTTTATAGTTAGCTTTCTCGTGACACCAGTGGTTGATTTCTAGAACAGCGTCATACATAGAGAGATTCTTGACTCTATCTTTCAGTTCGTCATAAAACACGAATCTCGCATCATCGAGGTTTTCGTTGTTTATTCTCACAGGGACTACGAAGTGATTAAACTCTCTTTCAGGTACGTTTTTACCCCAAGGCATCTCGGTCTTGGCAATATAAGCTGCTCTTATATTCTTATGATAAAACGAGATAGGATAGTCAGTCACGTCGCTGAGAGGCATATATGCATATAAAAATTTCAAGGCTTCCTTTTCCTTTGCGGGGAAGTCAGCATCCATGATAGCAAGTAATTCCTCATTATGGATCTGGTTCATCTTATCCTGGAAATCTTTTTCTACCTCAGCACGTTGTTTTTCATCGGAGATGAAATGTTCTTCACGTGAACATGATGCGAACAGAGTCAGTACGAATATCGCTAATAATAGATTCTTAATTTTTCTCATGAATAAAAATATTATAGTGAATATTTAGCCGGTCTTTCTATTACTTCGTTACGGTCTGGTCCGTATGACACCAATGTAATTGGGACACCTACATATTTCTCGATAAATTCGATATATTTGTTCAATTCACGAGGAATGTCTTTTTCTATCTTTTGATTCCATCCTTTGAAAGATTCCAAGACAGGAGTCATTGTCTGGGTGCAGGCGTCGAATGGCAAGTAGTCAATTTTTTCATTTTTATAATTGTATGCTGTAGCGACTTTAATTTCCTCGAAGTCGTCCATGACGTCAGATTTCATCATCATGAGATTTGTCACGCCATTAAGCATTACTGAATATTTAAGAGCTGGGAGGTCGAGCCAACCGGTACGGCGAGGGCGTCCAGTTGTCGAGCCGAACTCATGACCATTTTTACGCAACTTCTCTCCTACTTCATCGAAGAGTTCTGTAGGGAAAGGACCTGTACCGACGCGAGTACAATAAGCCTTGAAGATACCGAAAACTTTACCTATTCTGCTTGGAGCTACGCCGAGACCTGAGCATGCTCCTGCGGCTATTACTGATGATGAAGTTACGAAAGGATAGCTTCCGAAATCTACATCCAACAAAGTGCCTTGTGCTCCTTCTGCGAGAACACGTTTACCTTCGTCTAACGACTTATTGATAAAATATTCGCTTTCGATAAACTTAAATTGTTTTAAGAAATCTATAGCTTTGAACCATTCTTCTTCATATTGTTCGAAAGGCATATTATCGAGAAGAAGAGAACTCATATCGAAGTCGAGGTTTTTGATTTGAGCAAGGTGCGTATTCTTCAGTCTTTCGTAACGTTCTCTGAAGTCGGCTGCTGCGATGTCACCGATACGTAATCCTCGACGTGCAGTCTTATCTGTATAAGTTGGTCCGATGCCTTTTAATGTTGAGCCGATTTTATTTTTTTGGAGAGCTTTTTCGTTAGCGGCGTCAAGGGCGCGATGAGTCGGGATGATGAGGTGCGCCTTGTTGGAAATCAGAAGTCTGTCTTTTACATCCATTCCGCTTTCTGCGAGTCTGTCTATCTCGTCTTTGAAGATCTTAGCGTCGATGATGACGCCGTTGCCGATGACGTTGATACATTTTTCGTTGAAGATACCGGAAGGAATTGTGTGAAGGATGAATTTCTTTCCGTCGAACTCGATAGTGTGACCGGCGTTAGGTCCGCCTTGAAAACGAGCTACGATATCATAATGAGGTGTGAGAGCATCGACGACCTTACCTTTACCTTCGTCGCCCCACTGTAAGCCAAGAAGCAAATCAATTTTTGCCATAATATTTTATAGATTTTTAATAATTTACTTAAACGCGGCTAAATAGGTTCATAGAAGAACTCCAGAACCTCTGAATTTTAGAATTAAAGCATCCTAAAAAAATCGGTTTCCTATTTAGCGTTCAAAATTAGTAAAAATCTCAGTATGACGAAAGAAAAATATTTATAAAAATAAAAAAAAGGTTACATTTATAAATTATAGAAGTCACCTTAATATATATCGCCTTAAATGATTAACATTCAATATTGCGTTCAACTCTTGCCACTTTCTTAACCAGAGGCATACGCTTGATGTCGGCGATAATAGTCTCGAGTTGTTTAAGATTATTGACATAAAACGACACCACAACATCAACCATTCCGCCTTCGCTCTGCATCTTGATGGAATATAAATCCAACTTAAAGTTGTTGCTTAATTCCGAAATCAACTCAACGCCAAAACCTCTTTTATTGACACCGGAGATTTTCAATGTCGCCATAAAAGCGATGTTGTCGCTAAATTGCCACTTAGCCTTAACGATATTATTTCCGTACTGCGACATAAGACTTATAGCCTTGGGGCAGTCGGGTCTGTGTATCTGGAGTGGTTGGTTAGGGAATGAAATAACAACGACATCATCGCCAGGAATTGGTTTACAACATTCTGATATCGTGTAGTCTAGATCATTGTTTTCGACTTCGGCGTTTTTGGTATCTTCTGGTTTTGGAGTAGAACCCGCCAAACCGAAAGTGAGTATCTTCAACAAAAGATTAGAAGTGCTGTTGCCATGACTTTCCTTAAACAGGGATTCTATATCTTGTTCGGTAATTTTTCCCAAAGCAACATAATAGTAAAGGTCTATTCGTCGTTCAAGTTTGGCTTTTTCCACTATGTAGTTTCTGTTCTGACGACTGAAATCTATCTTAAGTTTTTTAAATATAGTTTCAAGTTTTGACTTACCTTCTTCTTTGAAATTCTTTCTGTAATCCTTAATTCCAGCCTTAAGTCGTGACTTAGCTATAGACGTAACCAGATAGTCAAAATACTGTTCTCTAGGATTTTGGTATTCGGAAGTAATAATTTCCACTTGGTCGCCCATATTAAGAACGTAATCGATTGTAGTAAGTTTTTTATTTACATTTGCGCCCACGCAATGATTGCCTATCTCACTGTGAATCATATAAGCGAAGTCAAGAACAGACGCTCCTTTAGGCAAACATTTCATCTCGCCTTTAGGGGTAAAGACGAAAATCTCGTCATTAAACAAATCCAACTTAAAACTATTAAGAAATTCAATAGCGGAAGAATCGTCCGAATTAGTTAAATCCTTAACATTATCGATCCATAGTTTAAGGCTATTTTCAGCGTAATTGGTATCATTAATATATTTTAAGTATGCCATCACGCCACGTTCAGCAATAAGATCCATTTTCTCGGTACGTATCTGTGTCTCTATCCAGTTACCTTGTTTACTCATGAACACTGCATGAATCGATTCGTAACCGTTGGTTTTTGGAAATGAAATCCAGTCTCTTAACTTTGAATTATTAGGACGATAATACATAGTGAGGACTCCGAAAGTCTGCCAGCATTTTATCTTCTCTTCCTCTAAAGGACAGTCGATGATGATTCTCAAGACGTAGACATCGTAAATCTCGTCTAAGGAGAAACCGAACTTCTGCATCCTTTCCCAGATGCCGCTCTGACGTCTCTCGATGATTTTTATCTCAGCCTTGATACCTATTTTATTGAGTTCTTTTCTGATAGGTTCGGCGAATTCTTCTAACTCTTTGATTTTATTCTCACGTATCTCTTCTAGTTGTTTTGATATGGATTCATAAACCTGAGGGTTGATATATTTAAGGCAGAGGTTTTCGAGTTCCATCTTTATCGCATAGAGACCAAGACGATAAGCGAGAGGTGCGTAGAACGACATCGTCTCTGATGCAATTTTAAGTTGTTTATGATGCGCCATCGACTGCAAGGTTCTCATGTTATGAAGACGGTCGGCGAGTTTAACCAATATTACACGAATATCTTCAGAAAGTGTATTTACTATCTTACGATAGTTTTCCGCTTGTATACTTTCTATGCTGTTTTGGAAATCTATGTTACTGAGTTTGGTCAGACCTTTCACCACGCGAGCAACTTTTGGTCCGAACTCTTGAGAGATAAACTCTACCGTGTATTCCGTATCTTCAACAACATCATGCAGGAGAGCACTCGTTATCGATGTAGCGCCCATTCCTATTTCATCTGCCACTATTATCGCAACAGCTATAGGATGGAAGATATAAGGTTCTCCCGACTTGCGGCGGACATCTTTATGAGCCAATGCAGCAAACTCGTAAGCTTTTCTAACTAATTCAATATCATCGTCTGTCTTCTTGCCAGTCCATGCATTCAGCAAAACATCAAACAGCCTGTCCATTTCAAACTGTTCTTCTTGGGAGTATAAGTCGGGATAATTCATAGTTTTTTGCATTTGAAAACTGCAAAGGTAATAAGCATTTTTTCGAAATGCAATAGGAATGATAAAAAAAATTAAGAAAAAAAGGCGACATCTCATTTTGATTATCGCCTCATATAAAATCATGGTGACTAATTCACCTTAATCAGACACCGGTCTTACAGTAAGTCCGTCGAAGCGAGGACTTGAATTTCCATCCCAATAATTCTCCGGGTCGAATCCGAAATAATAGGAACCCATAAGATTCTCTCTCGGAGTTGACGTCCAGTAACTGCCACTCATTCCTTCAAAGAACGGAATAGAATATTCGCGATATCCTGCGGCAGGAAGGAATATATGATTAGCATTGGTTCCTGTTATCTTATAACCCACCACGCCATTCTGTGTAGTCCACTCGCATGTACAATATACCCTCAATTCTGTGAATTCGTCTTTTGTCGGCATTCTCCAAGTTCCGCCCCAAAGTAACGTCGCCACATCATATTGCGGATCACCGCTAATATCGTCCATTTCCACACCATACGTCAAGCAATATTCCTGAAAATAATTATTGTCTGCCGGTGTCGTTGTCATCCCCCATGCATAATAAGAACCAAATTCCTCAGGCAATTCTGCTCCAACATTGACTGTTGCCCATTTCAAACCGCTTGGCAGACCTAAGTCAACATACTCATATCCGTTGATAGTATTACCCTGCATAGTAGTGAAAGTTACTTCTTCACCATAAGAAGTTCCAACTTCATTTGTGGCATACGCTCTTAAATGATAGACGGTGTTTGTGGTTAATTCCGTAATGTTTGATGTAAAATTTCCAACTCCTGCCCCATCTTCTGTATGTTTATCATCTATTGTCGGATTAGGATTCACGCTCCAGCAAACGCCTCTTGCTGTCACCTCAGCACCGCCGTCTGACGTAACATCACCACCGGCAACTGCAGATGTCTCTGTAATTTCAGTAATATCAATTGTAGTTACCACTGGTTTTACCGCCTCTTTCTCACATGCAACCAATAATGGAACTATCAACAATAACATGAGATACTTTTTCATAATGTGATACTTTAAATAATCTATAAACAAATAATTAAAAAAATTATATATGAAAAAAGGAACTAATGATTTTTGAATGTCTTGCAAAGATAATAAACATCTTCGGAAACAGCAAGAGGGATTTTTAAAAAAGACGCAAAAAAATAAGACACACGCCGTGTGTCTTTTAATCTTCAATTCAAAGACGCCACAGGGGTGACGTCTCTACCATAATTTTCAATTTTCAATTTTTAACTTTCAACTTTCAACTGTCAATTGAATCACCGTAATCTCCGGCTTCGTCCCGATTCTGGCTTTCATCAAGGTTTCTCCTAAACCGATATTCACATAAAGATATTGATCTTCATGCTGAAATAATCCTGCTACTTCCTTGAATATGAACGACGATGGCGACCATCCGAAGATAGAAAACTGCATCGCGTGGGTGTGGCTTTCCGCTATATCTTTGCTCGCTTGTCCTGCTCCCGCTCCCGAATCCCGCTCGCAAAGGATGCCGCTCCAATCCCTAACGCAAAATGGCGACTTGATAAATATGCAGATTCTTTATAATTAGAAAATCCTTATTTTGTATGTGGTTATTATACAGAGTGAATTTGTTGTGTTATTCCTTGAAAAATAATGCTTATGAGAAATAAATTATTGTTACAAGCTTTGACTAAGACAATATAGACCATAATTTTTTTAGAGTTAAATTCCAAAAAAAAATGTTTTTATAAAGTTTTTGGATTATATTCCAAATATAAATGTATATTTGCATTTCAAAAATATTTGAACTTATGAAATTGATAGAAAGAAAGCAATATACTGATAAACTTAATTCTTTTAAAGATAAGAAGGTAATAAAGATAATAACTGGCGTTAGAAGATGTGGTAAAAGTACCTTGATGCAGTTGTTTCAACATAATTTGCTGAACTCTGGCGTTGAAAAAAATTGTATCACGGCAATCAATTTTGAGAATTATGATTTTTTTGAATTGAGGCAGTCTAAAGAATTATATAATTACGTTAGCAAGCGATTGGTTTCTGACAAGATGAATTACATATTTCTTGATGAGATACAACATGTTGATAATTACGCAGATGTTGTTGATGCTCTTTTTGTGAAAGAAAATACGGATATTTATATCACAGTCTCTAATGCGTATCTGTTGTCTAGTGAGATAGCAACGTTGTTATCTGGAAGATTTATTGAGATTCATGTTTTGCCGTTGTCTTTTAAGGAGTATATTTCCGCATTGGAAAAAGTAATTGATATAGATAGGCATTATTCAGATTATATAACATTCTCATCTTTTCCATACGCTATAGAGTTTGATAGAGAAGAGTCTTTGATAAATGATTATTTAAGAGGTATTTATAGTACCATTGTCTTAAAAGATGTAGTACAAAGAAATAGAATTAATGATGCCTTGACTTTGGAAAATCTGATGGCTTTTGTTTCTGATAATATTGGAAACACATTGTCGATAAAGAAGATAACAGATACTATATCATCATCGGGAAAGAAGGTGGATTTTAAAACCATAGAGAAATATGTTTCTGCGTTATGTCAAAGTTTTATACTATATCCAGTGAAGAGGTACAATATAAAAGGACGGGAATTGTTGAAAACTATGGAGAAATATTATCTTGTTGATGTCGCATTGAGAAATACTCTTCTTGGTAATAAAAAGACTGATTTTGGTCATATCCTAGAGAATGTGGTTTTTTTAGAACTCATCAGACGTAATCACAATGTTTACATAGGAAAGACGGATTCTCTCGAAGTTGACTTTGTTGCAGTTAAAATGCAAGAAGTTACATATTATCAGGTGGCGGCAACTGTTTTGGATTATGCTACATTAGAAAGGGAAATTAGAGCGTTGAAAAATATTAATGATAATTTTCCAAAAATACTTCTGACATTAGATAAAACACCAACAACTTATCATGATGGAATCAAACAGCAGAATGTATTAGACTGGCTTCTGGAGTGTTGATATTAATTTGTTTTAATAAATATTAGTGACTTCTATAAATTGCTTTGCAGGTGATTTATGAATTTTTCTTTGAGAAGATTTTTGTTTTTCTCGAAAGAGCATAGCGAGCTATATGTCAGAGTTCAGGGTTCAGAGTTCAAAGTTCTTTCATAATCTCCTCAATTTCCTTGCGACTGATGCTTTCTCGTTCCGCTTTGTTGTATATCGTCAGAAGGTTGATTTCGCCTTCATCGACGGATAATATTACGGTGTAAGTTATGACTCTCGCGCCATGACTTTTCCCTTTCCCTTTAGAGCCAATTGCCATCCTGACTTTACGTAAGCCAACACCAATCTCAACGCCTGAATTAGGGTTGTGATGTAATTCTTTAATAAAGTTGGCGTAATCCTGTTTGATAGAACGATACTTTTTGCTTAGTCGTCTCAGGTTTTTGGCAAATTCGGGAAGAACATTAATCCTATAATTCATTTAGAAGTTCCTCCGCCGTCATTAGTTTGCGACCACTTAAACGAGCTTCTTTTATCTCCAAAAGTCCGTCCCTGATGGCATCGAGGATTTCTTGCTTCTCAATGTATTCTTTCTCTTCTTTCATAATTTGATTTTGAAATTCTTCGTTTTTCCGACGCCATTGCATCGACGTCGCTACGTTTAAATTTAAAGCTTTCATATCTTCTGGTTTTAAAGTTTAACATTGCAAATATACTACCGAAAAAGTCGTTTGTCAAGTTAATTTTTTATAAAAATTTTTAACATAAATTGAGTCAGAGTTTAGAGTTCAAAGTTCTTTCATAATCTCCTCAATTTCCTTGCGACTGATGCTTTCTCGTTCCGCTTTGTCGTATATCGTCAGAAGGTTGATTTCGCCTTCATCGACGGATAATATTACGGTGTAGGTTATGACTCTCGCGCCGTGACTTTTCCCTTTCCCTTTAGAGCCAATTGCCATCCTGACTTTACGTAAGCCAACACCAATCTCAACGCCTGAATTAGGGTTTATGATTAGTTCTTTCTGTAAAATCTCTAAATCATTTTTAAAAGAAAGATATTTCCTTGCTAATCGTTTGGATTCCTTTAAAAAAGATGTGCTTGGGATAATCCTATAATTCATCGATGAGCTGTTGAAGCGTTATACCTTCTTCTCCATTCTGGCGGCGTCGCTTTATCTCCAAAAGTCCGTCCCTAATGGCATCGAGGATCTCCTGCTTTTCGATGTATTCTTTTTCTCCTTTCATAATGATTGATTTTAATCTTTTGTTGTAGATGTCATTGTGTGGAGACACCGATGTAAAAAATGAAGTTTTCATATATTTTGGATTTAAAATTTATAATGCAAATATATAACTTATTTGTAAATTTGAAATGTCTTTTATATGTTTTTTTTATTTATAATTGCATAAAATACTTGATATGAACTTCAACGTTTTCGGAAATAAAAATGCCCCGACTTTAATGCTCATTCCTGGATTGGGAGTCTCTTACGAGATTTTTGTTCCGCTTATCAATCTACTTGAAAATGACTTTCGTATCATCGCTGTGGAAGTCGATGGCTTTGTCGTTGGAAAACATACCCATTTTATTTCCGTTGATGACCAAGCTGTTCAAATTATAGATTATGTCAAGAAAAATTACGAAGGACGTTTAGATTGTGCTTACGGACTTTCTTTAGGTGGAAAGATATTGTCTCGTATTTTGGAGCGTGACGAAATTGTTGTAAATCATGCGATTTTGGATGCTGCTCCTTTGTTGCCGTTGCCTAAATGGCTCGTTGGTCCGCTTCGCTATCTGCAATGTCTGAATGTCTGGACTTGTTATCATTGGACTGGATTTTGGCGTTGGGTCTTTCATTCTCATTATTTCGATGTTTTGCTTGATGAATGTAAAAAGGTTTATCCTTACGGTGGAACGAAGACCGTCTTGGTGTTGTAAGGGAGTGTTTTGATTTAGGCGAATTTTTATCATTAGATATTTCAGAAGACAACGAAAAACAAGTAGGGATGCTTGCCTCGTTGTCTTGTTTATTTTCAGAACCCACTTAAGTTTTTTTAACAAATTGTTATATAGAATAAAATAAATAAACTCACTAAATTTTAATATTATGGCAAAATATGAAATAAAAGACGGTGTCTGTATCATTCCAGAAGGAACAACTGAAATAGAGAGTTATGCATTTTTTGATAAAGGTGCATTGACAAACATAGTTATTCCGGACTCTGTAACTGAAATAGGTGAATCGGCTTTTAAAAGCTGCGGATTGACGAGCGTAGTGATTCCTGATTCTGTAACTAAAATAGGTGATTATGCTTTTTCAGATTGTTGTGCTTTGACAAGCGTAGTGATTCCTAGTTCTGTAACTGAAATAGGTGAATGGGCTTTTAAAAGCTGCGGATTGACGAGCGTAGTGATTCCTGATTCTGTAACTAAAATAGGTGATTATGCTTTTTCAGATTGTTGTGCTTTGACAAGCGTAGAGATCCCAACTTCTGTAACTGAAATAGGTGAATGGGCTTTTGAAAGCTGCGGATTGACGAGCGTAGTGATTCCTGATTCTGTAACTAAAATAGGTGATTATGCTTTTTCAGATTGTTGTGCTTTGACAAGCGTAGTGATTTCTAATTCTGTAACTAAAATAGGACATAAAGCTTTTTCAGATTGTCGGGCATTGACAAGTATAAAGGTTGCAGAGGATAATCCTAAGTACGATTCTCGTGGTGGATGTAATGCAATAATAGAAACAGAATCGAATAAACTATTGTTTGGATGTCAATCGACAATCATCCCAGATTCAGTTGCTGAAATAGGTGATCATGCTTTTTCAGATTGTTGTGCTTTGACAAGCATAGAGATCCCAACTTCTGTAACTGAGATAGGTGACTTTGCATTCTTTGGATGTACTGGATTGACAAGCGTAGTGATTCCTAGTTCTGTAACTGAGATAGGTGACCATGCATTCTTTGGATGCACTGGATTAACAAATGGTGAAATACATTCGCCAGAAATTGAATTCGGTATACGTGTTTTGTGTGAATGCGAAAATTTAAAGTCCATAAAAGTTCCAGCTAAGAAGGCTGATTATTATAAGAAACGTCTTCCAGAAGAACTTCATGATTTAATTGTCGAGATGGAACCGAAAAAGAAGACTAAGAAGAAATAAAAAAGTACAGACGTATCATTAAAATCTGAAAATGTAAAATTTTTCGTTGGTGATACGTTTTTTATTTTAAATTTGTGATATTAAAAAAATAGAAAGAATTATAAAAAAATAAAATTATGGTTAAGGTTAAGACATTTACAATGGGTTCAAATCACAATATACTCAAACATGAAATTTTAGATAATCAAATTAACAAATTCTTGTCAGAGAATGATGTTGAAGTAGTAGATGTAAAATACTCTACATGCGCCTATGCAAACCAAATGGGCGGCGGAGCATGGATGGCATCCGCAATGCTGATATATAAAGAGAAATAAAGTAAGATTCTATACAAACAATATTAACGGACAAAATTTGATTATATGAAAACTGAAGAAAATACAAAGAATGTAATCGTAATATTATATGGTTTCTTAGTAACAGCAAATGGTGATTGTCCAAGATGTGGAAAATCATATTCTGACTTTGAAGTGCTTACAAAACAAGACGTATCATTCCATTGTGATAGATGTAATGCTGAATATGAGTTATGTCCAGATTGCAGAAAGGATGTGAAAGTATGTCCTAAGTGTGGAGGACGTTTGCTTGATTCATGGGAATATAGTGAGAAGATGTTAGGTAGTAAAACTATATTTTAATTTAAAACTAAAATATATAATGTAATATGTGCAAAAACAAGTCAACAAATATTTCAAAGTCAAAATTTGTCAAGTTCTGCCAATGTCCTAAGGCGTTGTGGCTTTGTGTTAACAAACCTGAATGTTCCGTGATAGATGAAGGCGTAAAAGCTCGTTTCGCAGAGGGCGATGTGGTGGGCGACCTCGCTATGCAACTGTTCGGTGACTTCGTGGAAGTGACGACATTTAAACAGGATGGCAAACTCGACATTTCGGCGATGATAGACAAAACCAAGGCGTTGATGGAAGAAGGTTGCAATGTGATATGTGAAGCCGTATCAAGGAAATGGCAAATCAATATTCGGACCTTAATGGTAAACTGATGAAGATTCACGACAATATCGTCGATTTACTCATTCCGTAATGGTAATTATTATACTAAGGCAATGGGCGGTTCCTTCAGTATTAAAAGCGTGTTGCCAGCATTGTTCCCTGACAATGAAGAACTGAATTATCATCACCTCAATGAATTGGTGCAAAACGGTGGCGACGCGATGAGCATCTTCCCAAGAATTAAGGACATGCCTGCAGACGAAGCAGAGAAAGCACGCCAAGCATTACTCGACTACTGTCACCTCGACACTCTCGCCATGGTCAGAATCTGGGAGAAATTGTCATCATTATAGTAATTGAAATTTGAAAATCAGGACGTATCCATACGCCCTGATTTTTTTTCTAGGTGCCTGAACCGTGCGTCTTTACTTTACTTTGCTCTACACTCTAAACCCTATACTAAAAAAGTGGACAAAGTCTGTTGACTGTTGTCCGTTGACAACCACCAATATCCAAAAAAAATCTTAACAATCACTTAATTTTTTACTCTTTTTTGATATATATTATATGTCACTATTAAAATTAGGTAATTTGATGGATTTTTTTAATTTTTATATGAAAATTTATAAACATTTTAAGAGAATTTATTATATTTATACATTCAAACATAAACTTATTTGATATGGAAAAATTAACAAAACAACAATTGGATGGGATTTGTGAACTTCTCCATCATACACACAATAAAGAAATGACCCAACATATCCTCAATACTATTGGGAGAGAAAATTGGACCAGGGATATATTAAGTGAGTGTTCCTATGAACATATGACTGAAGAACAGGAGGATTTATTTGAATCATTAGGTGGTTGTTATACTGATGAGGAAATGGACGAGTTTATCGAAAGTATGTCGATAAATGAAGTGATTGTTGAAAAACTCAAGGAACAAGGTGTATCTCATTATCTTTATGAAAACGAGGAATATCTCGACGAAATAAGAAACGGAAGTATAGTTTGTGAAGGCATTAATATCGACGATATAAAAAAGATGATATGGGGTTAAATGAAGGTTCAATATTCAAAGGACACTAAATCTGATTTCAAGAAACATCGTGAATACCTTACACGTCAAAAGAAATCCGATGGACATAATTATCAAAAATATGAATTGGAAGGTATAAATAAATCTTTTAAAAAGAATCTAAAGGAGAATTTGGAAAGGTAATTATAATAAAAATGGAAAATCAAAGTGATCAATGTCCTGTTAAGAAAACGAAATATGACCTTATGCGTGAGCGTGTACAGAAAATTGAAAAGAAACTGCACGACATTATAGGTTATGGCACAGAGCCTCTTTAATTTTCAATTTTCAATTGTCAATTTAATTCACACGTCCGTGTGCCTCTACGGGAGAGATGCTTCAATGATATATTCTCGCAGAGACGCAAAGAACGCAGAACAACTCCGCGATACTCTGCGACTCTGCGTAAGAAAACTACGAGAGAACCATTTCTCAGGTTTTCAGGTTTTCAGATTCTCAGATTTTCTATAGTTCTATTCCGCAACCGGTCTCACCAACAATCCTGC
Source organism: Bacteroidales bacterium (assembly GCA_045606865.1). Lineage (GTDB taxonomy): Bacteria > Bacteroidota > Bacteroidia > Bacteroidales > F082 > Limimorpha. Next base: position 34,869 of record JAZUST010000011.1, read on the forward strand.
ATATTTACTGAACCAACCAATGTTTGAGAAGTTGGTATTGTAGAAATAGAAGAAGCAAGCATAATACATCGGATCAGAAGGGTCTGGCGATGAAGTCCAATAAGCGCCTTCTGAGTCAGCGAAGTCTATATTACCTTCTGTAGCGAATCCTCCTGAAGGGAGGAAAATCTGATTTCCATTAGGACCTGTCACGATTGCGCCGGGAACGCCATTCATCTCAGTCCATTCAAATGTACAGTTGTCTTTCAATTCTCTTGTTTCTGCTTCTGTAGGGATTCTCCATGTACCGCCCCATGTGAATGCAGCAGCATCATATTCGATGTCACCAGAGAAATCAGCTATATTTACACCGTAGGTCTCACTGTTTGAGATGCTATACATATCTTTTCCTTTATGTTCGCCCCATGCCAGATACTCGCCTATCTCGTAAGGCATTGTAGCGCCGAAATTATGTGTTGCCCACTTCAGACCGCTTGGCAATCCTAAATCAACATATTCATAACCATTGATAAAATTACCTTCCAATGTGGTGAATGTTACTTCTTCACCATAAGAAGTTCCCACTTCATTTGTAGCGTATGCTCTTAAATAATAGGTAGTATTTATAGCGAGATTAGGAAGATTTGACACAAACTGACCAACTCCTGTTCCATCTTCTGTATGTTTATCATCCATTGTCGGATTAGGATTTACGCTCCAGCAAACGCCTCTCGCTGTCACCTCAGCACCACCGTCCGATGTCACATCACCACCGGCGACAGCAGATGTCTCTGTAATTTCAGTAACAGATAATGTTGTAACTTCCGGGAGTTCCAACTCTACTGAAGGTAAGGTAGCAAAACTTATTTCTTCTCCGTAAGATGTACCTGTTTCGTTTGTAGCATATGCTCTTACATAGTATGTTGTATTGGGTGTCAGTTCTGTTATATTAGACATGAATTCTCCTGTTCCTACACCATTATCAGTATGGTTGTCTATTATTGTCGGATTAGGATTCACGCTCCAGCAAACGCCTCTCGCTGTCACCTCAGCACCACCGTCCGATGTCACATCACCACCGGCGACAGCAGATGTCTCTGTAATTTCAGTAACAGATAATGTTGTAACTTCCGGGGATAATACTTCTATCTCATCGTCGCCATTATCGTCGTCGTCATCAGGATTTGATTCTTCCAAGGTACTAAAACTAATTTGCTCACCATAAGAAGTTCCCACTTCGTTTGTGGCATACGCTCTAACATAATAAGTTGTATTGGAATTCAATTCTTTCAAGTTGGATGTAAACGAGCCTACACCTTTACCATTGTCTGTATAATTATCCGCCACGGAAGGATTTTGGTTTATACTCCAGCAAACGCCTTTCTTAGTCACCTCTGCCCCGCCATCGTCAGTTACATCAGCGACGACATCGGCCGTTGTTGCTGTTATTGTCACTACTTCGTTAGTCACCACTGTTGGTTTCTGCTTGTCTTTTTCACATGACACCAACATCATTCCTATCAAGAATATTAAAACACAATACTTTTTCATAGAGTTATTATTAAACATCAATCCAGTTTCAACACTGCAAGGAATGCTGATTGCGGCACTTCCACGCTACCGATCTGACGCATTCTCTTCTTACCTGCCTTTTGTTTTTCAAGAAGTTTACGTTTACGGCTAACATCACCGCCATAACATTTTGCAGTAACGTCCTTACGCACTTGACGTACAGTTTCTCTTGCAATAATCTTTGCTCCGATAGATGCCTGAATAGCGATATCGAACTGATGGCGAGGGATGAGTTCCTTCAACTTTTCACACATCTTACGTCCGAAAGCGTATGCATTGTCGCGATGTATCAAAGTTGACAAAGCATCAACCACTTCACCATTTAACATGATATCTAATTTAACCAAATTGGCTTGCTGATATCCTGCTATATGATAGTCGAATGACGCGTAACCTTTTGATATTGATTTTAATTTATCATAAAAGTCGAAAACTATTTCGCTCAACGGCATCTGGAATTTCAATTCTACGCGGTCTGTGGTGAGATAGGTCTGGTTCATGAGAACGCCGCGTTTGTCGATGCAGAGTTTCATAATAGAACCCACGAATTCGTTCTTGGTGATTATTTCAGCAATGATGAATGGTTCGTCGATGTGATCCAGTTTCGTCACTTCAGGAAGTCCGCTCGGGTTATGAACGTCGAGCATTTCACCATCGGTGAGATATGCCTTGAAAGAAACGTTAGGAACTGTTGTGATTACGTCCATATTAAACTCGCGGTCGAGACGTTCTTGGACGATTTCCATGTGGAGAAGTCCCAAGAATCCGCAACGGAATCCGAATCCCAATGCTGCCGATGACTCAGGTTCCCACACCAACGAAGCGTCGTTAAGTTGCAACTTCTCTAATGATGAACGTAATTCTTCATAGTCGTCGGCGCTGACAGGATAGACACCGGCGAAAACCATCGGTTTCACGTTTTCAAAGCCTTCGATAGGTTTGTCGCAAGGACGATCCACGTGTGTGATGGTATCACCCACCTTAACTTCAGAAGATGTCTTGATACCTGATATGATGTAACCTACGTTACCGGCTGAGAGTTCGTCTTTAGGAACTTGTTTTAGTTGGAGCACACCTATTTCATCGGCATGATATTCCATCTTGGTGGCGAAGAACTTCACGAGTTCGTTTGTCTTTATTGTTCCGTTGATGATACGGAAATAAGCGATAATGCCTCTATAAGAGTTAAACACCGAGTCGAAGATGAGAGCCTGCAACGGAGCGTTAGGGTCGCCTTTTGGTGCAGGGATTCTGTTGACTATGGCTTCGAGGATTTCTTCAATACCTATGTTGTTACGTGCGCTGCAGCGTAAGATGTCGGAACGGTCGCAACCTATAAGGTCGACGATCTGGTCTTCCACCATCTCAGGATTAGCGCTATCCATATCTATCTTGTTGATGACAGGTATGATTTCCAAGTCGTGTTCCAACGCCATATAAAGGTTAGATATTGTCTGCGCCTGAATGCCTTGTGTTGCATCGACGACCAACAACGCACCTTCGCAAGCGGCTATAGAACGTGAAACCTCGTATGAGAAGTCGACGTGACCGGGAGTGTCGATGAGATTCAATGTATAGTTGACACCATCTTTAACATAATTCATCTGAATAGCGTGACTCTTGATAGTGATGCCGCGCTCTCTTTCCAAGTCCATATCATCAAGAACTTGATTCACCAATTCTTTCTGCGACAGTGTCTTTGTATTTTCCAAAAGTCTGTCTGCTAACGTACTCTTACCGTGGTCGATATGAGCTATAATACAAAAATTTCTAATCTTATCCATATTGCCGCAAATATAATAAAAAAACAATTAAGATGACACCTATAAATTATAAGGAAGTTCTATAAATCATTTGCAAAGTAATCTATAGGAATCCCATAATTTTTTTCCAATTTTTATGATAGAAAATCCAAACATTTCGCTTCGTATTCTCCTAGCGATTATAAAATATCAGATGGTTACTTACGAAAAAAATAATCGTCAACAATTTAAAGCGGGTTAATGATAACATCTAGAAACACTTAAGAAATTACAAGAAAATGAAAAAAACAAATTCACGGTCCACGAATGAGAATGTATCGATGATGGAAGAAAAAAACAATGAAACTTTCTCTCTATCGGTCTGCTTAAACAGAGTTTTGGTAAAAGTTAAAGAAAAGAAGTTCAGCAAATCCATTATCGATGAATTAAAAGACGACTTCAACTACATTGAAAGCAAGTTTGGAATATGTCCGCAAGAATCTGTAATATTGGCTTGCGTGTTGGAAAACGGAGGATGTTATGGTTCATGCGACGATGCCGACATTGTCGAAACAATGGGATGCACAAACATCGAATTCATCAAATATCGCAAGTACCTGGATTCATTATCTGACAAGAGGATAGTGAGAAAGGTAAAGAGCAGATATAGTAGTGTCACTTCATACGCCATACCCAAAGAAGCATGTCAAGCAATAATAGACGACACAGAATATTCGGAAGAATCACTTTCAGAACTATCCCCCGAAGAGATGTTCCTCCAGATGCGTCTACTTTTCAAGGCACATAAAGATGATGAGATAAACGAAGAGATTCTTTTAAACGACCTTAATTTGCTTGTTGAGTCAAATCAGCAGAATGTATTCAGTCAGAAGGTAACACAATACAACATCAAAAAGTTAACAAAATCTGAACAACGCATTTTCTACTATCTCTGCATCAGATATGTAAACTTCGGAGACAAATATGTTGATTTCAAATTAATCAGCGATTTGCTTACAGAAAGAGAAGATAGTCAGATGTTCTTTCGACATTTTCAAAGCGGCAGAACCAGAATGCAAGTCAAAGATTTGGTTACTTTTGGTGGCGACGATAGTTTTATCGACAAGAGTCTTATTGCTCTTAGCGACAAAGTCAAGGAAGAGTTCTTCATAGAATTCGACCTTCTCTTCGAGGACAACTCCAATGGAAACAGAGATTTGATGAGTTGCGACAGTATTGTTACCAAAGAACTTTTCTACAACGAGAGCGAACAAGAACAAATAAATCGTCTTGAACGACTTCTCGACGAAGAATATTTCAAAGGTGTACAAGAGCGTCTTGAGGAAATGGGAATGCGAAAAGGTTTCAACATTATTCTTTATGGCGGTCCAGGAACAGGAAAGACAGAGACCACGATGCAACTGGCAAAAAAAACAGGAAGGGATATATATTACATTGACATGAGTAAACTTAGAAGCAAGTGGGTCGGAGAGTCGGAAAAGTCGGTAAAGGCTGTGTTTACAACCTATAGACTACTATGTAAAAACAAGAAGTTAAAACCTATTTTGTTCTTTAACGAAGCCGACGCCATATTCGGCAAGAGAGTGGAAAGAATAGAATCTTCAACAGCACAGATGCTTAACACATTACAAAACATCATTCTAGAGGAGATGGAAACCATCGACGGCATCATGATTTGTACGACCAACCTTCAATGCAACCTCGACCCTGCCTTCGAACGTCGATTCATCTATAAAATAGAACTGGATAAACCCGGTGAGAAGGTAAGAGCAAAAATCTGGAAATCGATGTTGAAAGGACTCGATGACGAAGATTATACCACTCTAGCAGAGAGATATTCCTTCAGCGGCGGCCAGATAGAAAATGTGGTACGAAAAAGCGCCGTTGAATATATTCTCAGCGGCAATAAGATAACACTCGAAATGGTCTGCAATTTCTGTAACGAAGAAAACTTCTCCTCAAAATCAAATAGAAATAAAATGGGATTCTAATAAGACAAATGACAATGCGATTTGCATTGTCATTTGTCTTATTAATCAAGGGGACTTCTATAAATTACTTTGCAAATGATTTATGAATTTTTATTGAGAAGATTTTTGTTTTTCTTGAAAGAGCATAGCGAGCTATGTGATTGAAAGAAAGACGAAAAGATTCCGATAAAAAACATAAAGCATGCAAAAGTTTTAATTGTTATTATCAATATTTGTTCAAACGGGTAATTTATAGATGTCCCCTCGACTATTATTTGTCAATTACTTCTTGCTCCACGTCGTTCCTTCTTTGCCGTCTTTCAAGACGATATCGAGAGCGGCGAGCTTGTCTCTGATGATGTCGCTGGTAACCCAGTCTTTCTTGGCACGTGCTTCTTTTCTGATGTCGATGATAGTCTCCATCAAGCCGTCGACCAAGCCGTCATCACCGCCTGCTTCTGAATCTAAAAGTCCTAAGATATCGAATACGAATGACTGGAACAACTGTTTCATTAATTCCAATTCTTGTGCGTTGATCTTAGCGTGACCGTCTTTCACCGAGTTGACCATTCTAACTGCCTCGAAGAGATTCGCTATCACTATCGGACTGTTGAAGTCGTCGTTCATGGCTTCGTAGCAAGCGTCCATGATTTTTTGTACGCCGAGTTCTTCTGCACCTTCTGTAGCGACTAGATTGTTGACGAGTTTCGTTGCTTCCATGAGACGTTTGTAGCCTTTCTCTGCAGCTTGAAGAGCTTCGTTGGAGAAGTCGACGGTGCTGCGATATTGTGCCTGAAGCACGAAGAAACGTATCGTCATCGGTGGATAAGGACGTTCCAAAAGCGGATGGTTGCCGGCGAAGAAGTCTTCCAACGACATCGCATTGCCCAACGACTTACCCATCTTCTGTCCGTTCAAGGTAATCATATTGTTATGCATCCAATATTTGACAGGTTGCTTACCGCCGTTGAAAGCCATCGACTGAGCGATTTCAGATTCGTGATGAGGGAAGAGCAAGTCCATGCCGCCGCCGTGTATGTCGAATTGTTCGCCGAGATATTTGCAGCTCATGGCAGAACATTCTGCGTGCCATCCCGGGAAGCCTTCGCCCCATGGTGAGTTCCAGCGCATGATGTGCTTAGGCTCGGCTTTCTTCCACAATGCGAAGTCAGCACCGTTTCTCTTTTCCAACTGACCGGCAAGTTCGCGGGTGTTGTTGAGCATCTCCTCCACATTACGTCCTGAGAGGATGCCATAGCGGAAGTCTTTGTTATATTTTGCTATATCGAAATAGACGGAACCGTTTGATTCGTAAGCGTAACCTGCGTCAAGGATTTTCTGTATCATCTCAATCTGTTCGATGATATGTCCCGAAGCATGAGGCTCGATAGAAGGACGCAACACATTGAGTTTGTCCATACTTGCGTGGTAGCGGTCTTTGTAATATTGAGCCACTTCCATAGGTTCCAAGTTCTCAAGGCGAGCTTTCTTCGCAATCTTGTCTTCGCCTTCATCGGCATCGTGTTCAAGGTGACCTACGTCGGTGATGTTACGCACGTAACGTACTTTATAGCCGAGATGTTTGAGATAACGGAACACTAAGTCGAAAGTGATTGCAGGACGGGCATGACCTAAGTGAGCGTCGCCATAGACGGTAGGACCGCAGACGTACATTCCCACATGAGGAGCATTGAGAGGCTTGAACAATTCTTTAGAGCGAGTCAAGCTATTGTATATAAAAAGGTTGTTTTCCATGAGAAATAAAATTTTGAATAGTTGCAAAGTTACAATTATTTTTATTAGAAAAGTTATAAATGATAAGTTATTTTTTTGAACTATGAACTATGAACTATGACTATGACTATGAACTATGAACTATGAACTGATAGCAGATGACGTAATATGTCACCTATCTACCTTAATTTTCAACTTTCAATTTTAAATTTAAGTCACACGGACGTGTGCCTCTACAGGAGGTTCGATAATAAAGGGTGAAACTGAATTAAAACCAGCATCTCCCGTTGAGACGTACGTCCGTACGTCTATAAATGACGTCTCGTTGTCTTGACAAAAAAAACCCTTTAAACTTCCGACTTTTTTCTTATCCTTGTACACTTTTTTGACTAAGGTCATAAGGTCTCAAAGTCGCAAGGCCGAAGACTATCAAAAAACTCTACAGCTTTCTTAACTTCCTCAAAATTATATTGCGGGAGATAGTTTTTATATAAAGAGTCGGCGAGACGGATTTGGTTTTCGAAGTATAAAATCTGAGAATCTGAGAAACTGAAAACCTGAGAAGAGCTTTGAGTTTTGCGGAATCTCTGCTCATTGCTCATAGCTCGTGGCTCGCTGCCTTTCTCAGATTCTGAGGTTTTCAGATTTTCAGTTTCTAAAAAAGTTGTCTGTTGACCGAGCAAAGCGAGCAATATGTAAAGCAGAATGATTCTCATGATTGCAAAGATAATAAAAGTCAACGGACAACGGTCAACAATCAACGATTTTTTTTTGAACTTTGAACTAAGGCTGTTGAACTAAGGTTCAAAGTTCAAAGTTCAAAGTTCAAAGCCAACTCTTACTTTTTCATCAATTTCCCTGTTATTGTATATTCTCCGCATTTCACGAAATATGTGTAGACTCCGGCGGGAAGTTGTTCGAGATATAATGTCTTTCTTCCTTGGTTGCCGTCGAGTTCCACTGTCATCACGTTAACGCCGAGAGCGTTTGTTATCACGAGACTTGCCTTCTCTTCATCAAGAGGTAGAG
>JAZUST010000012.1:0-7536 GCA_045606865.1 Bacteroidales bacterium
ACAGCTGAAGAAACTGAAGTCGGCTGTGGAAAAATATTCCGATGATATTTATGATGCTTTATGGAAAGATCTTCATAAATGCAAGGAAGAAGCTTTCTTAACAGAAATTAATATTGTCTTAACGGAGATTAACGACCATATAAAAAATATTAAGAAATGGTCGAAACCTAAGAAAGTCAAGACGCCTTTATATCTGATGCCGTCGAAGAGTCGCGTGATATACGAGCCTTTCGGTGTCGCCTTGATAATTGCGCCGTGGAATTATCCTTTTCATCTGATGTTCGCTCCTTTGGTCGGGGCAATCTCTTCTGGTTGCTGCGCTGTCTTAAAGCCTTCGCCTTATTCTCAAAACACTTCGGATGTGATGCAGAAAATGATAGACGAGACTTTCGATAAGAATTATATCACGATGGTTCAAGGTCATAGAGACGTGAATCAGGCTTTGCTCGCACAGAAATTCGATTTCATCTTTTATACGGGAAGTCCTGATATGGGCAGAGTCGTGATGGAAGCAGCATCGAAGAACCTCACGCCTGTCGTCTTAGAACTCGGCGGCAAGAGCCCGTGCATCGTCGATAAAGACTGCAATATCGACTTCGCGGCGAGAAGAATTGTCTGGGGAAAGACAATAAACGCGGGACAGACCTGCGTCGCTCCTGATTATATGATGGTACATCGTGATGTCAAAGACGAATTGATTAAGAAGATGATTTATTATGTCGAGAAATTCTACGGCGAAAACCAACAAGAAAGCGAATGCTATTGCAGAATCATCAACGACAAAGCATATCAACGACTTACCTCGTATCTCGATGAAGGAACAATCATCTACGGCGGCAACTGCGATAAAGATGAAAGATATATTCAGTTTACCTTGTTGGGATTAGGTCAACAGACAACAGACAACGGACAACAGACCTCTAATGTGATGTCAACAGAAATATTCGGACCGATACTTCCTGTCATAGAATTTGATAATATTAATAAGGTGTCGGAATTTATCATGAATCGTCCCAAGCCTTTGGCTTTATATTATTTCGGCAATAACGAATCTTCTGAAAATATTTTAAGAACCACGACATCCGGCGGCGTTTGCATCAACGACACAATTTTGCATGTCGCCAACGAGCATCTTCCGTTCGGCGGGGTAGGGGAGAGCGGCATGGGAAAATATCACTCCAAGGAAAGTTTCTTGGCGTTCAGCAATAAGAGAGCCGTTTTGAAATCATCAAATCGAATCGACTTCATGATGAAATATCTGCCGTATGATAAATTGGAAATGATAAAGAAGTTGATGTGAGAAGATGATTGATATGTCTATATAAATTTTACTCGTCGTAATTATTTTTAAAATATCCATTAATAGAGTATAATGGTATGTTTTCGAGCCATCCTTGGTCAATGTATGGTTTCATTGAACAACGAAGAGCTTTCATGTTGAGATTTGCAAATTCCTTGTTTACAAATTGAGATAGTGACTTGCTTTTTACATTTTCTTCAGCCTTTACTTCTATAGGAATTATTCTTTCTGCATATTGTATCAAATAATCTATTTCCATCGTTGAATGATCTTTACTGTAGTAATAAATATATGAGATTTTATTCGCATATAGTTGCTGTAATACATAATTCTCTGTAAAGCTGCCTCTAAACTCTTTGAAGATATTGTTGTTAGCCAGCATTTGCATAGCAGATGCTCCAGATAGAGCACCTAAAAGTCCGACATCAAGAAGATATAGTTTAAAAGCATCAAAGTCTTCGTATATTTTTAGAGGCATATCTGGTTTTTTGCATCTGTGTACTTTATATACAAGTCCTGCGTCAATTAGCCATTGTATCGCCAATTCGAATTCACGGGCGCGACTGCCTTTCTTTACTGCACCATAGATGAATTTCTTGTTCTCTTTGCATAATTGTGAAGGTATGCTATTCCATACTAATCGGATGCGTTGTGTCTCTGAACCAGCATGTTTGGCAAAATCATTATGATATGTTGTTAGAATGTCTCTTTGTATAGAACGAACTTTATTGATATCATTTCTTGTTGTGAAATGTAAGACAACTTCTGGCATACCTCCAACGTAATAGTATTGTCGTAGATATTCTTCCAACTTTATTCTAAATATATTTACAAATTCCCAGTCTAAATTTATTATTGCCTCAGATAGTTCTTTTTCCCCTTTAGCCCAAAGAAATTCTTCAAATGTCATAGGGTATAATCTTAGAATGTTGACTTTTCCTACAGGATATGACTCTGATGAACGGTTGATTATACCTAATAATGAACCTGCAACGATTACATGTTGTTCGCGTGCATTCTCGCAAAAATATTTCAAACTTTCAATTGCATGAGGTATTTCTTGAATCTCATCTATGAAAATAAGTGTCTTCCCTGCAATTATACGCTTGTGACTATATGCTTCGAAAATCTGTAATATCCTTTCAATATTTAGATCTTGTGTGAAGATGTTTTTAATGTCAGAATTATTATGACAATTAATATAAACAACGTTATTGTATTCATTCTGCCCGAATTCTTTGATTAAGTATGTCTTCCCAACTTGTCTGGCACCTTCAACGATAAGTGGTTTTCTATCTTCGCTATCTTTCCATTTTAATAAATCGTCATATAACTTTCTTCTCATAATATCTATTTTTATAAGAGCAAAGATATTAAAATTTATAAAATAAATATAATTGTATTACATTTTTGTGAGGGAATATTCTATTTGATGTTACATTTTTGTGAGGGAATATTTTATTTGATACTACTTTTTTGATAGCAACACAACAACACGACAAATTGGAAATGATAAAAAAACTAATGTGATATTATCAATTTTCTTTTAGTTTTTAATTTCGTTTTGTTAGCTAAGGAATCGTCGAAACGACTCCCAGCTTCTGATTTTGTAATTCCTTTCATACATTAACTACTTTTACAACGAGACCTCTTTGTTTCGCTTTTTTAATAGTGTCTAAAGTCCCTCTTGATGACGGTGTCACGAAAGCAAGAACGTAATCGGCATTTTGAACGATGAGCGTGTTTCTTTGAAGAGGTGCGCCTCTACCATAACGTTCGTAATCTGGAAGAAATTCCATCAGCGGGATTTTGTTCAAGGCGGCGAATTTCCTTGCAAGGGTGTCAGCACCTTTCGCACCGCCGGAGACAATCAAATCAATCTTTTTGCTTTTCTGAATCTTCGCAACCTCAGAGCATACAAGGTCGTAGTTCTCGAACTCGCGAGAACCAACAATAGCTAATCTCATAACTTATAATTTTTTAAATAATTTGCAACTCAAAGAACTGGATTGCAAAAATCGAAATCGCTTCGGCAAAATTTAGGTGTATGTTAAAAAATATTCATATATGCTACTTTTTTGCCGAAATAACATCTATATTTGCATTATGAAGAATTATTTTAAATCATACGTCTGGCTTATCGAAACTCTTTTAAGTCGTGGTCCGCAAACGTTAAAGGAGATTAAGAGTCTTTGGTTGTGTAGTTCCGTCAATGAAAACGGGAAAGAACTTGCGACAAGAACGTTTACGAACCATGTGAATGCAATTGCGGATATTTTCGGGATTGATATAGTATGCGACAGACGATACAATACTTATTACATTGTGAATATGGAAGATATTGGTGGCAATAAGATTGGAGAATGGATGCTTGATGCTTTATGTCTCAATAGTCTTTTGAATGAGAGCGCTTCGCTTCGTGGCAGAGTTATCTTCGAGAACGTCCCTTCTGGTCGTATGTTTCTTGCGACGATAATTAGAGCAATACGCGACAGTAAGAAATTGGAGATTCGTTACAAAAGTTATAGAAAGTCGGAAGAAGAAAAGTTTATTGTAGATCCATATTTTCTGAAGGAATTTAAACGACGTTGGTATCTCTATGGTTACAAAGGCGATGCCGATGGTCCGCATATGTTTGCCTTAGACCGTATGATTAAGGTTGACGATCTCACGGAGGATTTTACGATGCCAAAAGAATTTGTTACAGAGGATTATTTTGCCGGAGTTTATGGCGCGCGAATCTATCCTGATATGAAGAAAGAAGCGGTTCGCCTCAAGGTTTATGGAATGCAAGTGCAATATTTTCGCTCGTTGCCTTTGCATTCAAGTCAGAAAGAAGTTGAGACTCATGACGATTACAGCGTTTTCTCGTATTTCCTGACGACTGACTACGACTTTAAACAAGATATACTTTCTTTCGGAGATAAAGTCGAGGTCTTGGAACCGATGAGTTTGAGAGAAGAGATAAAAGGAATGATAAATAAAATGTTAAATAGATATAATAATGGAAGAATTGATAGATAAAATAAAAGAAAGAGTAAAAGAAAGAGAAAAAGAAAGTGATGTAATGGCTAATGGTTACTTTTATGATTTTCGCAAAAATGTTTTTAAAGGGAAAATGGATGAAAAATATATATCAATGTTTCTAGATGGAGATGGATCCGAACTTGTTTCAAAAGCTTGTGCGCCTCATTCTTCTTCAATGTTAGGATATAATTTTTTTCATTGGATAAATGAAGAACATAAGCTGACAATTACTTTTAATGATAAAAAAGAAATAACTTACAACGAAGTGCTTTTTGAAGTAAAGATACCAGTGCTAAACGGCAAAAAGAAAGCAAATATGGATGTTGTTTTAAGGAATAATAAAACTGGTGAATGGCTTTTTATTGAATCAAAATTTACAGAATACTTAAATAGAGGAAAATTTGAAATGTCAGATTCTTATCGTAATGAGAGTTCGTATTTTAAAAAAGATTATAGAGATAAATGGACTAGAATTATTGATTCCATCTCGGGTAGTAGTAAAGAGACTGGGTATTGGGATGGAATAAAACAAGAAATATGTCATCTTATAGGGTTAACAAATTGGTTGGATAAATGTGTTGAAATTAAAGGTAAAGAATATAATAATGAAGATGTAAGATTCATAAATCTTGTGTTTGAACCAGATGAAGAAAGATTTAAAAATGAATATGATAAATTTACAGATTATAAAAAATTATATTACGATTTTTATGAACAGTTAAGAATAGAAAAACTTATTCCAAGTAACTTAAAAATGGAGTTTATGACATATAAGCAATTGTGGAAATGTTTTGAGAAATGTGATGAATTGCCAGAAGATTTGATGGGTTTTCTAAGTGATCGTTATATGTGTTTTGCATTTAAAGATAAATGATATTAAAATTGCATTCCATTTCCATCTTCGCTTTCTCCGACACTCATGGTCGCCATCGTGATTTGAGAGTGCCGGAGAAAACCGATATATTGATATGTGCTGGCGATGCTGTGGAAGATAATCTGCTTGGCGATGAATATGCCGACTTCATAGAGTGGTTTTCTTCTTTTCCTGCCAAATGGAAATTTTTCGTTCCTGGCAATCACGAACTTTCGTTCGAACTCGGTCAATCGGAAAAAATTGAAAAAGCAATGTCTGAAAAAGGTATACAAGTTTTGCAAAACGCTGTTTACGATTGCGACGGCGTGATAATTGGTTCGATAGATGCTGATTCGTCAATTGCCGACGAGAATATTCCTACCGATCTGGATATTCTGGTCACGCATTATCCTCCTTACGGAATTTTGGATGATGATATGGGAAGTGCAGAAATCTTGAATTTTGTCATGAAATCGCAACCGTCATTACATCTGTTTGGACATATTCATTCTGCCAAAGGTCAAAAATATCAATTCGGTAAGACATTATGCATTAATATAGTAACGTAGTGACGTATCGCATACGTCCCTGCTTTTTTCCATATATTTTATTTTTCGTCAATCCATTTTTTGATAGATTCTTCCGTAGCTCCGTTGAGGAGTTTCGCTTCAACCCAGTCGATTTCAGGATATGCGGCTTTAAACTCTTTGAGAGCCTTTTCGGGAGTGCTGCCACCTGATGTCGCAAACATCACGACTTTCTTTCCTTCAAATCCGTATTCTTCAACAAACGAATTTATAATGGTAGGAGCGGTGTACCACCAAATTGGAAAACCGATGTAAATGACATCGTAGTCATCGTGGTTTTTCAAGTCTTTGATGAAAGCCGGACGGAATGAGCGGTCGTTCATCTCAACGCTGCTCCGTGAAGTCTTGTCTGTCCAGTCAAGGTCGGCTTGCGAATAAGGCACTTCAGGTCTGATTTCAAAAATGTCGGCACCTGTGATGTCGGCAATCTGCTTCGCTACGGCTTCAGTGTTGCCCGTGGCGGAAAAATAAGTCACTAACGTTTTCATGTTCTTGTCGTTTTGAGCGCAGCTTGTTAATGTTGTTAATATAACTGCAAAGATTAATATTCTTTTCATAAAACAAAAGTGTTTAAGAAATTCTTCATTGAAAGTACAAATATAATGTTTTATTGTTTTCATTAAGCATTTATTTCTCTGTATTAATCAATAAGGTGTAAAGGTAATAAAGGTTTAAAGGTTTGAAAGTATTAAAGGTGTTAAAGGTAATACTTATAACTTTACTTCATTACCCCTTTAACCCTTTTCATCCTTTCCCCTCCTCATTTTCTCAAAAATAGCCAGAAAAAATTTGTTATATATATGTTTATCTGTATATTTGACCCCGATAATTTAAACTTTACCATTTAAAAGCTTGTGTGATAGACTACGGACTTGAAAGAATTATCGGTTAAGGATATTTACGCTCGTGCTATAGACAATACGCTTAGATCTATTTTGAAGGCGATGAACATCAAGAAGATCTTTATTCCTGAGAGCTATGCTGCACGATTGTTCTCAAAAATGCTTAGCGATGAAAACAGTGTGATGGAATAAGTCTCGCTCCTATTAATTAATAAGTGTAAAGTTACTAGAGGTGATAAAGGCAATAAAGGATTAAAGGTTTAAAGTTAATAGTTGATAGTTGAGGATGTGGATTTATATGTCGTCAAAGAACAAGCATCCTCTGTGTTCTTCGCGTCTCTGCGAGATTTTGCCTTGTAGCCTTGTAGACTTGTTGTCTTGTTGCCTTGAAAAAACCGTGCTAAAAGGCTCTGTTTTTCTTCTGATTTTTGGATTTTGTGATATTTTTCCGTCCGGACTGCTCCTAAAATGGAGTAAAAAAGGCGAAAAAAAGCGTAAAAACGTAATAAAATTACATGAATTTGAATATTTTTATTATGTAACACATTGGAAATCATCCGAAATGAAAATAATTCAAAAAAAGTGAAAAAAAGTTTAGAAAAAAGTTGGAGTTAAATGAAAAAGTCGTACCTTTGCACTCGCAAAACAGGGGGAACGGTGCTGGATGATGAAGAGAGGGTTTTGCGAAAGTTCTTTGAGAGAATGATCCAAGCAAAGTCTGAAAGGTAAGTGTAAAAAACCTTATCAATTCCAAAAAGATAAATCCGAGTCAAGACAGAAAAAAGCAAAAAAGAAATACAAATTACAAAGAAGAGTTTGATCCTGGCTCAGGATGAACGCTAGCGGCAGGCCTAATACATGCAAGTCGAACGGTAAATGGCCCTTCGGGGCTGTGAGAGTGGCGCACGGGTGCGTAACGCGTATGCA
>JAZUST010000013.1:0-2709 GCA_045606865.1 Bacteroidales bacterium
GTGTTTTTGCAGATTTTTCTGAGAACTTTTCGTTATGAGAGGTTCTCTTTTTTTGTAATGGCACTTGACAGCTAATTTCAATTAGCTTACAATTAGGCTAATTAGAATTAGCCAAGGAGTAGTGATATGAATACGAAACAACGGATATTGGATGAAGCATTGACGCTATTTGCGGAAAAGGGCTATGGGAATGTATATGTAGCACAGATCGCAGAAGCTGTAGGAATTAAGGCACCATCATTGTATAAGCATTATAAAAGTAAACAGGATATTTTTAATGCGATTCTCAATGAAATGAAAAATAGGTATGATGCTCAGACAAGAGCTTTAAATATGAACGGTAGTGACGTGAATGCGGATGTCAGGATATTTTCAACTGTCTCGGAGGATGACCTGGTAAATATGGGCATAGGACTATTTTCTTATTTTCTGCATGATGAATATGTCCATAGATTCCGGAAGATGCTGACGATAGAACAATTTCATGATTCGGATTTGTCACAGCTTTATACAAAACAATATACCGACGAACCGTTATCTTATCAGTCAGCGATGTTAACTATGTTGTGTTTAGAAGGTGTGCTTAAGCAGGAAGATGCAGATATAATGGCGTTACAATTTTATGCACCCCTGTATATGCTACTAACACTTTGTGATCGCCAGCCGGAAAGAGAAGCGGAGGCGTTACAACTTTTGGAACGGCATATAAGACAATTCAACAGAATTTATCAACCATAACAAGGAGACAAAATCATGAAAATTGTTTTGATACATGGACAAAATCACAAAGGAAGTACATACCATATTGGAAGAATGATTGCTGATAAAATTGATGCAAAAAAGGAAGTAACAGAGTATTTTCTGCCAAAAGATTTAAATCATTTCTGTCTAGGTTGTTATAAATGCATTGAAGGAGATGAAAACTGTCCTTTCTACGAGGAAAAAAGAAGTATTATGGAAGATGTAGAAGCGGCTGACCTTCTTATTTTTACCTCACCTACATATTGTTTGCGTAGTTCTGCACCGATGAAATCGTTTATCGATTTAACCTTTACATACTGGATGGTACACAGACCAAGAAAAAGCATGTTTACAAAGAAAGCGCTGGTGGTATCAACTGCGGCAGGTCAGGGAATGAAATCTGCCATCAAAGATGTAAAGACGGCACTTTTTTACTGGGGTGTCCCATCTATAAAGTCATATGGAGTCGCATTGCAAGCCATGAATTGGGATATGGTAAGTGCTAAGAAAAAGGATAAAATCCAAAAAGATACCACGCGAATCGCGAAGAGGGTTTCCAAAGGCAAAAAGCCATTCGTTGGTATAAAGACACGTTTTATATTCAAAATGATGGCAGTTATGCAGTCGGCTGGAATGGGTTCTTCACCGGTGGAAAAGGAATACTGGGAGAAAAACGGTTGGCTTGGGAGAAAACGGCCGTGGAGAGATTGACTAATTGTGATTATGTCGTAATATAGAATTGCAGTATGACTTGTATTAAGCAGAAAAAATTTGAAAGTTTATAAGGAAGAGGCTATGGAAAATATATCAATGTGTAGAACTGAAAAAGAGCATATATATGCGTGTGCAGAGATAATTTCAAAAGAGCATGCCTGGCAGGTATATGGATTTGATTTCAAAAAATCAGTGGAAGTTTTGGAGACAATGGAAGATATTATTTATATAGCAAAAGTAAACGATAAAGTGGCAGGTTTTATTACATTGCGAATAAATGGAGTAGGTAACATAGGTGCTTATGTTCGAATGATTGCTGTAAATTCCGAATGTCGAAATCAAGGTATAGGAAAGACTATGGTTGATTATATACAACAGGTAGCACATGATAGCGGGATGGATAATATCTTTTTGATATGTTCTACAGATAATCCTAAAGGAGAAAAATTCTATTTACATAACGGATTTATGAAGGTAGGAATTTTACAAAGTTTGGTTGTTGAAGGACATGATGAAATTTTGTTTAGACGAAAATATAGTGAAAGTCAAATCTTTGAAGTTTGTGGAGGTTGATATGATAAAAGAAGCGACAATTGATGATTTAAAACAAGTGGTAGATATTGTTATGAAGTATAGAGAATTCTATGGTGTAGATAAACAAAGGATAGAAGATGTAGAGTCATTTATGAAAAGCAGATTTGAAAATCAGCAGTCTAAGGTCTTTATTGCTACATCCAAAAATGATGAAGTGATAGGTTTTATCCAGTTGTATCCTTCCTATTCTACAGTGTCATTAAAACCACAATGGATTTTGAATGATTTTTATGTAGATAAGAATTACAGAAAACAGGGATATGGAACAAAACTTATGGAGTATGTAAAAAAATATTTTAAAGAAAGTGCTAAAGGTTTTATTTTGGTAACAGATAAAGATAATGTGACTGCGAAGTCTTTATATGATAAGAATGGGTGGGAAACAGGAGAACATGATTTGTATACATACTTTTATATATAAGTAAGAAATAGAATCCAGTCTTACAGAGAGATTGAATTTGTGGAGGACTATCTATATGGCTAATTCATATAAAATAATAGATGAAAAAAATTGGAAAAGAGCAATGCACTGTATGGTATTTAGAAACAGTATTGAACCAGCATTTTGTGTAACTTTTGAAGCAGATATTACAAGTTTTAAGCATATGGTTAAGGAACAAGGACTATCTTTTACATTGGCAATGGTATATGCCATTTGTA
>JAZUST010000014.1:0-2041 GCA_045606865.1 Bacteroidales bacterium
GTAAGCTCGTTCTCTACGCCCACGGATTTCACTGATGTGCACTGATTTCTCAGTTTCCACCTTACTGATAGCTGAAGACTGACCGCTGACAGCTAATTTTTAATTTTCAACTTTCAATTCGATTGAGACGCAACAATTACACCGTGTTTATTCTCAATGGTGTAATGTGTCACGTCTCTACCGATGACGAATTCTAAAATTCTATTTAACCCACTTTCCTTCCTCAATTGTTAATTGTTCATTGTTAACTGTTAATTTCCAGATGTATGTTCCGCTCTTCCATTTCGAGGCGTCTATGCTTGTGACTTCATCTGTAATTATCTGCTGATGGATTATTCTTCCTTGCATATCATAGACTTGCAATGTAGCGTTACGCAAGCCGGTTCTTATATTTAAAACATCACCGCCTGGATTAGGATAAGCTACAGCGAGATGCAGGTTATGAGCGTGAGCTTCTTCGATGCTGACAAATGCCGATGCAGGGAATTTGGTGACGAAATTATAACCTTTGTCAGAGTCCAAATCAACACCTGAATGAACAATAATCGCCCCCTCATCCTTAGTCGTATTGATACTAAGTACTCTATCATGACACATATCATCCAATCCATAATATAGAGTCGTTATTTTATTCATATTACTATCAAGACGATCTATACAGATCCAAGAATCAAGATAACTGGAATAACCTATGTTCATACTATAGGTATAATAAATTGAATTATCATCTTTCAAATCAACACCAGAACACAGACTTGAGAAATCCCATTCTTCCGTCCCTCTATCAGTATAATTAATGACATCAAGAAATTCAGACGCAGCATTAACATCGTCATCTATTTCATATAAACGACAATTTTCATCGTGCAAGGGGTTTTTGGGATTTCTTATCTGAGTTGTCAGATATGTGGTGTTATGATTGCTTCTCTTAACCGATATATTATATAGTTCGTCATATATATTTAGTCCGTCATATAAAACATCAGCAACTCTCAGGTATCTTTCCCGAATAAAATTGAAATCCTTATCGTAATAACTTGCTGTTCCTACAACATGCTCACTGCTATTACCATCGCTGGATTCATAAAAAATATAACATGAATCAGTGGTTACAAAATGATTGGCTCTAAATACATATTGTTGTCCTGCAGCTCGCGACTTGTCTTTATATAAACCATTCCAGTGGTTTGAGTCTGAATCATAGCATCTTATTTCTTTCTTAAGAAGTATTTCTCCATCGAAATTCATTCTAAACATGAATAATGTGTCCAATCCACGTGAAGGTCTATCATAACTCACGCTCTTCCAATAGGCTCCAACTATATTTCCTTCATCTTCAAATGCCGAAAATAAAAAAATATTTCCACTATATGCATTAGGCCACATTTGCCATTCGAATTTACTACGAGCCTCAAAAGTATCGATAGGCCAACTATGTTCATATATTTCTTCTAAATTCAACTGATTATCCATCTTAAACAAAGCCAATTTTGCATCGCATGGCGGATTGTCGAAGTTGGCAAAATTGTTAAAAGAATTAATAGTATGTTCAGGACTGTATGTTGAAAGCAGATATACATTATTGTCTTTTTCGAAAACATATTGTGATGAGCCTGAGATGCAATATCCAGCTTGAAAAAAGTTATTCTGAGATACTATATTTCCATTCTCAGACAACAACCTAATTGCAGGACTTTCAGAATAATAATATTCTTGAGGAGCACTTTTGATGTAATACACAGCAGGTGTTAGCAAATTACCATCTGACAATTCTATAACACCACCACCTCCTGAAACATATGCCTCCGTTGTTAGATTATCAGTTTCTGTAACAACCTGCCAATCTTGAGAATTAACAATGCCAACTCCGCAAAATAGCAGAGTGAATAGTGTTGCAATGGTAAAAATTTTTCTTTTCATAATGATAAAATATAGATTGTTAATTACTTAATATTTCTTTTTTTGTCGTGAGCTAAGAGCCAATTCTAAAATTCTAAAGTTCTGTAAGCTCGTTCTCTACGCCCACGGATTTCACTGATGT
>JAZUST010000015.1:0-58027 GCA_045606865.1 Bacteroidales bacterium
GAAAAAATCCTGAAACAGCAATGGCTTTTCTGTTGAAATCCAATGGAAAAGCCTTATTTTTTATATAAAAAATATACAGAATAAGGTGTTGATTCGCAAAACGTACTCTTATATCAATTTTGTCTCGATACATAAAAAGAGGCCGTCTAAACTTGTTAGACAGCCTCTTTACCTTGGGGACATAATCTACTACTAATGGATTATAAATTATCAGATGAATACGTAGTATTTTATGCCAATGAAGTTATTTCAAAAGGATGGTCTCGTAATATGCTTAATCTCGCTTTGAAATCAGAATATCATCTTTCTTTACAAGCAAGTGAGAAGTCTAACAACTTCGCTCTTACCATGTCTAATGAAAATGCAGAATACGCCAATGAGATTTTCAGAAGTCGCTATCATCTCGGATTTATCGATGCGGTAGAACCATTGAAAGAATTGGATTTGGAACGTCATCTCGTCAATAAAATCACATCTTTCATTATGGAATTGGGAAACGGATTCAGTTTCATCGGCAACCAGCATACTTTGTCGTTTAACAACAAAGATTATCATGTTGATTTATTGTTCTTCCACAGAAGGTTACGTTCTATGGTAGCCATTGAATTAAAAATCGGAGACTTCAAACCAGAATATGTAGGAAAGATGAATTTCTATTTGTCATTATTGGATAAATTAGAAAAAGCACCTGACGAGAATCCTTCTATCGGAATTATTCTCTGCGCCAGCAAAGGGCATTTGGAAGTTGAACTAGCTTTACAAGATATTCATAAACCAATAGGCGTCGCTGAATTTCAATATATTCTGCCGACGAACAAATTAAAAGAGATGATTGCTGACGAAATAAGAAAGAGAGAGATAGACATTTAATCATAAAACAACCGCCACCCAAAGAAATCATCATTCCTCAGAGCGGCGATTGTTGGTTTTAACTATGAACTATGACTATGTCTCCCGTTCCCAATTATTCTATCACGATTTCATCGCAGAAGATCCAGCCTGGTTCGCCGGCACCGACATGCCAGTCAGGACATGCGTCGATTTTCTTCGCGACCATCTTGATATATCTTGCGGATAATTTCTTATCGATGGAGAACTCATACATAACAGGTTCCTCGGTCTCTTGTGAGATATGATTCTTCACTACGCCAACCGACTTGAAGTTCTTGCCGTCGTTGGAAACAAAGAACTCGACTTGTTTTGGCATAAAAATCCATGACTTCTGATCTTGCAAGAAACTACCTGCCAATCTGTTGATATCTTGTACTTCACTTAAATCAACTGTAGCGATGAGGTCGACGCCATGATAACCTTGCCATGTTCCAACGCGGAAGTTGTTGCTACCTCTTTGGAAGTCGATGAGTGCGATGTCGCCTCCAGCTTCATATTGTGAGTTGTATCTGTTTTCAATCTTGACGGTTCTGCCGGCAGCAATCTTCTTGAAATTGCCTTCAACAACATTGCTCTTCTTGCCGTCTTTTATAGCAACTACTCTAACATCAGAACTTTCGTTGATAACAAATGGTTCTGTATAGAGATTGCTGTTCTCATTTGGTTCACTGCCATCTATCGTATAATAAATCTTAGCGTCAGAATCCAAATGACTTAACTCTACATTTAATGTCTCAAAGAACACATCCGATGTCACATTAATAACAGGTGTTGTCACGATGATAGGTTTTTCTATCTTTTGTTTTGGTGAATTTTCTAATTCTGTAGCCCATTCTGACTTACGATTGTTAGTCATCTCGAATTCTAACTTGCCACCATTATAAACTTCATCAAAATAGATGTAACTGCGATCCAATTTCTTACCATTCAACTTGACAGATTCGATGTAACGGTTTTCTCTTGAAAGATTATTTGCTACTACAGTGAAAGTCTTTCCGTTTTCAAGGTTAAGAACCATCTCTTCGAAGTGAGGCACACCAATTACGTAATAACCGCTTGCAGGTGTGACAGGATAGAATCCCATCGCGCTCATCACATACCATGCCGACATCTGACCGCAGTCTTCGTTACCGCATAATCCGTCAGGTTGGTCGGTATATAATTCATACATAATCTTATTGACGAGTTTCTGTGTCTTTGAAGGTTTGCCTAAATAATTATAAAGGTATGCCATGTGGTGACTTGGTTCGTTGCCGTGAGCGTATTGTCCGATGAGACCTGTGATATCAGACTGAACGCGACCTGTCATTTCTGATGAAGAATTGAAAAGTTCGTTGAGTTTTCTATCGTAAGCCTTCATTCCGCCCATCATCTCGATATGAGTATTAATATCCTGAGGTGCAAAGAAATTATACTGCCAAGTGTTAGCTTCTGTCAACATGAAGTTTACCTGTGTCGGGTCGAAAGGAGTAACGAAGCAGCCGTTACGTTTTCCGCGGAAGAACTTTGTTGAAGGGTCATATAAGTTTTTATAATATTGAGCTCTTTGATAGAATTCGTTGGCGATGTCTTGTTTACCGAGAGCCTCTGCCAAGCGAGCGATGCACCAGTCGTCGTATGCATATTCCAAAGTCTTTGATACTGATTCGCCTTCGCAGTTTGAAGGAATGAAACCATATTCCTTATAACATCCAACGCCGAAGTGTTCCACATTAGCACTGTTGACCATTGCGTCTAACGCTTTTTCATAATCGATGCCTTCCAATCCGCAGAAGTAAGCGTCGGCGATGACCGGCATTGAGTGATAGCCTATCATACAGAAAGTCTCGTTAGCAGCGAGTTCCCATACAGGAAGTATGCCGCCGGTTTCGTAATTATTAATAAAGGTATTAATAATATCTACGCTGCGTTCTCTCTGGATGAGAGTAAGCAAAGGATGTTCTGTTCTGAATGTATCCCATAAAGAGAATATTGTATAGCGAGGTTTGTCGCTTTGATAGACTTTCTTGTCGTGAGCGCGATAACGACCGTCAACATCGGAGAAGAGATTTGGCACAATGAAGCAATGATATAAAGAAGTATAGAAGACATCTTTATCTTCTTCATTAACTACAGTATTGATTTGTATGCGATTAAGTTCATCGTTCCAATAGTTGTAAGTCTTTTGTGCCATTGCATCGAAGTCGAAGTCATTGATTTCTGAAGCGAGATTTTTCTTTGCGCCTTCAACATCGACTGCTGAAGTTGCAACACGCATAACGATTGGTTGACCGTCGGTTGCGTCGAAATCCAGCCAAGCTTGAAGGTCTTTGCCTTCAGCGTGTTTCATATTAGGATGTTCGATGTTATCTGAACATATTCCGTAACCTGTAAAAGGTTTTGAAAATTCAGCATAGAAATAAAGATATTGGTCGGAAGCCCATTGACCAGTGCGACGGAAACCGCTGATAGCGTTGTCACTTTCTATTGTGATGAAAGATTCATGTATTGTCTCAGCTGAAGTGTTTGACTCTTGGAGTTCGACTATGATATGAGCGTCTTTGGTTTTAGGGAAAGTGTAACGTTGCATTGCAGCGCGTTCAGCGGCGGTAAGTTCCACCTTAATATTATAGTCGTCGAGGATTACAGAATAGTATCCAGCTTTTGCTGTTTCATTTTCATGTTTAAAGGCGGAACTATATTCTTCAGACTCGCAAGAGACTTTTCCTGTTATTGGAGCGAAGCGGAAGTCGCCATAGTCGTTACATCCAGTTCCTGTGAGGTGAGTTAAGCTGAATCCTAAAATTGTAGTGTCGGAGATATGATAACCTGAACATCCGTCCCATGAGTCCATGCGAGTGTCGGGACTGTTTTGTATCATACCGAAAGGAGCGACAGCACCAGGATAGGTGTGACCGTGCCCGCCGGTACCTACAAATGGGTTAACATACTGAGCGAGGTCTTGTTTCTCATTATTATTCGGTGCAGAGCATGAGAAAAGAAAGAAAGTGAATGCGACAATTAATAATGTAGTTTTTTTCATTTTTACTATTAATTAATGTGTTAAATAAATTCTAAAATTAAGCTGTAAAATTACTCAATAATTTGTTATTATGCAAGATAAATAAACACTGATAAAAACATCAGAAAAAAAAATAAAAAAATTAAAAAAACATGCATTATTTCTTGAATAATTATTATATTTGCAGTTCAAAGAAATGTAAGGTTTGAAACAAACTTATTTATTAATTTAAAATAACTCAAAATGAAAAAAGTTCTTTTACTATCATTAGGTCTCGTAATGGGATTTAGTGCATTCGCACAAGTACGCGTAGCTAAAGAAAATAATTCAGTAAAAGCTACAGCTGTCAGAGTTGCTGCTGGTAACGATGTTTACACAGGTAGCGTTTTAGAAAACTCTGCAAAATCAGGTCAAAGCATAGTTGTTAACAGAGCAACTAACTTTGAAGAAGCACACGTAATGTCAACATTCTACGATTTGCAATCAAACGGTCAAGTATCAAACCGTATGTATCAAAACGCACAAGGTGATGTTGCTGTTGCTATCACAATGTCACTTGAAAACAACTTGACAGCATCAGACCGTGGTACAGGTTACAGTTTCGCAGAAGGTGGCGACATCATCAACTTCACATTCGCTGAAGTACGCGAAGAATCTAACGCAACAGGTGCTGACATGAGAACAGGTTGGCCAACAATCGCTCCTTACGGTGCTAACGGTGAAATCTTAGTTAACCACACAGGTGGTCTTAACTACTGGATCAGAGAAACAGCTGGTGAAGGTCAATGGGATGGTCCTTACTCAATTCCAGATCCAACAGGTTTAGAATATCCATTCTCAATGTCATGGGCAAGAGTTGCAACTTCAGGTCCTAACAACGACATCATCCACGTTGTTGCTGCTGCTCAACACCAAGTTTCATCTGAAGAAATGGTAAACGCTCAATTCTACTGCCGTTCAACAGACGGTGAAAACTGGGAAGTTTCATATTCTCCACTTGAAGCAACAGACGAACACATCGGCATCTACAGCGCTGACGACTATGCAATCGCTTCAAACGGCGATGTAGTTGCTATCTGCTACTCAACAGTATTCTATGCTGACGTTGTAGTTATGAAATCAACAGACAACGGTGAAACATGGGAAAAAATAGTTGTTTGGGAAAATCCATTCGCAGGTGACTGGGAAACAGACGAAAACACAATCACTGGCGGTGAAGACGACGATCCAGCACAAACTCCAATCCACAACACAGTTGTTGTTGACCACAACGGTACAGTACACGTAGCTTTCTCAGTTGCTGATTATGCACACCGTGAACTCGGTACAAATTTCTACTACTACTATGGTAGAACAGCTGACGGTATCGCTTACTGGAACGACACAAGAGAACCTTTAACAGACCTCAAATTATGGAAACCAGATCCAGAAAATGAAGGTTATGTTCTCCACTCAATGGACACAGTAAACTTCTGCGGTTGGTTACCATTCTATGAAAACATCGCTGACTTCAACAACGATGCTCTCTATTCAGGTGACGACTATATCTATGCATTCTACGGTTCATGTTCAGGCTATCCATCTCTCTCAGTTGACCCAGAAGGCAACTTGGCATTAGCTTATTCAACAATCGACTGTTCACGTGACCTCAACAATGGTTTCTATACAAGAACAGCTGCTATGTCTTACAAAGACGTTGACGACGAACACTGGACAGTTGCTTGCGAAATTGTTACAGAAGACTTTATGCACATGCTCGACGAAGTTATGTTCGTAAACGCAGCTCCAAGCGTTGTAAAACCAAACGAATTCT
Source organism: Bacteroidales bacterium (assembly GCA_045606865.1). GTDB lineage: Bacteria > Bacteroidota > Bacteroidia > Bacteroidales > F082 > Limimorpha. The sequence goes on from JAZUST010000015.1 coordinate 5,706, forward strand.
GGTTCTCATATATTGCTGACAACGTACAAGGTTTAGCATGGGGTTCAGGTGCTTCACAAACAGTTCCTATTGAAAACATGTGCTATATCTACAAAATCTCTTCAGAATACATCCAAATACACGATAACGTTAACGAAACAATAGCAAACGACGTTGTTTATAACGTATATCCAAACCCAGCTTCAGAAATGATTTACGTTTCTTCATCAATGAACGCTGACGCAACAGTTACATTCACAAACTTAGCTGGTCAAACAGTTAAAGTTGTTAACGCTAACTTAACAACAGGTGAAAACGGTATCTCAATCAACGACCTCAACAGCGGTGTATACTTCTGCACAGTAAACGCTAACGGTTACAGCCACACATCAAAAGTTGTCGTTAAATAATAAGAGATAACAATATTTATAAAAAAAGAGCACCAAATGGTGCTCTTTTTTTTATTTGAAGACACACGTCCGTGTGTCTCTACATGAGAGATTATACATATAAAAAAAACTGTTGTCTGTTGTCTGTTGTCTGTTGTCTTTTTATTATCTTTGCGTTCCTAATCAGAATAAAATTTTTTACATCAATGAATAAAGATTTCGTAGAAGAATTACGCTGGCGCGGTATGCTCCACAGCATGACTCCAGGCACAGAAGAACAACTCAGAAAAGAAATGACAACAGGTTACTTGGGCATCGACCCAACAGCCGACTCTCTCCATATAGGCCACCTCTGCGGTATTATGATGCTCCGTCATCTACAACACGCAGGTCATAAACCTCTCGCTCTCCTCGGCGGAGCAACAGGCATGATCGGCGACCCTTCAGGAAAATCAGCAGAACGCAACTTGTTAAATGACGAGACTCTCAACCACAACCAAGCTTGCATCAAGAAACAACTCTCCAAGTTCTTAGACTTCGAAAGCGACGCTCCAAACAAGGCAGAACTCGTCAACAACTACGAATGGATGAAAAACTATTCATTCCTCAACTTCATCCGCGACATCGGAAAACATATCACCGTCAACTATATGATGGCTAAAGACAGTGTCAAGAAACGCTTCAGCGGTGAAGGCGATGGAATGTCGTTCACTGAATTCAGCTACCAACTCGTACAAGGTTACGACTTCTTATATTTATATCAGAATAAAAACTGTAAACTCCAACTCGGCGGTTCCGACCAATGGGGTAACATCACAACAGGTACAGAACTTATCCGTCGTAAATTAGGTGCTGAAGAAACTGCATACGCTCTCACATGCCCTCTCATCACCAAAGCCGACGGAGGCAAATTCGGTAAGACAGAAAAAGGCAATATCTGGTTAGATCCTGCCAAGACATCACCATACGCATTCTACCAATTCTGGATGAACTGTTCCGACGACGATGCCGCAAAATATATCAAGATATTCACATTATTAAGCAAAGAAGAGATTGACGCTCTCATCGAACGTCACGCTGCAGAACCACATCTCCGCGAACTTCAACGCACTCTCGCACGTGAACTCACAATCATAGTTCACTCAAAAGAAGACCTCGAAATGGCAGAGGAAGCAACACAGATACTCTTCGGAAAAGGAACTTCTGAAGCATTACGCAAATTCGACGAAGCAACATTGTTAAGCATATTCGAAGGCGTTCCTCAAGCAAAAGTATCTAAAGCAGCAATAGAAGAAGGTATGCCTATCATCGAGTTCTTGACACAAACTGAAGTATTCCCTTCAAAAGGTGAAGCTCGTAAGATGTTACAAGGCAATGGCGTCGCCATCAACAAAGAGAAAGTCGCCGACACCAAGGTAATTGGTAAAGAAGACTTGCTCAACGACAAATATATCCTCGTACAAAAAGGCAAGAAGAATTATTATCTCATAATAACAGAATAAACATGAGCACATTCTTATATATCTTGATACCTGCAATCATCATCATGGTAGTCGTATTTATTGGAATAGGTATCAAGATGTTCGTCAAGAAAGACGGGCAGTTCGAGCGTAAATGCGCACACTCCTTAGACCCCGACGCCAAATGTATGTGCGGCGGCAAAGGTGATGGAAGCTGTAAAAGAAAAAATCACTAAATAGCTTTTAGCAATCAGCAGTCAGCGGTTAGTATTCTACCACTGACTGCTGTCTGTTAATAAGAGACAAACATTCACAAACACAAAACCTCATAACAATATGTCTACATTCCTCGACACAAAACCTCACTACGCCTTACTCGACGGACTAAGAGGCGTCGCTGCACTTATGGTGCTATGGTATCACGTCTTCGAAGGTTTCGCCTTCGCCGAAGGGTCAATCATAGAGACATTCAACCACGGACATCTCGGCGTGGACTTCTTCTTCATACTGTCAGGTTTTGTCATAAGTTACGCATACGACGACAGATGGAATGATGGCAAAAGGCAAAAGTCAAAAGGCGAAACTCTAACTCTCGGCAAATTTATCAAGCGTCGTTTAATACGATTACATCCTATGTTGGTGATGGGAGCGTTCATCGGATTGATTACATTCCTCATTCAAGGCGGAGTGAAATGGGACGGAACTCAAACTCAATTACACTGGACAATGATAGCATTCTTGCTCACATTATTCTTCATACCGGCATATCCGGGCGCGGCATACGACATACGCGGCAACGGCGAGATGTTCCCTCTCAACGGTCCAAGTTGGTCGCTCTTCTTTGAATATATCGGCAACTTTCTTTACGCTATTTTCATACGTCGCCTTTCTAATAAAATGCTCGCTATATTCACCGGCATCATCGGAATATTATGGATTTGGTTTGTCACATTCGACATCTCCGGCTACGATATGATTGGTATCGGATGGACATTAGATGCCGTCAACTTCTTCGGAAGTTTATTAAGAATGTTGTTCCCGTTCTCTCTCGGAATGCTCATGGCAAGAGTTTACGTCAACAGACAACAGACAGCAGACAACAGTCTTTGTTCACGTGTCAAATCATTCGTTACAAGAAACATCTTCTGGATTGCAACAATAGTGTTGTTCGTGCTTTTCTCAGTACCTTATTTCCCAAAAGAAGAAACATCGAGCATCTCTGTCAACGGAATATATGAGTTGTTCTGCATCATGATAGTGTTTCCTTTCCTGGTATGGTTCGGCGCAGCAGGAACAACAAGCAGCAAATTCTCAACCAAACTCTGCAATTTCCTTGGCGACATCTCTTATCCATTATACATAGTTCATTATCCGATAATGTATCTATTCTACGCATGGCTTATCGATAACAAACTTTATACGTTGTCAGAGACTTGGCCAATAGTAATTCTCGTCATGGCAACAAGTATAGTCTTGGCATACGCCTGCCTGAAGTTGTATGACGAACCAATAAGACGTAAACTCTCTAAAAATCTGAAAATCTGAGAATCTGAAAATTTGTTTCAATCTACACTATGAAAAATACTGACAAAAGGCAAAAGACTTTGAGTATACTTTTTTGTTTAAGGAATTTATAAACTTTTAAACTCTAAACCATAAACTATTAAACTACTCTAAACTCTAAACCATAAACTATAAACTTTATATTTATAATTGAACTATAAATCTAAAAAAAACGTTATCTTTGAAAAAAATAACACTATGAATACTTATATAGACAACAGACAACAGACAACAGACAACAGACAATGGGTAAACAAAAAGTTCATCGCTCATTGCTCATTGCTCATAGTTATAATGATATTTATAACAAACACTCTCAATGCTCAGCAGGTGCAGTCGTACGACAACAAAAACTATAACGAAAAGGTTCAGACCGTGCTTTTGCATCCTACGGCAGACTCATTGGCGAAACCTATAATACATCTCAACGATATGATGGGGAAACTGCATCTTCAGTTCGACGTTTTCTCCAACGATGCTCCTTATATGTATTATACATTCATTCATTGCAATAACGACTGGACGCAACAATCAGACATACAACAGATAGAATATCTCGATGGTTTTGATTCTGACGATATCGAGAATTATTCTTTCTCGCTTAACACCATGGTCGATTATGTTCATTTCGACCTCACGTTTCCAACAGAAGATATGATACCTAAGATTTCCGGCAATTATCTTCTCATAGTCTTTGAAAATGAACTTACTCCGGAAAACATATACTTCACACGTCGTTTTATGATTGTTGACGACAAAGCTACTTTCAACATCAATATACCTCGTTATCCTTTCGACTTAAATCTTGGCACTAACGTCCAACAATTGGAAATGACCATATCTTATCCAAACATCTTCAATACATTGGCAGATCAATATTCTAATGTAACGATACAACAGAACGGACGCTGGGACAATGCCGTCATGGGATTGAAACCAACTTACGTATATCCTGATTATCTCTCATTTGAAAATAATGTGAAGACGGTATTTAATTCCGGAAATCAATACAGAAGATTTAACACCAGCAACTTATACAATCGTCCGGAACAGACACGTACTGTGGAGATGGGGAAAGATTATTATGTAGTGACTTTATACGATGACCAGAAACGTAATCTTCACTCATATATCAACGATAAGGATTTGTTTGGCGAGAAGGTTATTTATCTGGAACGCAACGACAGAGTTGCCGCAACAGAAGCCGACTACGCCATGGTTGAGTTTTTCTTAGAATGGAAACCGGTGATGGTAAATCAAGACGTATATATTCTGGGAGCAATAACTGATTGGAACCTTGATGAGAAAAGCAAGATGACTTACGACTACGAACGCGGCGGCTATGCTCTTAACTTATTGTTGAAACAAGGTTATTACGATTATATCTATGCGGTGAAAGATAAAGATTCTGATGTTGGTGACGTTGCCGTTGTTGCCGGCAATTTCTGGGAGACAGTAAACGAATACACTGTCTATCTATATCTCTTCGACCCGACACAGAACTACGACCAACTAATCGGTGTCACAACAGTGTTTTCTCATTAATCTAAATGATATGTCGGAAGAGAGAATCACCTTGTTTGCCGAAATCCTGCTGCCACTACCATTACCTGGCAGTTTCACCTACCGCGTCCCTTACGAGTTAAATATGAAGGCGAAGGTGGGACAACGTGCCGTGGTGCAGTTCGGCAAGTCGAAAATAATGTCAGGACTGATAATCTCTCTCAGCACAAATGTCCCCGATTATAACAACATAAAATATCTTCTCGACATACTTGATGACGACCCTGTAATAAACGAGAGTCAACTAAAACTCTGGAACTGGATTGCATCATATTATATGTGCTATCTCGGCGAGGTGATGCAGGCGGCTCTGCCTTCAGCCTTGAAACTTGCAAGCGAGTCGAAGATAAGTTTGGCAGAAGACTTCAACGTTGACGGCGGTAATCTCTCCGACAACGAATATCTCATCGTTGAAGCGTTACAGATACAACCACAACTTACGATAACGGAGGTTAGTAAAATAATAGGTTATAAAAAAGTGATGCCTCTCATCAAGACGATGATAGAGAAAAACATCATCGTGATGCATGAGGAATTACAACAGAAATATAAGGCGAAATACGAGCGTTATGTCCGACTCACCAACATATATCGTGAAGACGAGAAAATGCATGAACTGATGGACAATCTCTCTAAAAGAGCATACAAACAACTCGAACTGCTGATGGCATTTCTGGTATTAGGAGGCTCCGCCGATAACGAAATACTCGCTTCAGAATTACTGAAAAAAGCAAATGCCACATCGCCTGTGTTGAACGCCTTAGTTGAAAAAGGTGTTTTCGAGACTTATCAGAAACGTGTCAGCCGTTTGAAAGAATATAAAGCTCTTACCGACGTCTCTTCTATCATACTTACGGAAAAGCAACAGGAAGCATTCGAGGAGATTCATAAAGGTTTTGATGCCGAGAAACCTGTTTTGCTGCACGGCGTGACAGCAAGCGGAAAAACCGAGATTTACATCAAATTAATACAAGAAGCCATCGATGAAGGCAAACAGGTTTTATATCTGCTTCCAGAAATCGCCTTGACAGAACAAATCATCAACAGACTGAAAAAATATTTCGGCGACAAAGTGGGCGTATATCATTCGAGATACGACAATAACGAACGCGTCGAGATTTGGCATCAGGTGATGAATTTTAATAGTCAACGGTCGGAGTCTCACGTAGAGACACACGGACGTGCGTCTTCAACATATTCCAAACATCAGATCATTATAGGTTCTCGTTCGTCGTTATTCTTGCCTTATACCGACTTGGGATTAATCATCGTTGATGAGGAACACGATTCTTCATTCAAACAGATTGACCCGGCACCACGTTATTCGGCACGCGACATCGCTGTCGTCATGTCAAAAATGTTCAATGCCCGACTGCTGTTAGGTTCCGCGACGCCATCGTTCGAATCTTATTATAACGCACGACAAGGCAAATATCATCTTGTCACCATCACGGAACGTTATGGCGGAGTTGAGATGCCTGAGATTATAGTCGATGATTTAAGGATAGAGACACGCCGTAAAACGATGCAAGCCAATTTCGGCAGCGTCCTCGTCGATGCGATGAACAAAACTCTTGAAGAGAAAAACCAAGTGATATTATTCCAGAACAGACGCGGTTTCTCTCTGAGAATAGAATGCGACCATTGCAACTACATACCGCAATGTATCAACTGCGACGTTAGTCTTACTTATCATAAGAATCAGAATATCCTGAAATGTCATTATTGCGGTTATACGGCTAACGTGCCAACAGAATGTCCGTCATGCCGCAGCACAGATTTGAAAATGCATGGATTCGGAACAGAGCGAATTGAAGACGACCTTAAAATCGTTTTCCCGCAAGCAAACAGTTCGCGCCTAGACTTAGACACCACACGCACAAAAAACAGCTACCAATATATCCTGGAACAATTCCAAAACAAAGAGACACATATCCTCGTCGGAACACAAATGGTTACCAAAGGTTTAGACTTCGACTCCGTTAAAGTCGTAGGAATCCTCAATGCGGATAATATGCTTACTTTCCCCGACTTCAGGGCTTACGAAAGAAGCTATCAATTGATGGAACAAGTCAGCGGTCGCGCCGGACGTAAAGGAGAGAAAGGAAAAGTAATAATACAGACTTACCAACCTCAACATCCTGTCATACTTAATGTGATAAGTCACGACTATGTCAGATTCTACGAAGAACAAATGCCTATACGTCGACAATTCAATTATCCTCCTTATTCGAGACTTATCTTGATACGGCTTAAAGACGTCGACTCGATGAAACTCAATAAGGCTGCAGATTTATTGGCGCGCACCTTCCGTCAGGCTTTCAAGGAGAACCTCCTCGGACCGGAATATCCCGTCGTTTCACGAGTGAAAAACCAATACATCAAACAGATGATAATAAAAGTCAACAAAGACCTCAATATTAATAAAGTAAAAGATTTTATCGGAAACACGATAGAAAATTTCAAGCACGAAAACGAGTTCAAGTCGGTGAAAATTCAGATCGACGTTGATCCGAGTTAACGCATTCACAAGAGGCATTCTGCGTTCTAGACGCACCAATGCTTCCTGCAGAATAAAGTTAACATTGGTGCATCTCAATTAAATTGAAAATTTTCAGTTTAAAGACCAAATCGCTTAAGTTCCTTATATATCGCTCCTTCCGGTCGCAAGATACTTTGGAAAAGAATTATCTCATTAACTTCTTGTTTGATATAAGACTTCTGCTCTATGGCGGAGACTATCTTCTGGAAATATTGTTTCTCGCATAATTCCTTGATACGTCCCAATGTTATATGAGGCACGAAGTTCTGTCGGTCGCGAAGATATCCCAGTTTGTCGAAAGCAGTAAGAGTATCTTCTTCGAGGTCATATAATTCCTGTGGTGTTTCATTCATTCCTAACCATAAGACACGTGGAGCATAGCGGCTTCCGAAGATTCCTGTCCTGTTAAAATCCATCGTAAAGCATTTGTGATTACGCAACATCTCTCCCACCGTTTCAATGATCTTAGGTATATCCTCGTTGGGAGTGTCGCCAATGAATTTCAGTGTGAGATGAATATTCTGTGGACGTACCCAGTTGATACGTTTCTCATGAGCGAGTTGACGTTTCAATCCATCAAGTAATGGAACGAAATCATTATCGGTTGTTTTTATCGGTATTGCGAGAAATAATCTTTTCATTTTTTTAGTCAACGGACAACAGACAACTGTCAACAGTCTTTGTCCACGATTATTATTTTATTTGTTTCAATTTTCAATTTTCAATTCGAAGACGCCACAGGGGTGACGTCTCTACCTTAATTTTCAACTTTCAATTCAAAGACGCCACAGGGGTGACGTCTCTACCTTAATTTTTAATTTTCTATTCGAAGACGCCACAGGGGTGACGTCTCTACCTTAATTTTCAATTTTCAATTCGAAGACGCCACAGGGGTGACGTCTCTACCTTAATTTTCAACTTTCAATTCGAAGACGCCACAGGGGTGACGTCTCTACCTTAATTTTCAATAGTCCATTTGTTCATATCCGCTTGCGAGTCCACCTGTTGACGTTTCTCTGTAGATAAGCGGCATATCGTGACCTGTTTTTTTCATTGTATCTACCACCTTATCATAGGAAACTCTATGAGTACCGTCGGTGAAGGTAGCATAGATATTAGCGTCCATGGCACGTGCTGCGGCGAAGGCATTACGTTCTATGCAAGGTATCTGCACCAATCCGCACACAGGGTCGCACGTCATTCCCAGGTGATGTTCGAGTGCCATTTCTGCTGCATATTCTATCTGAGCGCAGCTGCCGCCGAAGAGTTGACATACTGCTGCTGCCGCCATTGCACAGGCGACACCAACTTCGCCCTGGCATCCCACCTCAGCTCCTGATATTGACGCGTTGGTTTTAGCGATATTACCTACCAGAGCCGCTGTTGCCAATGCTCTTAATATTCGTGCCTTACTAAAGTCGTATGCCTTGGCGCCATGATATAGCACAGCAGGCAAAACGCCACAAGACCCACAGGTAGGAGCAGTGACTATCAATCCGCCGGAAGCGTTCTCCTCACTAACAGCAAGAGCATAAGAGAACACCAGACCACGACTTTTCAATGTATGTTGATAGCCCATCGCCTTGATATGATAGTTGGCGGCTTTGCGAGGCAGGTTGAGAGGTCCTGGCAAACGACCTTCCGACTGAAGTCCGCGTTCAACAGCATCCTGCATAGTCTGCCACACTTGTTCAAGATAATCCAAAAGATAAGGGTCGTTTTCCACATCTTTGACATATTCCCAATATGCCTTACCGGAATCTTCGCACCAGTTCAAGATGTCGGTCATCTTGGTTATAGGATAGATATCAGGTATGATAGCAGGTTTGCCTTCTTCCTCCAAAGCACCTCCACCTACGCTATATACGGTCCATTCTTCCGTCATGACATCTTCCGAATTAAAAGACTTAAATGTCATTCCATTTGGATGATAAGGCAAGAAAATATCAGGTTGCCAGTTTATGGTAACAGGAGCTTTACTCTTCAAGACATCAAGAATAGCGACATCTGTCAAGTGACCTTTTCCTGTTGCTGCGAGGCTGCCATATAATGTTACTTCAAAACGTGCTGCTTCCGGATGACGTTCCAAAAATTGCTCCGAGGCATAACGAGGTGCCATGGTGTGACTGCTCGAAGGACCATGACCTATGCGGTATATTTCTTTAATTGTCTTCATTTAAAATTCGTCTCTAGTTGGTTTTTCATCTTCTTTCCAGAGGAATCCTTTAAGATATTCCATATTGTCTTTCAGTTGCTCTTCCGGATAGAGTGTCTCTTTTATACTATTGTATGATTTAATATTATATATTTGTTTGTTTCTCATCTTAATATCCATCTCTGCCGACTGTGAGAAGTTTATTCCAATCAGACTTGTGTCGTCGTCGCGCAGCCAATAAATCGTTTCTGCATTACCTTCATTGAAAATATGGTCTATTTCATTACCTTTGAAATAAGCGGTAATCTGTTTTCCTTTCACCTGATTATAACCTTTGATGGAATCTTGTTGTATGATGAAGGCATTAGGTCGCATGAGCAGACTATCTATTGCACGTTCTTTAATGATGATATTGATTGAGTCGCCGCTCATCTGCGAGTTTTCCGCCCAGATGACAGGTTCGGTTCTCATATAAACGGCGGAGTCTGCCATCACATAATGCAAAGAGTCGCATTTGCCTTGTATGTCGTTTCTGAAAAAACGCACGTTATAAAATGCCTTTATACGTTGAATGTCGTTGCTTATAGTATCGAAATAAAGATATATGGTATCCGCCGTAGCGAAGAGTGTATCAACTTCTTCATAATAGATGGCATGTAAGTTATCAGTCATCATACATTTACCTATATTCTTCCAAAGCTCCGCCAACTCACCTCTTATCATTGCCTTGTTGACAGTATCTTCAATGATAACATCGCTCAACGCTTTTGCATAACCCGTCTTTTTATTGTAATACATAGTGTCTGCCGTCAGCGACTGTTCCTTATTCATCAAGGTAGCACGTTGGTCTAAGTATGCCAGTTCCGTTGCGGTATTATACCATCCGTAATTACCGAATAATGTATTTTCTTTGTTATACATATTCGTCGGACCGTAGAAATACATCATCTCATTGTCGGTGTCATAAACCAAAGTGTCAGATACTATTTTATAGTCGGGCATTGTTCCAACAACGTCTTTTCTGAAATATGCCACTTTGATATCATCGCGATAATAACCTTTCTTGCTCACGAGTTTCTTGTCGTTACGTGTTATCGTTCCGTGATCGGGATAAGTAGCGAGATGACCTACCCTATCGTAAGTCATATATTGAGTTTTCAAGACAGTGGAGTCGTCTTTTAAGACAACATCGTGAAATAATTCCGCGAATTTTGTATTACCATTATATTTCAACAACTTACTATAGATATCAGTGCTGTCGTTAACTTTGATATGAACATTACCGAATCCGTCGAAGAATTTGGTTTTCTCGTTATAATATGCGCTGTCGCTATAGAAGTATGTCGAATCCTGACGCATGACCACATTGCCTATAAGACGCTGCACGTCTTTGCCCAGACGCTCATCATAATCGGCTTTATCAGCATTCAGTATGTGTATGGTAGTAGTTTTTTTCTGTGCGAAAACATTGGTAGTTAGCAAAAGCAACAATATTAGGAGTTTGTATTTCGCCATTAGTCTTTTGTCTTTAGTCATTTGCCTTTAAAATACGCTTAACTTTATCTTCTTAGGATTTGCTTTTATCTCATCAATAAGACTTTGTAATGACGCAACAGTTTCATTGATGTTATAATATAAAGAATCGTCGGTCACCAATTTGCCGACGCTGCCTTCACCATGGTTGACATCTTCAATCAAAATATTAAATTCTGTGATGCAAGTTTCGAGTGTCGTCACCAAATGATTGTAGTCTATCTTCTTGAGAGAGTCGCTCATTGTAGCGAAGTTAGTTGTTATTGTCTCCAGATTATTGACAGAAGATGTCAGTTTAGTTTCATTATCATCAACAAGTTGTTGTATATCGGAAGTAATTGTTTCGATATTTTCCATTGAAGCGGCGAGACTTCCTACGCCATTATTGAGATTTGTTTTAAATTCCGTGTTCAAAACATCGTTGAGATTTGATGTTAATTCGTTGAGAGAAGTCAATAAAGTTTCGATGTTATTTAGCAAAGGTCTCATTGTTTCGGTTATCATTCCCATGGTTCCGTTGTCGTAACCTGAGGTGAGAGTGTCGCCGTTTTTAGCGAGATCATTTGAGTCGCCCAACTTAAGTTCTATACTCACCGAACCTGTAAGACTTGAGGCGAGATTGGCGATGGTATTTTCCGGGATATTCAAGTCATTGTTTATCATAAAACTCACCACTATTGTTCCATCCTGGTTTGGATGAAACCTAAGACTTCCCACAGTACCGACCTGCATTCCGTTGATGGTTACGAGGTCGCCTGGCAGCAGACCTTTAGAGTTGCCATAAACAGCGTAAAACACCAGTTGGTTACGCAATATCGACTTACCTTTCAAGAAGTTAAATCCCCATACAAAAAGAAACATCGCCACTATGAACGATACTGCTATCAATATAGATTTTGTCTTGTCTTTCATTATTATTACTATTTAAGTCTTTTGCGTTATGCAGATTTTCTAAATTCTTTTTCCGTTTTTAAAGGCGACTACGAAAGCATCTTTGTATCCTTTAGATTTTACTGTTTTACAATAATTATCAGCTTCTTCTTTAGTATAAAAACAACCGGCGGTGTACTTATATTGTCCGTTATGTTCGTAACAGTCAATATCGTTGAGATTCTTGTAATGTTGAGAAGCATTGTTCAACTTCTCACTTCTTGAATCGATCTGCACTTTATACACTATTCTGTCCGAGTCGTCATCAACGGTGACATCCTGTTCCTCATATACAGGACCATCTACGATATTATCTTTCTCATATTCATTCTTATAGTCGCGGAAAGCTCTGAACAAAGCGGAGGCGATATATGTCTGTCCTTTTTCAGACGCCAAGAATTTTTCTTCAGCAACATTTGAGATGAAACCAATTTCCACGAGGATAGAAGGCATTGCTGTTTGATGCAGTACGAGGAAACCTGCCTGTTGAACTCCTCTATCTTTACGTCCCACTCTGTTAACGAGTTGATTCTGCACATGTTCAGCGATATCGAGCGACTGCTGTGTATATTCGCTCTGGAACAACTTAAACATAATATACGACTCCGGACTATTAGGGTCAAAATCGCCATAATCTTCTTGGGCATTATCTTCAAAAAGAATAGAAGCATTTTCTCTCTTAGCCACTTCCAGATTAGCGTTACTCTTGTTATTTCCCATAATGTATGTCTCAACGCCATAAGGAGACGGATTGGCATTAGCGTTACAATGAATAGAGATAAACAAGTCGGCTTTATTCTTATTGGCTATTTGTGCTCTCTGCATAAGTTTCACTGACACGTCTGTGGTACGTGTATATATAACCTTGACGTCAGGACAATTTTTCTTGATATAGTCTCCTGTCTTCTTCGCCACGGCAAGGTTTATATTCTTTTCTTTCGATATCTTTCCAACAGCACCCGGGTCGGCACCACCATGACCGGGGTCTATAACAACAGTAGTAATTTTTTTTCCAGTCTGTGCGTCAACATCATTACAAAAAAAAATACCGAACGCCATCACAAGAAAAAATAAAATCGAGCGTTTTTCAATTTTTAATCCCAACTTATGCATAAGAAACGTATATTTGCAAATCATTTTACAAAAATAGAAAATAAAATTGTTGAGGAGTAAAGCATATAGATTTTTTCTTGCATTTTTCTTTATCGGCTCTCTTATAATGTCGGGATGTAGGACCACACGACATATCAGCGAAGACGAAGAAAAAACAGATAGCATTATATGTCAACAGACAACAGACAACAGACAACAGTCCTTATCCACAGTTCTAAATGATACGGCTCTACATTCCAACGACTCCATTTCTCAGACAACAGTCCATGCCCAAAGTTTTAATATTAACGACAGCATCACGACAACAGCAAAAGCAGACAGCAGTAATCATCAGCGACAAGAATCGAACAAGTCGTTCATTGAAGACAAGATAGAGCGCACTTGCAACGACTCGACGATTCAAGACTTCAAGAACAACAAGATCTATTATTATGGCGGAGCGAAAGTCGTTTATGACGACATAACCATAGAAGCAGAATATATCGAGTTCGACTTCGAGAAGCGCACTGTTTTCGCCAAGGGACTTCTCGACTCTACAGGGAAACTTTATGGGACACCTGTCTTTATAGAAGGAGACCAGAAGTATAATTCCGAGACGATGACCTTTAACTTCGACACCAAGAAAGGTATCATCACTAAAGTTTTCACTGAAGATGCCATGGGTTATATCCATGGAACGAGGATCAAGAAGATGGACGACAACACCATCAACATCAAGTCGGGGTCTTATACCACGTGCAGCGACCCTCACCATCCACACTACGAGTTTCATTTCGGCAAGGCGAAGGTCATACCAGACGACAAGATTGTGACAGGTCCGGCATACTTCAAACTCGCTGAGACACCGCTTCCTATTGGCGTTCCGTTCGGCATTTTCCCTAATTCCAAAGGACAACGTAACGGCATCTTGGTGCCATCATGGGGCGAGTCGGCAAACCGCGGTTTCTATTTCGAAAACGGAGGTTTCTATTGGGGAATCAACGAACACATCGACCTTCAACTCGTGGGCGACATCTACACCCGTGGCAGCTGGGCAGTGAAACCAACTCTCAGATATAACAAACGCTACGCATTTAACGGATCCTTCTCTGGAAGCTATGCCATCAACAAGATCGGTTCGAAAGGTTCTGCCGACTATAACGAAAGCTCCGACTTCAAAATACGCTGGGTACATAAACAAGACCCGAAAGCAAGACCTAAGTCTTCTTTCTCTGCCGACGTTTATATCGTGAGTTCCAACTATAACAAATACAACGCCATCTCGTCGAACGAATATCTGAGCAACACATTCCAGTCGAGCATCGCTTACCAGACCAGAATCGGCGATCTAATCAACTTCACCGCCAACGCCAGCCATAGTCAGAACACACTGACCAAGGTGATGACCGTTACGTTACCTGAACTAACTCTTACCATGAACCGCATCTACCCTCTCAAAAACATCGGCAACCCGGCTAAGAAAAGATGGTATAAAGACCTTTACATAAGTTATACCGCCAATGCTAAGAATTACGTCAGCATGGCTGACAGTCTATATTTTAAACCAGGATGGATCAACAACCTTCAAAACGGAATACAACACAGAATACCAATATCAATGCCTATAAAATTGTTCAAGCATATCACTTGGTCAACATCGGCCACAATTACAGATAGAATGTATTTCAGATATTTCCTGAAAGAATGGGTAAACGACAGCACCATGCCTAGCGGAGGTTATCTCAGAACCGACACCATCAACCAGTTCAGAAACGTATTCAGTTTCGACGTGTCGACCAACTTAACGACAAAACTCTATGGAATGGTAACCTTCAAAAAAGGACCTATCAGAGCGATACGTCACGTATTCACTCCGTCGATAGGAATATCATATAACCCCGACTTCTCAAAAGACTTCTGGAATTATTATGACACATATTATGATGCCAACGGTATCGCACAACTCTATTCCATGTTTCAAGGCAACATCTATGGAACGCCTCCATCGGGAGAAGCAGGTCGTATCAACTATAGTTTCGGCAACAACTTGGAAATAAAAGTGCCTTCTAGAAAAGACACCATCACCGGGATGAAGAAGGTGAAACTCATAGAAGACCTCTCTTTCAGCGGCAGTTACGACATCGCAAAAGACTCGCTCAACTTCTCTTATCTTTCGGTGAGCGGAAGAACTACATTATTCAAAAACTTATCCGTAAGATACTCCAGCATCTGGGACCCTTACATCTTGGACTCGGTGACAAACAAACAACTCAACCAGTTTGAATGGGACGTCAACAAACGTCTCTTCAGAAAGAACAGCGTCTCCTGGAACTTCAGCCTCAGTTACTCATTGAACAACGAGACTTTCAAGAAAAACAAAGGTTCGAAAAATTCCGCCACAAGACAATTCGAGTCATCGCCTCTGGCATCGGAAGAAGAAATGAACGACATACGCTCAAATCCTGAAGATTATATCGACTGGACAACGAAATGGTCTCTCTCATTAAGTTATAACTTAACCATGTCGAACAACCTTTCATACATAAATCTCATCATGCAGGATAACAGAAAAACCATACAGACACTCGGAATCAATGGCAACATCAACCTCAGCCCTAAATGGAAAGTATCGGTGCAGACCGGATGGGACTTCGAACTAAAGAAACTCTCCTACACTTCTCTTACTATTTACAGAGACCTGCATTGCTGGGAGATGCGTTTCAACTGGATTCCACTCGGGACTTACAAAAGCTGGAACTTCAGCATCAACGTGAAAGCATCCGCTCTTCAAGACCTGAAGTTATCCAAGAAAAAAGACTATAGAGATAATTAATCACCTTCAATCACTCAACAACAAATTTCTCGCTACAAATAGTCTCCCTCTTGTTAAAAATATTTAAGTAATAAATACCTTTAGACAAATCATCAAGATTGATGGTCATGTGTTTATCGTTAATCTTAACTTTCTTAACATACTGTCCCAACTGATTAACAATAACGACCTCACCTTTAATTTGCTTCTGAAGTTCTATATTCAACTCATTGGTAGCTGGATTAGGATAAAAGTTGACATCCTGACTATTATTGATTTCATTGACGCCTATATGTTCTTCATCCCAAACGCCAAGAACATAGTCACCGCTCATCACCTCATCAACAGTCATTCTTCCAAATGAACTTGAACTCTGTAAGGTATAATCTATCGACTGCCATTGACTTGCTCCGTCAGGACGATAGAGAAGTACTATGGAATCGTTCGCATTTTCAAAGAGCTCATCGTCATAATTATCATTATTCTGATATTGGAACTCGCCCTTAATCTTGGAGGCACCCTTGTCGAGACGATGGATTGTCCAATAACGGCTGTCAGATATTGTCAAACCTTCAGGAATATCACCCACAGAAGTAGGTCCCACCCAACGATGTTCTATACGTAACAACGTAGAGTCGGCAACTTCTTCAACGATAGCCTTAAATTTAGCCTCACTGAAATCTTTATTTCCCGATTGTTTGATAATGAATGTCTCTTCGTGACAACCGTCGGCAAATTTATTGTTAACGTCACAGAAAACCGCGACGGGTTCAAAGTTGAGCGTTGTTGTAACAGCGGCACTTTGTCCATCCCAACTTACAATTTCGCTATAAGTATTCCAGTCCTCATCAACGAAAGTAAGTTCGTAGCGGACATTGTCACCGATATATTCTGAGCCTCTATGGTCTTGAATCATATTGATGTTGACATCGAATTTTTCGCCGTTTGCTTCTGTGGTAAAATATTGCACATAATAAACCGGACTTCCCGGAGTGAACACCCAAGCGTCGAAGAAGTCGCTCATATCAATACCTGTTGCTTCTGTTATAGCATCACGCAAATCTTCCGACGATGCCGACTTGGAATCAAATTTATTGAGATAAAATTTTATTGCATCGTTGAAAGTCTCTCTTCCGAGATAATTCATCAAGGTGTGAGCTACCACAGCACCTTTGTCGTAAGCCATTGTGCCGTATGTCAAATCGAGAGGAAGTTCATTCAAAGGCAGCCATCCTTCTTTGGTATGACACGACAAGATTATATCATCGATAACGCCGTCCATTGTTTCAAAATAAAATTCGTCGCTATAGAACTCTGTGAAATAATAGTAGTTACAGAAAGTAGCGAAACCTTCATTGAGCCACATCTCTGCTGCCGAAGCGCAAGTGACCTTATTACCGAACCATGAGTGCGCCATTTCGTGAGAGATGAAATAATCGCTGTCCATATTCGTAGTACCTGTTATTATAGAACTTGCAAGTGCGATATTGTCGACATGTTCCATGCAACCAAGGCTGGTACTTACGTAAGAGATTCTGTTGAAAGGATATGGTCCAAATTTATCTTCATAGAAAGAAGCGAAAAACTTGGCGTTGGCGAAAGTTGCTTCCACCTTATTAATTTGATTTGGTTTTGCGTAAACGTTAATAGGGATGTCGCGTTCAATACCTTGATAAGTATCTTCCCATAAGATGAAGTCGCCGATAGCAAACGAGATGAGATAAGTAGCAATTTCCTGGCTCATACGCCAATGGTCTGTCTTTGTTCCGTTGCCGTTATCTATTGATTCGGTGAGCAAACCACCGCAAGATGAAACCATTTCATTTGGTATTGTTAGAAACAGATCATAAGACGCCTTATCGGTAAAATTGTCAACACAAGGGAACCAAGTCTTTCCGAGATTATGAGGATGGCTGTCGAAACCAACGCCGAGATTATAAACATAGTCGTTGCTCCAGTGTATGCCGCCCCAACTTTCGTTAAATGTAGTTCCTGCATAATCAATGACAAGAGAAATTGTATTGTCGGCAGAAATAGTATTTTCGAGAGTGATGCTTAAATTGTCGTCGTTTTGTGAAAAATTTTTAACATTCACATCATCGGAAGTGACGGAAGTAACATTGAGCGACTTCAACTCGAGTTCTATTTCTTCTATAAATGTTAAAGTTTTTAAAGTAATGATTGTTTTAGCATCTAAAGTTCTATCTGAGAAATTGACTTCGTTGAGATGAATTTCGTAGTGTGTTACGTCGATATTCTCTCCTATTTCATTTGATTTTGAATGAGATGTTAAAACTAAACCAAGAGTTAACAATAATGATAAGATGTATTTCATACTTAATAATTTTTTACAATTAAACAACATTGTAAAATTATCATTTTTTTAGATACAACATGAAATATTTTTTTGAAAAATAAGTGCAATTCTTATGTAAGAAAATCGTTTTTTATGTAAGTTTGCAAGAAGAACATTAATTATGAAAGCACTAAACATAAAAGCGGATTTATATTTAAAGAAGAAAAGATGGAAAGTTGTTCTGTCTATTATCGCTGTTGTGATAGTAATAGTATCAATATATTACACCAACAACTTGGTGAAGCGTTTTGCTTCTCAGGAACAGCGTCAGATGACGATGTGGGCGGAAGCGGTTCAGACACATGCCGAGTTGATGAATTATACAGAGCTCTTTTTCAACGAAGTAAGTAATCAGGAGAACAAGCGTGTAGAGCTTCTTGCCATGGCATACCGTCGTTTTTTAGCGGCAACATCCAACGAAAACATAAGTGTTTATCTCGACATCATCCAAAGCAACATCAGCATTCCTGTTATCATCACAGATGCCGACAACAACATCACGCTTTCCATCAACCTCCCTAAGAAACATCAAAACAAGGTCATCTTCGATGCCGAGATGCAAGACGACTTCAGCGTGTATCCACCTATTAAGATTGACATTTACGGCAAACAATCGACCTTATATTATAATGAGTCGCTCATCTATACCGAGCTGCGCAACGTTCTTGACGATATGTTCAACTTCTTCATAAATGATGTAGCCGACAATGCAGCAGGCGTTCCTGTCATTATTCTGAATCAGACGCAGAAAGAAATACTCAGTTACGGCAACCTCGATACTTCCATGATGAACAACAGCGACTATGTTGAGGAACAGCTGAAGATTATGAGCGAGGAGAATATGCCTATTGAAGTGAATTATCTCGACGGTGAGAAAGCGTATATTTATTATCGTAGTTCCGACTTATTACGCATTGTGAGATACTTCCCTATCGTTCAGATACTCGTCTTCACATTCTTTATAATAGTGGCATATCTTCTCTTCAGTTATGCACGACGTTCTGAGCAGAATCAGGTGTGGGCAGGCATGGCGAAAGAGACAGCACATCAAATTGGCACGCCTCTAACATCGCTGGTCGGATGGATCGAGTTGCTGAAACTACAAGACACACCTTTCATGGGCACAACAGAAATGGAGAAAGACATAGAAAGGATGAAAACCATAACGGAACGTTTCTCAAAAATAGGTTCCATACCAACATTGCAGCCTCACGATTTGACGGAGGCCGTCAATGATACGATGAATTATCTCAAGAGACGATTCTCTAACAATAAGTTCGAGTTCGACCTTAAAATTCCTGACAGAGAAATTGTCGTCCCTCTCGATGCAGCTCTATTCAGTTGGGTACTTGAAAACCTCACCAAAAACGCCCTCGACGCCATGGAAGACCATGGTAAACTAACAGTGGAAATGACAGAAGACGCCGAGAATGTGCACATCGACATAACAGATACCGGCAAGGGAATGCAACGCTCTGCTTTCAAGGAGATATTCCAACCAGGATATACAAGCAAGAAACGAGGATGGGGACTCGGACTCTCGCTGGCACGACGTATAGTAGAAGACTACCACAAAGGCAAGATATTCGTAAAATCATCAGTAGTAGGACAAGGAACAACGTTTAGGGTTTCTTTGAGAAAATGAACTATGGACTATGAACTATGACTATGACTATGACTATGACTATGAACTATGACTATGAACTATGAACTATGACTATGACTATGGACTATGACTATGACTATGGACTATGACTATGACTATGACTATGGACTATGACTATGGACTATGACTATGGACTATTAAACTTTAATAATTATGGACGTTATTAAGAATGAAAAAATTGAAATGTTGAATAGATTTGTGCAGAACACAGACGTTCATATCTTTTTAACAGGTAAGGCTGGTACTGGCAAAACGACATTTCTGCGTAATTTAGCGATAAACACATACAAAAGAATGGTAATCGTTGCTCCAACAGGAGTTGCCGCCATCAACGCAGGAGGCGTCACCATACACTCATTCTTCCAACTTCCTTTCGGACCTATAGTTCCAGACATAGCAACAGCAGCGAAGTCACTACCCGCAACAGGATTGAATACGCAAAAAATCAACAAGACAAAACTGAAGATTATGCGTAGCCTCGACCTCCTTGTCATCGATGAGATAAGTATGGTGCGTGCCGACCTCCTCGACGCCGTCGACACAGTGTTGCGCAGAGCACGACGCAACAACAAAGCTTTCGGCGGTGTTCAACTGCTCATGATTGGCGACATACAACAACTGGCACCGGTTGCACGACCCAACGAATGGGAATTGCTGCAACCTTATTATAAGTCGGTATACTTCTTCGATAGTCTCGTACTACAAAAAAATCCATACATCTGCATAGAATTAGACCATATCTATCGCCAAAACGACGGCGCGTTCATCGAGATACTTAATCAGGTAAGAAACAATTGCCTCGACACAAGAAACCTCGAAATTCTCAATTCTCGTTATCTCCCGAATTTCAATCCTCACGACAACGAAGGTTACATCACGCTAACAACTCACAACTATCAGGCTGACGACATCAATGAAACAAAACTGAAAGCGATAAAGTCGAAGACACTGACTTTCACTGCTACTATAGAAGGTATCTTCCCTGAAAACGCATATCCGACAAAAGAAACTCTCGACTTGAAAGTCGGAGCTCAGGTGATGTTCGTAAAGAACGACCCCTCGGCAGAGAAACAATATTACAACGGTAAGATCGGCAAAATCATCTCTTACAACGAAGACGAAGGTCTTATGGTTCAATGCGACAACGACATCATCAACGTAGAACCTGTGAAATGGCAAAACTTCGAATACACTCTCAACGAAGAGACAAACGAGATTGAAGAAAAAGAAATAGGCAGTTTCACACAAATCCCACTCAAGACCGCATGGGCAATCACGATACACAAAAGTCAAGGACTGACGTTCGACAAGGTGATTCTCAATGCCGAGATGGCATTCGCTCACGGACAAGTTTATGTCGCACTAAGTCGCTGCACCTCACTGGAAGGTCTGGTACTTAAAGCAAAGATGTCGAGAAACGTATTGTTTAACGACAACACCATCAACAACTACGTAGAAAAAATACCTTCACTGGAACCCGACGAGAAACAACTGGTTAGAGAAGAATGGAACTTCTATCGTGAGATGATTCTCGAACTATTCACATTCAACGAGTTGGAACTGCATATAAATCGACTCGCAAAAGTGATAAGAGAAAACGACAATATCTTTGATAGAACCACCGTAGACAAAATAGCAGAACATCGACAGAGTTTCAGATTCGAAATAATTGATGTATCTAATAAATTCTTCCGCCAGGTAGAGTCGATTTTTTTCAATATAGAAAATTCCAATGACACAGATATACCCAACTTCTCCTTCCTTCAAGAAAGAGTAAAAAAAGCATCTTCTTACTTCTTCGAAAAACTCAATGTTTTGGAAAACATCGGCGACATTATTCACGAGACCGACAACAAAACCGTCAACACTTCGGTTAAAGAAATACTCAATCAAATCAAGGAAATCTTATTTGTGAGAACAGCATGTCTCAATTCAACGAGAAATGGTTTCGACGTTGAGAGATATCTCGAAATAAAGAACAAGAAAACCGTTGAAGCGGAAGGACTGAAATCATCAAAATTGAAATCTAAGTCGGTCGACAAAAAAGACAAACCTCTTATGGATAAACTGATGTGGTGGTGCGAGATGAAAGCAACAGAATTGGGAATGGAAGAATACCGCATCCTGCCAAAGAGTGTTGTGACTGAAATAGCAAAGAAGAAACCTGTCAGCATTAAAGAACTAAAAGAGATATCAAAGTTAGGTCCGACACGTATCAAGAGTTTTGGCGCCGACATCATCAACATAGTTCTAGAATTTCAAGGCTTCAAGAAAATAGAATTTAACGATGAAGAATCTGTCAAAGAGATGAACCTCTCAAGAAGCGAGTCACAAACGTTGGAACTTATTGATGAAGGACTTGACATAGACGAGATTGCCAAGAAAAGAGGTCTTGCTCGCAGCACCATAGAAACTCATATCTACAAGATTGTGAAATACGGATTATATGATGCCACCGATTTCATCAGCAAAGAACATTACGACATCATAAAAGAATATTTTGAAGAAACACACGACACCTCAACAAGTTCCGCCAGAGAGGTATTAGGCGAAGAGTTCTCCTATTTCGAATTACGACTATGCCAAATCCAGCACCAATAACAAAGAGGCATCACTTCATATCGAAATGACGCCTCCATAATTATTCATTGTAAATTGTCAGTTATCCAATAACGATATTGATAATCTTCTTAGGAACAACAATAACCTTCTTGATACTCTTGCCTTCGGTCCATTTTGCCGCTTCCGGCGTCGCAACAACGATCTTTTCAATCTCGGCAGGACTTAATGCAATTGGCAATTCCAGGTCGAAACGTTTCTTACCGTTGATAGAAACAGGATATGTAAAATTGTTTTCAACGATATAACTCTCAACAAACTCAGGGAACTTCTGCATCACCACGCTGTCATTATGTCCCATCTGATGCCACAACTCTTCTGCGATATGAGGTGCGTATGGAGAAATCATAATGGCTAGCGGTTCCAAAATCTCACGTTTGCTGCATTTCAGATCTGTCAACTCATTGACGCAAATCATAAATGCAGAAACGACAGTGTTGAACGAGATACGTTCGATATCGTCTTCTTCTTTCTTGATGAGTTTATGCAACGACTTCAACTCTTCTTTTGTAGCAGGTTCGTCGCTGAATGAGAACTCATTATTTTCGTCGGTATATAATCTCCAGAACTTACGGATGAAACGATAGACGCCTTCGATGCCCTGAGTGTCCCATGGTTTGGATTGTTCCAAAGGTCCGAGGAACATCTCATAAAGACGTAAGGTGTCGGCACCATACTTCTCCACTAAGTCGTCAGGATTTTGTACGTTGAATTTAGATTTAGACATCTTCTCCACTTCCCATCCGCATACGTAGATAGGGTTGCCTTCTTTGTCTTGTTCGAAGATGAACTGAGCATCGTGAAGGTCGTCGCGCCATTGTTTGAACTCTTCGGTATCGAGAATGTCGTTATGAACCATATTGATGTCGACGCGTATTGGGTCGCCGTACTCTTCTCTTCCAGGAACGTTTTTAGAGACGAAGAGACGCGGCATTTCCACTTGTTCAATATCTTCAAATACAGGTACGTCTTTTCCATCGATGAGGTCTTTAATCTTTTGTATTACTTCTGTGAAATCCTGGTCGTTGAGAACCTGACGGATAGGGATAAGTAACATTTTACATCCCAAGACGTCGGCGATATGTTCGTAAGCGTCGGCTACTTTTTCGAGCGATGACACTTTCTTAATTTCTATTATGATATTCTTTTCTTGACAGTAGAAGTCGAACTGACGACGTCCCATCTTATAATCTCTCACGAACTTAACTCCGAGATTGTTGTCTTTGATGACTTGCCATGTCTTATATTCAGCCATTTTCTCGAAGTTGACGCGATAGACGAAGTTTGTCCTTCCTTGTATCATACCTTGGTTTATCATCTTTTGGAATGGTTCGTCTTTGCATGTGGCGCCGATGTCGAACAAAAACTTATTCCAGAAACGGCTATAGATAAGGTGACCTGTTCCGTGTTCTGCGCCGCCGATATATAAGTCGACTTGTTGCCAATAGTCGTTTGCCTCTTTACTTACGAACTCGTCGTTGTTGCGAGGATCCATATAACGGAGATAATAACCGCTCGAACCTGCGAAACCCGGCATTGTGTTAGTCTCGAGAGGATAGCCTTCTTCTGTTGTCCAGTTCTTGGCGCGTGCCAATGGAGGCTCGCCGTTTTCTGTCGGTTTATATGCGTCGATAGGAGGCAATTCGAGAGGGAGTCTGCTTTCGTCTAAGGCGTATGGCATTCCGTCTTTATAATATATCGGGAATGGCTCGCCCCAATAACGTTGACGGCTGAAGATGGCGTCGCGGAGACGATAGTTGGTCTTGCCTTTGCCTATTCCTTTTTCTTCTACCTTGGCAATCATTGTTGCGATGGCATCTTTCACGGTGAGACCGTTGAGGAAGTCTGAGTTCACCATCACGCCTTCCTTAGCGTCGAACGACTCTTCCCATTGTGAGGCGTCGCTTGCTTCTTCGCCCGGTTTTGCCACCACTTGTATTATAGGCAAGTTGAAATGACGTGCGAAGGCGAAGTCGCGGCTGTCGTGAGCAGGCACCGCCATGATAGCGCCGGTACCGTAACCCATAAGTACATAGTCGGCGACCCATATCGGGATTCGTGCTCCGGTGAATGGATTGACGCCGTAAGCACCTGTAAATACACCCGACACTTTTTTCACTTCCGACATACGTTCACGTTCTGAACGGTTCTTTGCCCAGGTGACGTATTCTTCCACCGCCTCGCGCTGCTCGTCGGTGGTGATGCTGCTTATCAATTCGTGTTCTGGAGCAAGCACCATGAATGTAGCACCGAACAAAGTGTCGGCACGTGTGGTGAAGACTTCAATGTTAATATCTTTGTCGGCGATGTCGAAGAACAATGATGCGCCCATCGACTTGCCTATCCAGTTGCGTTGTACTTCTTTTATCGACTCGCTCCACTCTATCGTTTCCAATCCTTCAAGGAGACGTTCAGCGTATGCTGTGATACGAAGCAACCATTGTTTCATGGTCTTACGTACTACAGGATGACCTCCACGCACGGAGAGACCGTCGGCGACTTCGTCATTGGCGAGAACGGTACCGAGTTCAGGGCACCAGTTAACCATGGTGTCGGCAAGATATGCAAGACGATAGTTCATGAGAACTTCCTGCTGTTCTTTCTCGCTCATGGCGTTCCATTGTTCGGCGGTGAAGTCGAGAGGTTTGCTGCAAGCGGCGTCCAAACCTTCTGTGCCTTGCGTCGAGAAACGTTTCATCAAGTCGGCGATAGGTTGAGCCTTCTTGCTTTGGTTACAATAATATGAGTTGAAAAGCTGGATGAAAGTCCACTGTGTCCATTTGTAATATTCAGGGTCGCTGGTACGAACCTCGCGGTCCCAATCGTAACAGAAACCTATTTTGTCCATCTGTTCGCGATAACGGTTGATGTTCTTCTCTGTCGTTATTGCGGGATGTGTACCTGTTTGGATAGCGTATTGTTCTGCGGGGAGACCGTAAGCATCGTATCCCATTGGGTGAAGCACGTTAAAACCCTTGAGACGTTTGTAACGGGCATATATGTCTGATGCTATATAACCGAGAGGGTGACCCACATGAAGTCCAGCTCCTGACGGATATGGGAACATGTCTAAGATATAAAACTTTGGCTTGCTCTTGTCGATGTCGACTTTATATACGTTATTGTCGCGCCAATATTCTTGCCACTTCTTTTCTACTTCGTTGAAATTGTAATCCATAATCGATTTTTTTATGAAGTCACAAAGATACGATTTTTCAATTAACAATTAACAATGTACAATTAACAATTATTAAAAAACCCAACCTCGCGATTGCGAGGTTGTTTTCGATTTCAATTTAAAGACGCCACAGGGGTGACATCTCAAGACGCCACAGGGGTGACGTCTCTACAATTTTCAATCCTTCTTGCGCATTGCGTATGCGACGCCAAGTCCTGCCAAGATCAATAATCCTGAGCCTACAGGTGCCTCTGCGTTCTGGTCATATTCATAACCGTGACCGATGATGGATGGCATATTGAACAGTTCCCAACCATCAGCATCCGGGGCGTTACGATTCTCATCGTACATATAACTTGATGAAAAGAAACCATCACTCTGTGCATTTGCGCTTAAACCTAAAGCTACAAACAATGCTATTGCTAATATTATCTTTTTCATATTTTTTCTTTTTTTGGTTTAAGGTTTAACGCTTAAGGTTTAAGGTCTGATGATCTTCACCTTAAACTTTAAACCTTAAACTTTAAACCAATTAATAAATAACCACCTTTTCTACTTTAACTTCACTTCCGTTGATTACTCTTACCATGTAAGTGCCGTTTCTGAAACCGCTTACATTGATACGGTTGTTGGTACTTTCAACTTCATCGCTGAGGAGAACACGACCCATAACATCGATGATTTGTACTGTACCTTCAGCGTCTATTATCAAATCTTCACCTGATTGGTAAACGAAGTTGTCGCTGACTGCTGACTGCTGATCGCTGACAGCCAACTTAACGATGAAACGGTTGTTATTTTCGTTGCTCATTGCTGTGAATGAGTAGTCTTCTAACAACATATTTGTTTCGATGCCTGTGAAACGGTCTACCAATGTTACGGTTTGGAATTTGCCGTTAGGCTCGATGCTGATGGTGTAGTTACCCATTTGGTTAGCGTTGAAGTTGAGTTCTACTTCTTGAACGTCTGCATCGCAGTTGTAGATACCGTAGTTCTTACCATCTTCTGCAACATAAACTGTAGCGATAGCGTCGTTGAAGTTCTGGAGTTTGTTGAAGCCTTCCGACTTACCAGCCAAGTTGATAACGACATTGTCCTTACCGGCGTTACCTGTAGCGGTGATGTTGAGTGAGTTGTCAGATTTATTTTCTGAGCGTTTGCTTGCAGGAGCATAAGCAATTGCTGTGCTTGATAATGCTTTGACAAAGAAACCCTCACCTACTTTAATAGGTTCTATTGTACGATAATCATAACTACCAGAATTATTAACAACTGCATAACCAGAAACAAAATCGTTTTCTCCATCATTATAGAAATCGAGATCAAAATCGCTCATATAGATGTCGTATGTGAACGGGTTACCGAAGAGACGGAAGTTAGCGAGGTCTTTTTCTTCATTATAAATGATTTGATTATAACCTGAGAATACAAATGGTGTTTCTACATTGAGTGTACCGGATAATGAAACTGTTGAAACTTCCTTACGTGATGCCAAATAACCTGTACCAGATTTGAAAGTATCTTCTTCAAAACCACCATCTCTAAAGTTCTGCCATTCCTTTTCTTGAGATCCGTCATATTTATACAAGTCATAGTCGCATGTAGGTTGAGCAGTTGATGAATTCCATGTGCTTGCGAATCCGTAATAATCCACACCAGTCATTGGCATAGAGATAAATTGCCAGCCGTCTTTGTTAGTTTCATCTGACCAGTCTGATGGATTGTCGATAGACATTCTGAAGCGTGCTGTCACATTAGCATTGTTTTGGAATATCTGACCGCCTTCTTCAAGTACCAAGAGATAATCTGATTGTTGTGAGATTGTACCTGTTACTGTAAGGATACCTTTATCAGCGACTGTTAATGTATTATATGGATAACTATCACCATTGTTAATTGTTATGCTTGCCACATTAACTTCTGATGAGATAACTGCATTAGCATTGATTGTTACTTCTGCGCCATCTGCAGGAACTGAACCTGTGCTCCAGTTAGCATCAACATTCCATGCTGTAGGATTTTCTGTATCTCCACCAATAAATGTAGCAGGACCTTGTTTTACAACTCCATCTGACCAAACGATTTGGGTTTCGGTTTCGGAAGTAACTTCTCCTGTGATTACGATGTCATCGAGATATATTCCATCAGCACCATATTCAACATTTGTGTTACAAAATGCAATGTAAACCTGATCAGCTTCTATGGTATTTAAATCTATAGTAACATCAGTATAATCCGTTTGATATTGACTATAGTATAAATAATCACCACCTGTCCATGGACCTTCTGGACTTGTTGCATACCTAACATAAAAATCATTTCTAGAAGTATTACTCCAGTATTTATTTTTGTATTTAAATGTCAATACAGCATTTTCTGTGCTAATCAAAGGTGTGATCAAGTATATTGTTGCATCACCACCACTATAACGATATGGAGAAAACATGGCACCATCTCTTATATACCATGTCCATGGCTCATACGTATCTGTAGCACTCGTAGTTGTCCATCCTTCTGGCATAACACCATCGTCAAAGTTTTCACTTAATTGTACGCCAATTTCAGTGCCACCTTCAACAAATCCTGCAACACCATATTGGTATGTACCTGGTTCTAATGTTTCCCATGCAGCGTCGGCTGCGCTTGTTGTTGTAACTTCTGTTGCTACTGAAGTGAGTTCTTGTGGTTCTTCAACGTTTCTTCTATAGACATTCCATTTTGCATAATCGCCAGTCCAGCTTACGTTACCATTGTTGTCGGCTTCTACTTCAACACCTTCAGCTGTCGGTTTTGCTGTTAATACTATTATTCCTAAATCATTTGTCATGCCATAATCGATCTCTACATTGTTTTCACTCACATATCCTTCATAATCATAGTGAGAAACGCTAAGTGTATATGTACCTTCTGTTACACTATACTCAAATTCACCAAATTCATTAGGCATTATATCAGGAAATATCTCTTCACCAATTAAACTTGTTCCTTCAAGACGTATCAAAGCATCGGCAATTGGATTTACACCATCAGTAACCTTACCTTTTATCACACCTTCACCTATGACCTTAATGAGACTTGTATATACTATATCTGACTCATCATCACCGAAGAGTGCTGAAACACCAAATTTAACACCATTTACATCGTGCTCTGCATAAACAGCATAAGTAATAGTTTCAACAATAGCTAAAGGTTCATCTTCACCAAGATAATTTTGTTTATACACCTTATATGAAGTAGAGCCCTCAACTTCAGGCCATGATAGAATAATGCGTGTATCTACCATAACAACATCTTCTAAATTATTTCCTTCTTCATCTTGTACCAGTATGTAATTTACTTTAGGAATAGAAGACTCTACAGTAAAGTAATATGTTCTATTACCATCGACAAGACCACTAGTTGCAGAGCATACAATGTTATCACCGTCCTCATAATCTATACAATATGAACATTCACTGGAATAAGAACCTGGAGTAAATGTTACAGTAACAACTGCTCCTTCTGCAATTTGTAATGTATATTGTTCTTCATAAACTTTATTTGAATATGAACCAGTTAACATCTGTAGCCTTTCATTGGTTCCGTCTGTTGCAGTAACTGTCAAATAACCACCATTCCAAGTATCACCAAAACTATCTTTCAAAGTAAAAACAATATTACGTGTTTTAGGTCTCTCACTTGCGTCTTTAACTTCTATTGTTTTAGAAGCTGTTTGAGTGTTATTTCTTGCGTCTGTAACTGTACAAGTTAAAGTATATTCACCAACTGTTTCATTAGAGAAAGTGTAAGTTGCTTCTGTTCCAACTTCTGTTTCATTAAGAGTCCAGCTGTATGTATAAGGAGCGTAACCAGTATTTTCTGTTACTGTTGCTGTAAGAACAGCTGTTTCGCCATCGTTATAGATTAACTCTTTATCAGCGTAAACTGTAAAATAAAGGGTAGGTCTTGCATAAACATAAACTGTTACCGACGCTTCTGTTGTAGCGTTGCTTTCTGTGTCAGTCACTGTGCAAGTGAAAGTATGTTCACCTGTTGTTGCAGGACTGAAAGTTGGGTTTGCGCTTGTAGCATCGCTCAAGCCTTCTGCAGGAGACCAACTGTAGGTATAATTACCAGAGCCATCCATTGCTGTAACGCTGAGAGTTGTAGTTTGGTCATCGTAGATTGAATTAGATCCAGTTGTTGCTGTAGCAGAAAGAACTACTTCTTCTAAAGTCCATGTAACAACTAATGAATTGTCTATTGGCTGATCACAATAAACGTGATAGTTATAAGAGAAGTCTCCATTGTATGCAAATTCAGCTTTGAAATAATTATTTGTCTTACCGCCTGTATATTCAGAATCTCTTAAATAAAAAGGACCATCAGAACCTGACAGATATTCAAAAGTCAATGCGGTTTTCTCTGTTGTACTGTAAGCATCTACATTATATTGAGCACACTTGATATAATAGCCTGCGGTGTTTTTTAAATAGTAGTTACCATTGCCAGCACTTTCTATTATAAATTTTTGATATTCCGTATCAGCTTTAGCTTTAGCACCCACACTACTCATATTAGACTGACTATTCTTGTTATATGAGAAAATATTAAGATACTGACCATTAGCGTTTCCGCTATTAACCTTTATACGGAATAATTTCCCGGCAAATGGGTCGTTGTATTCTAATGTTGTTGCAGAAACTTCAGCGGCTGAGGAAGAGCCTTTAATGTTATTGGCTGTAACAGAGAATGTATAATCTGTTTCCGGTGTTAAACCTGTAACAACGTATGTATTTTCTGTTACTGTTATAGTACCACCAGTATAAGAAACTGTATATGATTCTGCATAATCAACAGCGTCCCATGTCAATGTTACAGAATTATGAGTAATATTTGTAGCAGTTAAATTTGCTGGAGTTGCAGGAACCGGCAACACTTCTGTTGTTGCGCAAGCTTCATTTGAAGCCTCTTCTGAAGTGTTGTTATAACGCACGCTCTTAACTGTGAAGCAATATTCTGTTCCATCAGACAAACCTTCAACTAAATATTCTGTTAGGCCTGTTTCTGCAATCATATTCTCACCTTGCCATACTTGATATCTCAAAGCGTTTTCAGCAGCGTCCCATGTTAAATTGACAGATTTATAGTCAACTGTTGTAGCAACAAGATTTGTTGGAGCAGCAGGAACGATGTTGTCGGTTTGTTCTGCAAAGTAAAGTTTAAGAGCTGGTTGACGAGTACTTGGATAAGGGGTTGAACTTGTCACAGAAATAGGATTATTATTGTCGTATAAATAAAGAGTCGCATTTCTACCAGCATTTCCTAAGAAAGCAGAACCTGCACTCCAAGTATAAACAGAACTTCCTGTATTATCTACAGAAGTAAGAAGAATGTTTGTACCGTCATAATAAAAATCATCAACATCAATAATTAACCATCCATCAGAAGGAGCCGTGTTGACAGAGGAATTACTATAAACCTTATCTTCATCAGTGAAAGAGACCCATGATGAAAGAGCATCTATAGTTGTGTTTTGCAAATAAAGTGTAAGGTTTCTTGTCTGTGTAACATTTACTTTAAAAGCGATTTTGTCAACTACACCCTCTGCATGATTTATTTCAGAAGCAGTATAAGTATGCTGACTGAGTGAATAGTTGTAATTAAAACTAATTGGATAAATGTTCGAGTAAGATGTTGCATCACCATTAATTGTCACAACATCTTCTTGTGCGTTAAGCACATTAAATTTCACCCCCCCAATTAAGGTCAGGAGCATCATTGCTAAAAGAATAAATTTTTTCTTCATAAGCGTTTAATTTAAGTTAATAATTTTTATTTATTTGTTTGTTTTCAATTTTTCAGATTTTCAATTTTTCAGATTTTATGAGACGCACCAATTACATCGTGTTTATTTTTGCAGGTGTAATATGTCTGAGACGCACCAATTACACCGTGTTCATTTTTGCAGGTGTAATGTGTCACGTCTCTACACCCTTAAATCCCTTCAATCCCTTAAACCCCTTCAATCCCTTTCTCAGATTCTCAGATTCTCAGATTCTCAGATTTTCAGATTTTATGAGACGCACCAATTACATCGTGTTTATTTTTGCAGGTGTAATATGTCACGTCTCTACACCCTTCAATCCCTTTACCCCTTCAATCCCTTTTTCAGATTCTCAGATTTTCAGATTCTCAGATTTTACTAACGTTTTGATAATCTATAGTTTTATCAGTATGAAAAAAGCGGCGCAAAGGTACGATTTTTTTCAATACAAATGTTAATTTTTTTTAAGAACTTTTAAATAATGCTGTTGTGCAATTTTTATTTGTAGAGACGTGACAATTACTGAGACGCACCAATTACATCGTGTTTATTTATGCAGGTGTAATGTGTCTGAGACGCACCAATTACATCGTGTTTATTTTCGCAGGTGTAATGTGTCACGTCTCTACATCAATTGTAAATTGTAAATTGTTAATTGTTAATTTGTCAGACGCACCAATTACATCGTGTTCATTTTTGCAGGTGTAATGTGTCACGTCTCTACAGACGTCAAACGTAGAGACGTGACACTAATATGGTTGGAATAATCTTTATACAAAAACAACGTAAACTTATTTCAACCATATTATGGTGCGTCTCAAAAATTTTATTTTCCAATGGTGTAATGTGTCTGAGACGCACCAATTACATCGTGTTTATTTTTGCAGGTGTAATGTGTCACGTCTCTACAAATTTTGTAATTTTGCAATTGCAATCAAAATTAAAGTTTATGGACAACAATCTTTTCAACAACAAATACAGGATTCCTTCTGCCAGAGCATATTGGCATGATTACAACCATGGTTATTTCTATATCACAATATGTACAGACAAAAGAGAACATTTTTTTGGTGAGATAAATAATTGCAAAATGTCGATGACAAAATTGGGTTTATACACTGAATCATATATTGAATATCTTAATTCAAAACACGATGATTTTAAAGTATTATCGCATGTGATAATGCCGAATCATATTCATCTTATCATAGCTGTTAATTATCTTAAAAACAAACATCCTCATAAACAAACGCCCAACAACAACGTTGATGTCAACGAAAAGATGTGTGAAATCGCAAAACAATGCGGTCGTCTTTCATCTATAATTTCGATTTTCAAATCATCTGTCACCAAATATGCCATAAAAAACGACATTCATTTTGGATGGCAAACAAGATTCTACGATCGTATCATCAGAGATTATAATGAATTTATTAACATTGAAAATTACATCAAAAATAATGTTATGAATTGGAAAGATGATGAATTTTATCCAAATCGACACCATCAGTAGAGACGTGACACTAATATGGTTGTTTCCTCTACAAATTAAAACAACGTAAACATTTTTCAACCATATTATGGTGCGTCTCAAAAATTTTATTTTTGCAGGTGTAATGTGTCTGAGACGCACCAATTACATCGTGTTTATTTTCGCAGGTGTAATGTGTCACGTCTCTACAAACCTTTCTCAGTTTCTCAGATTTTAATAGCAGCATTTCTCTCCATGCCGCCTTGGAGAAATAGCGTTAAGAAATTATGAGTCTGTAGCGTTAAGAACAAAAAGCTGTCTGAGCGAAGCGAGTTCTTTTTGTTTAGCGTAAGACTCATAATTTTAGCTTATTTCTCCAAGGCGGCGAGCTTTTCTGTTTCTCTTTTTGCGGCAAAAAAGAGAAAAACAAAAAGATACGTGCAGATACTTGCGATACGTGGAGACCTCAGAGACGCAGAGTCAGAGTCAGAGTTCTGCGTTCTTCGTTCAGAGTTCTGAGTCAACTTTTAAGTTCTTCTTTCAAAAAAGAATAAACATAAACTGAACCTTGATAATATAATCCTGTATTTGGGTCTTCGAGTTTAGAAAACGTATTTGACTGATATATAGCGTTCAAAGCATCTTGAATATTATATCCAAAATCACGCATTAACATCAGCGTCATATCGTGAACTAATTGTTCTATCAAATATTGAAATTCTATTTGTTGACGTTTATTCATTTGACTTTCAAGAATTGCAACGACTTATTCGTACCAAAATAATACTGGAATGTAGGATAAACGAAACGAATATTTCTCAAAAATTCTTTAGGATTCAAGAGTCCTTGTTCCAATCTTTTAATCTGTAGTCCCACCCTATCATTTGCTATAGGACCATATACTATATCATATTCGTGAGCATTAACTTCTGATTGATTATTTCTATTTAGTAATACGAAATTAGCCCATTCTACAGTATATGAATCAAAACGAAGTATATTAAGTTTATTTGACGATAATACGGTTTCATCAAACAAGAATGTATTAAGCGTTGGAACTCCATAATCTTCACGTCTCGTCACCAACATTGCCATACGCATAGCTTGATGTTTGTCATCACTTAAATAAAATCCTTTTCCAAAATCTTTCCCTACACGACCTTTATCAAGATCGATTTATCTACTATTACATTAGAACCATGATACAATTCAATCATATAAAGCCCCTCCGTTACGTTGTGTTATCTTAGTGATGTCGTTAATTGCATCATCAATGGGGAATGTATGTTCTACATCATAAAACTCATAGAGAAAAGAAAGTCCTCCAAATTCAAGCAGGTAACGATAAGCCTCCTGATTAGTGATACTAAACCTGTTAGCAAACATACCGATACAACATGCTATATACTCTATCTGGTTGCTTAATTCTCTATATAATTTGTCATCTTTCATTTCAAACACACATCTGATTGCAAAGATAAATATTTATACCTACATATTAACAAACGACAATAAAAAAAGTCAACAAGACTACAAGTCTACAAGTCACCGAGTAGAGACGCAGAGTCGCAGAGTCACCAAGTAAAAAGATACGTGCAGATACTTGCGATACGTGGAGACCTCAAAGTCGCAGAGTCACAAGGTCGCAAGGTCGCAAAGTCGCAAGGTGCTTTCGCCTTTAGTCTTTTCAGATTATCAGATTCCTAATTACAAGACACACGTCCGTGTGCCTCTACATGAGATTCGTACAGCAGATTTTCAGATTTTCAGATTCTCAGATTTTTATGAGACGCACCAATTACATCGTGTTTATTTTTGCAGGTGTAATATGTCACGTCTCTACACCCTTCAATCCCTTTCTCAGATTTTCAGATTTTCAGATTTTCAGATTTTCAGATTCTCAGATTTTCAGATTCTCAGATTCTCAGATTTTACTAACGTTTTGATAATCTATAGTTTTATCAGTATGAAAAAAGCGGCGCAAAGGTACGATTTTTTTCAATACAAATGTTAAAAAAAATTAACATCACGGAAGACCCTTATTTTATTAAGGTTTAAGGGTTAAGGATTAAGGTTTAAGGTTGGTTCATAGTTCATAGTCATAGTCCATAGTCATAGTTCATAGTCATAGTTCATAGGTATAGGTTCATCGCCAACGTTAAAATTTCTTTACTATTTTTTCCTTGACAAATCATTGGAAATGTTTTATTTTTGCAATCATTATTAACCAAATAAAATTTAAAATTTATGAAAAAAAAAGTAATCATCGACTCACCTTACATCGCGAATACTCCAGTTATCAGAGGTGAGGACGCAAGACGTTTTATGAAAAGAATGCGGGAAAATCACAAGGAATCCCCTGAAGCAATGGCAAGAATGAGAGCCAATTATGAAGCTTTAATGGAAATTTTTGAGGGATAACCTATGATTAATTCTAGCAAAGGCAATCTGAAGACTTATACAATAAGGAGATTGCGCAAAAACGAAACGATAAAGTCGTTCGACTGCGGTGACGAAGACTTGAACGACTTTATCTTAAACAACGCTAATGCTTATCACAAAGCCAGACTTACTGAAACATACGTATTTGAGCACGTGACATCTGGAATGATTATCGGATACTTCAGTCTGGCAAACGACAGAATCTCCATAAACGATTTTGACAACAACACTGAATTCAACCGTTTCAGACGGCATCGTTTTGTAAACGAGAAACGTATCAGGAATTATCCTGCGGTCAAGATTTGCCGTCTCGGCATCAACAACAGTTTCCACGGATTCGGCATAGGATCCATGCTTATCGATTTCATAAAACTATATTACACGAAAGACAACAAAGCTGGATGTCGCTTCCTGACAGTAGATGCTTATCATAAGGCTGTATCATTCTACGAAAGAAACGATTTCCTTTCTCTTCGTAAACATAACGATAAGACTCATCTGTTATATTACGACCTTAATGAAATTGTTGCTTAAGGTTTAAGGTTTAAAGTTTAAGGGTTAAGGTTGGTTCATAGTCACAGTTCATAGTCATAGTTCATAGTCCATAGTCATAGTCATAGTCACAGTTCATAGTTCATCGCCAACGTTAATATTTCTTTACTATTTTTTCCTTGACAAATCATTGGAAATGTTTTATTTTTGCAATCATTATTAACCAAATAAAATTTAAAATTTATGAAAAAAGAAGAAGAAGTTTTTTTTGAAAGTCCTTACATCCAGGACACGCCAGTTATCAGTGGCGAAAATGCAAGACGATTCATGCAAAGAATCCGTGAGAATCATAAGGAAACTCCCGAAGAAAGAGAAAGACGCGAGGCGAACTATAAAGCTTTAATGGAAATTTTTGAGGGATAACCTATGATTAATTATGGGAAAAGCAATCTGAAACCTTATACAATAAGGAGATTGCGAAAAAACGAAACGGTAAAGTCGTTCGACTGCGGTGACGAAGACTTGAACGACTTTATCATGAATCGTGTAGACGACTATCTAAAAACCATGTTGGCAGTGACCTACGTCTTTGAGCATAAGGCAACAGGCAAAATCATAGGATACTTCAGTCTCGCCAACGACAGGATTTCCATCAACGACTTCGATAGCAATAGGGAATTCAACCGTTTCAGACGACATCGTTTTGTAAACTAGAAACGTATCAAAAGTTATCCTGCGGTCAAGATTTGCCGACTGGGAATTGACAACGACTTTAAAGGATATGGGGTCGGAAGTATGTTGATAGATTTCATCAAGTCATATTACAAGAAGGGCAACAACGCCGGATGTCGCTTCCTTACCGTCGACGCTTACTTAGACGCAGTGTCGTTCTATGAAAGGAACAAATTCCAATGTCTTAACGACGATAACAGCAGAACTCATCTGTTATATTACGACCTTAATGAAATTGTTGCTTAAGGTTTAAGGATTAAGGTTGGTTCATAGTCATAGTTCATAGTCATAGTCATAGTTCATAGTAGGCACGGCAGAAAATACCGACAATCTATTCTGCCGCCCTTACAGGTCGCGAGGTTGTTTTTCAACTTTCAATTTAAGACACACGTCAGTGTGTCTCTACGTGAGAGACGCAAAGAACACAGAATATCTCTGCGACACTCTGCGTCTCTGCGTGAAAACCAAACGTCTCTACATTTTTCAATTCAAAGACGCCACAGGGGTGACGTCTCTACATTTTTCGATTCAAAGACGCCACAGGGGTGACGTCTCTACATTTTTCAATTCTTCTTGCGTATAGCGTAAGCAAGTCCAAGTCCTGCCAAGACCAAAAGTCCTGAGCCGACCGGTGTTGGTTCTGCCGCGAAGTCGTAATCGACACCATGTTGCCCTGGCAATACCGGCATATTCTGTGCCCATACATCTTCTCTGTATTCTTTATAGTTGCTTCCTGTTGAGAAGAAACCGTCATTCTGTGCATTTGCGCTTAAACCTAAAGCTACAAACAATGCTATTGCTAATATTATCTTTTTCATATTTCCTTTTTTTAAAGTTTAGAGTTTAGTGTGTAGAGTTTAGAGTTGTTGACAGTTTTAAGTTTGAAGTTGTTAGTGTATCCAATTCCAATAAACTTTCATCTATCATCTTCTTAACTTTAAACTACACTACACTCTACACCCTACACTCTACACTATTTTTTAATAAATAACCACCTTTTCTACTTTAACTTCACTTCCGATGATTACTCTTACTACGTAAGTGCCGTTTCTGAAACCGCTTACGTCGATTCTGTTGTTTGTGCTTTCAACGTCGTCGCTGTAAACAACACGACCCATAACATCGATGATCTGTACTGTACCTTCAGCGTCGATGACGAGTTCTTCACCGCTTTGGTAAACGAAGTTGTCGCTGACTGCTGACTGCTGATCGCTGACAGCCAACTTAACGATGAAACGGTTAACATCGTCGCCGCTTGTTGCTGTGAAGTCATAGTCTTCTATCAACAAGTTTGTCTCGACACCTGAGAAACGGTCGAGCAATACAACGCTGCTGAAGTCGCCTTCTGCAACTGCTGCAATTGTGTAGTTACCCATTTCATTTGCGTGGAATGACACTTCTACTTCAGTAGTGTTTTCGTCGAAGCTCTTGATACCATAGCGGTTGCCGTTGTTATGAACATAGATTTCAGCGATGCTTCTGTCGAAGTTGTCTAATTTGTTGAAACCTTCTGTCATTTCGCCTGCGAAACGGACGATGACGTTGTCGTTGCCTGCCTTGCTTGTAGCGATGAGGTTGATTGACGGGACATTTTCTTCGCCACGTTTTTTGCCTTCGCTGTATGAGAGTGATGCAGCAGCATCTGCAGTCTTAACAAAGAATCCTTCACCTACTTTAACTGAACCTGCTGTGCGGTATTCGTAGCCGTTGCCTGTTTCGTTGATAACAGCAATACCCGTCTCCATGCCTGATCCAACCAAGTTGGCGATATTCATATTAAATGTAAATGGATTGCCGAGGAGATAGAAGTTTGCATAATAGTTCTCTTCGTCATTAGCTTTAACGTCAGAAAATGTGAATGATGAGTTTTTATTGATAATGCCCTTGAATGTTGCTGATGTCTCTGTCTCGTATGAAACAAGATAGCCGCGACCTTGTTTGAATGTTTCTTCAAAGTCGGCAACATGACCTTGATAGTTCACCCATTCTGCATCTTGCTTTGTTCCGTCATATTTGAACAAGTCGTAACTGCCTTCTGTTGGGATGAATGACTCTATCTCTATATCCTTGACAGGTGATGCCATGAACTGCCAGCTGTTAACGTCGTTCCAGTTTGTGACATCCATATTGAATGTAGCTGCAACGTTGTCGTTATTTTGGATGACCTGTGCTCCTTCGTTGATGATTAATGCGTCGGCATCTGTGTTTACCAACAAGCCACTTACTGTCAATGCGCCGCCGTTCATTGTCAACGAACCTTCCTCTATCGATAGTGAGTTTATGTTGATATTGCCGCTTTCTATTGTAGCATCGCCTGCGACTATAACATCATCTGTTGATGCAGGGACAGAACCTTTACTCCATAATGTTGCGTCGCTCCATAAACCAGTGCCTTCAAAAATATTTAACGATTGGTTTGCTATCACGGAGAATGAAGAAGCATGAGAGATGGTGGTGTTACCTTCTACCAGTGCATTTAATATCTTGATATTATCAATAGTGATTGCATCTTGATTAGAACAATCATGGTGACGTATTATAATATGAACGTTCTTACCGGCAGCAGACGGATAATCATTAAGATTTATTACTCTCTCTTGTTTATCTGTTGTGTTTAATGTCTCATTGTAAATCTCTGTAAATTGACCAGCTTCATATCCATAAGATTCAGGAGAAACTTCAGAAACATTAATACTATAATGTTCTTCATAATAATTATTACCTGTCGGATCTACATCAAAGACAAGCTGTGTGTTTTGACCTATTGTTATTTTTTCAGGAGAAACTATGTAAGCATCAGGCGTAATGGATTTACCTTTCCAGGAATAACTTTTCAACAAGCCATCGCTCCACTCCCATTTGTAACCATTGCTATGCCAAGAATAATTTCCCCATCCTTCAAAATCAGTATCGAAAGAATATTCATAATTTTGATATGATGTTCCTGTAGACTGATATTCTGTTGTAACATTGAAGTCCAGTTTGTAGTTAGACGGAATGTTTTTATCTAATTTAATTGTGAAGACTGCTATTGCTGTTGCGCCTGGTGCAATAGAACCTATATCGTATGTTCCTTCTTTTATCTCTACTAAATCATCGTCGCACGACAAAGTAGCTGTTGTTTCATCAGGTGTCGTCTCGCTACCTTTATTAATCAATGTGGCTGTAAGCTCAACATATTCACCTATGGCACTACCCATCGTAAACGAGTGTAATATTATGCCATTGCTAACTTTGTTTGTCGTGACCGTGAGTTCTTTAGATTTTTCCGATTCGCCGTCGGCTGTGACACTCGTGACGGAATAACGATATTCTGTCTCCGCATTCAGTCCTCCGTCGTAATATGATGTCGCTGTAGTATTTCCTACAAAAACATCATCTCTATAAACGTTATAACGCACAGCAGACGACACCGAGCTCCATTCTAATGTAACGGAGTTTTCTGTCTTTGCCGCCGCATTAAGATTCTTAGGTGAGTTCGGGTCATTCTTCACTACCATAGTAAATGGAATATCCCATGATGTATTTCCATACACATACTTAACATTGGCGTTGAACTGAATCTCATGATTGTTAGGGATGTTTTCATTGAGTGTGAAAGTGAATGTCTTTGTGACTTCCTCGGTTGGTTTTAAAGCGACCATGCTTCCTGTCGCAGATGTCATTGTCACATATTCATCTTCGCTCGATAAGGTAATGTCACTTTTTGATTCATGTTCATATATACCATCGTTGATGAATGTGATGTCTAAGCTCACTTCGTTTCCGTCATAATGAACAACTTCTGGCGTAAACTCCTTGATAGCCGTATTGTAGTCTTTCTGTAATGTCATAGTGCAGACTTCATCGCTGTGTTCATATTCATAAACATTATTCATTCCTGTAACAGTATAACAATATTCAGTATTATGAACCAAACCGTTGTCGGTATATGTTTCTTCTGTCACGTTAGCGACTTTTTCTCCATCACGATATACGTTATAACTTTGAGCGTTTGCTAATTCATCCCAGATCAATGTTATGCTTTCTGTTGTTGTTGTTCCTGTTACGTCCAGACCTGTAGGAGCACCCAAATCGACAGGATTATAGATTGCTACATTGAAATAGTTTTCATCCGTACCGTCATATGTTGTCGTATGTTGGAAATCTATAATGACATCCGACAAACAGATATCGTCGATGCATAAAGCTTCAACACCAAAGCCATAATCCACCAAATCTTCATCCTCCCATTCCTCTTCTGTGAAATAGTGTCTGATTGCCACATAGATTTCTTGTCCAGCATAAGCACTCAAGTTGACGGTATATTCATTCCATGACTTAGTGCTTTCTGTGATAGTCCAATCGGCATTTATAACAGGGTCAAAGCCTGAAGTGTTGCTTGTTTTAGACACTGACACTCCGAAGTGCTCAGGATAGAGGTTATCATGATTAGCTCTTGCCCAGAAACTTATCTTACTGTTTTCTGTTATGCCAAATTTTTTAGGAGATACTATATAGTTATCGATAGGATTAGCGTAAGATTGATGGCCATTGTTGCTTATCATAGTCTCGCTCATAATGTGACCGTTTCCATAGTGTGACTCCACAACTTGTAATCCGTGAATAACAGCTTCCGAGCTATGCCACCATGGTGTTGCTATATTGTTGTTTGCAGCATCGAACGAGGTCCAGCCTTCCATACCTGTTTCAAATCCGTAGACGAAATTCATCGGTGTGGTGTTGTTGCTGAATGTCTCAAGGAAAAGGTCGAGAAGATAACCGTCTTTTGCTTCTTCCTTAGCCTTGATGACGAATGTTGCTGTTGCTGTTTCACCAATGCCAAGTGATGGTACTGTCGCTTCGTCATCGATGATTTCAAAATGTTCCAAACTATTGGATATTGTCTTCAGTGTAACATCAGTACTGTTTGCCATTGCTGCTGTTCCGTCGTTAACCATAGTGACAATGAGGTTGACATTGCCATCTTCTGGCTTGATCTGACCA
Organism: Bacteroidales bacterium; assembly: GCA_045606865.1. Classification (GTDB taxonomy): domain Bacteria; phylum Bacteroidota; class Bacteroidia; order Bacteroidales; family F082; genus Limimorpha. The sequence goes on from JAZUST010000015.1 coordinate 47,475, forward strand.
GGTGTATGTGTCTTATATACGACATGTGGAAGTTTCTCAACATTTATAGCGATATTCTCTTTTCTTGTCATACTTCCGTCTTTCAGTGTCAATGTGATGTATACTACATGGCCATTAGGTGTATCGGCATTTACATTAACCTTGAATGATGTTTCCTTTATGCCTTGTGGCTCAACGGCACCTAAAGCAACTGTATTACTTCCAACGACTGTTACGTATGGGTCGTCGTTCACCGAAATTGTATATTGTGCTTCCGATGTTGTTGCTTTATGGCCTTGGTTTTCTATTATTACATTTATATTCTGGTTATCGCCTGTAACTAATGTTTTTGGTGAGAAAGAGATTACCGACATGTATGAGCTCTGTTCTCCTGCTTCTGTTGCATTGACAGCTGCCAAAGCATCGACGCGACCTGCTCCAACACTGTTGTTCTTGCCGCCTGCTGGTTTGTTGGCTGCTGTTGTCTCAATGATTTCAGTTATTTCGGCTGGAGTCAGAGAAGAATTTTTTTCCAACATGAGAGCTATCACTCCGGCGACGCAAGGTGTCGATTGCGAGGTGCCCTCTTTAAGCTCATAAACGCCGTTTTGCAAATGGTCGAGGGAATATATCAAACTGCCCGGCGCTGTGATGTCGGGACGGATAAGACCTACTGTCGAGGTGTTGCCATCGTTGTCTTCAAAATATCCTCTCACCAACCAAGGGCACATCTTGCTTGTAGATTCGTCAACTGTTGAGATGTCGGTCCAGTTAGTTCCGTCAGCCGAGTAATAACGACTGTCGGCAGTAGCATAAGTGTTACCACGAATAGCCTCATAACTCTTGAACACTATCCAGAGATTCTCCTCTGAATTAACTTCAATGTCTTCTCTGAGTTCGACTTCATTCCAGTTCATCTTATCTAAGGTAACATCACCATGTTCATATTTCAATGTTTCAGGAGCATTATCACCACCAACATATATAGATATACTAACGTTAGGATTTATGTCTGAGCCGAAGACGGAGACTTTGCTTATCTTAGAGTATCCTGTTAACATAGATGGTGTATATTTTACAGCCCAGTAGAACTGTTTATCATTTTGGGAATATTTTCCACCGTAATCATCAAGAGAATTTGTAAAGGCGCAATAATGAGTCCATTTGCTGTATTGATAATCGTTGAACTCAGTATCCTGCCATGTTGATGGTCCTTGCGATGATGCTGCGAGGTCGTTAGCTCCGACAGCTATCACGCTCGACAAACCGCCTTCGAGTGTTTGAGCTGGGTTTCTCCATGGTGAAGGACATGCTGCAGGATAGTCAACATTATATGGCGCGCCTAATGTGTTGCCGTCGTTACCTACTGCTGCACAAACGATAGCTCCTGATGTCAACACTTCGTTGAAGGCATCTCTTATCAGTTCTTTCTGTGCAACAGAGATTTGGTCGGCCCTGTAACCTAACGATATGCTTAAGATGTCGGCACCGTTTTCAACAGCGAACTGAACGCCGGCTATCATGTTATCTACAGAGCCTGTACCTATTCCGCCAAGTACCTTGACTGTCATAAGAAGTGCATCTGGCGCAACACCTGTTGTAGTTCCTGAAGTACCGTCACCGCAAACAATACCTGCACAGTGTGTACCATGACCATTGTCGTCTATGATATTTGAGTTACCGTTATTGACGCTGAAGTTCCATCCGTTAACGACTTCATCAGGAGTGCCGTCATCGTCGGTATCGACAGCACCTTCCCAGAGGTGGTCTTTCAAGTCGTTATGATATATGTTTGTTCCTGTGTCTAAAACTGCTACTACAACATTTTTACCAGTATAGTTTTGTCCCCAAACATCATCGGCATTGATGGTCACCACGTGAGATGCAGGACCTCTTGTGGCTCCCGCTGTCTCCGACATTTGTTCTTCCGATAACAATTGAATTTCTTTGTTATAGCTCAATTTAGCTACATCAGGATGTGATGCCAACTTATAGATCACATCGCGTGAAGCCTCACAGCTGATTGCGTTGACAATCCAGAGCGGGCTGATGTTGGCTACGTTGCCGCCCATTTCTTCTGCCTGCAAAACAGCCATGACGTCCGATTGTTGTCTTAAAGAAAAATCTTTAAGCTCGCTCACGACAATCTCTCTTTGAAGTGACTTGTCGCCTCTTTCTGCCTTAGCCTGAAGCTTGGCAGCATCCATCTGCGACTTGAAGATTATGGTAACATCAATCATCTCGTCGCTTCTTTGATTCATTACTTCTTGCAATTCTGTCTCAATGACATTAACCTGTGCAAAACCAATGCTGCACAAAATGCAAGAAATCATCAAGAATAAAAACTTTTTCATAGTATTAATAATTGTAAATTTAAAATCACAAGACTTAATCACAAAAAAGAGTCAACTACACTTCATTCAAATAGGTAATTGACACATTTTCTGCAATTCATAATTCTCGGACGCTGAAATCTGAATCTTAGTAAAAAATAGTATATAAAATCATCCGATAAACGTTGATAGAGTGCAAGTTAGTCCATCACGAAAAAACTTCGCAAAGGTAGTACATTATTTTATTATTAACAAGGAAAATGTTATTTTTTTAAGAAGAAAAATTATTTTTTTAGCAGTCAGCGGTCAGCGGTCAGCGGTCAGTCGTCAGTTCATAGTTCATAGTTCATAGTTCATAGTCATAGTCATAGTTCATCGCCATAGTTCATAGTTCATAGTCCATAATCCTCACCTCCCCTTCTTCTTCATAGATGAAAAACGCCTTCACACCTTCTTGGGTGGCGAGTATTTCTTTTGCCCTCTCCATTCCTACGAGCATGCAGATAGACGCGAGGCAGTCAGCCCATGCTGTATTATCGCATATTATAGTAGCGCTCAACATATTGTTAGCGGCGGGGAAACCGGTGTTAGGGTCGATGCTGTGAGAATAACGTTTGCCGTTGCGCTCAACATATTTCCTGTAGTTGCCCGATGTCACGATGCTCTTGTCTTTCAGTTCCACAATCTCTTGCACGATGCGCTCAGCGTCTTTGTCTTCAGCTGGTTTCTCGATGCCCACTTTCCAGAGGTCGCCGTTAGGTTTGTTGCCCTTCGCCAGAATCTCACCGCCGACGTCGACGAGGAAATTCTCCACGCCATTCAGCAAGAGGAAATCGCCAATCATATCGGTGGTATATCCTTGTGCCACAGCGTTGAAATCTAAAGTCATATCAGGATTTTCCTTTATGACTTTTCCATCTTCAATCTTTATTTTATGATAACCGACAAATTGTTTTAATGAGTCGACTATTTCAGGTGTCATCTCCACACCATCCTTGAAATGAAATCCCCAGGCGGAGACGAGAGGTCCGACGGTAGGGTCGAAATAACCTTCCGAGAGTTCGGCGGCACGTATGGCATAGTTGAAGTTATCGATGAAAATCTGATTTAAGACAACGGACTCGTCATTACGGTTCACTCTGCTAATCATAGAGTTTTCATCCCATAACGAAAGAGTGTTTTCTATCACTCTAAAGATAGAGTCGAAGTCGCCGCTGAAGTCACGGTTCTGTTCATCGTAATATATTATTGAATAATAGGAACCTTGGGTGGTGCCAAAAAACTGCTGCTTCTCGACAGAGCCACAGCCAGTCAAGAAGCAGCATACAATTATGAAAACAACAAAATTTCGCATTAAAACTTAATTTCTCTGATTAATAGTCCCGGATATAAATCACTTCCGCCTGTAACTTTAAAATATGTTCCGTCCAAGTCGGAGTTAACAGCACCATCTTCCAAAGCCATATAACGGTTGTCCCAAATCTTATCCGCCATAGGTTTCAACGTACCAACCCTCTTGTATTTGCTTGTACCGTCGGCACTTTCTATTCTCTCCAACACCTCGTATTTAGAATCGGGAGTGATACCTTCTTTGAGACCTATCTTAGCGATAACGACGCCGTCTTCAATTTTATAGATAGGTTCTTTAATTCTGAACTCTTCATAATTCTTCTGTAGTTTCACGACACTCTCGTCCAACGTACGATAGACGACAATTTTTATAAGTTGCGACAAATCATATCTTCCTTTCAAGACTGTCTCACCACAAATTGCCTCCTGTGTTCCGACGTATGTTAGCGTGTAATTTGCTGTATCCCAAGCGTGGAATTTTGCTTCGTCGTAATAGTTTTCGTCGAGATAATAATTCTCATAGAAGAAGTCATTGTCGGAAGGTTGCCAGTTCAGTCTATAAAGATGAGTTTGTATCTTGACTCTAAATCCCTCAAAATCATCTACCACGTCGGCGGTAACATCCGACAAGTCGTTCAACGATCTGCCCAATTCAGAATAAGAATTATCGCCTGTCACTTCAGACATCACTTCACCTAAGTCATTCAGGAATTTTCCGAATCCGCTTATTCCTTTGGCTGTTTTTTTATTTCTCTCTCCCTTATCGATATAGATGATATCGTGAGCGAGGACGAAAGTATTGCCGATGAGGTCGGTGCCAGAATCCATCAAAACAGACTTTCCTCTTTTTGTAAGTTCTGCCATCTCAACATTTTCAGTCGTAGCACCCTCAATACCTCTACGATAGATAAGTTCCATATTACAATAGCCGGTACTATCATTTCTGTTAAACCACTTAGCCACCAAGTCATTGGCGATATCGCTTTCCATGATGAACTTGTCAATTTTATTGAACTTGGCATATTTCTTACCTTTAGTCGTCACCACATCCATCGGAAGCGAATGGTCGTTGAACTTATCACTCTGAGGACGATAACGATATGTTGTAAGAATCTCATCCGCATACTTCTGGTCGTTGTGAAAAATCAAGAGATTATACCACGAGCTGCGATGATAGGTTGAAATGTTGTCGTTTCTTTTTCTGAGAGAGACGCTATTTGTTATCGTATCTTGCGCAAAGAGCGGGAACGACACAACCAACAACAACAACAACAACAATATGACAGTAATTTTTTTCATAATATATTATACAAGGAGTAGAATAAATGCTTTGCAGATGATTTATGATTTTTTGTTTAATGATATTGCGCCTTCAACAGACTCAGACATCGTGTATTTCGGTCGCTCACCGTCATTAAAATATATAATCTAAAGACTTAATAATATTATTGTCGATAAGATATTTACGCAGTTGATCTTTATTGACAGAGATAACCACGCTAATCTTATAATCTTTGGAATCTTTCAACTTGACTATTGTCTTTGAACTATTTACAATAGTATTTATAAACTGGAGATACTGCTTCTGCTCAAAGAACTCGTTAAGTGCCTGTTCGTTTCCTTCAATCTTTGTATCCTTGTTCATTAAAGGAGGCTGGTTTATTGAGCCATTTCCAGCAGGAATCCCGCTATAGATAACACAATGAACGGCATCTTTTTTCAAGCCGTCCAGATAAACCGTCTCATCTGTTGTACGGAAATAATCTGTTACTTTGATAAGATAAGTTCCATCATTCCCGACACCCATTGTTTCAACATCATAGGTTCTTACAGTTGTAGACATTTTCTTTGATGTGGAGCATGATGTCATCAACATCAAAACTACTAATCCGAGGTAAAAAACAACTTTTTTCATAGACATAATTTTTTGACAAATGTAAAAAATAATTTAGAATTACATCTATAAAACTGAATTTAATTTTTGTAAATTTGCGACATGGCAGGCGTTTACATTCACATACCTTTTTGCATGAGCAAATGCGCTTACTGCAACTTCTTTTCTTTAGCTTCAAGAAACAAGATTGACGATTATGTTGAAACCTTGAAGAAAGAGATTATAATTAGTAATCAATATCTTGGAGGAGAAGAAGTAAGAACGATATATTTTGGAGGAGGCACTCCTTCCCTATTGTCGTTAAATCATATTGAAGATATTTTAGAATTATTACATAAAAATTTTAACATAATTTCGAATCCTGAGATAACTCTCGAGGTGAATCCAGATACCATTGACAAAGAAAAAATGTTTTCTTTAAAAAAATTAGGAATCAACAGAATCAGCGTCGGAATACAGAGTTTCAACGACGAAGACTTGAAATACTTAGACCGACGCCACGATTCGAGACACGCGCTTCAAGTCATCGACGATCTGAAAAGCGTTGATTTCGACAAACTCACCCTCGATTTGATTTACGGCATCCCGACTTTGACAGAAACATCGTGGAACAAAAATCTGGATATTTTCTTCTCAACAGGAATATCACATCTCTCGGCATACGCACTCACCGTTGAACCGAAAACAATCTTAGGACAAAAGATAGAAAAAGGCATTCTGCAAAATGTTAACGAAGATGATATAATTCGTCATTATAACATCTTGATAGAAAGAACCAAAGAACACGGTTTCGAACATTATGAGATTTCCAACTTCGCGAAGGAAGACTGCAGGTCGCGGCACAACAGCATCTATTGGAAAGACGTTAAATACCTGGGATTAGGCGCGTCGGCACATTCATACGACGGAAAATCACGTCAGTGGAATGTCTCGAATTTGACGAAGTATATTCAGTTGGTTGAGGTCGCTGGGTCGCAAGGTCGCAGGATCGCGGAGTTATATTACGAGAGAGAGATTCTGACGACAGATGACAGATATAACGAATATGTTATGACGTCGTTAAGGACATCATGGGGATGCGACATCGAGAAAATCGCTTCCGATTATGGAGACAGTTATGCGGAACATTTCTTAAAAAATATTAAGAAACATCTCAATCCTGAAATAATATTAAGAAAAGGCAACAACTTCATTCTTACTGATGAAGGTATGCTCTTAGCCGACGGAATTGCGGCGGAAGTTTTTGTTTAAGGCAGCAAGTCGTAGGGTTCTTAGAACTTTGAGACTCTGAGACTCTGAGACTTTACAGATTTAATTTATTTCAAAATCCTTGTAGAACTTTGCAGTTTTTTTCTTAATTTTACAAACGAGAAATAACACGAAGTCATATTTTTTAAATTATTAGTTATGAGTAAATTCCGCAGATATATAACCATATTCCTTTTGGTTATCGCTGTTATTATAGCAGCATTCGAATTTTACAGAACTATAATGTATGCCGTCAATGCTTCTATGAACAAACTATATTCAGGTTATCTCTGGATGGGAGTCGGTTTTATTGTCTACGTGATTTTTCATAAATTTTTCTTCAAGAAAAACATCGACATCATGCAGACCATGTCGCACGAAGGAGCACACATGCTTGTAGGCGCACTTTTCCTGAGAAGAAAAATATATCAGTTCAATGCAAAATCAGCTGATTCTCTTTCATACGGCGACAACACTCTCGGTTTCGTGAGCAGTTCAAGAAAAGGCAACCACATCAATATCTTGTCAACCCTCGCGCCTTATATGCTTCCATATCTAACATTCTTGCTGCTTCTCTTCCGACTTATGATTAAAAACGAATGTCTCCCAATAGTCGATGTCATCATCGGTTTCTCGTTGATGTTCTACTTCTTCTGCTGGAAAAAAGATACCCGCCGCGACCAGAGCGATATACAACTATGCGGAGTCTTCCTCTCATATCTATATATCATAACATTCTTGCTTTTTAACTTGTCGATTATCATCTACGCTGTCAGCGGTGGAATCTCTGAACCGCTAAACATCTTCGGCGGAATAAAACAATATTTCGTACAAACATGGAACGACATCAATTGGATTATTGATTTGGTTAGAAACTGAGAATCTGAAAATCTGAGAATCTGAAAAACTGAAAAAAATAATGTGGACAAAGTCTGTTGACCGTAGACTTAAAAAAATATTAACAAACAAAATAAATAAATATGAAAATTAAAAACCTAGTGATGATTTTAACATTAGGTGCTGCAACGATAAGCTGCGCCGACAAACAAGAATCTAAGACAAACTATGCTGATCTTACAAAACAATATGCTAAGGTTCAGCTCACTTCCGACATCAGCCATTTGTCTGACAACGAAAAACAAATGTTGAACTATCTCTATGAAGTCGGTAACATCATGGACGACATCTTCTGGACACAACAATTCGGTGGCGACAAAGAAACATTCTTAAATTCTATTAAGGATAAAGACGCTCGTCTCTTCGCAGAAATAAACTACGGTCCTTGGAATCATTTCGATGGTCTCGCTTCATTCCTTCCAGAATATGGCGAAATGCCTCAAGGCGCAGGTTTCTATCCAGCCGATATGACAAAGGAAGAATTCGAAGCATGGGATGACCCTAACAAGACAAGTCTCTACACTTTAATAAGACGCGACGAAAACGGCAAGTTACAATCAGTTTGGTATCACGAAGCTTACGCTGAACAAATCCAAAAAGCAGCCGACTTATTGTTAAAAGCAGCCGACCTCGCAGGCGACAAAGAATTCGCTGATTATTTACGCCTCAGATCAAAGGCTTTATTGACAGACGAATATTTCGAGAGCGACATGGCATGGATGGATGTCCGTAACAACAACGTAGATTTCGTTGTAGGTCCAATCGAAAACTATGTTGACGCTCTTTATGGTTACAAGGCTGCTCACGAAGCTTTCATCTTGATCAAAGACCACGCATGGAGCAAGCAACTCGCTCATTACGCAGAACTTCTCCCTGAATTACAGACACAACTTCCTGTTGCACCGGAATACAAAGCCGAAAAACCAGGTGCTGATGCCGACCTCGCAGTGTATGACGCAGTGTTCTACGGCGGCGACTGTAACATGGCTGGCAAGACCATCGCCATCAACTTGCCTAACGACGAACAAGTACAACTTCAAAAAGGAACTCGTAAGCTTCAGCTTAAGAACGCTATGAAAGCTAAGTTCGATAATATCTTAGTTCCTATCTCAGATGTTCTTATGACACCAGAATCACGCAAGAACATCAAGTTTGAAGCTTTCTTCGCCAACGTCATGTTCCACGAAGTGGCTCACGGCATGGGAATCAAAAACACTCTCGATGGCAAGGGTACAGTACGTCACGCTCTCAAAGAACAATATTCAGCCATCGAAGAAGCTAAAGCCGACATCCTCGGTCTCTACCTAGTTACAAAACTCGCTGAGATGGGAGAATATACAAATTCAACATTAGAAGAAAACTACACCACATTCATGGCAGGAATCTTCCGTTCAGTTCGTTTCGGTGCTGCTAGCGCACACGGCAAGGCAAACATGCTTACTTTCAACTTCCTTGAAAAAGAAGGCGCATTCACACGTAACGAAGAAGGTATGTATGCAATCAACTTCGAAGCAATGAAAGACGCTGTCGCTAAACTCGGCGGAGAAATCCTCAAGGCTCAAGGCGACGGTAACTACGAATTCGTAAAAGAATGGATCGCTACCGACGGTGTCATCAAACCTACATTGCAAGCCGACTTAGATAAGGTAAACGGAATGGGAATCCCAACAGACATCTATTACGAAATGTCACCGGAACTCCTCATTGATAATAATTGAAAATTGAAAGTTGAAAATTAAAGTAGAGACGTCACCCCTGTGGCGTCTTTGAAATGGAAAATTGAAAATTGAAAATTAATGTAGAGACGTCACCCCTGTGGCGTCTTTGAAATGGAAAATTGAAAATTGAAAATTAAGGTAGAGACGTCACCCCTGTGGCGTCTTTGAAATGGAAAATTGAAAATTGAAAATCAGTGTAGAGTTGAGGGTTTAGAGTGTAGAGTAGTTGTAAGTTTATAAGTGTTAAGTTTAAAAGCTTACGAACCTTAAACTTTAATCCTTATAAATAAACTATCAACTTATAACTCTAAACTTTAAAACTACTCTAAACCATACACAATAAACTATAAACTAAAATAAATTAACATCAAAATGAAAAAAACATTCTTATTAGTTGCCCTTGCAGTATTCTCATTAGTGGGCAAAGTACGCGCTGACGAAGGTATGTGGTTACCAATGTTCGTCGAGCGTTTGAATTATGTCGACATGCAAAAGATGGGTCTTCAACTTACTCCTGAAGAACTCTACAGTATCAACAACAGCAGTTTGAAAGACGCTATCGTAGGTCTCTCAGAAGGCGCAACACCACGCGGTTTCTTCTGTACAGGCGAGATCGTTTCACAAAACAGTCTCATGTTCACCAACCATCACTGCGGTTATGGTTCAATCCAAAAACTCAGTACCGTTGAACACGACTATCTCGCCGACGGTTTCTGGGCTAAAGACTTCAGCGAAGAACTTCCAGCAGAAGGCATCTCAGCTTCTTTCTTAGTACGTATGGAAGACGTTACAGAGCAAGTGCTTTCTGTTGTGAACGACACAATGACATGGGCAGAACGTAACGCTGCTATCGCTGCTAAATCTAAAGAATTGGAACTCGCAGCTTCAGAAGACGGCAAATACAATCCTATCGTAAGCGCTTTCTTTGAAGGTAACGAATATTATATGTTCGTTTATAGAGTTTACACAGACGTCCGTCTCGTGGGTACTCCTCCTTCATCAATAGGTAAGTTCGGCGGCGACACCGACAACTGGATGTGGCCTCGTCACACTGGCGACTTCTCAATCTTCCGCGTTTATGCTGACGCTGAAGGTAATCCGCCTCCTTATTCACCAGACAACAAACCTCTCACT
>JAZUST010000016.1:0-27799 GCA_045606865.1 Bacteroidales bacterium
GCCGAGATGCATAACTTTGAGGTTTTGACTGCAAAGTTACCATCAACAATTTCAAATCAAAAAATCAAAGAACGCTTGTAATTAATTTATATTTAACAATTTAACTACTACTTGGCGAATTTTATCGCATCAGTAGTAATTAACAATTAACAATGAATAATTAACAATTATGGACAAAGACTGTTGTCTGTTGTCCGTTGTCTGTAGACTAAAAAAATATGAATCAAGAAGAATTTTTCAAGAAGATAACAGCTCACGCTAAGGAATATGGTTTTGTGTTTCCTTCGAGCGACATTTACGACGGACTCTCCGCTGTTTACGACTATGGTCAAAACGGAGTTGAATTAAAAAATAATATCCGCCAATATTGGTGGAAAGCGATGGTGCAAATGCACGAGAATATCGTTGGTGTTGATGCCGCTATTTTCATGCACCCAACAGTATGGAAAGCATCTGGTCACGTTGACGCATTCAACGACCCTATGATTGATAACAAAGATAGTAAGAAACGTTATCGTGCCGACGTGCTCGTTGAAGATCATATCGCTAAGATTGAAGATAAGATTAATAAGGAAGTAGAAAAGGCAAAGAAACGTTTCGGCGATGCCTTCGACAAGGAACAATTTGTTTCTACTAATGCTCGTGTTGTAGGTTATAAACAAGAGATTGAAACCATCAGTCATCGTCTCTATGCCGCTATGGAAGCCAACGACCTCGCCGGTATCAAACAACTCATCGAAGACCTCGGCATCGTTTGTCCTATCTCCGGTTCTCGTAACTGGACCGACGTTCGTCAGTTCAATCTTATGTTCGCCACACAAATGGGTTCTTTGGCAGAAGGCGCCAACGAAATATATCTACGTCCAGAGACAGCACAAGGTATCTTCGTAAATTATCTCAACATACAAAAGACCGGCAGAATGAAAGTGCCTTTTGGTATAGCTCAGACAGGAAAAGCTTTCCGTAACGAAATCGTGGCACGTCAGTTCATTTTCAGAATGAGAGAGTTCGAGCAAATGGAGATGCAGTTCTTCGTACGTCCTGGCACTGAACTCGAATGGTTCCAGCATTGGAAAGAAGAACGTCTCAGATGGCATCTGTCTCTTGGCATCCCTGCTGAAAAATATCGTTACCACGATCATGAGAAACTCGCCCACTATGCTAATGCAGCAACCGACATCGAATTTGAATTCCCATTTGGTTTCAAAGAACTCGAAGGCATCCACAGCCGTACCGACTTCGACCTCAGCAGTCACTCCAAGTTCTCTGGCAAGAAACTTCAATATTTCGACCCTGAAACTAACGAAAGCTATGTGCCTTACGTTATCGAGACTTCTATCGGCTTAGATCGCATGTTCCTCGCAATGTTGAGTCATGCTTACACAGAAGAGAAACTTGAAGATGGTTCAGAACGTGTGGTAATGAAATTCCCTGCAGCGTTGGCACCTTATAAAGTCGCTATCCTCCCTCTCGTGAAGAAAGACGGTCTCCCGGAAAAAGCACGCGAAATTATGGATCAACTCACTCCTGACTTTATGTGTCAATACGAAGAGAAAGACTCTATCGGTAAACGTTACAGACGTCAAGATGCTATCGGCACTCCTTTGTGTGTTACTATCGATAACCAGACTTTGGAAGATAATACTGTTACTGTTCGCGACCGTGACACTATGGAACAAATCCGTGTCAATGCTGATGAACTTTATAATATCATCAGAAATAAGATTGCTCCTAAGAAAATCTGAAAACTTAGGAGTAATATCGTTTACATACAAAAAAAGTAACTTTGATTTGAATCAAGGTTACTTTTTTTTGTGATGTAATTATCCTTTAGCGCAGCTTTTGAATTTACTCTGTATAATACAAAATCATTCTTTCAATCGCTCTGTTACAAACCTCGCAGAATTTGTCGCCATCGAAACTTTTCATGAGGCAGTCATATTTAGGACGATAAACACCTTTGGGTTCATAACCGCCTCCTTCAAAAACACCAACCACATTGAAATACTTCTCTTCTGCTGGTGTTGGCACAGGTGTCTTTTTCTTTAACATATCTTTCCATTTCTTATCGAAGTCGACGAGTGTTGTGATGTTTGGTTCCCAAGGTTCTATGTTGAGATTGTAGAATTCTTCGTAAGAACCAGAGTCGTCGTAATATTCATCGCCGAGACCGGCAAAACCATGACCGAATTCATGAATTATGACATCTGATGAGAAACTGTCGTCGGTAGAACTTACACAATAGAAGTTATATATCCCGCCTCCTCCATATTTAGAAGTGTTGGCAAGAATATAAATCTGATCGTAAGGAACTTGTCCGGCGAGATTTCTTATTGACTGATTGTCGTACGACATACAATAACGTTCTGAATCGAAAGTGTAGAAAGAACAATTGACGGCGGTGTTTTTCCAAATGCCATCGGCAGGAATCGTGATGCCAGAATCTCTTGAAGGCGCCATCACAGCCCTGATGTTAAATCTGTCTTTGTATGATGTATATGGTTCGTAAGAGAAAAGACATTCGGCGAAGAAGTTGCAGTCGTTCACAAACTTACCCATCTCTTTTTGTGTGTAACCGTCAGGAAGTATCACGATGTCGACAGCTTTTTCAGGAGAAAAATTACCATATACGTTAAATATAGAATAATGATATTGAGGAGCATTTTGAATGAAGTAATCTTCAGGGTTGATGGTGAGACTCATCTTTTGAATGAAGTTACCATTGTAATCTCTCATATAAAAATTAACATCTACGACCTCTTTGGGGAAAGGCATAATGACAGATTCGTTAAATCCACGTGTAATTTGTTCTGCTTCAGGTGTGGTTTGCCATTCTCCAAAAAGATTGTTATAACCTCTGGAATAAATGACGACATCAGAATCGTGCAACGACATTTCAAAAAAATAGTCGCCATAACCAAGAGTGTCGACGAGACACTTGCGAGTTCCGCCCCATACGGGTTCTTTCACGTATTTATCTAATGCGTAAGTACAAGAATCAGAATCGCCATAAATGTAATAGTCTATTCTTAATTGCTCATTGGTGAAAAAGATATCATAATCCATTGCCGATATCGATGCCATCATTGAAAATAAGATTGTAAATAAAATGAATGTTTTTTTCATAGAAAAATAATTTTTAATCCAACAAAGGTAATAAATTAAACGATACTATCGTTCATCTATTGTCATTAATTAAAACCAAAAAATATGAACACAAATCCTGTTTTTGCATTCAACAGCAACATTATCCTTATTGTATGTATGATATTAACATTGGCTACGATTCTTTGTTCTTGGCGCAAAGTACTTTACTATAAGAATAAAGAGAAGTTATATACGGAAGATGTTAAAAATAATAAAGAAATACTCATCGCTCTCGCCTTATATTTAAAGATTTTCAACAGCAATATTATTTCGCACAACAATAGTATCAACAAACAAGTTGATGAGATTTATGAGACTTTTATACACGAACTAAAATATCAATTTCCGGAATTGACGAATTTGGAGGAAGGTCTTTGCGCTATGCTATATATTAATATGTGCAGCAAAGAAATTGCCGACATAACAAAAACATCAGTTAGAAGTGTTGAGACGTCGCGCTACAGATTAAGGAAAAAACTCAACCTGCCTCATGACGAAGACATCACCTGTTATCTGCAAACAAAACTATCGACGCTCGTTTCATGTCAACAATCCGGATGAAAAATTATGACCCTTAAATGACGTTGTCACAAATAAAAGATGCCACTTTTTAGAGTGACATCTCAAACATAATATAAAATGAAAAAGGAAATTTCTTTGTAAAGTTTATAGTGTAGAGTTCATAGTTTATAGTAGTTATAAAGTTTATAGTTATAAAGTTGATAAGTTATTACAATGATAAACTTTAAAACCTAAAACTTTCAACTTACGAACTACTATTAACTCTACACTATAAACTATGAACTTTACAATCAGCAGTTCATTCCGCCGCAGCAGTGGATCACTTGTCCTGTGACGTATCTCGACATATCGCTGGCGAGGAATAATGCTGTATCTGCTACGTCTTCCGGTGTGCCGCCTCTTCTCATCGGGATGATCTTCATCCATTCCGCCTTGGCTTCTTCAGAGATCTGGTTTGTCATATCTGTGATGATGAAACCTGGAGCGATACAATTTGCTCTCACGTTACGCGAACCTAATTCTTTAGCGATTGATTTTGCCAATCCTATCATACCAGCCTTTGATGCTGAATAGTTGGCTTGTCCTGCATTACCGGAAACACCGACAACGGATGCCATATTAATTATACTGCCGTTGCGCTGACGCATCATGATTGGAGTGACTGCATGAATGAAATTAAATGCCGATTTTAAATTAACAGTGATGACATCGTCCCATTGTTTCTCCGACATTCTCATCATCAAAGTGTCGCGGGTGATGCCAGCATTGTTGACCAATACATCGATGCTACCGAAGTCCTGATGAATTTGTTTCACTGTGTTTTCTGCGTCTGTAAAATCAGCGGCGTTAGAAACATAACCTTTAACCTTTACGCCAAGAGCCTGTAACTCAGCTTCTGTATCCTTGATATTTTCTTCGTTCAAGTCGGTGAACGCAATGTTACAACCTTCTTCTGCAAAACGCTTGGCAATAGCTTTTCCGATGCCTCTCGCTGCGCCAGTGATGACAGCTGTTTTATTTTCTAATAATAATCTCATGTTTTTATTTTTTAAGACAACAGTCAATATATTTAGTTTAAAGTTTAAGGTTTAAAGTAGTTTTAAAGTTGAATGTTTTTAAGTTTTATAGTTTACCGAAAATTAACCTTAAACCTTAAGCATTAAACCTTAAACCAAATTACGCATTATACAAAGCAAGATCTTTTTCCTTAAAATTTTCTACAAAGGTAAGAATTTTTGCAATCTCAGCTTCACCTAAAGCAATCATTATTTTTAAAGAATCTGAGAATCTGAGAGTCTGAGAATCTGAGAGTCTGTTGGCATCTTGAAGTAAGAGATGATTCATGATGAGATATCCCATTGCTTCAACCATTCTGCGTGAGAGGAAGTCGTAAACTTCTGATGATGTTCCGAATTTATCGGCTGCTTCAACAATCTTAAGATACGACTCTTTCATCTTGTCGATACGTTGACGTAATGGCATCAATTCTTCACCGACAGGCATTGCTTCATATTCTTCGATACGTTTGAGATAAGCACCGTTGCCGACGAAACGTATTGCTGCCACGACTTGAAGTTGTGATGTGCCTTCATAGATACTTAAGATTCTTGCGTCTCTATATAAACGTTCGCATTTATATTCTTTCATGAAACCAGAGCCGCCATGGACTTGGATACAATCGTAAGCAATTTGATTTGCATATTCGCTGGAGAAAAGTTTCAACATCGGCGTCATCATATCGGCGCAACGTTGCGAATATTTCATATCCTGACGTTCTTCAGCTGTGAGTTGTCGCTCCTTACTGATAGAATCGTAAGTTTTGTATAAGTCGACAAAACGTGTTGTTTCATATAACAAAGAACGTGTGGCGTCAATCTTAGCTTTCATTGTTCCGAGCATCTCATAAACCTGAGGGAATCTCATGATAGCCTTACCGAACTGTTCACGTTGCTTTGCATATTCTAATGCTTCGCGGTAAGCTGCTTCGGCGAGACCTACAGATTGTGCGCCAACTCCGAGACGTGCGCCGTTCATCAACGACATCACGTATTTGATAAGTCCCATGCGACGGTCGCCGATGAGAAGTGCAGGAGCGTTGTTGAAAACGAGTTCAGCTGTTGGCGAGCCTTTGATGCCGAGTTTATTCTCGATACGTCTTACAGTTACGGCGTTATCTCTTCTGTCGTATAAGAAATAAGAGAGACCGCGACCGTCTGTTGTTCCAGCTTCGGAACGAGCGAGCACGAGTTGAATATCAGCGTCGCCATTGGTGATAAAACGCTTAACGCCATTAAGTCTCCAGCAGTTGTGTTCATCATCATAGGTAGCTTTTAATCTTACTGACTGGAGATCTGATCCGGCGTCAGGTTCGGTGAGCGCCATAGAACAAGTGAAACCTTCGTTGATGAGAGGGAGATACTTCTCCTTAATCTCTTCTGAGGCAAACTCGTAAATGGTCTCAGCACAGTCTTGAAGTCCCCAGATGTTAGAGAAACCGGCGTCAGCGCGTGACACTATTTCTGCTGCCATAACGTAAGGAACGTAAGGGAAGTTCAGACCTTTATATTTACGAGGCAACGACATTCCATAAAGACCAGCATCGCGCATTGCCTCATGGTTTTTCTGTGTACCTCTTGCATAAACTATCTCATTATTGATAATATGAGGACCTTCATGATCCACGTCTTCAGCGTTAGCCTCTAACACGTTAGCAGCTAAGTCACCGACTATTTCCAAGACTTTGTCGTAGTTGTCGATAGCATCTTCGACGTCAGCAGGAGCCAAATTATCATTGTCGCTATCAACGAAGTTACGTTCTTTCAACTTGATAATTTTATCCATCACCGGATGTGAGAGATAAAACTTTAAGCTTTCATTATCATTGTAGTAATTCATTTCCTTTATTTTTTTAGCTGTCAGTTGTCAGTCGTCAGCGATTAGCTAACTGACAGCTGACAACTTTTTATAACATGTTAGATTTATAACTCTTTATCATCTTCGGTAATATGTCCATAGCGTCACCGATGATAGTATAGTCGGCGATACTATTGATAGGAGCGTTAGGGTCGGTGTTGATAGAAATAATCATCGATGACTGATCCATGCCTGCGCGATGTTGTACTGCGCCTGATATTCCGCAAGCGATATATAACTTAGGACGCACTGTGAGACCTGTCTGACCAATCTGTCTTTCCATTTCTGTGAAACCGGCATCGACGGCAGCACGTGTTGCGCCTACTTCTCCACCGATAACATCAGCGAGTTCGTGAAGAAGAGCGAAGTTTTCTTTAGAACCCATTCCATAACCGCCGGCAACGATGATAGGAGCACCTTTTATATTAATCTTCTGTGCTTCAATCTGACGACTTAAGATCTCGATGCAGAAATCGCTGTCGTTGATATAATCTTCTGTCTTAAGGTTACGGATAACGCCTTTATGATTTTCGTTGTATATTTCTTTTTTCATAACGCCCTCGCGCACTGTCGCCATCTGAGGTCTTGTCTCTGGCGATACGATGGTAGCGATGATATTACCACCGAAAGCGGGACGTATTTGATATAATATGTCTTTATATACGGTCTTGGTTTTAGCGTCGGTATGGTCGCCGATTTCAAGACTTGTACAATCTGCGGTGAGTCCGCATCTGAGATAAGAAGCGATGCGAGGAGCAAGGTCGCGACCCACAGCGGTAGCTCCGAAAAGAACAATCTCCGGTGTCTCTTCTTGAATCAATTTTGTGATAGTACTGAAATAAGGAAGGGTTTGATAGAATGATAAACGGGAGTCGTTTATATATAAAACAGAATCGACACCGAATGGGAATAATTGTTCTTCTATATTTTTTATGTCGTTTCCTATGACGATAGCGTCGAGGCGTGCGCTCAGCCTGTCGGCAAGTTTGCGAGCCTTAGAACAAAGCTCCAAACTTACCTCAGCTATATGTTGTTCCTCTGTTATCTCACAGAACACAAATATGTTGTTCATACTACTGATTTTAAGAGATTATTATTTGTTTTTCAAAGCTTCTTCAACGAAAGAAATAGCGTCGCCAACTGTGTTGATTTTCTCGGCTTGGTTGTCTTGGATTTGGATTCCGAATTCTTCTTCAAAAGCCATAATGAGCTCAACAGTATCCAAAGAGTCAGCACCGAGGTCGTTTGTGAAGTTTGCGCTTTCCACTACGTCTTCACGATTAGCACCTAATTTATTTACGATAATGTCTATGATTTTTTCTCTTGTTTCCATGATAATTCCTTTTTAATTTGTTAATTTTAGATAATGTGAGCTGTAATAAGCTCTTTCATAAGTTCGTTAATTTCGCTTTCGCTATTATTTATTTTCTTATTCTCTTTAGAAGTAAGAACAACATTTTCTATTGATTTGACTTTTGTTGGAGAACCGCTCAATCCTAATCGTGCGAAGTCGGGATTGATGTCGTCGGCTGTCCATTCTTCTATTTTAAGATAAGGTTTCTTTGCCCATAAAGTTTCCATGTCATCCATCGACTGTTGTCTTTCTTTAACTTCAGAAACAGAGCAAGCCTTTTTGTTTGTCAGCAGAAGTTTAGCATGACGAGGACGGCAGTCGTTGGCGTTGCCGTGTACTGTCACCAAGACCGGGAACTTGGTTTTCACTGTCTCAACACCTCTGTCGAGACGTCTCTTTATTGTGATGTTGTCGGCTGTGAGTTCCACTAATTCTTCTGCGTATGTTATCTGAGGTATTTCTAATTTCTCAGCCACTTGAGGACCGACCTGTGCAGTATCGCCGTCGATTGCCTGACGTCCTGAGAACACGAGATCTACATGACCTAATTTTTTAACCGCTGCTGATAGAGCATACGATGTTGCCAAGGTGTCGGAACCTGCAAAACGTTTGTCGCTAACTACGATTCCGTTATCGGCTCCACGGAACATCGACTCACGGATTATCTCTGCTGCGCGAGATGGACCCATGGTGATAATGGTCACCTTGACGGACATGATGTTTTTAAGAGCGTCTTTGCAGGCGAGAGCCATTTCTAAAGCCTTCAAATCATCAGGGTTGAAGATTGCAGGCAGAGCGGCGCGGTTGATGGTGCCGTCTTCTTTCATGGCGTCTTTGCCGACGTTGTGAGTGTCGGGAACTTGCTTCGCCAACACTACTATTTGAAATTCTTTATTATTCATCTTTTTTTCTTGTGTCTTCAATTAATGCAAATGATAAACTGCCCTTAGCGCAAAGTTTTCCGTTTACTGTTGCTTTAGCTTCGCAGAAATACATATTAGCTCTTTTATTTGCTAATGTGGCTTCAACTTCTATAGTATCGCCAGGAACTACTTGTGCCTTGAAACGTACATTATCTAAACCTGTATAAAGAGTGATCTTATTTTTTAAGTCATCGAGGATGAGCATCGCGCATGACTGTCCCATAATTTCACATAATATCACTCCGGGAACAGTAGGCTGTCCAGGAAAATGTCCTTTCAAGAAAAACTCTTCTCCTGTGACATGATATTTAGAATGAACCACGCCATTTTCGTCTTTATTGATTTCATCTACAAGCAACATCGGCTCGCGATGAGGCAGATAATTTTTTAATTCTTCCTTTGTCATAATTTCCTTTTTTTATGTCAACGGACAACAGTCAACAGACTTCGTCCATTTTTTTGTTTAAAGTTTAAGGTTTAAAGTTTAAAGTAGTTGTAAAGTTTAGAGTTTTAAGTTTTAAAGTTTATCGAAATCAAACCTTAAACCTTAAGCATTAAACCTTAAACCATATTTTCAATTTTCAATTTTTCTTAGTGCTATACAAGCGTTATGTCCGCCGAAACCTAACGACTGTGAAATTGCCATTGTCAAGTCGGCTTTGACGGCTTTATTAGGAGTATAATTCAAGTCACAATTAGGATCTGGTTCATTGAGATTGATTGTCGGAGGCACTATGCCATTCTGTAATGCCAATGCTGCTGCGATAACTTCAACGCCGCCTGCTGCACCGAGCAAGTGACCAGTCATAGATTTTGTTGAGTTGATATAAGCCTTGCGAGCGTTTTCTTCGCCTAACGCCAACTTGATGGCGGCTGTTTCTGAACTATCGTTGAGCGGCGTACCTGTTCCGTGAGTGTTGATATGCAGCACATCGTTTTCGTTATATTTAGCTTCATCGAGAGCCATCTTAATTGCGCGTGCAGCTTGTATTCCCTCCGGATGAGGAGCAGTGACGTGGTGAGCGTCGCAGGTGTTGCCGTATCCACATACTTCAGCATAAATCTTAGCACCACGAGCCTTTGCGTGTTCATATTCTTCAAGAAGAATGATACCTGCGCCTTCGCCGAGGACGAAACCTGCGCGACGTTGGTCGAAAGGCAATGATGCTTGCTTAGGATCTTCAGCGCGAGTCAATGCCTTGCAATTAGCGAAACCAGCGATACTGATAGGATTGACGGCTGCCTCTGAACCACCAGTGATGATGGCATCAGCATAACCGTGTTTGATGGCGCGATATGCTTCACCGATAGAATGCGTTCCTGTTGCGCATGCTGTTACGATAGGGACACATACACCGCAAGCGTTATGGCGTATCGCGATGTTACCTGCAGCGATGTTCGAAATCATACTTGGAATGAGAAGAGGAGAGACCCATTTAGAACCTTTGTCGGTCCATTTCACTATTTCTCTTAAAATAGTATCGAATCCACCTTCGCCAGAACCTACATAAACGCCGAGACGTTCAGGGTCGAAGCAACCTTCGTTACCTTTCATAGCTTCAATAGATGCAGCCATCGCATAAATGGCGAACAAATCGTTGCGACGAGCAAAAGCTGGATCAACACCATGTTTCTCAGGGTCGAAATCTTTTACCTCAGCTGCTATCTTCACAGGAAGATCGTCTGTATCTATTCTTGTAATATTGCCGATGCCGCAAACTCCATTAACTAAGTTGTTCCATAAAGTCTCGACATCATTACCCAGTGGGGTGATGGCACCCATACCTGTTATAACTACTCTTTTTTCCATAATTGTTACCATTCTAAAATACATGCCCCGGAAACGAATCCTGCTCCGAAGGCACTCATTGCTATTAAATCGCCTCTTTTTAATTTACCTTCTTTATTGACTTCATCGAGAAGGATAGGCACACTTGCCGATGAGGTGTTACCATATTTATGAATATTCAGATGGAACTTCTCATCAGGTTGTTTTACGAATTCCTTAATATTTTTTATGATACGTAAATTAGCTTGATGTATCAGGAAGTGATTTATATCATCAGCTTTGAGACCTGTTTGTTTCATAACAGCATTGATGTCTCTCACGGCAGCACGTGTCGCGAACATAAACACGTCCTGTCCGTGCATGACGAGAGGCAGGTTGCTGTTAGGTTTCGTGTTATATGGTGAATATTGTAATTCGTGTTTTTGGTAAAGTCTGTCCCAATTGCAAGATGCCGACATTTTTGTTGCTTTGATGTTGTCGCCTTCTGTTAATACTACTGCAGCGGCGCCATCGCCAAAAAGAACGCTGGCTGTACGGTCGTGCCAGTTTACCATACGTGATGGTTCTTCGGCACATACTATAAGGATGTTTTTATATTTGCCGCTTCTGTAGAATGCTTCCGCAATTTCGAGAGAATATATGAATCCGACGCAAGCGCCGTTAAGGTCGAAGCAAGGACAAGTAGCTCCGATGGCTCCTTGTATGATACAACTCATTGCCGGGGATATATATTCATTGACGACGTTAGCACATATTATATAGTCCAAATCCTTTGCATCCATATTTGCATCGGCGAGAGCTTTCTTGGCTGCGTCGATAGCGAGGTCTTCCAAATTTTCAGAAGATATGATTCTTCTTTCTTTAATTCCGGTTCTCGTCGTGATCCATTCGTCGCTGGTGTCGAGAATCTGTGAGAGCATCTCGTTTGTCACGACCAATGATGGGTGAGAACGTCCGGTTCCGATAATTTTCATAATTCGTTTAAATCAAAATTTTCGATGGCAAAAATACGTCACCATCAGATGTTGATGTTAAAAATGTGGCATTTCATAGGTCAATTCATGATTTTTTAGGGAAAATGTGGCAAAATTCGCAAATTTGGGGTGAAATTTTAGTAAATTTGCAAGGTCAAAAATTGAAATGTTGTCATTTGATGAAAAAACGTTGGAAAAATAACATCTCTTCATGCCTTATAGAGGTAGGAAATATAGTAACAAGTCTCACTTTTTCGGTTTTATACGCTTTAGTATTTCTCATTATTTATACTCCTTTTTCCGATACTGCATGGTTTGGAGTGGCGAAATCGGATAGTTTTCTTCTCACAACAACATTCGTTGTCGTATCAGTTCTATTCCTGATAACAAGCAGAACAGTCATGTATCTCACTTCAAAGAAGAATCTAACGTTGAATTATATTACGTATTCACTATGGCTTCTTGGTGAGATTATATTAATAGGTATATTTCATGCGATACTTTCTATAGTCTATGTTAATATATCTAACCATTCGCCATCTTTTATTGTGGCAAAGAGTATCTTTATTACAACACTTGCACTCGGTGTGCCTTATGTGGTTTCATCTATGTGGTTGACAATAAAAGATATGCGTAATACGCTTCTTGTCACCGATACAAAAAATATAGCATCCGATGGAGAAGCCATCGCACAAAACATAGACATTATTAATATAGCAGACAACAAAGGTGTGTTGAAATTCTCCGTGAAGTTGGAAAATTTATATTACATCAAAGCTGAAGATAATTATACCATCGCATATTATTCTAAAAACGGATTGTTAAATCGTTACATGATTCGTTGTAAAATACAAACCATAGAGGATACGTTCCGCGACACTCCTCTGATGCGCTGCCATAGAACGTACATCGTCAATACTAATAAAATAAAGGTTTTACGTCATGAAAGTGATGGTTTTTATATGGACTTTGACTTCGAAGGAATTGACCCTATCCCTGTGTCAAAGACTTATTCCAAAGCCGTTGTTGAGCACTTTTCAGGCAAGAAAGCATAATTTATAAAACTCTATTTTTCATAAACTAAAATTAATCTACATATTTGTTTATGTAGATTTTTTTATTACCTTTGTGAGTTGTTATGCCTTCGAAGAAAATACATAAGATATTAGTCGCAAACAGAGGTGAGATAGCTGTTCGTATCATTGGTACTTTAAGAAAACTAAGTATCAGTTCGGTCGCTATTTACGCCGACAACGATGCCGACTCTCTCCATTGTCGCGTCGCTGATGAAGCACGTCCTTTGGGTGGCGGAACCTTGAAAGCTACTTATCTCAACATACAAAAGATTATAGATCTTGCATTAGATGCCGGCGCCGACGCCATTCATCCCGGTTATGGTTTCTTGTCAGAAAACGCCGAATTTGCCGAAGCGTGTAAGACTAACAACCTGATATTTATCGGTCCTGATGCCGATACAATGCGACTGATGGGCGACAAGATTAGAGCACGTCAGTTCGCTATAGATAACGACATACCTGTGGTGTGGGGAATGGTAGGAAGCATCGAAGAGATAGAGGCGGACGCCGCCGTATTACCATATCCCGTCTTGATAAAAGCATCTGCCGGCGGCGGCGGCAAAGGAATGCACATAGTTGAAGACGCCTCACAATTGTCAACATCACTTCAACAAGCATCACGCGAAGCAGAACGCTACTTCGGCAACGGACAAATATTCATCGAACAATATATTAGAAATCCTCGTCATATTGAGGTGCAAATCCTCGCCGACCATCACGGCAACGTCATTCATCTTCACGAAAGAGAATGCTCAGTACAACGCCGCTATCAGAAAGTCATCGAAGAATCACCTTCACCAACCTTGACAGAAGAACGACGTCACGCTATCTGTGAGACCGCCGTCAGTCTCTGCAAGAAGATGAATTACAACAATGCGGGAACAGTAGAATTCATCGTTGATGAAAACCAGAACTTCTATTTCCTCGAGATGAACACTCGTATACAAGTTGAACATCCTGTCACGGAACAAAGAACCGGTATCGACATTGTGGAAGAGCAGATCCGCATAGCAAGGGGTAAAGTGATGGGTTACACTCAAGATTCTATCGTCGCTAACGGTCACGCAATAGAATGCCGCATCTATGCAGAAGACCCGGAAAATAACTTCATGCCGGCTCCCGCTCAACTCACTTTATACCACGAACCTAAGATGCGTGGCGTGAGAATAGATAGCTGTTTAGATGGTCCGACAACTATTTCAGATAGTTACGACCCGATGATTAGCAAACTGATCTGTTACGGCAACGACAGAGAAAGCACCATAGAAATAACAAGAAACGCTCTTAAAGATTATATAGTACAAACCAAGAAAACCAATATACCTTACCTGCAGAGTATCATAGACAATCAAGACTTTCTTGAAAACAAGATCGATACATCATACTGCGAGAAACATCAGGATGAATTGATTAGTTATATGCATAAGATGCGCGACGAAATCAAAAAAGAAGACGTCGTGGCTCTTTTCCTTTTCTACGATTTCAATAAGATTTTTCTGGAAAACAAAAACATTGACAACATCTGGGAAGAGATAGGTTATTGGAGATATAATATGAATGTTGACGTCGTTGTTTCAGGACAACAGGCAACAAACAACAGACAACAGACTTTGTGTCATGTACAGATTGACCGCATCAATCGTAAGTCATTACAATGTATCATTAATGGAGAAACTTACGAAGTCTTGTTGTCACAGAATGGAGGTGGTATCAACAAAGTGATCATCAACGGAATGACGGAATCTATCTTTGTCTCTGAGACAAGCGACAATAACTATTGCGTTCATTTCAAAGGATTAGACTTCATCTGTCGTCGTAACGATGAACTTAACGACACAAAAGATTATTCACACACAGAAAACAAGAACAACGATTTAGAATATCACTCACCTATGCCCGGCAAGGTTATCAAAGTCAACGTCAAGGAAGGCGACGACGTTAAGGAAGGTGATATCTTATGCGTTGTTGAAGCCATGAAAATGGAAAACAATATAAAGGCGATGACCAGTGGCAGGGTCGCTAAGGTCTTCGTCAGTGAAAATGATAAAGTAGATGTTAAAACTATTTTGATAGAATTAGTTATATGAATTTCGATTTGACAAAACAACAGATAGAGTTACGCGAGAAGGTTCGTGACTTTGCAGAACGTGAGGTAAAACCCGTGGCAGCATATAACGATGAAAACGAAATCTTTGACGTGGAGTTGACACGTAAGATGGCTGACCTCGGACTTCTCGGGATATGTGTCCCTAAAGAATATGGCGGACAGGAACTCGACACTTTATCTTATATAATAGCTGTTGAAGAACTCTCAAGAGTTGATGGTTCAACAGCAGCAACAATAGCAGCCGACAACTCATTAGGCATCAGTCCTATCAAAGAATATGGGACCAAGGAACAAAAAGAAAAATATCTCCCTCGTCTGTGCAAGACACATCTCTGGGGTTTCGGTTTGACGGAAGAGACAGCAGGCTGCGACTCACGAGGAACCAAGTCGACAGCACGAATGGAAGGCGACAAATGGATCCTCAACGGAACCAAGATCTTCATCACCAACAGTGCGACACCGATGACATTGGGAAGCACCGTTCAAGTCATCTCCGGTGAGAACAACGGCAAGCCTGAATTTACTACCTTCCTGATGGAGAACGACACTCCAGGATTTACCCAAGAACCGATGAACCGCAAGATGATGTGGCGCGCTTCCAATACAGGCAAACTCACCTTCAACAATGTGGAACTTCCTAAAGAGAATATGCTCGGTGCACCGGGACAGGGTTCTCATATCATGCTCGCTACTTTGGACGGCGGTCGACTCTCCATTGCAGCGATGGGATTAGGCTGCGCTCAAGGTGCATACGAGATGGCATTAGCATATTCCCAAGAAAGAGAACAATTCGGGAAACAGATCTGCAAGTTCCAGGCTGTTAGCTTCAAACTCGCTGACATGGCAATGAAGATTGAAGCAGCACGTTGCCTTTTGTATAAAGCATGTAGAATTAAAGACGCTGGAATGCCTTTCGGAAAAGAAGCTGCGATGGCAAAATTATATTGCTCTGAAGTAGCCGCTGAAGTATGTGACAACGCGGTACAGGTGATGGGCGGTCACGGATTGTTAAAAGATTTTAACATGGAACGTTTCTATCGCGACCAAAGAATATTACAGATTGGCGAAGGTACATCAGAAATTTTGAGATTGGTTATTTCAAGATATATAGGTTGTTAATTAAAGAATTTTAATAAATATAAATTTTACGTTATGAATAAATTAGAGCAAATGTTCGAAGTATTGCGCAGCCGTCCAAAGAAACGTTTAGCTGCAGCATACGCTAACGACGATCACACAATCTGCGCTGTAAGTGCAGCTATCGACAATGGTTTAATCGAAGGTATCTTATGTGGTGACAAAGACGTTATCGCTAAGGTTTGCGAAGCAGAAGGCATCGACATCAACAAATTCACCATCGTCCATGAACCAGATGAAATCAAGGCAGCCGCTAAAGCTTGCGACCTTATCAACGCCGGTGAAGCCGACATCATGATGAAAGGTCTCCTCTCAACTGACAAATATATGCGCGCCATCTTGAACAAAGAACGCGGATTATGTCCTCCAAACGCAACATTGGCTCACGTCTGTGCAATAGAAAATCCTAACTACCACAAGTTATTAATTGCAAGTGACTGCGCTATCATCCCAGCTCCAGATTTCAAACAAAAACAAACATTGTTAAAATACTTAGTATCTACAGCTAACGCTTTAGACATTAAGAATCCTAAGTTGGCAGTTATCACAGCAACAGAACAAATGCTCGTCGGTATGCAAGCTTGTGTTGACGCAGCTCTCATCACCAAGATGGCAGAACGCGGTCAAATTAAAGGTTGTGTTGTTGACGGACCTATCTCATTAGACCTCGCTATCGATGCTGAAGCAGTAGCTATCAAAGGTTTCAAGAGTCCGGTAGCAGGCGATGCCGACTGTCTCTTATTCCCATGCATCGAGGCTGCTAATGTATTCTACAAGTGTAACAGCAAATTCGACCACGCTGAAGTCGCGGCAGTCGTTATGGGTGCTAAGGTTCCATGCGTATTGTCATCACGTGGCGACACATCAAAGACTAAATTATATTCAATAGCATTGGCCGCTTTATTGGCAAAATAATAAAAACAAATCGATTATGAGTTACAAATTATTAATCATCAATCCGGGTTCAACTTCAACTAAAGTTGCAATCTTCCAAGACAAAGAATGTCTTTTCAAGAAAAATATTAAACACTCAGCTGAAGAAATAGCTCCTTTTGAACACATCGCTGATCAATATCATTTCCGCAAGGATGTTATCCTCAACGAATTGAAAGAAGCAGGTATGGAACTCAGTGACGTTGATATGGTAGTAGGTCGTGGCGGTTTGTTGAAACCTCTCACATCAGGTATCTATGAGGTTAACGAAGCTATGATTCGTGACCTCATCAACAGTCCAGTAGGCGAACATGCTTGTAACCTCGGTGGTTTGATTGCTGACGATATTGCTAAGTCAATTGGCGTTAAGGCTTATATAGCCGACCCTGTCATCGTTGATGAGATGGAAGACGTGGCACGTTTCTCAGGACATCCTGCATTTCCACGTATGTCGGTGTTCCACGCTTTGAATCAAAAGGTCATAGCACGTCAACATGCGGCAACAGTAGGTAAGAAATATGAAGAGTTGAACCTCATCGGTATTCACCTCGGCGGTGGTATCTCAGTGGCGGCACACAAAAAAGGTCGTGTCGTTGACGTCAACAACGCATTGAACGGCGACGGTCCTTTCACACCGGAACGTTCAGGCGCATTGCCATCAGGTCCTCTTATGAACGCTTGTTTCAGTGGCAAATATACCAAGAAAGAAATCGACCTCATGCTTAAAGGTCAAGGCGGTTTTGTTGCTTATCTCGGCACAAACGATGCTATGGAAGTTGAAAACAGAGTTAAGGCTGGCGACAAAGAATGGGAACTCGTCTATCGCGCAATGGCTTATCAAGTCGCTAAGGAAGTTGGCGGTCTCGCAGCATCAGCATTCAGCATGGACGTTGACGCTATCTTCGTAACAGGCGGTATGGCATACGACAAAAACTTCTGCAAGATATTAGAAGGTCACCTCGGAAAGATCGCTCCGGTTTGCGTATATCCAGGCGAAGACGAAATGATGGCTTTAACATTGAATGGTTTGATGGTACTCAATAACGAATGTGAAGCAAAAATCTATGAATAACTTCTGGAACTCCGGAACTCTGGAGTGATGGAAAATGATAATAAAAAAATAACTTTGATTTAAATCAAAGTTATTTTTTTATGACTTATTTCAGTCTTCTTATAATGCATTGACAAATTCTTTCACCATATTATATGCTCCGGCATAGATGTCTTTCAAAGTAGCATTGAGCATGAAGCAAGGAGTGGTGAAGATTTTGTATTTCGTGTCTGAGACGAATTCGCCGTTACCTGTTTCTATATGATGTGCGCCCATATTGATAATGTCTTTTGCAGGACCGCAGTTTTCGTTGCCCAAAGTGATTGTGATGTCGTTCAAGACGTTGGCGAGTAGGACAGGAGCGATACACATTGCTGCTATAGGTTTGTTTTGTTTGTGGATGGCAACAATGGCGTCTTTCACTTCAGGTAAAACTGTCATATTCATTCCATCGATGAAATAAGTGAAAAGGTTGTTTGCGATGCCCGCACCACCTGGAATAGCGAGACCGTCAAAGTCATCAGCATTGAACTCCGTGAGAGGAAGAATATCGCCACGAACGATACGTGCCGACTCAACTAGCATATTGCGTTGTTCGTTAACAACTTCTCCCGTAAGGTGATTGATGACCTGATATTGATTTCTGTCGGGAGCAAAACATTGATATTTAACATCGTGTTGGTCGAGAGCGAGTAACAATGTTACAGTCTCATTAATCTCGGAACCATCTTTTGTTCCGCAACCTCCTAAAATGACTGCTATCTTTTTCATATTTATTCTTAATTGGTTAAACTTGTTTCTATTACATCTTCAACTTTGTCTATTCCGTCTTCAAAGAACTCCATTCCTTTGTCGAAACTTCTTTCCATCGAGACCTTTATTACCTCGTGATTCTTATACAATGTGTTGGCGATATTTTCGACGCGAGGATAAAGTGATGATTTTTTTCTTGTGTCTTTATTGATGGCATCGCTTACGTTAAACATATTCAGCACCATTATCAAGATGCTTAACAATAAGGCACCTTTTATTATTCCGAAAACGAAACCTCCGATCTTGTCGATGAATCCTAGATGTATCGCTTCAACAAGACCACTTATTATTCTTCCTACGAATCTGATCAGCACCATAAAAACTATGAATGTTAGTATGAATGCTATCAAGGCGAGATATTCAGGTGCCACGTTGATGAGTTCGGAAAGCCATTCCGACATGGCGTCGGAGAAAAACATTGCTC
This sequence comes from Bacteroidales bacterium, assembly GCA_045606865.1. Classification (GTDB taxonomy): domain Bacteria; phylum Bacteroidota; class Bacteroidia; order Bacteroidales; family F082; genus Limimorpha. The sequence goes on from JAZUST010000016.1 coordinate 19,164, forward strand.
CATACAACCCAATTATTATAGATGCTAAGTAGAATGCTTCTATAATTAATCCTTTTCTTAATCCTGCAAAAGCAAATAGTAACAGGATAATCCCAATGATGATGTCTAAGATATTCATAATTATATGTTTTAAATTGTTAATCTTTTTGTCAGTTCTGTTGAAAACAAGAAGTTGTTAAGTTCTATATTATCGGATTTCAGTACCGATTTATTGTTGCCAGACCACCATAATTTACCATTATGAATGAAATTGATTGTCTGACCTATCTTTAAGACGGAATTAATATCGTGGGTGTTGATTATTGTTGTGATGTTATATTCTTCTGTTATCTCGCTTATGAGGTCGTCGATGAGTTCGGCGGTGAGAGGGTCGAGACCCGAGTTAGGTTCGTCGCAGAAAAGATATCTGGGGTTGTTTGATATTGCGCGTGCTATTGCGATGCGTTTCATCATGCCGCCGCTTAACTCGGAAGGCATTTTCTCGTTTATTCCGTTGAGGTTTACTCTGTTGAGACAGAAGTTCACTCTCTCGAGTTTCTCTTCATACGATTGGTCGGTGAACATATTGAGAGGGAACATCACGTTATCTTCCACGTTCATAGAGTCGAAGAGAGCGCCTCCTTGAAAAAGGACGCCCATCTCCTTACGAATGTCGCTTTTAAACTTCTCCTTGGTGTTTGAAAACTGACGATTATCGAAGGTGATGTTGCCTTGGTCGGGTTCGAACAAACCAATGCAAATCTTCATCAGCACCGTCTTTCCTGAACCACTTTGACCTATGATGAGGTTGGTTTTGCCTCTTTCAAATGTGGTGCTGATGTTGTCTAAGACAAGATGTTCGCCGAACGATTTTGTTATGTTTTCAATCTTTATCATATCAGAAGCATTTGGGTTAAAATCAAATCGAAAACTATGATTGCAATGCTGCTTACAACAACAGATTGGGTGCTCGCCTTGCCAACTTCTACTGAACCGCCTTTAACTTCATATCCGATATAACTCGATATTGATGTTATCAAAAATGCAAACACCACCGTCTTTATCATGGCGAATGTCACGGAATAAGGTTCGAACCATGCCCTGAGTCCTACCACGTAATTCGTTGGCGTGATGACACCTGTGAACACGCAGGCAAGCCATCCTCCTAAAATGCCTATTACGATGCTGAAAATTATCAGGACAGGAATGAACAAAAGACATGAAATTATCTTGGGAAAGATGAGATAGTTGGCAGGATTGACTCCCATCACCTTTAGTGCGTCAATTTGTTGGGTGACACGCATGGTGCCAAGTTCCGATGCTATCTGTGAACCAAGTTTTCCGGCAAGAATGAGACTTATCATGGTAGGAGAGAACTCGAGTATTATCATCTGTCGGGCAGAAAATCCGATGAGCTTTTCTGGTATAAGTGGATTGTCAGTGTTATAGGCAACCAGAATAGTCGCAACAGCACCTACAAAAATCGATAATATCAGAACGATACCTATCGAGGTGACCCCAAGATTGTAAAACTCATGCAACAGACGTCTTCTGAAAACCAATAATTTATCAGGTCTGCGGAATACCTGCGACATCAATATCAAATAGTCTCCTAATTTCCTTAACATGATAGTTTTTTTAGATGTGTAAAATTACATTTTTTTTTCGATAATAATAAAAGTTTGACTTTTGAGTTTTTAAAAAAATAAATAATTATATTTGCAGAGAAATTTCAGAAAATGCATTTCGATAACAATTCCACAAAAATAAGATACGTTGGTTCGTATTTCGTCTCGCTGACGAGCATGGTACTGGTGCTTCTTGTGCTAGGTATGTATGCTGTTACTGTAGTCTTTGCCGACACAATGCTCGACCATGTTAAAGAAAATATTGGTTTTGAGGTGGTGATAAAAAATAATGCCAAAGAAGGTGATATCAATGCCTTGAAAAACGAGTTGAGTAAGAAGAAATATGTTAAGTCGGTTGATTATATCAGCAAGGAGGACGCCACCAACAAAATGAAAGACGAATTGGGAGAGGATTTCCTCCAATGGCTCGGTGATGTGGAAAACCCGTTGCTACCTTCATTGGACGTACGATTCGTGGCAGACTATGCCAATAGCGACAGTATGGCAATGGTTGAAAAATGGATCGGAAAGAAAACTATAGTCAAAGAAGTATTATACCAAAAATCATTAACAAATACTATCAACGATAATATATTCAGAGTCAAGATAGTGCTCTTCGCGATAAGTCTGATTCTGTTGCTGATATCGGTAAGTCTGATAAGTCATACCATACGTCTCTCGGTCTATTCGAAGCGTTTTACGGTGAGAACCATGCAACTGGTAGGTGCTACGCGTGCTTTTATAATGAAACCATTCATCAAGACGTTTATGCTTCAGGGTTTATATGCTGCCATCATAACCTTAAGTCTGATGACGGTGGTGTTATATGGTGCTGCCGACTATCTCCCTGATATGAATGTCTCTCAAATGAATACAGATATAGTAGTGATTTATGTGGCAATGTTGATTTTAAGTCTTTTGTTGACATCGTTATCAACAATTTTCTCGATGGGACGATATCTCAATGCCGACATCGATAAGTTTTATATGTAAAAAAATTAAGCAATGAATAAAGAAGAAAAAAACAAACCTATTGTCGATCAGGAAGAATCACAACAAATGCCTTTCGGTCGCGATAACTATCGTTGGGTTATTATAGGACTGGCATTCCTCCTCATAGGATTCCTCCTTATGATAGGTGGCGGATCCGACAACCCTGATGTCTTCAATGAAGCGATTTTTAATTTCCGCCGCCTTACCTTAGCACCGATATTAGTGCTAATCGGCTTTGGAATACAGATTTACGCAATTATGAAAAAACCTAAAAACAAATAATTATGAATTGGTTAGAATCTTTGTTGCTAGGTATTCTACAAGGTTTGACAGAATTCCTCCCTGTTAGTAGTAGCGGACACCTTACCATAGGACAAGAAATATTGAACTTAGACACATCGGCATCCGACAACTTGTTGTTTACCGTAACGGTTCACGCCGCGACAGTGCTAAGCACCATAGTCATCCTATGGAAAGAAATAGAAAAATTGTTTAAAGGAACATTCCTTACGCCAAAATGGAACCCAGAAAAAGAATATGTAGCAAAGATATTGCTCTCTTGTATCCCTGTTATGATTGTAGGTCTGTTCTTCAAAGATTATGTTGAAGCGATATTCGGAAGCGGACTGCTGGTTGTTGGTTGCTGCTTGCTAGTAACTGCAACGTTGCTCACTTTCGCATATTACGCAAAACCTCGTAAGAAAGAAGAGATATCTTATCTCGACGCTTTCATTATCGGTCTGTCGCAAGCTGTGGCAGTGTTGCCTGGACTTTCCCGTTCAGGAACCACCATTGCAACAGGTCTCATCTTAGGAAATAAAAAAGAAAGCATAGCACAGTTCTCATTCCTTATGGTTTTGATACCAATATTAGGCGAGACTTTCTTAAACGTAATAGATATAATTAAAGATCCAACTAGCATCGGCGGAATAGGATTCATGCCGTTGGCAGTAGGATTCTTGGGAGCATTCTTGTCGGGATGTCTCGCATGTAAATTCATGATTGCTTTGGTCAATAAAGGTAAACTAATTTACTTCGCTATTTATTGTGCTCTGGCTGGAGCTGTAACAATATTCTTCTCATTATAAGATATGTTTCATTTCGAAGAAGGCGAGGTTTTCCTCATCGATAAACCATTAGACTGGACATCGTTCGATGCAGTGAACTTGATACGTGCCGTGATAAAACGCTATCACGGCATTCGTAAGTTGAAAGTAGGTCATGCCGGTACGTTAGACCCTTTGGCAACAGGACTTCTCATCATTTGCACCGGACGTATGACGAAGCAAATAGATAATTTTCAGGCTCAAGTGAAAGTCTATACCGGAACTATGCTTATCGGGCAGACAACTCCGACCTACGATTTAGAAAGTGAACCCGATGCTTTTTATCCAACCGACAATATCACTGAAGAGATGATGGAAGAAGCACGTCAGTCGTTTCTTGGCGATATTATGCAACGTCCACCTAAATTCTCTGCCATCAAGATACAAGGCAAGCGAGCTTTCGAATATGCGCGTTCCGATGAGGAGGTGGCACTCAAAGAACGACTCGTTCACATAGAGGACTTTAAGATTGACACATCCAATTTTCCTGAAGTGAGTTTTGAGGTAAAATGCAGCAAGGGAACATATATCAGGTCGTTGGTCAACGACTTTGGAAAGAAAATCAATAGCGGCGCATGTATGACTTCATTACGCAGAACCAAGATAGGCGACTTCTCCGTTGACGACGCCCGCGACCTTATGGAGTTGAAGAAAGAAATTATTGAAAGCGGAATTGATGCAGAGTCAACAGTCGTGGGAGTTTCCTTATGATTCTCGCGGATTCTTTGCATGAATCGTCTTGCATTTTCGCCACTGATAACTGGCGTGTCCTGGAGTAAGGACTTTCAAAAAAACTTCTTCTTCTAGTCCCGTAGGGCAGACGTCACCTCTGTGGCGTCTTTAAATTGAAAATTAAAAAACAACCTCGCGACTGCGAGGTTGTTTTTTAAACATTTTTGGTAATTATACCCAACTTTTAACTTTCAATTCTCAGCATACTACTTCGCAGTTGAGTCCGTGTTCGCGAAGCATCATAACTATTGTGTTAAGTTGATTTTTGTCTTGGAGGTTCATTCTGATGGTGAGCATTGTCTTACCTACTTCCACGCAGTTAGAAGAGCGTTCGTGGTTGATGTCGTAGATGTTGACTTTGAGACCTTCAAAGATGGAAAGTATCTTTTTCAACTCACCTGATTGGTCGGGGACGATGACTCTCACCGAAGCTCTGAGTCCTTCTTCCACCATACCTTTTTCTATTATTTGTTCAAGGATCTGCATATTGATGTTACCGCCGCTCACCACAGGCACGACGTTCAATCCTTTGAGGTTTGCCTTGTTGTATAATGCTGCTGCAACAGAAGTGACGCCTGCAGGTTCTGCCAAGATCTTTGCTCTTTGTAATAAGAGGTAAGCGGTGTGTGCTATCTCAGTATCTGTTACGCTAACGACGTCGTCAACATATTTTTGTATTATGTCGAATGTGAGGTCGCCAGGAGTTTTTACTGCTATACCGTCGGCAATTGTAGATACGGAAGGCAATGTTACAATCTCGTTTGCCTGACGAGATGCCACTGTTGATGCTGCACCTGCTGCGTTGACGCCAATGACTTTGATTTTAGGATTCATTTCTTTTACTGCCATTGCGATTCCAGCGATGAGACCTCCACCTCCGATAGGGACGATGATGGCGTCGACGTCTTGTTGTTGTTCAAGGATTTCTAATCCTATTGTACCTTGACCTGCTATGATGAGCGGGTCGTTGAAAGGATGGATATATGTTGCGTTATGTTCCTTGATATATTCTCTTGATGCTATTGCTGCGTCGTCGAAAGAGTCGCCTGCTAGAACTACGTTAGCACCGTAGCCTTTGGTGGCGAGCACTTTTAATGGAGGTGTGAATATAGGCATGAAAATGGTGCTTTGCATTCCGAGTTTTGTTGCTGAGAATGCAACGCCTTGTGCGTGGTTGCCTGCCGATGCTGCAACTACGCCTTTAACTCTTTCCTCTTCCGATAAGTTGGCCAGTTTGTTGTAAGCACCTCTCACTTTGAATGCGCCTGTTGTCTGCATGTTCTCTAACTTCATGAAGATATTGGCATCAGACATTTGCGAGAATGACTTTGAATGCAATATTGTAGTTTGTTTAGCAATGCCTCTCAAGGTGTTGCGAGCGGCAACGATGTCGGAAAACTTTAATACTGATGAATCCATTTTCTATTTATTATACAATTAAATAAACATATAAAAAAAACTAATGACTTGTAAAACTGCTGTCTTTAGCCATTAGTTTTAGTTTCTGCCATAACTTGTGGAGCATATGAGAATCGAACTCATGACCTCTTGACTGCCAGTCAAACGCTCTAGCCAACTGAGCTAATGCCCCTTCAAATTGCGGTGCAAAGATATAAAAAAAATATATATGATAATAATTAGGAATTGTAATTTTTTAAAAAAAATAGAGACGCAATCGCGTCTCTATTAGTTTTCAATTAACAATTTTCAATTGTCAATTCTGTTTCTGCTTCCAGTTCGCTCTTGACGATTGTCAATTCATCGATGAGGTTTGTTGCGCCTGCGAATTTGTCGATGACGAACAATACGTAACGAGCGTCAACATTGATTGTACGTTGTAATCTTGGTTCGAAGTTGATGTCGCCGCTCATAGCTTCCCAGTTGCCGTCGAAAGCGAGACCGATAAGTTCACCTTTGCCGTTCATGATAGGACTGCCTGAGTTACCGCCGGTGATGTCGTTTGTTGAAAGGAAGCAAACAACCAACTCGCCGTTTTCATCAGCATATTGACCGAAGTCTCTTGCTTCGATGAGGTCTAACAATCTTTGTGGAACGTCGAATTCATAGTCGCCTGGAACATACTTTTCAATGATACCGTTAGCTGTACAGATATAGTCATATTGGATAGCGTCAGCTGGTTGGTAATCTTGAACAGAACCATAGCTCATACGTAATGATGAGTTGGCGTCTGGATATAATGATTTCTCTGGTTGTGTCTCAGCGTAAAATTCGCGTAAACCTTTAACGAAGAGATGACTGTTTTCATCAATAGCTGTCATTGCCATACGATATGGAGCGAGATTCATCACCATATGGTTTAACATAGAGTTGAAAACAATGTAAGCCGGATCTTTTTCAACTTTCTTTGCGTTAGGTTTTTCGATGAAAGCCTTGATTGATTCTGGAGTTGCGAAGACTGAGTTTTCCAAAATGTCGTTTGCCAAAGCTACAACATCGCCTTTATATATCTTCTCAACTAAGGTGTAGAATACAGGATTTGCTTCAGCATCGAATTTGTTGTAATATAATTTCAACATTTCAACCAACATCTTATCTTCTAATGGTTTGTAAGTCTCAGCGAAGAAAGCGTCGACGTCGATGGCTTTGAGTTCTTCTTCAGCTTTTGCCAAAGCTTCTTTGTCTTTCTTGTCGGTGCTGGCATAAGAAGCAAACTCGCCAGAGATTCCTATAGCACCTGTCATAGCCAAGTAGTTAGGATAATAGATAGAAGGTGTGAATTGTGCTGCCAATTCATAACTGTCGGCGAAGATGTCTAATACGTTTCCGTATTCTTCAACGCGAGCTGGGTCAGCGTTAACCCATTCTGTGAATTGAGATTCGAGTTCAGCTTTTGTCTCAGCTACTTTATTTTTACGTAACATCAACATCTGACCTTCAAAGTTTTTCCATGTGTTGGCGAGACCTGCTTTGTCGTCGGCGTACATGATGTTTACAGAAGCGTCTTTCTGCATGAATTCGTCCATGACATCTGTTTGGAGTTTGAAGATGTCGTGTATTGTTGGATAGAATGATTCAACGTTATAGTCGATACCGTAAGATGTGAGGTAACGTTCTGTTGTTCCTGGGAATCCCCAGATCATGGTGAAGTCATCTTGTTGGATGCCATCTAAGCTGATAGGAAGATGATGTTTTGGAGTGAGAGGTTTGTTGTCTGGTGAATAAGGTGCTGGGTTGCCGTCAGCGTCAGCGTAAACGCGGAAGATTGAGAAGTCGCCTGTGTGACGTGGCCACATCCAGTTGTCGGTGTCGCCGCCGAACTTACCGATTGATGAAGGAGGTGTACCTACGAGACGTACGTCGGTATATACCTGATATACGAACATATAATATTCGTTACCTTCGAAGAAACCTTTGATGATTGGGTTGTATTTGCCATCTTCTGAAGCTGCCATTTCTAATTCTTTTGCTTTGGCAGCGATAGCTTTGTTACGTTCTGCCCATGTCATAGTGTCGTTAACAACACTGAAGATTTGTTCTGTAACGTTTTCCATACGTACTAAGAAAGAGGCTGAGATACCTTCAGCAGGAAGTTCTTCGCTGAAGTCTTTTGCCCAGAAACCGTCGGTGAGATAATCGTGTTCAACGGTGCTGAGTTTTTGGATTGAACCATAACCGCAGTGATGGTTGGTGAACATAAGGCTGTTTTGTGACACGATTTCGCCTGTGCAGAAGAAACCGCGTGGAGTAGCACCTTCTGAAAGACCTACGATAGCGTCTTTTAAGCTGCTGTTGTTGATGCTGTAGAGTTCTTCAGGAGTGAGTTGAAGACCCATCTTTTGCATATCTACATAATTCAAACGCTCGACGAACATTGGTAACCACATACCTTCGTCAGCATGTACTTTGCCCACTAATGAGAAAATCGCGAGGGCTACAAATAAGAATGTTTTTTTCATTTTTTTTAAAAATTAATGTTTGTTGATTATTTAATTTCTTACGTTTAAGGATTAAAGTTTAATGTCTAAGTAGTTCAAGTCATCAAGTTCCGACAAGTCCTTAACACTTAAGCATTAAACCTTAAACCAAATATGTTTTCAACTTTCAATTTTCAATTTTCAACTTTCAATTATTAATCAGGAGTTCTGGTGACATTTCATAATAGATGTCTTTTGGAATTCCCATGCCGTTGACTTTGTCAAGGTCGGCTTGTAAAGCTGGTTTGATAAGTCGGATCGTA
>JAZUST010000017.1:0-9689 GCA_045606865.1 Bacteroidales bacterium
GACGCCACAGGGGTGACGTCTCTACCTTAATTCAATTTTCAATTCGAAGACGCCACAGGGGTGACGTCTCACCTTAATTTTCAATTTTCAATTCGAAGACGCCACAGGGGTGACGTCTCTACCTTAATTCAATTTTCAATTCGAAGACGCCACAGGGGTGACGTCTCTACCTTAATTTTCAATTTTCAATTCGAAGACGCCACAGGGGTGACGTCTCACCTTAATTTTCAATTTTCAATTCGAAGACGCCACAGGGGTGACGTCTCTACCTTAATTTTCAATTTTCAACTTTCAATTTGAAAGTCACACGTCCGTGTGTCTCTACCGGAGAACCATTTTTCAGATTTTCAGTTTTTCAGATTCTCAGATTTAAAAATAATTGTCTTCTGAATGTTAATATTTTTTATATATTTTTTTCTTGACAGAAGCTGATTCTTATATTATCTTTGCAGCAGTGAAACCTTAAAAAAATAATATTATGGCACGTCCTATAAGAGAAACCCCAATATTATATGGGGAAGCAGCAAAAAGGTTCAAAGAAAGAATGAAAATTAAACGTAATGAAGATCCTAAAGAAAAAGAGCTGCGAATGGAAATTTATAACGCACTAATTAAAACCATAAAAATGTAATTGTGCTGTTATGAATAATTATTTCAACTACAACGATTATCGTATCAGAAAGTTATCGTTAAATGAAACAATAAAGTCGTTCAATTGTGGTGACGCAGATTTGAACGACTTTATTATCAACGATGCCAATAATTACAGAAAATCATTACTTGCTGTAACATATGTTTTTGAACATAATACTACAGGCGACATTATTGCTTATTTCAGTTTAGCAAATGATCGTGTTTCTCTATCTGACTTTAAGGACAAAACTGAATTCAACCGTTTTCGCAAATCACGTTTTGCAAATGAGAAGCGTATCAAAAGTTATCCTGCGGTTAAGATCTGTCGTTTAGGAGTTTCTGACAAAATGAAAGGACATGGCGTCGGGAGTGTATTATTAGCATTCATAAAGAGTTTCTTTCTTATTGATAATAAAACAGGATGCAGATTCATAACTGTTGATGCATATTCAGATGCTATTTCTTTTTATGAAAGAAATAATTTTAAGCACCTTCGTAATGATGATGAACCTCAAAATATGGTTACTCATTTATTGTACTACGATTTAAATGATATAGCATAATGCGAATTTTTAAACTAACACTGACTCTGAACTCTAACGAGAGAACCCGATTTCTCAGATTCTCAGATTTTAAAAGGAATCAAATGCGTGAGACGTATCAATGTTGTTTGTTTATTTTTTAAGGTAGCATTGATACGTCTCTACAATCTATTCTGAGACTGGGCGAACTGTAAAGCCTACATAACGATCATAGTAGAACAACGCACCATTATTATCACCACTAATGTAAAGACCAAACGTGTAACGGGAATCATTTTCAACAGATGTTGAATTCCAATAATAACCATCCTGCCCTGCATAGTAAAGCATTCCCTCTTTATAACAACCAGTTGTGGGAAAAAAAACACTGCAACCATTTATACCTATAACTTTAACACCATATACATCGTTTTCCAGTATCATTTCCCAATTACAATTATCTACAAGTTCTTTTAAATCTTCTTTTGTAGGCATTCGCCATGTAGAACCCCAGTTGGCTGCAGCAGCATCGTATAATGGAGTAAGATTGTTATTTCCATCTATAATGCCTTGCGACTGTAACTCTAAAATACTAAGCCCGTATGTTAAACTATTCTCTTTTGTATATTCACTCTTAGTCTCTGTCTCTCCCCATGCATAATAGTTGCCATAATCTTCAGGCTTGCTTGCGCCAACATTACAGGTCGCCCATTTCAAACCAGAAGGCAAACCGAGGTCAACCCATTTGTATCCATTAATTGTTCCTGAGGATGATAATGTAGTAAAACTCTTCTCCTCACCGTAAGCAGTGCCTTTCTCATTGGTGGCGTAGGATCTAACGTAATAGGTGGTGTTGTCTTTCAAGTTAGTTAATTGTGAGGTAAAACTACCTGTTCCTGTACCGTTGTTGGTTTCTTCACTATAGATGTTATTTATGGTAGGATTCTGTACTTCGCTCCAGCAGATGCCTCGGGCAGTAACTATTCCATTGCCGTCGTCAGTCACATTACCTCCACATGTAGCAGAGTTTGTTGTTATATTTGTCACATCTTTTGTTGTTACTGTCGGTAACTTTAATTCCGCTGTAGTAAAACTCTTCTCTTCCCCATAGTTCGTTCCTTTCTCATTGGTAGCGTATGCTCTTACATAATAAGTGGTGTTGTCTTTTAAGTTAGTCAACTGTGAGGTAAAACTACCTGTTCCTGTACCGTTGTTGGTTCCTTCACTATAGATGTTATTTATGGTAGGATTATGCGTCTCGCTCCAGCAGATGCCTCTCGCTGTAACAGTGCCGTTGCCATCGTCTGTCACATTGCCTCCACAAGATGCAGAGTTGGTTGTTATATTTGTTACATCTTTTGTCGTTACTGTCGGCAATGTCACTTCAACGGTCCTAAAACTTTTCTCCTCGCCGTAAGCAGTGCCTAACTTTGTTGTAGCATACGCCCTTACGTAATAGGTAGTGTTTTCAGTAAGATTAGAGAGATTGTAGGAATAAGTTCCGGTATCTGAACCATCATTTGTATGCGTTCCTTCTATCGTCAATTCTGGTTCTGTTCCCCAGCAGAAACCTTTAGCTGTTATCTTGTTTTCTGTATCAGAACTCGTGACGCTGCCGTTTAGAGTTGCAGATGTCGCTGTTATATTTGTCACATCTTTTGTAACTACAACAGGCATGGCGTATGTAGCGACATTCTCTTTCTTACTCTTCTCTTTCTCATATCCGTTGTCATACTCATACTGATAATAGTATCTCGTTCCTTCTTTTAAATCTTTAATCTCAACACTAAACGTCTTGCCTTTTATACCGCATTTATATGTCTTCGCTCCGCTCAGGTCTTCTTTTTCGGAGAAATATAATGTCACTGCCTCTAACTCCACCGGATAATCATATTCCACATTTATCTTAATGTAGTCAAAACCTCTTTCTATGGTCTCGTTTGTTATCTCAACCTTGCTGGCTTCTATTTCGTCAAACTTCTTGCATCCCGCAAAAACGAGAGCTATTATTCCTAATATCAATAATGTCTTTTTCATGTTCTTCATTTTTTAAGTCAACAGACAACAGACAACGGTCAACAGTCTTTGTCCACGTTTTTTATGTCAACGGACAACAGACAACAGTCTTTGTCCACGTTTTTTTTACTGATAACTGATAGCTAATAGCTGACAGCTAATTATCAATTCCAATTAACTCCTATTCCTATTTTTATTTCCGTCATTTGAAAATTTGTCGTAACGGCGTCAATACCTATTGTAATGTTTCTCAGATTTAATTGTAATCCGGCGGAGAGATCCACTCCTTTGTAGGTATTAGGTGTATATTCCACATATTCACCGCTTATCGTCTCGCAAACTCTAACAATCATTCCATAACCTGCTCCAAATTTAAGATAAACAGGTCCGCCAATCTTAGCCATAAAACCTCCCGTCACAGAGATACGTGTGCTTGCAGTCTCACCCGTCAGTATCACTTCTTCATACGACTTGTCAATGACATCAAATCCGGTAAAGTCGAAGTTGCTCATCGCACTGACAAACCATCCCATCTTTTTCACTCTACCGAATGTCAATCCGAAGGCTGTCTGAGGAGCAGAAGAATACGCACCATTCAAAGTTATGAAATTTATTCCTCTGCTTAAATATTTATCTAAAGACTCTTTTCGCGGAACGAAATTATAACTACCTGAACTATTTTTGCCTACTTGCAAAGTCTTGGTTTCATACAGTTTTCCTCTTCTCACTTCCACCTCATGTTTGCCTAAAGAGAAGTCTATTTCCATCGGCGTGGTTCCAACTTTCTTTCCGTCAACGTAAATGTCGTCGCCCTTTTGGTTGGAGGTGATATTTATCATCTTGCCGAATGCAAGGACAAACTCGTCTTTAACAGTTGTTGTTTTTACCTCAACGGTTTTAACAGCAATTTGTGTACCTCTCACGGCTTTAAGATTATGAGAGCCATACGAGAGATTTGTAGTTATTGGTGATGTTCCAATATAATTGTCATCGACATAAATCTTGTCGCCGGATTGGTCGGTTTTAATGACTACTTCTTTTCCTGTAGGAAGATTTTCTTTAATTGCAAGTGTATAGTTTTCTTCTATGGTAATGTTTTTCGTGACGGAAGCGCAGCCATCTTTTTCAAGTTTCAGAGTATAGTCACCGATAAGCAAATCTGAGATAATTCTCGGCGTGGTTCCGTAGTGTTTCCCGTTAAGATAGATATTAGCTTTCACAGGAACGCTGCTAATGTCAAGCATACCTACTATAGGTGTTGGCGCTTCTATCTTAATATTCTCATCTTTACCAAGAACGAGATTGAGGTTTTTAGAGACGGTTCTATGTTTATCTTTTTTAACTTCCACGAAGTGTGCGCCATCGGAGATACGTCCGTTCCACTTGCCTTTTCCTTTAAGTTGCTCATCGATATAAATATCAGAATTAGCGTCTGTTTCTATTGTCAGGTTAACAAAATTATCTGCCATATCCAAGAGAGCATTGGTTGTATTTCCATCAGTGATGACAAAAGTCTGTTCTGCTGTCTGATACATATCCTTAACCACGCGCACCTTATAAGTTCCGCTCGCCATCTTATCAGATTGATAAGGCGTTGTTCCCACCTTTTTATTATTAATAAATACAACGGCGTCGCTTTCTGGTTTTGAAGCAACTTTAATGAATCCGTATGCCGGGCGTAATTGTTTTTCAATTGTGATAGGTTCATCTTTTGTAATGGTGACGGTTCCGCTTTCGGTATGATACATATCACATTCTATTCTCCAGGAATGTGTCGTGCCGATGGCGAGAGATTTAAATCCGTCGCTAACATATTGGTCGTCTATATATATTGAGGCGTTGGGTTGGTCGCAAATTATTGTGAGATAATTATTTTGCTGAGTAACGTTAGTATTTAGACCTATCGGTATATATTGCAGCACCATCTCGTAACCGCAGAAGTCTTTCAAATCAAATGGCAGAGTGAACTCGGTCTTGCCGTAATCGGGATGGTGTATTTCTATGAAAGTAGCGGATTGCGCTGAGATATAAAGATAAATCTCAGAGGGTTCAAAGTGTACGTCGAAATATGTGGCGAGGTTACCTTTGAATGTTATGCGTCGTCTTTCTTCGGCGGTGATGTTTTCCGTAGAAATCTTTATCAACGCCATCGGAAGGTTATTGTCGTCGTAATGGTCGTTTTTATCCAACATCACGAAGCCGTCAATCTGATGGAAAGAGTTTTCTTTTACCTGAATCTGAGCGAAAGATGTTAGCGATATAAATGTCAATAATATGAGGAATAACTTTTTCATAATCTTATTTTAAAGGTCAACGGACAACATACTTTTTTTATATTATACAAAACTACGAAAAAAAACAATGACTTTTGGTGATGGCAATATTTTTTTGTCAACTGCCAACCAATTTCAGGCATAAATAAAAAAAGTTCAAAAGCCAACGTTCAAGGTTCATAGTTTTTATTATCTTTGCGAAAAGATAAAACTTCATGTCATGCAAAAGATAATATCTCCTTCCCTATTGTCAGCCGATTTCTTACATCTCGCTGACGACATCAAAATGCTTAATGAAAGTCAAGCAGATTGGTATCACTTAGACATCATGGACGGCGTGTTCGTCCCTAACATATCATACGGCATTCCGGTAGTGCAAGCCATCAGCAAAATGGCGACGAAACCTTTGGACGTTCACCTTATGATAGTGGAACCTGACAGATATTTCGAAGAATTTCAAAAGGCGGGCGCGAGCATAATAACATTTCATTATGAAGCATCAACTCACGTCCATCGTTCTGTACAGAAGATAAAGTCATTAGGCATGAAAGCAGGCGTCGTTCTCAATCCTCACACTCCGGTGTCGGTATTGGAAGATATTTTGGGCGACTTAGACCTTGTATTATTAATGTCGGTAAATCCTGGTTTCGGAGGACAGAAATTTATCGAAAGAACTTATTCTAAAGTAGAAAAGTTACGCGACATGATTGACAGAAACGGATATAACACTCTCATCGAAGTAGACGGCGGCGTCAACACAGAAAACGCTTCCAAACTCTTCGCTGCCGGTGCAAACGCTTTAGTGGCGGGCAACGCAGTGTTTAAATCTGAAGATCCTAAAAAGACTATAGAATTATTAAAACAATAAAATTATAAACATAAAAAATAACTAACATGAACGAATGTGTTTTAAATCTCACTCCTGAATGTGTTTGGAAAGAATTCCACGGCATTTTGGCAGTGCCACGTCCTTCAAAGAAAGAAGGCAAAATGGTTGAATATCTCATCAACTGGGCTAAAGATCATAAGGTAGAATATATAGTTGAAGAATGCGGCAACGTCATCATGAAAGCTCCTGCAACACCAGGATTCGAAGACCGCAAGACTATTATCTTGCAAGCTCATACCGACATGGTTTGCGAGAAGAACAGCGACAAGGTACACGACTTTGAAAACGACCCTATCGAAGCTGTCATCAAAGGCGACTGGCTCCACGCCAACGGAACGACACTCGGTGCTGACGACGGAATCGGAGTAGCAGCAGCTCTCGCTGTAATAGCCGACCCAACAGTACAACACGGTCCTATCGAATGTATCTTCACCGTTGACGAAGAGACTGGTCTCACCGGCGCAGAGAAGTTAGATCCTAAAGACTTCAGCGGCCGTATCTTATTGAACTTAGACTCAGAAGACGAAGGCGAAATCTTTATCGGATGCGCCGGCGGCATGGACACCATCATCAAGGTTTATTACAGAATGGAACCGGCTCCAAGAAGAAACGTCGCTTATAACATCATGGTGAGCGGTCTCAAAGGCGGTCACTCAGGCGACGACATCAACAAGAACCTCGCTAACGCAAACAAACTTCTCACAAGAATCTTATGGCAAGGCGCAAACGAGTTCGACCTCAGAATATATGACATCCAAGGCGGCAACTTACGTAACGCCATCGCACGTGAAGCTATGGCAGTCGCTTTTGTTCCTGAAGAATTCCAAGAAGAATTTGAAGAATTCGTAAAGGTGATGGAACAAAACTTCCGCAGAGAATATCAAGTGACAGAACCTAATTTAGCAGTGAAAGCTGTCGTTGCAGAAACACAGCCAGAGCTCGTCATCGACGAAATGACACAGTTCGATTTGTTGAACGCTCTCTACGCTTGTCCTCACGGCGTCATCGCAATGTCACAGACAATTCCTAACTTCGTAGAGACATCAACAAACCTCGCTTCTGTGAAGAAAAAAGAAGGTTTCTTCTTCATCCAGACTTCACAAAGAAGTTCTATCGAATCTTCAAAAGAAGACATCGCCAATATGGTTGAGTCAGTTTTCAATCTTGCCAATGCAGAAGTCTTGCATACCGACGGTTATCCGGGCTGGACACCGAATCCGGATTCAGAGATTCGTAAGGTAGCAGAGAAATGTTATAAAGATCGTTTCGGCGTAGAGCCAAAAGTAAAGGCTATCCACGCAGGTTTGGAATGCGGCTTGGTAGGCGACAAAATCGCCGGCATGGACATGATTTCCTTCGGTCCTACACTACGCGGCGTCCACTCGCCAGACGAGAGAATAGAAATCCCTACAGTACAGAAATTCTGGGATCTGTTGAAAGATATTTTGGTTAATGCACCTAGAAATTAGTTTAAAGTTTAAGGTTTAAGGTTTAAAGTTTTTGAAGACTTGCCTTAAACCTTAAGCATTAAACCTTAAACAAATAATTAAACTTTATATAAAAATGAGCATCAAAAATTTAGAACCTAATGGATTGTGGAAGAACTTCTACGCATTGACACAGATTCCACGTCCTTCAAAAAAAGAAGAGAAAGTAGTTGCTTTCTTAAAAGAATTCGGAGAAAACTTAGGTCTTGAGACTATAGTTGATAAAGTAGGTAATGTCATCATCCGTAAGCCAGCAACACCTGGTTACGAAGACAGAATGGGCGTTGTATTGCAAGCTCACGTCGATATGGTTCCACAAAAGAACTCCGACAAAGTTCACGACTTTGAAAAAGACCCTATCGAGACACGTATCGAAGACGGTTGGGTAAAAGCCAACGGCACTACATTAGGCGCTGACAACGGCGTTGGTGCAGCAGCAGCGATGGCAGTTCTCGAAGCAACAGATTTAGTTCACGGTCCTATCGAAGGTCTCTTCACCATCGACGAAGAAACAGGCATGACAGGCGCTAACGCTTTAGAGCCAGGCGTTTTGAAAGGCGACATCCTCATCAACATGGACTCAGAGACAGAAGGAGAACTTTACGTAGGTTGCGCCGGCGGTATTGACACATGCGGTTATTTCACTCCTACATTCGAAGACGTACCAGAAAATTCAAAAGCGTTCCAATTAATCGTCAAAGGATTGAAAGGCGGTCACTCTGGCATGGACATCATCTTAGGTCGCGCCAATGCTAACAAGGTAATGAACGCATTGTTATTGAAAGCTACAGAGAAATTCAACGCAAGAGTCGCTGACATCCAAGGCGGAAGCTTACGCAACGCAATACCACGCGAGTCATTCGTGACAATCACAGTTCCTGAAGCAAAGGCAGAAGAATTGTTAGCATACGTTCCTGAGTTTGAAGCTGTCGTTAAGGAACAATTCGCAGCTGTTGAACCAGAGATGAGCATCACTGTTGTTCCAGCAGAAATGCCAGCTAAGGTCATCGACAAACAAACTATAGCTAATTTAATCGAAGCCGTAGCAAAATATCCTAACGGCGTCATCGCAATGTCGAAAGACTTTGAAGGTACAGTTGAGACATCTTCAAACTTGGCAATCGTAAAATTGATTGACGGTCAAATTATGATAGCATCATTACAACGCAGTTTGGTTGATGCAAGCAAAGACGAACTCGCAGCAAAGATGCGTAATCTCTTAGAAGAATGCGGTGCAAGAGCAGAGTCGACAGGTTCATATCCAGGCTGGAAACCAAACATCAACTCTATCATTTATAATACAATGAAGAAAGTCTATGCCGACAAATACGGCAAGACACCAAAGACTATGGTTATCCACGCTGGTTTGGAATGCGGCATCTTAGGATCAAAATATCCTAACTGGGATATGGTTTCATTCGGACCAACTTTGGTATTCCCACACTCACCAGACGAGGCACTCAAGATTGACACAGTTCCATTGTTCTGGGATTTCTTGGTTGAGACATTGAAGAATGTGCCAGTGAAATAATTCACTATATATAATTTAGCCATGAGCTACGAGTTATGGGCAAATAACCCAATGCTCACATCTCATGGCTCTCTGCTTTTTAAAGTAATATTTTCCGTTAAAAATTTCATCAATAATCATCAAAAGCAGAATTATTTCATCATACAAAACATAACTCATTGTTTAGCAATAAAATAAATATTATTATTTTTTTTGGTAAAATATTTTTTCTTAAAGAATTTTTTACTACTTTTGCAACTCAAAATAATAGGGAAAATTAAGAAAAAAAATACATAAGACAATGAAACGCACATTTCAACCATCAAACAGAAAACGTAGAAACAAACACGGCTTCAGATC
>JAZUST010000018.1:0-2794 GCA_045606865.1 Bacteroidales bacterium
CAGTGTAATGGTACCGGTCAAGTGATAAAGAGTACAACTGGTTTCGGCAATAGAAAATGGTGCAGCATCTGCGGAAAGGAAGTCGCAGACAGCCACTATCACGGAACATGTCCTGGCTGCAATGGAACAGGAAAATGGTAAAAGTTAGAATATCATGAATTATATTGTTAAAAGATTTGGCATTGATAAAAACAAACCTATTATGAAAACAATCAGAAAATATTTATTGTTTGCAATTTTTATAATGACTTCAGTTGCTGCTTCAGCACAAACGGAGGCTATCAACAATACAAATAAACATAGAGATCCATGGGGAACCTTCCGCCTGTCATACAATAGAATGACATATAATGCAGGAACATATCTTGAAAATATGTATTTTAATGATGATTTCGAAAAATTAACGAAATTAAACGGATTTTCAGGCGAGATAAGAGGTAATTTCCCGATAAAGGAATCATCATTACATTTCCAATTAGGAATAGGTTTCTCTTTCGCCAGAAGTAAGTATGAGGAAAGCGAAAGATATATTTCAATAGAATCTAAGATAAGAAGTTTTTCCATGTATTACCCTCTTAATATAGCATATAAACTTTCATTTGACAATGTATCGTTTATGCCTTATTTCGGTATAAGACTTAACCAAAACTGGGGTAAATATATATCAGAAGTTACTATTGATGACGAAACAGAGACATATAAGTTTTCGTTGGTCTGGGGCGATTCTTTTAATAGTCCAGAGATAAGAAAGATGTTTGGAGACCCATTTGAAGGAAAGTTCATGAACTTTGGATGGCAGATAGGAGCAGACTTGATATTTGATAACATTGCATTAGGATTTAGTTACTTAGCCGATTTGAACGATCGAATGAAAGATACAAAAGCTGGTATCATGCAATTTACAATAGGATTTAAATTATAAACAGAATTAAAATAACACATTTAGAGATAAGGACAACTTTAAAAACAAATTATCATGAAGAAAATATTTAAATTATGTCTGTGCTTGATAACAGCAACTTTCATTATATCTATCTTCAACGCCTGCAAGCCAGAACCAGAACCAGAACCAAACACTCCGGGAAGTGTTAGCGTAACGACAAGTTCCGTATCTAACATCACAGAGACGAGTGCGAAATGCGGCGGCACGGTGACTGCCTCTGGTTATTCTGTAGGAAATTGCGGACTATGCTATAGCGAGTTACCTAATCCTACCATTAATTCTTACATAACGTCAGACCAAATGGGGACTGGAACTTTCACATCGACTATGAGCGGCTTGGAACCAGGAACAAAATATTACGTAAGAGCCTACGCCACCACAAGCTCCGGAGCATTATACGGAGAACAGAAAGAGTTCACGACTAAAGATAATAATGGCGGTGATGATGATAACGATGATAATGGAGGCGGAAACGGTGGTGATGATAATGGCGGTGATGATGAGGGAGATGATGATGAATATAACATTCCGACTGTAATATCAAGTAACCAGGCCAATTCAATAACTAATAATTCTGCAACATTTTTCGGAAATGTAACAGACGATGGTGGTTCTATTATTACCGCAAGAGGCGTATGTTGGAGCACATCAAAAGAACCAACAATTGAAGATGCTCACACAACAAATGGTATTGGTTTGGGTTACTTTAAATCAATCTTGACTAATCTCAGTGAAAATACAATATATTACGTTAGAGCATACGCAACAAATAAAAAAGGTACCGCATACGGAGAGGTTTCTTGTTTTCTTACTTCTGGTTGGGAAGAAGAATATACAGGCAATATCAACAATCATAAATATATTGATTTAGGCTTAAGTAGCGGTGTCAAATGGGCTACTCGAAATATAGGTTCTTCATCAGTTGAAGGCAGTGGAGGTTTTTATGCATGGGGAGAAACCACCACAAAATCTGAATATAACAATACAAATAGTGTGACATTTAAAAAGTATGTATATGAATTTTCTGGAAATGAAAAGTACGATGCAGCATGCGCAAATTGGAAAGGTTCATGGCGTATGCCAACAGAGGAAGAAGCAATGGAATTATTAGATGAGTGTATATGTATCCCTACATCAAAAAATAATAAAAAAGGCTATATGTTCATAGGTCCTAATGGGAACAAGATGTTCTTACCTGCCTCAGGAGAAAAAAAAGATTCAGATTTAGAAAATTCCAATATAAGGGGATATTATTGGACATCATCACCACTATCTGTCGATAGTGAACACTTTAGAAAATTTGCAACAGCAATCAATTTTATTAATTACATAGATACAGATAGTAAAAGTAAAAATCCTGCTATTTCTACAATGGGTTTTCGCCACAGAGGATATCCTATTCGTCCTGTCTCAAATTGATTATAGTCAATTAAATATTAAAATAAACAAATAAAAATCATGAAAAAATTAAAGTTCGTTTTGATGGTAGTATTATGTCTTTCACTATCATCTTGTAGTCCCGAGTTTTGGGGAGCATTGTTGATAGGCTTAACCACTCCGACATACAACAGCTATTCTTCGTATAGCACCTACTCGACCACCCCAACCTATTCCTCATCAAGCAGTTCGTATTCTGGTTCTACATATTCTTCAGGTTCTTCTTCGAGTTCATCATCAAGCAGTAGCAACAAAGGACAAAGAACATGTAGCCAGTGTAATGGTACCGGTCAAGTGATAAAGAGTACAACTGGTTTCGGCAATAGAAAATGGTGCAGCATCTGCGGAAAGGAAGTCGCAGACAGCCACTATCACGGAACATGTCCTGGCTGCAATGGAACAGGAAAATGGTAA
>JAZUST010000019.1:0-4180 GCA_045606865.1 Bacteroidales bacterium
GAAATGTCGTATCGGTCATTTTGTTGAAGCTCAGATTTTGGAAGCTATCGGGATAGATTATATTGATGAGAGCGAGGTGCTTTCGCCAGCCGACGATGTCTATCATGTTGACAAACGTCAGTTTAAGACGCCATTCGTGTGCGGGGCGAGAGATTTAGGCGAGGCTTTGCGTCGTATCAGCGAAGGTGCCATGATGATCAGGACAAAAGGCGAGGCTGGTACTGGCGACATAGTTCAGGCTGTCCGTCACATGCGTATGATGCAGAGCGAGATAAGAAGAGTCGTTTCTCTTAATTCTGATGAATTATATGAAGCAGCCAAAGAGTTGAGAGTTCCTTTTGAGTTGATACAGTATGTGCATGACAACGGCAAGTTACCTGTGCCGAACTTTGCTGCTGGAGGTGTCGCTACTCCTGCCGATGCTGCCCTGATGATGCAGTTGGGAGCCGAAGGCGTGTTCGTTGGAAGCGGAATCTTCAAGAGCGGCGACCCGATGAAAAGAGCCAAGGCGATAGTCAATTCTGTTACTAACTACAATAGTCCTGATGTATTGGCAGAACTGAGCGAAGACCTCGGCGAAGCTATGGTAGGAATCAATGAAAATGAAATTAAGATCCTGATGGCGGAGAGAGGGAAGTGATGATATTTTTAATGTACATATAAATAAAAAGCACTCAGATGAGAGACTGAGTGCTTTGAATAATTTGAATGCTTGTCGTTGGTATTTAAGTCTTTGATGTGTTTATTAATTCTTCAATGACATCTTCGAGATAGAAATTATTAGTGATGAATTCGATTGTCTTGGCAACCATTTCATCAACAACCTGATATGGTATCTTCATTTTTATTGCCATCGCCCTGCAGAAGATCATCTCATTTTCATTTAGGTCTCCGTCTATCATCATCAAGAGTATCAGGTCATAAAGATGCTCGATTTTTTCGATGTCGTTTGCAGGCATGATAAATCTGATGCTTTCAGGTCTATGAACAACACTTTTTGAATAAAAAATAATCTTCTGTCAGAATATCTTTTATTATTAATAATTTTATTACAATATTAAAGTGCAACTTTAAATTTGTCAAGATTATGGATAAACATTTGATAAATAGATTATTAGAGGAGTTTGTTCTGCAATTTAGCAGACTTACGATGAAACTCGTAGTTTATCGTCTCCACCGCTATGCTGTATGATGGCGAGCAGGAACAATTCCAACAATACGACGCATTTTGTAACTACAGAAAGATTTTCTGAAGATCAAATTTTTATAATTTTTATCAGAACGAATATTCCGCCATTAACAATTTTTAACGTAAATGTTAATGAAAGTAGGAGAGAAGTGTTAAGAATTGTTAATATTTCCATTTTAATGACTTGTATATCCCCTCTTTAATCTTGATGCGTTGTGGTAATGGTAAAGAGACAATATCGTGGCTTTTATCTATAACGCAAAGATACATCTCTGTTTTTGAAGCTGTGTCACAGAAGTAATTAATTTCTGGATATTTGTTGAGATTGTTAATAAAATCATTAATTTTATCAATGTTATTGGTGACATTTCTCGGACTTTTGAAAAATAGTCCTAGTTCTTTGCCGACAAGGCTTTCTGTTCCAATGTTCAGATGTGGATAATAAATTTTTTCTGAAAAAAATGACATGAATATATATCCATTAAGTTCTCCGATATACACGTTTCTAGGATAATCGAAGACATCTTTGCTTAAATTGTTTAAAACAACTTCATGATTATTCCCGACTTTTATTTCGGCGTATATTTCTTCCAATTCAATATCTTCATTTCCCCTAATACTGATTACTTCTACATTGGGGATTCTGTTTAGCTTATATGCCATATATTTCTTTTGGAATGAATAATCTGTGAATCCATTAATCAAAATATATGCAAGAGAAGCTATAACAGGTAAGGCGGTAATAATTATAACTACCGTTATTGTCCAAAATATTATGGAGAGATGTTTCTTCATTTTATCTTTCATAGTGTAATGGTTTTGTAAATAAACTAAAAATGAAATGGTATATTGTATTATATAATGATAAATTATTATTTTTGTTACCAATTTGTTGACTTTTATATATGAGCATCAATAACATCGAATCCCATCCATTGCGGCCGTTTCTTCCGGCAAACGCAAAATATCTCATGCTCGGCAGTTTTCCTCCGCAAAAGGAGAAATGGTCGATGGAGTTTTTCTATCCTAACTGGATCAACGACATGTGGCGCATCATGGGATTTATCTTCTTTGACGACAGACATCATTTCGAGATAAATGACAAGAAACAATTCGACAAAGATAAGATTGTTGATTTCTGCAAAATGAAAGGAATCGCTTTGTATGATACGGCTTCGGAAGTCATACGTTTGAAAGACAATGCTTCCGATAAATTTCTTGAAGTCGTGAAGCAGACCGATGTCAAGGCGTTATTAAGAAAAATTCCTCAATGTGAAAACATCATCACGACAGGACAGAAAGCCACTGATATTATCGTAGATATTTTCCGATGTGAAGAACCGAAAGTGGGAGAGAAGTCTGAAATAATTTTTGAAGGTCGCAGAATATCATTCTGGAGAATGCCATCATCGTCAAGAGCTTATCCTATGTCGTTGGAAAACAAGGCGGAGTTCTATAAAAAGATATTTTTCAACTAAGGACAAGATTTATCTTCCTAAGAACTTACTTCGTACCACATTCGAGGCGGATTCGGAAAATGTTCTTACTATTCCTTAACGTATTTTAACAAAGTCTGTTAATAATTTGAAAAATAATTGTTAAATGTGATGAATGTTGAAAAATTGAGCGTTGCAGATAATGTTTTTTTATTTTTATTTGTATAGTTTTGCATTGATTTTTGAGAACAAAGAGAACAAAGACTAAAATTTATAGATAATCTTGCAAAACAGCTGACAATTGATTATGGGTCTGGATATTCGTCTCGTTTATTGTGTGACTCTGATGTAAACTACAAATAATCCATCTTTATTTACTCTTCTTACTACTGCTCATTTTTCGTGCAGAATGAACGTGTTTTCAGCACAAACAAAAAGCGGCAAGCTCTTCATGTTGAAAAACTCACCGCTTCGTTTATTGATAATCAGTGTCTCTTATCATTTGTTTCTTTCAGCTTTGATTGCTGCTTGAGCCGCTGCCAATCTTGCTACAGGAACGCGGAATGGAGAACATGAAACGTAGTTGAGACCAGTGTTGTAGAAGAATTCTACTGATGCTGGATCGCCACCGTGTTCACCGCAGACACCGCATTTCAAGTTGTTTCTTGTTGAACGACCGCGTTCTACGCCTAACTTAACCAATTGACCAACGCCTTCTTGATCTAATGTGTTGAATGGATCAGCAGGGATGATCTTTTCGTCTAAGTATGTACCAACGATAGCGTTGACGTCGTCGCGTGAGAAACCGAATGTCATCTGTGTCAAGTCGTTTGTACCGAATGAGAAGAACTGAGCTACTTCAGCGATTTGGTCAGCGACTAATGTTGCGCGTGGGATTTCGATCATTGTACCGTACATATAGTCGATTGTTACGCCGTATTGTGCTTCAACTTCAGCTTTGACTCTGTCAGCGATAGCTTTTTGATGTTTCAATTCTTTCACGTTGACTGTAAGAGGAACCATGATTTCCAAGTGAGGATCGTTGCCTTCTTTCATCAATTGTGCTGTAGCTTCGAACAAAGCGCGGAATTGTGTCTCTGTGATTTCTGGATAAACGATACCAAGACGTACACCGCGTAAGCCCATCATTGGATTGACTTCGTGTAATGCATCGATACGTTTTTGTAATTCTTTGAGATCCATGCCACGGCTGTCAGCGAGTTCTTGTTGTTTGTCTAATGTATGAGGTACGAATTCGTGTAATGGTGGGTCCATAAGACGGAATGTCAATGGTTTGCCGTCCATAACTTTCAAAGTGCCTTTTGCTGTCTCGCGGATGTAAGGTTCTAATTCTGCCAAAGCTGCAACGCGTTCTTCTGTGTTGTTAGCAAGAATCATGTTACGCAATTTTGCCAATGGAATTTCGCTGTTTTCGCCATAGAACATGTGTTCGATACGGAAAAGACCGATACCTTCTGCGCCGAAGTCGATAGCTTTTTGTGCGTCTTTTGGAGTATCAGCGTTTGTACGGACACCCATCTTACGATATTTGTCG
>JAZUST010000020.1:0-6557 GCA_045606865.1 Bacteroidales bacterium
GCTTCAACAAGTTACAAGCCTTAGCCGACACACTCGGTGGCATGGTAGCATCATCACGCGCCATGGTCGATGCCGGTGTCGTTGACCACTGTATCCAAGTAGGACAGACTGGTAAGACCGTACGTCCAGAGTTGT
Organism: Bacteroidales bacterium; assembly: GCA_045606865.1. Lineage (GTDB taxonomy): Bacteria > Bacteroidota > Bacteroidia > Bacteroidales > F082 > Limimorpha. The sequence goes on from JAZUST010000020.1 coordinate 136, forward strand.
ATGTAGCATGCGGTATCTCCGGCGCTATCCAGCACTTAGCAGGTATGGAAGAGTCAGGCTACATCATCGCTATCAACAAAGACAAGTACGCACCAATCTTCAGCGCCGCCGACTTAGGCATCGTTGGTGACTTACACAAGATTGTCCCAATGTTGAACGAAAGAATCAAGAAAGAGATTGAGAAGTAATTTCGGCTAAAGACAAAAGTCTAAAGTCTAAAGATAGGAGAGCTGCTATGAAAATGGCAGCTCTTTTTTTGTGTAGTCTCAAACAAAAAGACTCTACATCATGTCAAGGCATTTTCTCAACAAAATCATGTTCTAACAATTATTTATGAAAAGGTTAATGAAATTAAGAATTAGATGTTGTAATTTGTTAAGGAATTTTAATTTCTAAAATAAGAAAGTATTATTTATATTAAGTATCATTACTTTTTAACTCCATATTAAGATGATATTATTTTAGAAAATGTTTTTTTCTTTAATGTATAATATGTATTTTTGAAATCTTAATTTTTGAAGATTATGAAATTATAATGAAGTTAATAGTAATAATATGATACCAAACTTTATCAATAACTTACAAAGAAAGCGTTGCAATTATAACCATCCAGATCAGGCAACAAGTCAAGCCAATAGCTTGATACTATTATCATCGGGTATTTACACCGAAGAAGAGAGATTCGTTTTTGAGCTACTGCAAAATGCAGTTGATGCTCATAGCGATGAGTTAAGCGTCCTTGATGTTAAGATGATTATAGAAGATGAGCAATTCATCTTTATGCATAATGGCGATGCGTTTACAGAAAGAGATATCGAGGGCTTATGTGATGTGGGCAATGGCAACAAAATGAAGGATGTGAAAAAAATCGGATACAAGGGCATTGGTTTCAAATCCGTTTTCATGCGTTCTAATCATGTAGTCGTAGAATCTGGCGGTTATTGTTTCAAGTTTGATAAATCTCATTGGGACAATTATTGGGATACTCATTGGGACCAAGATGAATATGGTATAAAAGATAGCGATAAAAGGTATCTAATGCCTTGGCAGATAATTCCTATCGAGACAGTATCCCCAGTTCAAATTGAGTCCGAGGGTTACAACGTCGTTACCTATATTAAGATTGGTGACAGTTCAAATTTGGAAAACAAGATCTCAACATTGCTTTCTAATAGCCAATTCTTGCTGTTTTTGAAAAGCAAGAATATAAGGATGTCATTTGTTGTCAATGGAACTACCAAATGTTGGATTGATAAATCAGAAAATAATGGAGTCGTGATTCTCTCTGCTAATGGCGTTGAAGAAAGTAGTTGGCTTATCCATACTAATAAAAGTGTTGATGTCCCTGAAAGTTTAAGAGAATCAATAAACGCTGACATTAACACTCCAGACAAACTAAAAGAGGCTAAAACATTTGATCTGTCTTTTGCAATTGCATTAGATAAAAATGGTAAGTTGAAGAGGTTAGAGCGTGAGGAGTCTGTAATTTATACATATCTGCCGACATCATTCCGTTTTGGAACAGAAGGCTTCCCGTTTTTAGTAAATGCAAACTTTATTACTGATGCCGGTCGTCAGCAGTTGCATAAGGATTCAGAGTGGAATAAATTAATTTTTTCAAAGATTCCTTCAGAATTTCTACTTTGGATTAAAGAAATTTCGTCTGCATATCGAAATTATTGGGAAGTACTGCCTGAAAAATCTTATGGTAGGAGCAATGCGTTAGAGACCATATACGCGGAAAATATGGAGAAAGCAACCAGTGAGATTGCATTTATTCCGAGCTTAAAAAATGGTATGGACAAGTTACTGGCTTCCGAAGCATTTATGGATCGAATGAGTATTTCTGATTCTATATCTGTTGATGCGCTAGTCTACCATATTAATAGAACATATACTCGAACATTTGATGCAAATAACCAGATAGAGAATGTCTGGAAAGGTAGTCGAATACTAAACAACTACGGAGTGTTTATTTTTGACAAGCAAAAACTCAAGAGCTTGTTTGAAGATGAATGTGCATTTGAGAGCATCACCCCTGAGTTTAATGCAAAACTTATTAAATTTTTATTTGAATATTATTCTCAGAATAGGTCGGAGCAGGAGGAGTTAATTTCAGTATTGCAAACCACCCGTTTTTTGTTGGATGAATCAGGCGTGTTATGCATGCCTAATGAACTATTTTTTCCTTCGTCGTATAAGGAACATAATGCACTTGCCGAAGATACCAAAATTCTCAATTCAGATATCTTTGGCGCTATTTCCTCTAACCAGCCTATTGTTAATTGGTTGTCGATATTAGGACTTGGTCAGTTGTCAGATTTAACTTTCATTGAAAATGTGCTATGTAAAAGTGGATATGTGACGACTGAAAATGCTCTTGAAGTTGGTAAGTTTATTTTTGATATTTCTCAAAGAGAGGATATATTGGGTAAAATATCTCAATCTCGACTTAGTAATGTCGGTTTCTTAACGACAAATGGTACACTTAAATCTGCCAACGAGCTCTATTTAAGTGCAAAATATAAGCCAGAAGTAAACATTGAGCCATTGCTTGAAGCAGATATTTTCATTTCTGAAAAGTACTGCGAAAATGCATCCATAGCAGAGTGGAAAGTGTTCTTACTTAAAATGGGCGTAAATGAAGATGTATCAAATAAAACAATGGAGGTAAAAGTCTACGATGATGATTACAATGCTCGCTTTGATAAATCTTTTTTTGACTATGTAATAGAGAGCGCTCAAAGATACAAGTGGATCGCTTATGAAGGTTGGGATCTGAATAACGGATGGGGTTGTCGCGTTTTAGGAATTTACTATGATTCTTTTTCGTTTTTAACTCATTGTAATAATTATAATTTTTCCAAGCTTGTTTTTTCAAGAATATTATCACAATATGATCCTGAGACAATAGGCACAAATGTAAAGAATGTAGATGTTACAACGGGATTCTCAAGAACAATCAGCCAAAGTATGCTTACTAATGTGGGTTGTAATATCAACCATTTTAAATGGGTGATAGAAAATAGTCCTATATTACCTACGGTTAGAAAACAATGTTATTTAGCATCGGATGTTTATAGCAACACAATCCCCCATATTAAGGAAATCGCTGGGCATTATTTGCCGGTCCTAGATGTGCAGGAAGAAGTTTCAGAAGCGTGGCAGACTTATTTGGGGGTTAAGACTCATTTAACAGTACATGATTATCTGCTCTTACTAACAGAAATAGCAAATGACTCTGAAAATATTGATAATAACAAGAATAGGATTACTTGTATTTACCAGAATTTAACAGAGCTAGGCTGCTTGGAATCTAACAAGTATGAAAATATGATACGGGAATGGGCAGCAGTTAATAGAATACTTTCAAAAGAGAATGAGTTTGTTTCTCCCGCAGAATTAAGTCATATTACTTTAGATGGATTTAGTTCTAAAAATCGTGTTTATATTGGAAGTCCATCAAACAGAGAGAAGGTAATTGAACTACTTTCTTTAATGGGTGTGAAGATAATCACTTCGGATAGCGTAAATGCGGAATTTGAGTCTAAGGAAGAGAGTTGTGAACTCAAGAGTATTCTAAGAAAGAAAGTGGGAGCATTGTCCTTATTAGCGTCAGGCGAAAATGCAGATGAGGAATTGTATCGTAGCAATAAAAGTAAATTAATAGAGTTGATAGACGATACATACTTCTTCCATTGTAAAAGGATTAAACTGACATATGGAGACTCCGACGATGTTATTGAGAAACATACATTTGGTAGTAGAAATGAGTTTTACTATATCGGTGATTTACGCCCAGCTAATATCGAACCATTATTAGGCCCTCTTTGCAAATATTTAGGTATAAAGGGCAAGGAGCGTGAGATGTTTATCCTGTTCTTTGAAACTATTGATGGTATTAAGCAAAATTTAGCGGATAAAGGGTATAATGTCTCCTTAATTGAAGAGGAAAGCGTTCCTGATAGTGGAACCATTAACATAACAATTGACTACCATCCGGATGAATCTGCGCAAGAGCGGAATTTAATTACTGGTTTCAAGGGTGAAATTGTCGTATATGAGAAACTGAGATCAATGGGATATGAGCCAGAGTGTCTTTCGATTTCAACAGAAGAGGATTATACTCACGATGTGATAGTGAACGGCAAGGTATATTATTGTAAGCCAAATTACGAGAAGTATGATATCCGATTTACGTCACATAACGGTAAAGAGATTTTTGTTGAAGTGAAGACTACAACAAAGAGTAAACATAGTCAAGAAAATATGCCTATTAGTTATAGAGAACTAACTATGATTGAAGAATGTAATAATGATGCTGAAAAAGAATATCTAATTGTTAGAGTCTTTGACATTGACAAACCTACGCAAGATATATATGTGTTTAAAGGAAAGTTATGTAATGACGACGATTTTTCAGTAATAACAGAGTAGATATATAAAATCCCCATTTGTATTTAATTATGAGTAAGTCAGTAAATGAAATAGCAAAAGATTTGGGCATAGTTGAACTTTCTTTTAAGGAAATATTTATATTGTCCGATTCAGAAAAAGAAAAAATAGAGCTATTACAAAATGAAGATATCTGTATTGCCCCAGAATTATTACGAGAAGATTTGGAATTGGCAGGTAAAAGATGTTGCATTTATGAGTATCTGTTGAATTATTATGAAGATGAAATAGCTAAAACAAGAAATAAGATTGAACAAAATCAATTACCTATCTTGGAGGGATGGTTGAAAATTTTACAAACACATGGAAATGTTTATGAAATGATGGGATATCTTACATTACTTCAGATGGATGCTCTTACAACTACTATTGGCTTGTTACAAGCTCAGAATGATACAGAGAAAATAATGTTGAGTAAACATGCATACACAATTATTTATGAAGCAATAAATGATAATTTGCCTCATAAAGTATCAAATGAAATGCATAAATATCCTGTTGAAATTGTAAATGCTCAAGAATTGTCTTTATTTTGGAAAGATATTAACTCAATGTTAAAAAAAGTTATGGATATAAATAATGCCAAAGAAATTCGAAATAATATTGACGCACATAAAAACTATTCATTTTTAAAACAAATATCCATATATAAAAGATGTCAATGGACAGAAAGTATTATTTACTTGTCAATATTTATTAAACTTGTTAATGTTATACAAAAATACGTGAATAATATTGAAAAGAACATGAATGTTATGTATGGCAATTATAAACTAAGTGTAAAAGAATACAATTATAGGTTGGAACAGATTATAAAAGATTTAGAAAAAGAAAAAGAGCCAATATAATTTTTATTTGGCATCCATAATTTCATCTAAACAAAAATTACAGGGTTAGAAATGAACTCTGTAATTTTTTTATAGAAGTTAAAACTCAAAAGGGGAGAGGTTCCTGTCATCTTCTTGTCAACTTCCTATCAAGTTCCTGTCAAGTTCGGAAAAGATACGTGTCGATACTCGCGATACGTGGAGATAAAATAAACAGTAGCGTATAATTCACGCCCATTCGTGGATAAATAATCTGCGTCAGTCCGTATGAACTTTCTCCGTACACGCTCCGTACCAGGTCCGTACCAACTCCACTGATTTAATTGAAAATTGAAAGTTGAAAATGGAAAATTGAAAATCTGAGAAGATTTTGTCAAACACCTTTAGACTTTTGTCTTTAGTCATTAGCCAAAATTCTCAGGTTCTCAGATTTTAGAGTTTTCAAGTTTATAAAAACCGCTTCGATAATACGTCGAGGCGTTTTTTATGTTTTACCGTCTAAAAACATTTGTTAAGATAACAGGCTACGGACTTTGTTCATAATTTCTGATTAATTGAATTATGTTCTTTCAGTTACAATTGTTTCAATTCATTGTTTAAAAATTCAATAAGTGATTCTTTTGATGGAAGTTCGTCTGAAAAATCTGAAATTTATTATCAATCACTTTATTAAAATCTTTGTTATTAGGTAGTTGTAATTTTTCAGATGCTGACTGAAAAATCTTTAAATCGATATTAAGCAAATACTTTTCAATTTCTAATCCGATGTTGGGATATGTCAGATAAAATTTACGGCATTGGCTGAGTATGGTTGTTCCTAATCCTCTGACGGAAATAGTCTTTGCAATGGTTTCTAATAATTTCTCACCATATTGAGCTCTATCTTCACCGTTTTGTTCAAATTCTACAATCCAAAATCCGACCAACCAATTACGAGCAGTAATATTCAGATTTATGGCACGAATTGCATTATTATGTAATATCTCGTGTGTAATCTTAATGTTATTTGTAAGTTGCGGAAAATCCATACTAACATAAATTTCGGTTATTAAAACTTTTGTGTCCTCTTCTGCAAAACTACAACGCCATCATATTTTTGTCAAGCGTTTGCAGTTGATATTTCTGTTTAAGGTTCGGAAA
>JAZUST010000021.1:0-7618 GCA_045606865.1 Bacteroidales bacterium
CCCAGTATATCCTCAGTGGTGCTGATGCTATGGGAATTTTAGGTTCTCTGACTGTCCCCATTCAGTACGCCATTTTGTATTGGTATAGAAAGAGTGAGCTGTCGTGCGATAGATGCGGTAGTATAATAACTTCACCAGAGATTGTAGCTCGTTCGATGGCACGCTTGTCGGGTGGTCCGAAGTCTATAACAAGCAATTTAAATATGCAGGAATGGGCGCTGCAAGCCGATAAGTACGAAAAAATAAAGAATGATGGGTTGTGGAACAAAGCATTGCAACTCTCTATCATAATCGGTCAATCCCATCCATTCAGTGCAGTTCGAGTTCGCGAAATCTTCAAATGGGGAGAAAGCCCGCAGTATAAGAATCTAATGCAGAATCTGAAAGCAGAAGCATCTGGCAAGAAATGTCCTAAATGCAATAAAGCTGTATGCGCTGATTGGGCTTATTGCAAGCATTGTGGAGCAAAGCTATAATCAATACAAATGCTATGAAATGCCCTTGTTGCGGTTCTAAAAGAACACAAACAACAAATTTGGGGAGACGATCTCTAGATTTGGGCGCTACAGCAATAACTTATGTTGCGTTATGGGTAATAAAGCGCAAGGACCGGCAAGAATAGCAGGAAGAAATGTTTGTCCTACAAGTAAATATATATGCCTGGATTGTAAGCGGGAATTTACTGGAGGTCCAGACATGTAATACCATTTTATTCTATAATCATTAAATCAAAAAGTTATGTTTTTCAACGAAGAAGGAATCTTGAATATTGACGAAATGGTCGTCAATAATGCATCTTTCAAGAATATCATGGAAGATGGTGTAATCACCGAAGAGGAGGTAAAGGCACAGTCTGACAAAGTTGTAGCAATGCTTCACGATATGGAGGCAAAATACAATGAAGAACAACTTGCAGAAATAAAGAACTTGCTTGTAGAGTCAAGCGTGTTGTACGCAGTGTACAACTTTCATTCAATTCAAAACATTAACAAATAAGAACTATGGCAACTTTTAGCATTAAAAAGATATTATACGGTTCAACATCTTTGATACCTACTATTGCAAACCGTATTCAGGAGGAGTTTCAGAACGATGGCTACGAAGTGGCTATGGATGCTTTGAGCAGCGGTGGTTACGACATTTCAATCACAAAGGGCGGCGTATTCAAGGCTGTACTGGGTATGAAGACAGCATTGAAAGTTACTTTGCTTCCTCAAGGCAGCAACATCCACTTTGAAGCTGGTGTTGGTATTTGGGGGCAGCAGGCAATTCCTACTGTAATTTCAATGCTTTTCTTCTGGCCTGTTCTCATTACACAGATTTGGGGAATGGTGGAACAGTCAAAGCTTGATGATAAGGTTTTGGACATAGCAAAGGATGTGGTATATATGAATAACAATAATGGTGCAGGCGCTACTACTTCTAATGGTAGCAAGTTCTGTACAGGATGTGGTACTCAGAATGCTGAATCTGCAAACTTCTGCTGTGGATGTGGCAAACCTCTATAAAATTTGTAAAAATGGATAAAAAAGAGATTGAAAGAATCTGTACAAAAAAGGCAGATGCACTTTTAGACAAGTATTTCGGCAACTTTGTATACGAGGCAGCAATCGCTCGCCCGGAAACCATAGGTATATATGAAAAGGATTTACCTTTACGTATAGAAGCTGAATATCGTACTTTTCTTGAGAAACTTTGGAAAGAGATTGCTCCTGATGATAAGCGGACAATCAAGGATATACTTGATAAGGGATATAGTAATTTAATGACAGAGGATGATCGTGAAGGTATAGTTGATGCTTATCGCGATGCCCGGCATCGCACTATATGGGAACGCATGACTAACAACAATCATAAAGATGTCACTTACTATAAAGGTTTACTGGAAGTATATACACGCGAACTTCTATTCTGGACAAAACTTGATTTTTTGGAGGAAGTTATAGACTATGAAAAATACTTACATGAATCATGATGTTTTTATAAATTGTATTCTATAATATAAAACATAATAATATACTTGAAAAGTTCAATAAACTGAAGGAATAAACCTTGCTTGAACGGATTCAAGGGAGCATTATAGACGATTATTGAGTATCATAGTGCATCGATTGAGAATGTACGAGTATCTTGCGAGAATATGCTCTACGCTAAACTTAAAGAAATATATGGTTGCATTGCCATTGATGCAACTTTTGAGTGTTTGCAATCAAACTTCAACGGTCTATCACAATATGCTCAAGAGTTAAAGTCTTCAATCGTCGATTGCGAGGCTAATGCAGAATGGGACGAAGAATAGAATCGTCTTGTGCCAATAGACTTCAATTTCCGCAATGTAGAGGACATCACGGCAGAACACGCTTTCCATATGATTCTACTTCAATTCTTTGCCAAGAATGAAGAATGGATGATAGAGAATGAGTTGTTGGTAAATGGAGAACTTCAAGTATATACCGAAGATGGATTCCGAAAATGTTTGGATATTTTACTGCGTGGATTCAATTGCATTTAAAAGTTGAATTCGCCGTGATTTTATTTATATAATTATGTCACAAGAAAAACAGAATAACTTATTCGCAGGTATGAATCCTGTAACAGGTGGTACACCTGTCCTTCCTCCTAATCCGGAGGAACCTATGTGGGAAGCTTTAATAGGTAAAATCATTGACGGCAAAGTTATTCCTGTAATAGGTCCCGATTTTCTCACAGATGGATTAAACATCCATTTGCAGTTAATTAACGTATTAGCGAACTGGTTTAAGGTAACAGCAGACCCTTCTCCATCTACGTTTTCTGAACTTGTATATGATGATGACTATCAAAAGAACAACAACAATAATAAGGATAGTGTTTATACATGGATTAACAATCTGTGTGGCCCACAAGCACCAAGAATAGAACCTTCTCAACTACTTGTAAAATTGTTGGAAAGTAAGTTGTTCCCTTTCATTATCACGACTTCATTTATTCCAATCGTAGAGCAAACGATGGAAAAGGTATGGGGAACGGATCTTAAGGTTCTTACATTTAATAATAATCCTGCTGAAAACGATGATATAAACAATGCCAGTGATCTGAAGAAACCTACTGTTTACTATATGTTTGGCAGAGTAGGAGATACAAGGCCGCATCGATATGTAGTCACAGATCAGGATATGCTGGACTTTTGTTCTTCTTGGCTTTCAAGTGAGGATTCGAGAAAGCCATATAAACTCATCCGTGAATTAAAGGATAAGTTCCTTTTGATGCTCGGTACAGATTATAGTGACTGGCTTTTCCGCTTCATTTGGTATTCTGTTCGTAAAGAAAGTGAGCTGAAAAATGAGAATAATGATATGATTTCCAATAATGTGGAATTGGAAGAATCTTTCAGAAAGTTCATGCTACGTAATAAAACATATCTGAAAAATAACCCAGAAGAGGTCATTCGGCAGATACAAGAGCGCATGGAATGTCAATATGCAAAAAATCCTTTGTTGAAAAACAAGATTATGAATAGGATTATAACCAAGTTCTCTTATCCAGAAGAAAAATCGGACATATTCCTTAGTTATTCGAGACGGGATGCAGAATTTACTGAAAAACTTTATGATGCTTTGACTAAAAAGGGCTTTAATGTTTGGTATGATAAAAACAATCTTACTGACGGAGGAAAGTTCATGCTGGAAATAAAGCAAGCTATCAAAACAACAAAGTTCTTTGTCCCAATTCTCTCTCATAATATTGAAGCCGAGAAAAATGATGATCATGTCTATAGGTACGAATGGGACATTGCCGCAGAAGTTCGTGTTGGACGAACCTTTATTATACCTGTTTCGGAAAAAGGATTTGACTTCTATCATTCAAGAGTAAATGACGAGATACAATCTCATAATGCCATCTTTTATGAATCGATTGATGACATAGACATTATTGCAGAAAAAATCAGCATCAAGTATAATTCAATAAAATTCTAATCAAATGGGAAAATACGAAGATAATCCATGGTTAGGATTGGAATCCTATCAGGAGAACCAAATAATATACGGTCGCAACAAAGAGATAGAAGAACTCTCTCAGGGTGTTTTGAATAACAATGAAACTGTTCTTTATGGTAAGTCAGGTATTGGTAAGTCTTCTATTATCAATGCTGGAATCTTACCAATCTTGCGTGCACATGGCTACTTTCCAATTGTTGTACGATTGGATCATAGTAACAAACACTCATACATTAAGCAATTGTCTGATTTGATCGAAAGGGATGCACTTGTCTCCGAATGCATTATAGAGAAACCGATTGAAGAACAATTGCTTTGGGAGTATTTTCATACACATCGTTTCAATAAAACTAAAGAAGATAAGTCTAAGCTCGTTATCATTTTTGATCAGTTTGAAGAGATATTCACCCTTCAGAAAAATGCCGCAATAAAAAACCGTTTTTTCAGAGAGTTAGGAGATGTTCTAAATAACGTAATGCCTAAAAGTCTTACAGAAGAGTTTCTTGTTGAAACAACACCCCCCCGGTCAAGTACGACCAAACTGGAATCTGTGTCTGGTTTTGCTGATATGGCTGACCTCTTCTCAAGTCTGGCTGCAAATGTGAATAATTCTGCAAACAAATACATCGAAGATAATGAAATCCATTTTGTATTTACTTTAAGGGAAGATTTTCTTTCTGAGTTTGAACACCACACCTCTAAGATTCCATCCTTAAAACAACACAGATACGGCTTGCGCCCTCTAAATAAGGAGCAGGCTGCAGAAGTTATATTGAAACCACGCCCAGAGTTGGTTGACGAGGGCGTTGCAAGGGTTATCATCGAGGCTGTAAAAAACCACACAGACATCTCTTTAGGTGACGAACCTGAAATAGATGTTGATGCTGCTGTGTTGTCGTTATTCCTTAGCCAAATTTATGACAAAAGAGCCACAACCGAATCGTCAATCTCTGTAGATCTTGTCAAGACATTTGGCAAGGATATCATTAAAGATTTTTATGAAGGAGCCATAAAAGGACTATCTTCTCAACAGATAGATTATCTAGAAAAAGAGTTGCTGACAGGAGAGAATCGTAGAGACAGTCGTTCAAGAGCAGACTTTAAAGCAGGTGGGTTTTCTGAAAATGAACTTAAACGTTTGATAGATAGCAAAAAAATCCTTCGTCAGTTCCATTACGAAGGTGACCTCCGTGTTGAGTTCATCCACGACATTCTTTGTCCTATTGTTAAAGAACACAGGTTACTGAGAGAACAGGAACAGAAGGCAAAAGCAATAGAAAAAAAATATCTTAGATATAAATGTATCTCATTACGTGTCTCCCTTTTCTTTTTGTTCATTATATTCCTTGTTTTATTCGATTATTGTATGAATCTCGTAACAGAACCGAGGAGCATAAAACACCCAATAAAAGCCGAACAGTTAGGCACTCAAAATATTTTCCACAGTGACAATGCAGAAAATAGCGAGTTGTTTATACATGGCAGCTATTCTGGCTATTGGGGAGACACGAACCTTAAAAAAATTGTTTTCACTGACACATTTAATTCGTTTGGAAATTTTATTGTACCGAAACTAGATGAGGTTGTATTTAAGAAAGGAACTTTTAGATTAAGTTCAAATACCTTTTCTAATGTGCCCCATATAGTTACTATAATGGATAGTGTTGAATACATTAGTACCTGGGGCAACATTATTTCAATAAACGCTCCAATTGAATATAATATTGGAAAGAATGAGAATTTCAAAATCTTACATTCAGACATTCTACTTTCTAAGAGTAATAAAGATAGTATTAGCGAATGGGATATTGTTTTTGCTGGAAATCAAGATAAAAGTTCTCCTATAGTAATCCCATACAATATTAAACTAGATGATACACAAACGAACCTAAACATTAGGATAGCAAAAAAAATAGAATTTGATAGTATTAACAAAGAAGAATTGAATAATGAAGAATATTATTACCTTGTCAATACAAGTCCTAAGGATAGCATAACAACTGCCAGTATTGAGTATAACAACTATTTAGCGAACCTTACATATGCAAATATTGCCAATGCAATAGTAATCAAAAAATTCAGGCTTTATAATGTCAAAGAAGCTATATTTCCACACGCGAAAGAACTATGGAGTATTGAATGTCCTAATCTTAGAAGGTTAGAATTGCCTAACATAGAGAAACTTGCTCCTAAGGCTATATCTGCCATAAACAATTATAGAGTACTAACAGAATTAGTTCTACCCAAAAAAATATGTGTTAATAGGGATACATTACAACAAAATCTGTTCAGATGGGGATTGGGGAAATTAGTAAAGCACATTATTCCTCATAACGATTCTACCTCTTTGGTCCGTTTATACAATACATTCTGGATAAGTTCAGAATCTGAAATCCAAAATGACACATTATTTCAAAATTGTCCATACAACAAAACAAAGCTAAGACTTTCATCGCATATAAATGACATCGCAAATAATGCTTTTGAAGGAGCTGTAAATTTGGAGGATCTTTCAGTTGCCATAAGCAATGACAAATATTTCTGTTATGGAAATGCCATTTATCGTCATGGAAAATATGAAGTTGAAGGATATGCTCCTAATGCCACAGAAATATATCTTCTCGCCTGGAAACCTAATAGATTATTGCGTTTAGGAGATAAAGTAAAGAACATATACACGTTCTTTCCAGAAACTTTTGATAAAAACAGCATTATTGGAAATAGTCTAGATAAAGTGACATTATATGTACCTAAGCTTAAACTTCAAAGAGCAATTGCCACATGTGGAAATATTTTCAAGGAAATAAAACCGTTAAACACATATCAAATTCTATTTATAGACATTTTATTTACAATTAAAAATCTCTTTGGTTTATTCTCGATTCAATTAATAATGGCATTTATACTATTATTTGGAGCAATTCTATATCGGAAAACCAGATATTATTCCCTACTTTTGTGTATAGTTTATCCATTGTGTTTCATATGCTATCATATAGGAGTAAAAATATTGGAATCAACAAAGTATAATGCTTTTGTTCCATTTTGTATTGCCTTGATCTTCACAATATCAATTTTAATGGTCAAAAATATTATATTGCATTATAAAAGAAAATAAGGTGATTCATCCAGAAATCAACTATTTGTTAGTGGATTTGCACGATACGTACCAAGACCAAAGCAGTAAAAGTGTTATTGTTAAATCAATATTTCATACTAAAGTTGGGATTAGAATTTTTCCAAGGTCAATAAATAACAAAATAAATATGCAAGAATGTGTAAAGAAAGGCTGATAACTATGATAAAATTAAAACGATGATTTATGGAATTATATATGGAAAAGGACGTAGTTTCTATGAATAACAGTGGTGGTACAATTCCTACTAATCTAATATTAGCAAGTTCCGTACAGAATCTGGTGCTCAGAATGCTGAATCTGCAAATTTCTGTTGAGGATGTGGAAAGAAATCAACATAATGTTTTATACGATTAATGATTTGAAATCACTACTGTCCCGTTAAAGTGGACTAATTGTTCTTTGAAATCGCTGAAATAAAGTCTTTTACGAGTAGTTTTAAGGGTGCACGGATTTGAATTTGTACTTTTGCAGTCAAATTGAAAGGCTGCAAGATGAACAAAGA
>JAZUST010000022.1:0-20523 GCA_045606865.1 Bacteroidales bacterium
ATTTGGTTTATGATCATTATCCTTGTTATCTCCTAACGATGGACAAAGATTTTGTATCTGATATTGAAGGTGTGAGAAAGGTATATGTTGTAGATTGGCTGTTGAATGTATCTTAATATTATACTCTATTGTCAAAAAAAATTTTCTCAGGTTTTCAGTTTTTTAAATTCTCAGATTTTTTTATAAAAAAGTCTCTTTCATTTAAATAAAAATTATTATTTTAGCGAACTAAATATTTTTGGAATTAATTAACTTTTAAAAAAATAAATATCATGCAAAACATTGAATGGTCAAAACTCCCATTTGGTTATTTTCCAACAAATTACAATGTTCGTTGTTACTACAGAAACGGACAATGGGGAGAATTAGAAGTCAGTTCAGAAACAACAGTTAACATCCATATGGCTGCAACATGTTTGCACTATGGTCAAGAAGCATTCGAAGGTTTGAAGGCTTTCCGCGGTGTTGACGGTAAAGTTCGTATCTTCCGTTTGGATGAAAACGCAAAACGTTTGCAATCATCATGCGACGGCATCATGATGCCTCAATTCCCAATCGAGAAGTTCGAAGAAGCTATGAAGAAATGTGTTCAACTCAATGCTGAATTCATTCCTCCATTTGAAAGCGGCGCATCATTATACCTCCGTCCATTGATCATCGGTACAGGCATCCGCGTCGGTGTTAGCCCAGCTGACGAATATTTATTCTTAGTATTTGCAACACCAGTAGGTCCTTACTTCAAAGGTGGTTTCCAAGCTAACCCTTACGTCATCACACGTAAATACGACCGCGCTGCTCCTCTCGGAACAGGTACTTATAAAGTCGGCGGCAACTACGCAGCAAGTATGCGCCCTCACGTAGAAGCATGCCACGGCGGTAAATACGCTTGCGAATTCTACTTAGACGCTAAAGAAAAATGTTATATCGACGAAGCCGGTGCAGCTAACTTCTTCGCTATTAAAGACAACACATACATCACTCCATTGTCAACATCAATCCTTCCTTCAATCACAAATAAGAGTTTGATGTTCTTGGCAGAAAAAATGGGTATGAAAGTAGAACGTCGTCCAATCCACGTCGACGAACTCGCTACATTTGAAGAAGCAGGCGCATGCGGTACAGCAGCTGTTATCAGCCCAATCTCACGCATCGACGACTTAGACAACGACAAATCATACGTATTCGGTGACGGCAATCCTGGTCCAATGAGCGAAAAATTATACAACAAGCTCCGTGGCATCCAAACAGGTGCTGAACCAGACGAATACGGATGGATCACAGAAGTTGAAATTTGAAAATTGAAAATTAATGTAGAGACGCGTCAATGTTTCATGCAATAAAAAACATTGACACGTCTTTATAGAATAACAATAATAATAAATTCCAATAATTAAATTAGAAAACAAATGAAAAAATTATCTTTACTAGCAGGTGCTTTGTTAGCTTGTTTCATGCAAGTTAACGCACAGGATTTCGTTTCTACAGATCCAACTAACAGAAACGTTATCATCGAAGAGTTCACAGGAAGAAACTGTGGATACTGTCCAGACGGACACAAAATCGCTAACCAAATTTGCCATGACAATCCAGGCAGAGTATGGGCAGTTAACGTTCATGCTGGTGGTTATGCTCCAACTTCATTCCCGAACTTCAATACACCAGAAAGTAACACAATCCTTAATGGATTTAATGTTACAGGTTTCCCATCAGGTGCAGTGAACCGTTCAGATTACACAGCTTTAAACAGAGGTCAATGGGCATCAGTAGCAGCACAACAAATGGGACAAGTTGCTGAATGTAACGTAGCAGGTCAAGCTGTTATTAATCCAGCTACACGTATGGCTAAGATTACTGTAGAAGTTTATTACACAGGTAATAGCACAGTTGACGCAAACTATCTTACAGTTATGATGTTGCAAGATAGTATCATGGGTTCACAAGCAGGTGGTTCTTCAAACCCAGAGCAAATGATCAACGGAGAATACTGCCACATGCATATCCTTCGTTCAACAGTTACTCCAACTTGGGGAGAAGAAATCGCTCCAACAACAGCAGGTACTTTGATTACAAAAGAATATATGTATGAAATTCCAGCTTCAATTGGTTCTCCAAATGGCGTTGAAGTTGATTTGGATAATATCATTTTCCTCGCATTCGTTTCAGAAAGCGTTAAAACTCCAGGTAACGCAACACGTCCAATCCTTAATGCCTGTGAATTAACATCAGTACAAGGTACAGAAGAAGCCATCTATCCTTTCATCGCAACAGTTGCTTCAGCATCAGGTATCTCATGTTCAGAAACAAGAACATTCAACATCGGTGTTACAAACGGTGGTTTGGATGAACTTACATCACTCAAATTCGAAGCTTACGTAGACGGTGAATTGGCAAAAGAACAAACATGGGAAGGCAGCATCGCTTCATACGCAGGTGCAAATGTTGAAATGGAATTAGAAGTTTCAGGTGGTACTCACACTGTTGAAGTTAAAATCGTTGAAGCTAACGGCACTGCATTCGAATTCACAAAATCAACAAATGTTAAATTTGACGAATGGGCAGAAGTCCTTATCGCAGGTGAATCAGAAGAATTCACAATCGACATCATGCAAGATAAATATGGTAACCAAATCACATGGGAACTCCTCGCTTCAGACTTGTCAGTTCTCGCTTCAGGCGGTCCTTACACAATGTTGGTAGGCGGTTCATCAGCAACACAATTACACCAAGAAAAAGTTACTGTTGCTAAAGGTGAATGCGTTAAATTCGTTATCAAAGACGCTGTAGGTAACGGTATCTGCTGCCAATACGGTGAAGGTTACTACCAAGTTAAAGATAGCAACGGCAACGTATTAATTGACGGTGACGGTGACTTCGGTTCAGAAGCTAGCGTATTGTTATCAGTAACAGGCGGTGAATCAGTCGCTGAAACAGTAACAGAAGCTTACAATATCTTCCCTAACCCAGTTAAAGACGTTCTCACAATTAAAGGTGAAAACATGAGCAAAGTTGTTATCTACAACTCATTAGGTCAGATGGTTGAAACAATCAACGCTGACGCTGAAGAAGTTAAAGTTAACGTAAGCGCATACAATAACGGTATGTACTTCATCAACGTTATCGATAACAATGGTGCAATGACAACAAGCAAAGTTTCAGTTTTACATTGATTTTTTTCAGATAATAATTTTAATGGTAAGAGGCACTGCATTTTGTGGTGCCTCTTTTTTTTATTTTCTTTTGTTTTATATTAGCAATTTAAGTGTATTTTTGTATTTCATAAAAGGTGATAAACAATAATAAAAATAATAGTCAGATGAAGAAACTTACATTATTAATGTGTGCGGTGATGTTGTGTCTGTTGAATGGCAATGCCCAACAATATGTTTCAACAGCAGCATCATACAAAAATGTACTTATTGAAGAATTTACAGGAAGAAATTGTCCTAATTGTCCAGCCGGTCATATTATTTCAAATGGAATAATACATGACAATCCTGGAAGAGCATGGAGCATCGGAATACATTCCGGTTATTTTGCCGTGACAACATATCCTAATTTCAATACAGATATTAGTGCTGTATTAACAGATCCTTACGATGATGTTAGCGGCGGTCTCGGTTATCCTGCCGCTGTAATAAACCGCTCAACGGAACAAGCTCTAAGCCGCGGTCAGTGGGAGGCAGAAGCTAATACACAACTGCAACAAATGGCTGATTGCAATGTTGCCGGTCATGTTGTAATAAATCCCATAACACGCACCGCTTCAATAACAACAGAAGTATATTATACATCAAATAGTGCAGAGACAACTAATTATCTTACAATATTAATGGTGCAAGATAGCATTGCCGGACAACAGGCGTATGCGCAGACAAACCCTGAGCAACATTTGGGCGATGATATGTATTGCCATATGCATGTGCTTCGTGATGTCGTAACGGCAGATTGGGGTAATGAAATCGCTCCTACAACAGAAGGTTCTTTAATTACAAAGACTTACGAATACAATATTCCTGATACAATAGGTAATCCTAATGGTGTTTATGTTGACATAGACAATATTTACTTCATCGCTTTTGTTACTGAGAAATATCAAGGAATGCCGACTCGTCCTGTTCTCAATGTGAATAAACTCACTCAAGAACAATCATCAGGATTGGCAGTTTCTCCTTTCATTGCCGATGTATTAGTTGATGACGCGATTTATTGTACCAACGAAAGAACATTCAAGACTTACGTAAAAAATATAGGTTCAGAAGAACTTACATCTTTGAAATTTGACATTGAATTTGAAGGAAGTGAAAGCGTTGAATATAATTGGACCGGAAATATAACTCCTGATGCAACAGAACGTATCGATATTACTTTTGATATCCCGGCAGGAAATAATGAATTGACATTTAATATTGTTGAAGCTAACGGACAAACTCACGATTACTCAAAATCATTCATGCAACTTTGTGACGAGTGGGCAGTTTATGAAAACGATGAAGAAGAGGTTAATCTAACAATTGAAGTTCTTCAAGATAAATATGGTAATCATACAACATGGGAGTTCATGTCTTCTGATAATACGGTCTTGATTTCGGATGGACCGTATATGTATCTGCCAAACGCAACGACGGAATTACATACATATAATGTGACAGTGCCGGCAAACGATTGTTATAAATTCGTGATTTATGACAGTTATGGAAACGGCATCTGTTGTGAAGACGGCGACGGATATTATAGAATCACCGATGAATCGGGAAATGTTCTTATCGATGAGTTAGGACAATTCACTACAGAGAAATATAGTGTTCTTTCTGTAGTACAAGGTGAATCGGTAGAAGAGATGACTACACCTTTATATAATATATATCCAAATCCGGTTAAGGATGTCTTGACAATCAAGGGAATGAATATGAGTCTGATTAAGATTTACAATTCTTTGGGACAGATTGTCAAGACTTTGGAATGTAATGAAGATATTGTTGAAATAAACTTTGAGAATCTCCATGATGGTATCTATTTCATTAATATCGTTGATGTTGATGGAAGTATGAAAGTAGAGAAGGTGATGAAATAAGATTCCATCATTCTGAATCTGAAAATATGAAAACCTGAGAGTAAGAATATTCTCAGGTTTTCTTGTTTTCAGTTTTTAAGTTTTTTATCAAGTTCTTCAAGTTGTTTTTCGATTCTTTCCAATTGCTCTTTAATGTCATCGTTGTTGTCTTTAACCATCGCATCGACGAAGACCGAGTTGATGAATGACATTCCGATGATGCCGCCTCCGCATAAGAGTATGCTGAAATAAAGCCGTGTTATCTTGCCCCATATAGGACTTGTGGCATGAGCAATGGCTTCTGGAATCTCATACCATCCTTCAATGGTGAAGAAACGGAAAATGGTATAAATAGAACGGAATGGAGAACCGAAATATTCAGGAACAATGTTTTTGAATAAGCAGCAGTTTATCAAGGCGGCAATGACGATGATAATGACGAAACCTAATAAGATTGCTTTAGACTGATTGAGTGCTCTGATGAGTCCATTGGCTATCTGATCGACGTTAGGGAAGAAATGGAAGACTCTGAAAATTCGGAAGATTCTCATAAGACGTAATGTCAGTAAGATGGATAGATTGCCTAAATTACTGTCTATAAAGAATGTTACTATTGAAGGTAATGATATTAGTACTAAAACGAAATCTAATTTGTTCCAACCATCATTCCAATATTTGCTGAAACTGAATGTCTTGATTTTGATAATCATTTCCAAAACGAAAAACAATGTGCAGAATAAGTCAATGTATGACAATATGCTATTGCTAAAACCTGATTCTGTTATGAAAATTATTATTGTATTGATTATTATAATGGATAATACAATATTTTCACTAAGAAATACTTTCTTAAAATTAGTTAACATATAAACTTATTGGTTAATATGCTGCAAATTTACAAATTAATTAAATAATTATAAAATTAAAGACGCATCATTTGACTATTCACTATCAAATGATGCGTCGCTATTATAGTTCGTGGTCAGTAGACCGAAATCTGTCAATTATAAAAACGCTGCCATTTGCTCTTGTAGTTTTCTTGCTTCTTCAGCTGCTTTTTCTGCGAAGTCTTTTTCTTTTGATGCGTAGATGATGCCTCTCGATGAGTTGACGATCAAACCGCAGTCTTTGTTCAATCCGAATTTCGCTACTGCTGCCAAGTCGCCGCCTTGTGCGCCAACGCCTGGAACTAACAGGAAGTGGTTTGGTAACATCTTTCTTATCTCGCCTAATTCTTCCGGATGTGTAGCTCCAACAACATACATCATCTTGTTATCGTCAGCCCATGTGCTTGATTTAGCGAGAACTTCTTTGTAAAGTTCGTGGTCTTCTATGTTAAGATATTGGAAGTCTTTTGAACCTTTGTTTGAAGTGAGTGCTAATAATATAACCCATTTGTCTTCGAAACCTAAGAATGGTTCAACAGAATCCAATCCCATGTAAGGTGCTACTGTGATAGCGTCGCTGTTCATTGTCTCGAAGAATGCTCTTGCGTAGTTGGCGGATGTGTTTCCGATGTCGCCTCTCTTGGCGTCGGCGATGACGAAAATCTCCGGATAGTTAGCCTTGATGTATTTTATTGTCTTGTCTAAACTTTCCCAACCTTTTGCACCATATACTTCATAGAAAGCAGTGTTTGGTTTGTAAGCTATTGTGTATTGCGCTGTGGCGTCGATGATTTGTTTGTTGAATTCAAAGACAGGGTCTTCACATTCCAAAAGATGTTGTGGAATCTTGTTGATGTCGGTGTCTAAACCAACGCAAAGGAAAGATTTCTTTGCAAAGATTTGCTTTACTAATTCTTGCTTTTTCATATTTATATTTTTTATTTTGTTTAAAGTTTAAGGTTTATTTTGTCAACGGACAACAGACAACAGTCAATAGTCTTCGTCCTTACTTTATTAATTAATAATTTTCAGATTTTCAGATTTTCAGATTTTCAATCATCCCTCATTCTTAAGTCTTTCGGCATTCTCCGCCATTTGCAGTTTCTCGATAATCTCGTTGATGTCGCCGTCTATAATCGACTGCAGATTATAAATCGTCAGGTTGATACGATGGTCGGTGACGCGACCCTGAGGATAGTTGTATGTTCTGATTTTGGCTGAGCGGTCACCTGTCGAAACCATTGTCTTTCTTTGCGAGGCGATGCTTTCCAAATATTTGTTGTATTCTCTTTCGTAGAGACGTGTTCTCAGAACTTTCATCGCAGTGGCGAGGTTCTTAATCTGTGACTTCTCATCCTGACAAGAAACCACGATGCCGCTTGGGATGTGAGTCAGACGTACAGCGGAATATGTTGTGTTAACCGATTGTCCTCCAGGTCCAGAAGCGCAGAATGTCTCTTTGCGGATGTCTTTCTCGTTGAGTTCAACGTCGAATTCTTCCGCTTCAGGGAGAACAACGACAGACGCTGCTGATGTGTGGATTCTGCCTTGCGTCTCAGTCTTAGGAACACGTTGTACGCGATGCACTCCAGACTCGAATTTCAATAATCCGTAAGCTCCGTCGCCAATCACGTTGAATACTATTTCCTTGAAACCGCCGGCTGTACCTTCGTTCATCTCGACGAGTTCTATCTTCCAGCCTTTTGTCTCGCAATATCTTATATACATTCTGTAGAGGTCGCCTGCGAAGATTGATGCTTCGTCGCCGCCTGTACCTGCACGTATTTCCATAACGGCGTTTTTGTCGTCGGTCGGGTCTTTAGGGATGAGCATGAGACGTATGTCTTCTTCCACAGTCTCACGTCTTTGTTCTGCCGACTCCAATTCTTCTTGTGCCATCTCGCGCATATCTTCATCTTTCTCGTTCTTCAAGATTTCGCGGGCTTCTTCGATATTGGACAAAAGTTCTTTATATTCTTTGAAAGCAACGACGATAGGTTCCAAGTCTTTATAATCCTTGTTGACCTTGACGAAACGTTTCATATCTCCGATAATCTCAGGGTCGTTGAGTTGTTCGCCGAGTGCTTCCCATTTAGTCTTAATAGCTTCTAACTTATCAATGATTTCCATCTTTGGTAGGTTAATTTTTATTAATATTCAAAAGTTCCGAATTCGCTCTTGATGGTAAGTTGTTTCTTTTCAGAGTCTTCGACATGACCTACAATCTGAGCCTCGATATTGAATTCTTTCGCTATTTGAATCATTTCTTCAGCGGCTTTCTCGTTGGTATAAATCTCGAGACGATGTCCCATGTTGAACACCTTATACATTTCTTTCCAGTCGGTTCCCGATGACTCTTGAATCATGCGGAAGAGTGGAGGAAGAGCGAACATATTGTCTTTCACGATGTGGTATTTGTTTGTGAAATGCAAAACTTTTGTCTGTGCGCCTCCGCTGCAATGTATGATGCCGTTGATTTGTTTTCTGAAGTTATCTAAGATTGGAACCATCATCGGGAGATAAGTACGGGTAGGGGAGAGGATGAGTTTACCAACATCAACGCCTTCAATCTCTGTCGGTTCTGTCAGTGTGTGTGGTCCTGAATAAATCAAGTCTTCCGGAATTGAATGGTCGTAACTCTCTTCGTATTTTTCTGCTAGATAGTGACCTAAAACGTCGTGACGTGCTGATGTCAAGCCGTTGCTGCCCATGCCGCCGTTGTAGTTGTCTTCGTAAGTTGCCTTACCTGATGAGGCGAAACCAACGATAACGTCGCCTGGTTGTATGTTGTTTTCAATAACTTCGTCTCTTCTCATGCGAGCTGTCACTGTGCTGTCGACGATTACTGTTCTTACCAAGTCGCCTACGTCGGCTGTCTCGCCGCCTGTGAGATAAATGCCGCAACCGAGAGAACGCAACTTAGCGAGGAATTCTTCTGTTCCGTTGATGATGGCAGAGATGACTTCGCCAGGAATGAGGTTCTTGTTACGACCTATTGTTGATGATAACAGCATCTTGTCTGTCGCGCCGATACATAAGAGGTCGTCGGTGTTCATGACGATAGCGTCTTGTGCTATACCTGCCCAAACAGAAAGGTCACCTGTTTCTTTCCAATAAAGATAAGCTAATGATGACTTGGTGCCTGCGCCATCGGCATGCATAATGTTACAATATTCATTGTCGCCGCCTAACACATCAGGGATTATTTTACAAAATGCATTAGGATACAATCCTTTGTCTAAGTTCTTTATTGCATTGTGGATGTCTTCTTTCTCTGCTGAGACGCCACGAAGTTGATAACGCTTTTCTACTGACATAGCTTTTCTTTATTTAAAAATGAGTTTCATGGTATCGGTGTCGAAGGTGAATTCTCCAAATTGTTTAAGTGTTCTTTCACCGATGAGCCAGTCTGTCTTCAAATTATTATATACTCTTACTTTAATATTTTTTACTGAACGGTTTGCGATCCACATCTCCTTGATGTAGAATTCTGCGCGGTCGGCGACGGCACCTACTGTGATTATTCTTTCTATGTTATCTCCGATAAAATCATCTTTGCCGATGATTCCGTCATTTAATAATTCCATTACTTTTCTTTGAGAGACGCCGAATTCAAAATTCTGGTCGTAAGTGATGTTTTCTGTGTATGCATTAATGATAGCCTTGAATGAGATAAATCCTTGCTTGTCTGTCACAAAGTCGATAGTGTTGTCCTGATGTTTCATATCGACAACTGCCATCTGGTCGTCGCTGATAAATTCTCTCGGTATGTAGTCTTTGCTGATGACACGGAATTCAGACCTACGGTTCAATTGGTGAGCGTATTCTCTTATCTCATCGTTAGGAAGATTCTTGATATAGTCTTCTGTCAATGTCGTTCCCGACTTGAATGTGAAGTCGTTGAATGTGTAGTCTTTTTGTAATGTTCTTGGAACTCTTTCGCCGTAGCCTTTAGCTGTGAGACGGAACGGGTCGATACCTCTTATGACGAGATAGTCGCAAACCGACTGAGCACGTTTCTGTGAGAGGATGTCGTTCTTTTCGTGAGTGTCGCGGTTGTCGGTGTGAGAACCTAACTCAATGGTGATGTTGGGATTCACCTGTAACATCTCGATGAGACCTCTCAATGAGTCTTCAAACTGAGGACGTAATTCCCATTTCGACAATTCATATAAGATGTCAGGTAACACAACAGGAAGATCAGGAATCACACTTATTTGATACTCTTCGTTGAAGTCACGACTAAACTCAAGACCTTCAGTGCTTATTGTATCTGTGAATGAGAAATAGTTTTTCTTGTCGATTGTCAAGATATAAGTTGTATTTGATTTCACTTGTGAATTGGTGAACAGGAATGCTCCCGTTTCGCTACTGTTTGTAGTATAATTGGATCCGTCTGAGCCTTCTAATTTTACTGTCGCTCCTTCTACGAATTGCAAGCTGTTGACGTTTTTGATTGTGCCGCTTATTGTGAACAAGACAGGAGGTTCTATGAAGTAATAGATGTCATCGTCGAGTCCGTTTCTTACGTCTCTGTTACTGATAAAGAAGCCTCTTTCTTCCGTTGGATGGAATGTTATAGCATAGTCGTTGCCTATTGAGTTGATAGGAGATTTGAGGTTTACAGGTGTTGTCCATTCTCCGAGAGAGTCTAACGTTGTTACGAAGATGTCTAATCCGCCCATTCCGCCGTGACCGTCAGAGGCGAAGTAAAGTGTACTGTCGTTTCTCATGAATGGATAAAGTTCGTCGCCTTCAGTGTTGATGATTGCACTTAAGTTTCTCGGACGACCGAATTCTTCTGATGTGCTTTCTCTTTCAGAAATCCATAAGTCTTTGCCGCCTATGCCGTTTCTTCTTTCAGAAGCGAAGATGAGTGTCAGTTCGTCGCTCGATAGGGTAGGGTGGCCAACAACATCAAGGCTGTCTATTGTCTTAATCTCAACGGCGATAGGGTCGCTGAATGCGCTGCCTGTACGTGATGCTTTCATAATTTGACATCCCGACTCACGTTTCTTGTGATTAGGACATCTAGTGAAATATAATGTTGAGAAATTCTTGTTCATGAAAGGCGTGCCTTCGCTACCTGCTGAGTTTAAGATGTCTTCGTCGATAAGTTCTGGTTCTTCCCATTCGCCTTGTTTGTTAAGACGTGCTGTATAGAAGTCAGGGAAGTGCTGTCCTGTTATGGCGTCTTTTTCTTTTGACACGCCGTCTTCTCTCGAGGAAGAAAAGATAACTTCGTTGTAATTGTTTGATGTCCAAGCGATGCCGAAATCTGCCGATCTGGAGTTGAGTTTCTTGAGACGTGTCACTTCATATTTCGATGGAAATTCAATCCATTCTTGAATGTATTGCATATCTTCCAATGCGGCGAAACCTCTTGGGTCGTCTGGCATTAGTTCGTTGTAAATATTGTAGTATTCTGCTGCGAGTTCATACTTTTGGTTTCTTTTCAAGACGTTGGCGTAGTTGAGATATACTTCAGGATTTTCCTTTGGAAATTCCGTACGCATCAGTCTTTTGTATTGAGATTCAGCTAACTTTGTAGCTTCCGTCAGTCTATAGCATTCCGCGAGTTGATGGGTGATGTAAGTACGTTCTTCCTCGTATTTTTTCTTGCCTGTTTTCTTGTATGCTTTTTTATAGCGTTCGATGGCAACGTTATACTGTTTGCGTTCGAAAGCGATGTCGGCAGATTTGCTCGGGTTACGCTTCTGAGCATTAGCCGGAGCTATGCCTAAAATAGTGACAATGAGTATGAGAATGACTTTCTTTATCATAAATAAACCTTTTGTAAAGGATAACGTTAATTAACTTACAAAAGTATAAAAAAAAATGATATGTTTTAATGTTACGTAATACATAGAATTTAAAATATTCCTTGTCATGACAATGGAAAAGTAGTAAATGTTCCTTTATATGGAATTGCATATATATGAAAAAGATTTGTCCTGAAACAAATTTACATTACCTAAACTTATTTCAGGATAAGTTTCCTTCGGCTGTCAACGGACAACAGACTTTGTCCACGTTTTTTTTTTGCTGTGAGCTGACAGGTAATTTTCAGTTTAAATCTATACCTTATTTAAGTATTTTCGATTCTAACCGAAAATTATTATAATATTTTTCGATTCTAACCGAAAATTATATTATATTTGTCGAAAATAATTTGCTATGATTTCACGACTCATTGAGAATAATATAAAAGACGATTTTAACAAAGGTAAAATTATCATTGTCTTAGGTGCTCGTCAGGTTGGAAAGACAACATTATTCGACACCATCATCAATAATTATGACAATGTCTTAAAATTTAATTGTGATGATTATGACGACAGGTTGGATTTGGAAAACAAGACTTCGACTGAGTTGAAAAATCTTATCGGTAATCATAAGATTGTAGTCATTGACGAAGCTCAAAGAGTCAGTAATATCGGTTTGACATTGAAAATCATCGCGGATTTAAAACTTGACACACAAGTTTTAGTCACAGGTTCTTCATCGCTTGAGTTTTCTTCCAAAATCAATGAACCAGTAACAGGTAGGATGTTCGAGTACAAACTATTTCCCTTATCATTAGCAGAGCTTGCAAACAACACAAGTCAAAGAGAAGAAACTCGTTTGTTAGAGCAAAGGATGATTTACGGATTATATCCTGAAATAGTAACAAATCCTTCTGACAACAAGCGTTTGTTGACTTCATTGGCTAACAATTATCTTTACAAAGACCTGCTCAGTTATCAAGGCATCAAGAAACCAGAAATCTTACACAAATTGGTCAGAGCTTTAGCACTTCAGATTGGAAGCGAAGTCTCGTACAATGAATTATCGAACTTATTAGGTATTGACAAAGAGACCGTTGAATCATACATAAATTTATTAGAAAAATGCTTTGTCGTATTTAGACTTCCTTCATACAGCAGAAACATGCGCAACGAAATCAAGAAAGGTAAGAAAATATATTTCTACGACAATGGCATCCGTAACGCCCTGATTTCAAACTTTGCTCCATTAGAAATGAGACAAGACGCAGGTGCTTTATGGGAAAATTTCATGATAAGCGAACGCATGAAACGTAATACATATCTTAATGATTATTCACAATTATTTTTCTGGAGGACACAACAGCAGCAAGAGATAGATCTGTTAGAAGAAAAAGACGGACAGTTATTCGCATATGAATTCAAATGGAATTCTAAGAAGAAATACAAATTGCCATCTTCTTTTGAGAGCAACTACTCCAACACGGAATTTAAGGTCATCAGCAAAGAAAACTTCTGGGAGTTTGTCCTGTGATTTTAACCAATGCATAATTTATAAGATGTCAACAGACAACAGACTTTGTCCATGTTTTTTTGCTGTGAGCTATGAACTGATAGCTGACGACTGACAGCTGATAGCTAATTTTCAATTTTCAATTTCTCTGTCGCACCTACGGCGCTATGATGGATGTCGGGTCATTTTTAAGCAGGCGTTCCGTGCTGTCACACTTCACACCTGCCTATTATCTTACGCCCTTACAGGGCTATTTAACCCATTTCCCGCTCTCCAAAATTCCGTTCCCGTTCCCAGTCCCCAGCTCCCAAACGTAAGTTCCATTTGTCCAATTGGAAGCGTCTATTGAAGTAACATCATCCGTTATTTCCTGTTGGTGAACCATTCTTCCTTGCATGTCATAAACCTGTAACGTGCAGTCTCGTAATGAAGTTCTAATATTCATCACATCTCCGCCCGGATTAGGATAAGCTACAGCGACTTTCAAATTATGAGCGTGAGCTTCTTCGATACTGACAAATGCGGATGCAGGGAATTTGGAAACCGCAGACCATGTTTCGTGGCTAATTAAATCTTTTGAATATGAAACCAATAATAAGCCATCATCTTCCGTTGTTGTTATACACGAGGCTCTATTATATATTCCAATATCATCATAAAAAAATGTTGAGATAGTATCAAAATTTGAATTCAATCTTTCTATGACTATCCATGAATCTTGATTGTCAAAAAAACCACAATTTAATGTATATGCAAAATAAATATTACCATTTTTTGCCATATCTATAGATGATGATAATGGCAAACGATCATGATCTGGTGATCTCCTTTCAATATGGTTAAGAACAGGAAGCACTTCGGTAGAATTGTTCAAATCATCATCAAACTCATATAATCTTATATCATCTAAACCATTATCTTGTACATTACTATGAGCAGTTGCCACGTATGTGGTATTGTGATTGCTGCGTATTACTTTGTGTTGATTTAATTGCTTAATTGGAATAGGCCAATAATCTTCAGGCATTATCAGGTATCTGGTATCTACGTAATTAAATTCGTTGTCATAATATTCCACGGTACCTTGATGATCAGGTGAACAGCCTCTGTAATAAATTACATAACCGTTTTCATTCTTTATCATCTGCTGTCTGTGGCAACTATTTTTGGCGTATCCACAAGGAGTTTCTATTTCATATCCTTTTCTTAATATAAAGTTTCCATCAAAGTCCATTTTAAAGAAGAAAACCGAATCTTTATGATGATATTCTTTATCACGACGGCTCTCATTTTTAATGTAAGAACCTACTATATGACCATCATCCTCAAAAGCTGAATATATGTATATATGTCCACAATAGTCATTGAGATAATGATACCAATCTTCATCTCTTCTCTCAAAAGTGTCAATTGGATAAGAATGTTCATAACTTTCAACAACATTGAGTGTCTCGTCTAATTTGTAAAGTCCTATGATGGCTTCAACAGGAGGATTGTCATAATTTTTGAAATAATTTTTTGAATTCACATCGTGATCTGGTGTATATGATGTTAGGAAATACATCTCTCCGTTCCATTCAAATAAATAAGGACTGGTATATTGACATAGACCAGGTTTGAAATAATCATATTCATTTCTGTATATTTCTGTACCATCTGACGAAAACAGAGACAACAATGGTTGCTCAGAAGGATAAGTAGGGCCAGGCACACCATCCTCTTTGTTATTTTTTTGTCTATTGTTAGAAGCTACTAATATTTTGCCATTAGATAATTCGATAGCATCTTCATAATAACACTTGGAAATGTCTGGATTACAATCATAAATCGTTTCCCATTCTTGGGAAATAATGTTATTGACTCCGCATAAAAACGATAATAAAATGAGTAGATTTAATCTTTTCATAGATAAATTATTTAAAATTATTTTGCAAAATTAAATCTATAATAAACACATGTCAATCGAAGGGTTTTGAGTAAAATAATATAACTAATTGACAAAGTTTAATTTACTGGAATTTTGTCGATAAAAAATATTTGATCTCGTTATTGTTTATGTCAAAAATAGAACATATTTTCTTCTTTCTCACCCATACTGCGTCGTAACTAACTCCAAGCAATGATGAAATTTGTCTGTCGTTCAAATCAAGAATTATCAGGCAGAGATAATATAAGTCATCTTTTTTAAGTTTCGGAAATTCGACAGATATTCTATTAATTACATTATTCAAATATATATTAGCCGATTGCGACAGAAGCGCCAATTCGGCATGAGTCAATGACCTTGTCTCATTTTCGTCGAAACTCTTCGACTGATTTTCCTTTGCTATTTCTAATATTTTTGATGAGATATCAGACTGTAAATAAAGTTGGAAATCACAAACCACATTATCTTCTGTTAATTTGCTTTCAATCTTTGCAAGCTCAGATTCTAACTCTTTTATATGTTTGTCACGTTTTGCTAATTCCTCGTTCTTTTTCTTTATCTTTCCTTCAATGATTGAATTCCTGAATTTCACATCTATGATAACATCGTCTTTTGCTTTTATCCGTTTCTTATTTCTATGTATAAGGTAAATGACAAAAAACATTACTATTACAACAATAGGTATTGCTATCAATAATATCATTTTTGTGATTTTCATATTTCTTATCTCGTGCATACGATTCAGATGGTCGTTGTATAAACTCATAATATTTGCACGTTCTATTTCACCGTCAACTCTTTCGACAGCCAATTTAGATAAGATACTTTCATAATATGCTTTTTTCTCAAGATCTCCTATCGAATCGTATAATATCGTCAATGCTTTAATCGCTCCTAATCGAATAAAGAACTCAGAACTTTCAGTACATTTCTTATAATGATACAGTGCGGAGTCATATTCCTTCTCGTTAATAAATATATTTCCCAAGAAACCATGATATGCTTCCCTTACGTTGTCGTGTTCTACTTTGTCTAAGTTGTTTCTTAAAATAGCGACAGCACTGTCTTTATAACCTTCGTCGTAATACAACATGCCTGCAATAGCTTTATCGACATCATATTTATGAAAGCGATTGGTCGGATCCAATTCGATGCATCTGTTCAGATAATATTTTGCAGAGTCGATATTTGTTTCAGTAAATATCAAACCTACAAATTTGTTTATGTGTGCTAAGATGCTGTCGCTCTCGAATTTCTCAAAATAATGTAAAGATTCCTTACAGTGAATTAAACTTAGACTGACATAATTTTCACTGACGAAAATTTTACCAAGGCAATAATGCGCATGAGCTAAAGGTTCGTAGAAACTCTTATCTAACTCACGCTTCTTTACATCTCTCTCAATAAATTCAATTACCTTGAAACAGTTCTCACAAGCATCAACGATATGACCTGAATTCAACGAGTTCTGAGCCTGCATATATAAGTCTTTGGCATATTGTGATTTCGACAATTGAGCAATCGTGTCCTCCATGCACGAAGTCTGTTGTCCACTGACTACTGATAGCTGACAGCTGATAGCTAAGAATAATATTAAAATCCAGATTCTTCTCATAATTGCAAAGATACATATTTACTATGAGCGATGAACTTTTTTTTAAACTGAAAACTCTAAAATCTGAAAACCTGAAAATTAAACTAATAACTGATAGCTGACTGCTGATAGCTGATAGCAAAAAAAGAGCTCCCAAGAAATTGAGAGCTCTTTTTCTTTTATCAGCCTTGGTTCAATGTTCATCGTTCAAGGCTCATAGTTTTAATATTATTTTCTTTTCTTATCAGCTACTTGTTCTAATTGTGCATCGTATTCTTTTCCTTTGAATAAGGTGTATGCCAATGGAGAAGCGATGAACAATGATGAGAATGTACCTGCTAACATACCTACTAACAATGCGAAGACGAAACCGCGGATTGTCTCACCACCGAAGATGAAGATAGCTAACAATACGACGATTGTTGTACCTGATGTGTTGATTGTACGTAACAATGTACTGTTGTTTGCGGTGTTGAAACGTTCTTTCCAACCTTTCTTAGGGAACAATGTGACGTTTTCACGTACACGGTCGAAGATAACCACTGTGTTGTTGATAGAATAACCGATAACTGTCAAGACAGCAGCGATGAATGATTGGTTGACTTCCATTGTGAATGGCAATACATTATTGAATAATGAGTACATACCGAGAACGAGTAATGTATCGTGTGCCAAACAAATAACGCTCGACAAACCATATTGCCATCTTCTGAAACGGATAGCGATGTATGCGAACATAACAACCAATGAGATGACAACAGCGATGATAGCCTTACGTGTTACGTCGTCAGCTACTGTAGCACCAACTTTTTGTGAGCTCAAGATACCGAGCAATACGTTGCTCTTGTCTGAGTCTGTTGTGAATTGGTCGTATGACATTTCTGTGTTGTAGAGACCTTTAAGTGCGTCGTAGATGAGACCTTGGATTTCTTGGTCAACTTCAGGGTGATTGTCGTTGATCTTATAGTCTGTTGTTATCTTGACTTGACGGTTTGTACCGTATGTCTTTACTTCAGGGACGTTATTGAATTCTTCGACGTTTGATAAAGCGTTACGTACTTCGTTAACTGTGACGTCTTTGTCGAAACGAACGACGTAGTTACGTCCACCTTTGAAGTCGATACCTAAGTTCAAACCGCGAACTGCCAAAGAACCGACGCTGATTACGATGAATACGCCAGCGATGATAGCAGCTGTCTTTCCGAAGTTGATGAAGTCGATAGAAGTATTCTTCAAGAAATTGCGTGTAGCGTTGCTTGAGAAGTTGATGTTCTTGTCTTTCTTCAACCAGCCTTCGAATATCAAACGTGTGATGAATAATGATGTGAACAATGATGTTGCGATACCGATCATCAATGTTGTAGCGAAACCTTGAACAGGACCTGTACCGAATTGGAACAATACGAATGCTGTCAAGAATGTTGTGATGTTACCGTCGAGGATAGCTGAGTAAGCTGCTTTGTAACCGTCGGCGATAGCTGTTCTTAAACCTTTACCTGCGCGGATTTCTTCTTTGATACGTTCGAAGATGATGACGTTGGAGTCAACAGCCATACCGAGTGTCAATACGATACCGGCGAGACCTGGCAATGTCAATACTGTTCCGAATGATGCTAATACACCGAACATGAAGAAGATGTTAACTATCAAAGCGAGGTCTGATGCGATACCGGCTTTGTTGTAGAAGAACATCATATAAATAAGTACGAGGATGAAAGCGATGATGAGTGACCAGAGACCTGATTGAATAGCTTCTTGACCCAATGATGGACCAACGACGTTTTCTTCGAGGATTCTTGCTGGAGCTGGCAATTTACCTGCTTTCAAGATGTTAGCTAAGTCTTGTGCTTCTTCCAATGTCATGTCGCCACCAGAGATTGATGAGCGTCCGCTTGGGATTTCGTCGTTAACTACAGGATAAGAATATACGTAGTCGTCGAGGACGATAGCAACTTGTCTGCCGATGTTTTCGCCTGTCAAGCGTTTCCATGCTTTGGCGCCTTCGCTGTTCATTTGGATTGTTACTTCAACGCGACCGTTTTGATCGTAGTCTTGACGAGCGTCAACGATGACTTCACCGCCGAGAGCAGCTGTGTTTTCGCGTGATGTCTTTAATGCTACGAGGTCGATGTATTCTGCACCTGTTGTTGCGTCAACGTTAGGTTTCACGCACCATGCGAATTTAACGTTACGAGGGAACACGTTCTTGACTTGTTTGAGCATTCTGTTGATGTTAGCTGTATCTTTTACTAAAGCCATACCAACGCGTGCTGTTTGAGCAGGATATGTCTGACCTGCTTCGTTTTGATAGTAAGAAGGTGTAAGGTAGTTGTAGATTGGGAAGTTTGATCTCATTTCTTCTAAAGCTTCTTCTTGAGCTTTCAATGAGTCGTTTGCCAAAAGAGCTGGTTCGTCGTCGCTCTTTGCTTCTTCTTTTTCTTCTGTTGTGCCTTCGAGAGCTTTGTTTATTTCTGCAAGACGTGCGTTAGCTTCGTCGAAATAGTTGTAAAGTTCTGTGAAGTTGTATGTTTCCCAGAATTCCAATTGTGCTGTGCCTTGTAAAAGTTTACGTACACGTTTAGGATCTTTGATACCTGGGAGTTCGACGAGGATACGTCCTGAGTTCTCTAATTTTTGGATGTTTGGTTGAGCAACGCCGAAACGGTCGATACGAGTTCTTAAGATTTGGTATGAACGGTCGATTGCGCTGTTTGTTTCTTCTTTGATAACGTCTAAGACTTCAGCGTTTGTTGAATTTACTGTGATACCTTTGTCTTTGAATTCGAACAAGAAGATAGGAGCTAATTTAGCGTTAGGGTCTAATTGTTGGAAAGCGTCACCGAACAAATCGACGTAATCTCTTTGTGAGTTGAGATGTTGTTCGTTAGCTATTTTTATAGCTTCGACGAATGTTGGGTCTGTGCTGTGACCTGAGAGCACGTTGATGATGTCTGGAACTGAGACTTCCATCATGACGTTCATACCGCCTTTGAGGTCGAGACCTAAGTTGATTTCCATTTCTTTTGCTTGACGATAAGTTTGTCCGAATACTGGATAAACCTTAACGGTGCTCATTGAGTCTAAGTAATAAGTTTCTCTTGCACCTTGAATTGAATCTAATAAGTAATCGTAAGCGTTTTGATCACCTTTGGCAAGAATTTCTGCCATTTCCACTGATTCTGCACTTGTAGCATATTCAGCTGCTTTTTTCTCGACGCGTCTTGTCACTACTGAAAATGACAATTGATACAATGAGAAAACAGCCAAGATAACTGCTAAAAGTTTGATAACTCCTTTGTTTTGCATTGTAAATCTATTTTTTATAATTATTTAATTTTTAATTCTTTTGTTAGAGAACATTTTTTGGGGTGCAAAAGTACGATTTTTTTATTTGAATTACAAGTGTTTTTTTCTAAAACTTGAAAAATATGAAAAGAGGAGTTTTAAGTCAACAGACAACAGTCAACAGACAACAGACTTTGTCCATATTTTCTTGCTGTGAGCTGACTGCTGATAGCTGATGGCTGACAGCTAATTTTCAATTTTCAGTTTTCAATTCAAAGACGCCACAGGGGGACGTCTCTCGTATATTTGCATTGGCAAAAATAAATAAAAAGAATAACTATGTTCATTACCGTTTAATTAAAATTATTGCTGTCCGATAAAAGTTTAAAAGTGTATAAAAGCGTGTCTCAAACGCAGTATTTATGCGGTTGAGATTTCTATTTTCAAATTCCAAGCCCCCCCAATTCAGAAAAGGGTTAATTGATGTGGCGAAATTTCATCA
>JAZUST010000023.1:0-8281 GCA_045606865.1 Bacteroidales bacterium
AGAAAAGCAGGAGAGATTATCCCTGAAATTGTACGTGTGGATAAAGAAAAACGCACGGGCTCGTGAGCTCGTGCGTTTTTTCTTTATCTATATGCCTCTATATTAAGCCTGGGGCATTTTAGTTTTTTTGCCGTAGCCATATTTAGCAGCGCAGCCGAGTTCTTCCTGGATACGGAGGAGCTGGTTGTACTTAGCCATACGGTCAGAGCGGCTAGCAGAACCGGTCTTGATCTGACCAGCGTTAGTAGCAACAGCGATGTCAGCGATAGTAGCATCTTCAGTTTCGCCTGAACGGTGAGAAATAACTGCAGTGTAGCCGTTACGCTGAGCCAATTCTACTGCACGGAATGTTTCAGTGAGTGAACCGATCTGGTTAACTTTAACGAGGATTGAGTTAGCAACGTTACGTTCGATACCTAATCTCAAGCGGCTTTCGTTTGTCACGAACAAGTCGTCACCAACCAATTGGATCTTATTTCCGAGAGCGTCGGTCATCATTCTCCAACCGTCCCAGTCGTCTTCTGCCATACCGTCTTCGATAGAGATGATAGGATATTTTGCGCACCAGTTTTTCCAATAGTCAACCATCTGAGCTGGTGTCAATTTGTCGCCTGTTGATTTATGGAGGTGATAAACGTTTTCTTCTGGGAGATAATATTCTGAAGAAGCAGGGTCGAGGGCGATGAAGATTTCTTCACCTGGTTTGCGACCAGCTTTTTCAATAGCTTGAAGGATAACTTCGATAGCTTCTTCATTTGAACGGAGGTTAGGAGCAAAACCACCTTCATCACCGACGTTTGTTGAATAACCTGCATTTTTGAGAACGCTCTTGAGGTTATGGAATATTTCTGCGCCCCATTGGATAGCTTGACGGAATGATGTTGCACCGACAGGCATAATCATGAACTCTTGGAAGTCGATGCTGTTGTCAGCATGTGAGCCGCCATTGAGGATGTTCATCATAGGGATAGGAAGAGTGTTAGCACTTACGCCACCAACATAACGGTAAAGAGGTTGACCTGTAAATAAGGCACCTGCTTTAGCACATGCCAATGAAACGCCGAGAATAGCGTTAGCACCGAGTCTGTCCTTATTTGGTGTGCCATCGATTTCCAATAATTTCTTGTCAATTTCATTTTGGTCGAGGACGTTCATACCTTGCAATTCGCCAGCGATGATAGTGTTGACATTTTCAACAGCTTTCAAAACGCCTTTTCCGAGATATGTTGATTTGTCGCCGTCACGGAGTTCTCTTGCTTCGTGAACGCCTGTTGATGCGCCTGATGGAACGGCTGCGCGACCCATTGCACCACCTTCTGTAATAACGTCAACTTCAACGGTAGGATTACCGCGTGAATCTAATATTTGACGTGCGTATACGTCTACTATTCTACTCATAAAAAAATAAAAAATTAAATTAAATATTTTGGTTTTCAAAAAAAAGACCCGACCGAAAAAGTCAGGTCTTTTTTAATACAGAAATTATTCTGCTTTATTTTCTTCTGCTGCAGCTTCAACTGCAGGAGCTTCAGTTTTTTTCTTACCGCCTCTTCTGCGTGTTGACTTAGCTACTTTAGTTTTCTTTTCGCCACCTGAATAAACTTCGTTGTAATCAACAAGTTCTATCATACACATTTCAGCACTGTCACCAAGACGTGTACCCAATTTAATGATACGAGTGTAACCGCCTGGACGATCAGCAACTTTTTGACTGATTTCACGGAAAAGTTCTGTAACAGCTTCTTTATTTTGAAGTTGTGCG
This sequence comes from Bacteroidales bacterium, assembly GCA_045606865.1. Classification (GTDB taxonomy): domain Bacteria; phylum Bacteroidota; class Bacteroidia; order Bacteroidales; family F082; genus Limimorpha. The sequence continues at coordinate 1,763 of JAZUST010000023.1, forward strand.
AAAACTGTACGGCGTGATACTGTTGAATCATCTTTGGAACGAGTAATCATTGGTTCTACGTAGATACGCAAAGCCTTAGCTTTAGCTACTGTAGTGGTGATTCGTTTATTAAGAATAAGCGAACTAGCCATATTTGATAACATAGCATTACGGTGAGCGCTTTTTCTTCCTAAGTGATTAAATTTCTTATTGTGTCTCATCTTTTATTATTCCTTATCTAATTTATATTTGCTGATATTCATTCCAAATTCTAATCCTTTGCTTCTTACCAATTCCTCCAATTCTGTAAGAGATTTCTTACCAAAGTTACGGAATTTAAGGAGTTCATGTTTATCGAGTGATACTAAATCACCTATTGTTTCAACTTCAGCTGCTTTTAAGCAGTTAAGAGCACGGACTGACAAATCCATATCAACCAACTTTGTCTTAAGTAATTGACGAATATGCAATGAATTTTCGTCTAAGTCGTCTGATGCTGATTTCTTTTCATCCATCATTGTTATTCTCTCATCAGAGAAGAGCATGAAGTGATAGATAAGTATTTTAGCTGCCTCTTCCAATGCATCTTTTGGATTTATTGATCCATCTGTTTCAATGTCAAATATAAGTTTTTCATAGTCGGTCTTTTGTTCGACGCGATAATTTTCCTGCTTATAACTGACGTTTCTGATTGGAGTGTGGATTGAATCTATGGCGATAGTGTCGATTGGTGCATTTAACACTTTATTTTCGTCAGCATTCACATATCCTCTACCTTTGTTGATTGTCAATTCGATTGACAATTTAACAGATGGGTCCATGTGGCAGATGACGAGTTCTGGGTTCAACACTTGAAACACAGAGAGGAATTTATTGATGTCGCCGGCAACGAATTTATCTTGGCCGCCAACTACAACAGTAACCTTCTCAAATGTTTCGCCCGGGATTTGTTGTTTAAAACGAACCTGTTTGAAACGTTGTACCATATCGGCAACATCTTCAATTACGCCATGAATTGGTGCGAGTTCATGCTGAACACCTTCGATGCGTATTGATGTAATTGCATAACCTTCTAATGAAGATAACAAAACTCTTCTAAGAGCATTACCGATTGTGGTAGCGAAACCTGGTTCGAGTGGGCGAAATTCGAAGACACCATGTTTGTCTGTCGATTCTACCATTATAACCTTATCGGGTCTTTGAAATGCTAATATTGCCATAAATAATATCAGTTTATATTCGATTATTTAGAATACAACTCAACGATAAGTTGTTCATTGATGGTTTCAGGAATATCTTCACGGTTTGGATATGTCATAAATTTACCGCAAAGTTTATCTGAATCCCATTCTAACCATGGATAGCGGTTTCCGCGACCATCCACTGAATTAGTAATGACTTCCAAGCTCTTGGATTTCTCACGTACTGCGACGATGTCACCAACTTTCACGAGGTATGAAGGGATGTTGACAACTCTACCATTGACTGTAATATGACGGTGGCTTACCAATTGACGTGCTGCTGCGCGTGTTGGAGCGATACCGAAACGATAAACTAAGTTATCTAAACGTGATTCTATAAGTTGAAGTAAAATCTCACCAGTGATGCCTTTTTTCTTGTTTGCTTTCTCAAACAAGTTTCTGAATTGGCGTTCTAAAATACCGTATGTGTATTTTGCCTTTTGTTTTTCCATCAACTGTACACCATATTCAGAGACTTTTTTTCTTCTCTTTGCTGCACCGTGTTGTCCTGGAGGATAATTTCTCTTTTCGTAATTTTTGTCTGCTCCGTAGATTGGTTCACCGAATTTACGAGCGATTTTTGTTTTAGGACCTGTATATCTTGCCATAACTACTAATTTTTAACTTAATTAATAAAAATCACACTCTTCTACGTTTAGGAGGACGGCAACCATTGTGTGGGATTGGAGTTACGTCGATGATTTCTGTTACTTCAATTCCTGATGCGTTGATTTGACGAATAGCTGATTCACGTCCTGAACCTGGTCCTTTTACAAATACTTTAACTTTACGTAATCCCAAGTCATATGCTGTTTTTGCGCAATCTTCGGCTGCCATTTGAGCTGCGTATGGAGTGTTCTTCTTTGAACCTTTGAAGCCCATTTTTCCGGCTGATGCCCAAGAAATGACTTGTCCTTCATTGTTTGTCAAGGAAATGATGATGTTATTGAAAGAAGCCTTGATGAACGCTTTACCTACTGCTTCAATCTTAACAACACGTTTCTTAACGACTTTTGTGTTTTTTGCCATTTTTTAATTGAATTTGTTTTAATGGTTTTTTATGATCCAACCAATAAGTTATTTATTACTTAGTGGCTTTCTTTTTATTAGCAACAGTTTTCTTACGTCCCTTACGAGTACGTGCGTTATTTTTGGTACTTTGACCACGTAAAGGTAATCCTGAACGATGACGGATTCCTCTGTAACAACCAATATCCATTAAACGTTTGATATTGATTTGGATTTCACTACGAAGTTCACCTTCTACTTTGTATTGGTCACCGATGATTGTACGAATATTGTTTTGTTCATCGTCGTTCCAATCTTGAACTTTCTTCTCTGGGTCAACACCTGCCTTAGCAAGGATTTCCTTAGCAAGTGAACGTCCAATTCCGTAAATGTAAGTCAATGAAATTTGACCTTGTTTGTTGTTAGGGATATCAACACCCGCGATTCTTGCCATAATTTTATCGTTTTACTTGTTATTAACCCTGACGTTGTTTCTCTTTAGGGTTCTTTTTGTTAATTACATACAATTTACCTTTACGACGCACAATTTTGCAATCGTCTGATCTTTTCTTAATTGATGCTCTGACTTTCATATTGTTACTATTATCTTTTATTTCTTTAAAGTCACGTTTATACCTATCTTTTTTGCGGCTGCAAAGATAAGAAAAATATTTTAATAAAAAAAATATTATTTATATCTGAATGTTATACGTCCTTTTGTCAGATCATAAGGGGACATTTCAAGTCTTACTCTATCTCCAGGAAGTATTTTTATGTAATGCATACGCATTTTTCCTGAAATATGAGCTATAATCTGGAGCCCGTTTTCCAACTCCACTCTGAACATTGCGTTACCCAATGATTCAATTACTGTTCCGTCTTGTTCTATCGACAATTGTTTTGCCATATAATATTCTTTTAATTATTGATTTCCTTCTATCCATTCAAAACTTGATAATATCTCAGCTTTACCATTACGTACTGCCACATCATGTTCAAAATGAGCGGCCGGCATTCTATCTTTTGTCTTGATAGTCCAACCATCTCTTTCTTGAATAATGTCGCGTTTGCCGAATGTAATCATAGGTTCTATTGCGATGACGATGCCTTCCGACAACTTAGTACCTGTACCACGTTTACCGTAATTAGGTACCTGTGGATCTTCATGCATCTTACGTCCAACGCCATGACCTACTAACTCTCTAACAACGCCATATCCGAATTGTTCTACGTAATGTTGAACAGCGTAACCGATATCGCCAATGCGATTACCGGCTACTGCTTGTTCAATACCTTTATATAATGATTCTTTCGATCTTTGGAGGAAGAGTTTAATTTCTTCTGAGACCTCTCCTACTGTAAAAGTATAAGCCGAGTCACCAACGTAGCCATTTAATATTGTGCCACAATCAACTGAGACTATATCTCCGTCACGAAGCTCGTAGTTGCCAGGGATTCCATGTACCACTGCATCATTGACGGATATGCATAAACTTCCGGGAAATCCCTCATATCCCTTGAAGGCTGGTATTGCACCATGATCTCTGATAAACTCTTCAGCGATTTTATCAAGTTCTATAGTACGGATACCCGGACGTATATGCTTACCTACTTCACCTAATGTTTTTCCAACCAGCAAAGCAGCTTGTCTGAGCAACTCTATTTCTTTATCAGTTCTATAATGAATCATTACAAGAAATCTTACATTCTACCTGAGCGACCTTTAATACGACCGGCTTTTGTCAAACCGTCATAGTGGCGCATCAAGAGATGACTTTCTATTTGTTGCAAAGTATCTAAAACAACACCAACGAGAATCAACAATGAAGTACCACCGTAGAATTGTGCGAATTGTTGATTTACGCCGAGAATTGAAACTATAGCTGGCATGATAGCAACTATACCTAAGAAGATTGAACCTGGCAATGTAATTCTTGAAATTATTTCATCGAAGAATTCTTGTGTTTTCTTACCTGGTTTTACACCTGGAATAAAACCACCGTTTTTCTTAATATCTTCTGCCATTTGAGCTGGGTTAATTGTAACAGCTGTGTAGAAGTATGTGAAAGCGATGATAAGAACAAAGAATACAAAGTTGTACCAGAATCCGTTCATATTAGTGAATGCTGCCATGAATCCAGACATTGATTCACTTTGTGTGAAACCTGCTATAGTGATAGGTACAAACATGATTGCTTGAGCAAAGATGATTGGCATAACACCGGCTGCATTCACTTTGAGAGGAATGTATTGACGTACGCCACCGTATTGTTTGTTGCCAACAACACGTTTAGCATATTGTACCGGTATTTTACGAGTACCTTGTACCAACATTATCGTCATGATAATAACGAGGACGAGGACAACAATCTCAATCAAGAAGAAGATTGGACCGCCATGACCTTGTGTGAAACGTGAAGCTACTTCAGCGAACAATGCGAAAGGTAAACGAGCGATGATACCGATCATGATGATCAAAGAGATACCATTACCGAGACCTTTATCTGTGATACGTTCACCGAGCCACATGACGAATAATGTACCTGCGATAAGGATTACTATTGATGAAATCCAGAAGAACAATGTTGGTGAGCCGCCTGCTACGAAAGGATAGATAGCTTCTGATGGAAGTTGAGCGCGCAAGTTAGCGATATAACCTGGAGCTTGAACGCCAACAATAAGCACTGTTAAGTAGCGAGTAATCTGATTGATTTTACGACGACCGCTTTCACCTTCTTTTTGTAAACGTTGGAAATAAGGTATTGCCATACCCAACAGCTGAACTATAATAGAAGCTGTGATATATGGCATAATACCTACTGCGAATACTGAAGCGTTAGCGAAAGCACCACCTGAGAACATATTCAACAAACCGAGAAGACCGCTACTGCTTTGGTTTTGCAATTCGGCGAGTTGATTAGGATCGATTCCTGGGAGAACCACGTAAGAACCGAAACGATAAATTAAAACAATTAATATCGTGTAGGTGATACGCTTACGGAGTTCCTCAATTTTAAAGATATTTCGTATGTTTTCTCTGAGTTTTTTGTTTGCCCAAAGAATTGCTGCTATAACTGCACATACTAAAATAACTATTAATAACTCCTTCATATCTCTTCAGTTTTATTTATTATATTTTCTCTATTGTTCCACCGGCTTTTGTGATAGCTTCTTCTGCGCTCTTTGAGAAAGCGTGAGCCTTAACTGTCATTTGTGCCTGTAATTCACCATTACCAAGAATCTTAACGAGTTCATTCTTGCCTACGAAACCATTTTCCATTAACAATGCTGGAGTGATTTCATTGATGCCGCAGTCAGCGAAGTCTTGGAGGATTTCGATATTGACTGGACGATAGAACTTACGGTTGATATTCTTGAAACCGAATTTAGGGACGAGACGTGCCAATGGCATTTGACCGCCTTCATAACCGATTTTGTGTGAGGTACCTGAACGTGAACCAGCACCTTTGTGACCACGTGTTGAAGTACCACCTCTACCTGAACCTTGTCCACGACCGATTCTTTTGCGAGTCTTGACAGAGCCTTTGGCTGGTTTAAGATTACTAAGATCCATACTATTTATTATTTTCTTAGTTCAACAATTAAATTTCTTCTATTTTGAGAAGGTGTTTTACCTTTTCAACCATACCGGCGATACATGGATTTTCCATATCGACCTCTACAGATTGGTTCATCTTTCTAAGACGTAAAGCTACTAATGTATCTTTTTGATCTTGTGGTCTGCCGATGCCACTTCTAACCTGAGTAATTCTAACTTTTTTCATTGCTTTAAGATTATCCGTTAAACACCACATCCATATCAACACCTCTTAAATCAGCTACCATGCGAGCATCACGCATTTGGCTCAATGCTGCGAAAGTAGCTTTAACTACTGAGTGAGGGTTTGAAGAACCTTTTGACTTTGCCAAGACGTTTTTAACGCCTACACTTTCCAATACAGCACGCATAGCACCACCTGCGATAACACCAGTACCAGGAGTAGCTGGTTGTACGTAAACGTAAGCACCGCAGTATTTACCATATTGTTCGTGTGGAAGGGTTCCGTTGATAATAGGAACTTTAATTAAATTTTTCTTTGCATCATCGATACCTTTAGCAACAGCGGCTTGAACTTCCTTGGCTTTACCAAGTCCGTAACCTACCACGCCATTTTCGTTGCCGACGACTACAATAGCTGAGAAGCTGAATGTACGTCCACCTTTGGTAACTTTGGTGACGCGTTGAACGCTAACCAAACGTTCTTTAAACTCGATTTCCGAAGTTTTTACT
>JAZUST010000024.1:0-124597 GCA_045606865.1 Bacteroidales bacterium
AAAACTTTGACGGAGACATTCCATCAAAGTATATCCATATCATTAACTGTCATTTATTTACAAGCTTATCGCCAAACTGTCTTTGGCAACATTACATAATTATACAAAAAAAGAGACTGCCTAAACTTGTTAGACGGTCTCTTTTTGTTTATTTGATACCAAAATATAATTTTCAGCTTTCAATTTTCAATTTATTCAAGGTAAGTGTATCCGTACAATCCGGAGCGATAGTTCGACAAGAATTCCTTTCCTTCTTCAACGGTAATCTTGCCTTGCTTGACACAACTCGTTACCCATGACTCAACGGTTCTAACCAATTTCTTAGGACTGTATTGTACATATTCCAAAACTTCAGCTACAGTCTCGCCGTCGATGATTTGGTCGATGTAATATCCTTTTTCGTCAACGGATACGTGAACTGCATTGGTGTCTCCGAACAAATTGTGTAAGTCGCCGAGGATTTCCTGATATGCTCCAACCAAAAATACACCTATATAATATGGGTCTTTAGAGTTCATGTTGTGAACAGGCATTGTATGTGACTGGTTCTTTGTCGTTACGTATGATGAAACTTTACCGTCGGAGTCGCATGTCACGTCTTGTAATGTCGCCATTCTGTTCGGTTGTTCGTCTAATCTGTGAATTGGTATGATAGGGAAAATCTGGTCTATTGCCCAAGCATCAGGTAATGACTGGAATAATGAGAAATTACAGAAGTATTTATCTGCTAGCAGTTTTGGTAAGTTGCTGAAATCTTCAGGGATACGTTTGAGTTCTGAAGTAAGTTGATTTATTTCTCTTGCTATTGACCAGAACAGACGTTCAACTTTAGCTCTCGATTTGATGTCTAAGAGTCCGAGACTGAACAGATCCAATGCTTCTTCTCTGATTTGCTGAGCGTCGTGCCATGTCTCTAACATCGAAGATTGTTTGTTGGTGAGTTTATCCCATGCGTCGTTAAGTTCATGAATCAATTCGTGGTCGTCTTCTAAAATCTCTTCGCTGTCGTCCCATTCAGGAAGTGACGCTGTTTCGAGTACTTCGAAAATCAAGACTGAGTGATGTGCTGTCAAAGCTCGTCCTGATTCTGTAATTACGTTAGGGTGGGGAAGTCCGTTCTTGTCGCAAGCATCGGCAACAGAGAATATTACGTCGTTGACATATTCCTGGATGCTATAGTTTACGCTACTAGCGCTGCTTGAACGAGAACCATCATAGTCGACACCTAATCCGCCGCCAACGTCAACGAATTCGATGTTGAATCCCATTTTATGTAACTGGACATAGAATTGAGCAGCTTCTTTAAGAGCGATTTTGATGCTTCTGATTTTTGTTACCTGACTTCCTATATGATAGTGAACAAGACGTAAGCAGTCTTTCATATTGTTCTTTTCGAGATATTCGAGAGCTTCGAGGAGTTCTGATGTCGTCAATCCGAACTTGCTGCCGTCGCCGCCTGAGTCTTCCCATTTGCCGCTGCCTGAACTGGCGAGCTTAATTCTTACACCTATGTTAGGTGTGACTTTCAAACGTTTGGCGACGCGTGTAATGAGTCTCAATTCATTGAGTTTCTCTACGACAATGATGATTGTCCTTCCCATCTTTTGTGCTAGAAGAGCCAATTCAATAAAACTCTCGTCTTTGTAACCATTACAAATAATGAGCGAGTTGGTATCGGTATTGGATGCTATGATGGCGTGAAGTTCTGGTTTGGAACCAGCTTCAAGACCGATGTTGAATTTCTTGCCATGACTTACAATCTCGTCTACGACAGGACGCATCTGATTGACTTTGATAGGGAAGACGATGAAGTTCTTTCCTTTGTATTCGTATTCTTCTGCAGCAGACTTGAAACAAGAGTCGATAGTCTCGATACGTGTGTCGATAATGTCTGGGAAACGTACTAACATTGGTACCGATACGTCGCGGAGTTGTAATTCATCAACCAATTCTCTTAAGTCGACAGATGCGCAACCTTCGCGAGGTGTTACAACGATATGACCTTTATCATTGATAGAGAAATAGTTTATTCCCCAGTTGTTGATGTTGTAGAGTTCTGCTGAATCTTCAATACGCCATTTTCTCATAATTCTTAATTTTGTTAAAATGTCAATACTCGTTCATTATTTTAAATGAGATGCAAAACTAAGAAAAAAATACTTTAGTTGCTAACAGATAATAGATTATATTGCTAAAAAATAACAAAATTTGGATTTACCAATATTATGTTATGACATATTAAGAAAATACCAAATTGTTGTGATGAGTTATCTTATTTATTAGTAATATCTTTGCATTGTCTAAAAGAGATAATGAAGTCCTCCCTTTTCTTCATTATTAGCCATAAATACTTAGGTTAACACCTAGTTTTGATTTAATGTTTAATGAATTATTTTTTAACAAAATAGGCTGCTATCTCCCAAATAGCAGCCTTGTTTTTTTTGATTTACAGTCAAAAATCTAATGACAAAGGACTAAGTCATTATCTGAATTTTCAGTTTTTCAAGTTTTAGATTTATAAAATCTCTTCAATATTTTCGCTATTGTTTATTTTTTCCAATGTGTTGCTGGATGGTTTCTGATATATTTTCAAATCAAACATTGGGACTACAGCGAAGATATGGTCGAAGATGTCACTTTGGATATTCTCGTATTTAATCCATTCCTTATTGGAACTGAATGCGTAAACCTGCATGGGGATACCAAATTCTGTTGGTGCTAATTGTCTTATCATAAATGTCATATCTTTATTGATATAAGGACAATTAGCCAAATATTCAGTCAGGTAAGCTCTGAAAATACCGATGTTGGTCTGACGTCTGCCATTAACAAGGTTAGAATTATCGATGTTGTTAGTCTTATTGTATTCTTCAACTTCTTTTTCTTTTTCAATGATATAGTTGGTTACGAGTTGGTATTTTTTATATCTTTCCAACATTTCTGGAGTACAGAATTTAACGGTATCTATATCAATTACAAAAGAACGAGCGATGCGTCGACCGCCGGAATTTTGCATACCACGCCAGTTGGTAAACGAATCGGAGATAAGAGAATAAGTAGGAATTGTGGTTATTGTCATGTCCCAGTTTTGTACTTTAACCGTTGTCAATCCAATTTCTAGAACTTCACCGTCGGCTTTGCTTTTTTCCATAACAATCCAGTCACCGATACGAAGCATATCGTTGATGGTCAGTTGAAGTCCACCGACAAAACCCAAGATAGGGTCTTTGAATACCAACATCAAAACTGCTGATAGTGTACCTAAACCTATTAAGATATTTGAAAGTTGTTTGTCTGTTAATATCGCGATAATCAATAAGAAGCATACAATATAAATGATAGTTTTTAAAACTTGAATAAAACCTTTGATGGGTTTGCTCTTCGAAACCTCGTATGTGTCGTAAATGTCGTTTAATGTGGTTAATACACTGTCTAATACTCTGCTGTATACAAAGACCTCATATATTTTTGTGAAAAGTATAATTGTAGATGTGAGTATTGGGAAAGATGGTATTGCATCCGCGATGTTATACCTTATTATATATGCAGGAATAAGAAGGCATAATCTTTTGAATACCTTGTTTTTCAATAATATATCGTCTCTTTTTGATACGCTTTTTTGTATAAAAGTATTTATAGTTTTTCTTATTATATAAAGGACGATGTGGTATATTAGAATTGCGGCTAATATCAAGGTCGCAAAACTAATAGTCTCGGCGATGATACTTGATATGTTTTCGCCTAATCCTATTTTTGAGAATAATGCTTTGAAGAGTTGAATGTATTTTTCGAACATGGTATCAATTATTTTGTAATAATATATTGAGACTTAATGGATTGATTTCTACGATGATGTCTTTACTCATTTCAATAGGTTCACCATCAATATTTACGACATCATCTGTTTTACGTATTATCTGGATTTTTTTTGCTTTATGAATGTCGATGAAATTGCTTTTATCAATTTGTTTCGCTAAAAAATAAGTCGCTACAATAGGGACTTCCAAGATATTAGGTTTCTTGAAGATACAAACGTCAAGGAGTCCGTCTTGGACGCTGGCTTTAGGAGAAATCTCCGCATTATATCCAAACTGGCTTGAATTGGCGAAAGTTACAAAGAAAGGTTTGCACTCGATAGTCTTGTTGTCGTCTAATATCAAAGTGTATTCTTTCTGTTTGTAGTTAGGGTATTTTTCTGTGATTAATTTAGCATAAGTTATAAAACCTCTGTTTTCATCTTTAGCGAAATAATCTGCAATCACAGCATCGAAACCTATACCTGCAATGCTGATGAACGGAATACCATTCATTGTGGCAGTATCAATCTTATATACTTTTCCTTTGTTGACGACTTCTTTGATATGTTTCTCTATTTTGAAAGGAAGTCTGAGATGGTTGGCGAGACCATTGCCCGAACCGAAAGGAACAATGACAAGTATTTGTTCTTTGCCAATCAGACATTTGGCAACTTCGTTGATAGTGCCGTCACCGCCAACAGCGGCAATATATTCAAATCCATCTTCTATCGCTTGCATTGTTAATTCAGTAGCATGATTAGCATACTCTGTAAAAACAATCTTATAATCGTATTTGTTTTTGTCAATATTAGTTTCTACAAGATTCGGAAAATGATTCTTGTTGTGATGACCAGATATCGGATTAACAATAAAAATTATTTTCTTTTTCATTTTATGTAGTACAATTGATTGTTTATCATTCTGTTGTTATATTGCTGTAATATCGCTTTAAATTTAATGTCAATGCTTTTCCAGTCTTCTTCGTTTTCGTTAAATAAGTTTTTAGAAAAACCATTTTCGTTTAACTTGTGTACTCCTTTAATATTATTTCCATCTGATTGTAGGAAATATGTTCCGTCATAGAACTGGTAAACGTTGTTAGAATAACCTATAAATGATGGTTCTTGTTTGCTGTCGAATAAATTTCTTCCGAAACTAAAAATTGTATCGTTGATATTCAACGCACTCATGATAGAAACCCCTATGTCAATATGTTGTGCAATTTCATCAATATGTTTTGCTTCAATTATCTGAGGTGAGTAAAATGCGAGAGGAACTCTATATGAACCTCTTACGTTTTTATATTCATCGAATTTGTGCTCCGGATTTACGTGGTCTGCTGTTATAACGAATATTGTGTTGTCGAACCATTTGTAATTAGATATTGTCTTGAAGAAGTTTCTTAATGCGTCATCTACATAAGTTACTGTATTTTCAAAAGGAGTGTTGTAGTTTGATTCATAAATAGTATAATTCTCTGGTAATGAATATGGATGATGTGATGATAATGTGAAAATGACAGCGGCGAAAGGTTCACTGTATCGGTTTAGTTGAGATGCTGTATATTGTAAAAATGGGTTGTCGTATATTCCCCATGTACCATCGAAATCGTCATCGTTGTCGTATTCGTTTCTTCCATGGTAATCGTCGAAACCACTTGATTTTGATGTGGAATTAAAACTCATGGTTCCATTGTTTCCTCCATGGAAAAATACGGTCTTATATCCGTTTTGTTTGAGTGTTGTCCCGAAACCTTCTAATTTATTAATGGCATATCTGGATGAAGGATAGTCGGTCGACATAAGTGAAGGGAGTCCACAGAATATGGACGGAAGTGCTTCTATTGAGCGACGTCCATTGGCCATGCCGTCAAAGGTAAGACTTTTGCTTAATAATGAATCCAAAAATGGGGTGAGACTTTTCTCGTAAGCGGAATTATAATATCCTATCATTTCCTGACCAAAACTCTCTAATATGATTAAGACGACATTACAATCAGTGGCGTCTTTTATTACGAATCTGTCGTGACTCAAATTATTATGAATAGGTGAATATATTGAGTCGATGATATCTTCTTCAAAGAAGTTTATTTTTTCCAACGCCGATGAGGTTGAACTCAAGCAGATGCTGAAAGGGGTATTGATAACGAGAGGTATGTTTTTAGGAGATGTGTAATCTGTTGCTGTCGTAAGATTTATAGGCTTTAACTGAAATCCTCCTCTGATACCAAGTACAGATAATGCCATGATGATGACAAAACCAATACTTTGACTTATATACCATCCTTTATTGTTATAAAAATGACTTTCTTTTAGTTTTGTTTTTTTTGTTATGATGATGATTATAAATAACATCGCAAAGAAAATCAAGAACATAAACCAGAAGTCTACAATGAAATTAAGTATCAGACTTCCTTGATTTTCATCACTTCCTTTAAAGAATGTGAATAATTCGGAACTCATTCTTTTGTCGAGGTATCTGTAATATATTACGTCAATGAGATTTAACGCAATAGCAACCGAATTGCCTATAATGAAAAGAATATCAATAATCTTTTTGTATAGATGATTGAATTTGATTTTAAATGGAATGCTGTAAAAAAATATTAGCGGTATATTGAAAATTATCAGAGTGTAAATGTCGAATCTGAACCCTACATAATATAATTTGAAAAGTTCGTTTAAATTCAAGTCGTTGAAGTTGTTCGTGTTAAAAATATAAAGAAGCCATCTGCTCAACGAAAGTAGAAGCAACATGGAACTTAGTCTAACAACTAGCATTTTCCATAAGATGAGTTCTTTGTTTTTTAACATTTACGTAAAAATATTTATGCAAAGATAAAAAAAATGTAGTTTTATAAATGATTAATAACCTAATATTTTCTAACTTTGTAAGAAATGAATTATTGATGTTTTTAATGAAGTATATGAAGTATAAATTGTTGATTATATTTGTTTTATCTTTTAATTTTTTGTTTGCTCAGAAAGAGTCTTTTCCTCAATATCCTAATCCAGTAAAAATACCAATCTCGTTGTCGGCAACCTTTGCGGAACTTAGAACTAATGCTTTTCATGCTGGTGTCGATATTAGAACTCAAGGCGTTGAAGGAAAGGAGGTTTTTGCTGTTGCTGATGGTTACGTGAGTAGGATAGGAGTGTCGCCATTTGGTTATGGTAAGGTGATTTATATAACTCATAATGACGGATTTACTTCCGTATATGCACATCTTTCAAAATTCAATCAAAAGATAACGGACTTTGTTAGAGAAAAACAATATGAGACAGAATCATTTGCACAAAATATTATTTTGAAAGAGAATCAATTTCCGATAAAAAAAGGTGACTATCTGGGACTTACTGGTAACAGTGGAAGTTCGGGAGGACCTCATCTTCATTATGAGATTCGTTATACAAAAACTCAAGAACCTATAAATCCGATGTATTTCGGATTGAAAATTAAAGACACTAAGAAACCTTTTATCAAGGGATTGGCGATATATCCTTTGGATAATTCTGCCGTAAATAATTCAGATACTGCAATTTATTTAGATGTAATTTCAAAGGGAGGCAAATTTTATCTTGAAAATAAAGAGTTTAAAGTTAATGGTAAGATTGCTTTCGGTATTAATGTATATGATCAAGCGGATGGTTCTAATAATAAAAATGGTGCATATAGTGTTGAACTCTTCGCTGATAATGAATTGATATTTAGTATTGTATCAAATAAATATTCATATGATGAGACACGTTATATAAACAGTATGATGGATTATTCATATTTTATAAAAAATAATGAACGTTTTATCAGAACAGAAATTGACGAGTTTAATGGACTTAACAATTTATATGAAAGAACGTCTGGCGTTGTTAATGTAAATGATGGTGATACATTAAATATGAAATATGTAGTGAAGGATTATAATAAGAATAAGTCAGTATTGAATTTCAAGTTGATTGGTGCTGAACTTCCGGAATTAGAAACCCCAAAAGTCCTACCTCGTTCTTATTATCGTATTTATGATGGAGAATCATCTGAGATTTATCTTGATGCTTTTGAATCTGATATACCAGAATTTGCTTTCTATCGTGATGTTGAACTTAAGACAGCTCGTATAGATACGATTAAAAACATTTATTCATATTATGCGTATCAACTTGGTTCAGAGGAAATACCGCTACATAAGAAAATAACAATACGTTTAAAACCTAAAAAAGAATATATTAGCGATAGTGGTTTGTATGTTGCTGCTCTTAACAGGAAAGGTGAATTTGTTTTCTTGGGAAATAAAATTATAAACGATTTCATTGAAGCAAAAACAAATGTTTTAGGAGTGTATCTTATTGCTAAAGATACTATTAAACCAACAATAAAACCTGTTAATTTTAAAGGAGATTCATCTATTGCAGATAATTGGTCTTTAAGAGTTGAGATAGACGATAAAGAAACAGGTGTCAATAAATATGAAATGTTGATTAATGATGAATGGGTTCTGGCAGATTATGATGCCAAAAATAAATTGTTGATATATCAAATCGACAAACATATAAAAAAAGGTCACAATACCTTAAAAGTTATTGTGACCGATATGGTTGGAAACGAAACCGTTTATCAAACTATTCTTCAACGTTAGGTACATATTGGTATGCACCGGCATCCGGACGATCGCCTCTGTCAACGCCATCTAAATCATACTGGAGTAATCCTGTTGAATATATTGGATTTCCGAGACCGATGGCAGGGGAGATGCTGTCTATGTGGAAGTTATATTCATTGTTGATGAACATTGGATTCTTGTTAAAGATGCATTCGTTGAAATTTGTGAAGAATTCATGGTTTCTTCTTTTTGTTTTTATCAAACTATTATTGAAGTAATAAGTAGTGTCAGGACCTGGATAGAAGTCTGTGTTAAACTCATCTTCACGATTGCCTGACATAATACAATTATTCATTTCGAAATAAAAGTTATATGCATAACCATACCCATCAACAGGACTTTGGTACACATTGTTGAAGAATAAAGAAGGAGTTGTTCTTGTGCCTTTATTCCAATAGTTTGCAATAGTACCTTGCTCGAAGATATATTCGCCGCCACCGGTGAGAGCGATAGCATAGTTGCCGCAATTTGAAACTACGAAATTTGTTGCTTTTAAATTGTATAGGTTGGAATATATTCCCATACCTGTATGGTTGTCAATTATTGTGTTATGGATGTTCAATGGCGCCATGTTGCTTTTTAAGAATGTTTGTGCCTGTATTCCGATAAATCCATTCTTGATTATTGCGTTATTTATTGTATGTCCAAAACCTTCTCGTGCCTCCATAAGCCAGATTCTGTCCCATTGTCCAGGTTGGTCATTATAATAATCTTCTAATCTGTCACCTTGGAAAACGACAGGGTTTTCTGGAGTTCCTTCAACTCGTAATTGTCCTTCGCTGTATGCCCATAATCCGCCACCATCGTGGAAGTGAACTTGTGTTCCAGGTTCTATAATCAATGTTCCGTATGAGTTAATTAGTGCGTAACCATAAATGACATAAGGCTTTTCGGAAGTCCATCTTACTTCTTGAAGACTATCTGCGATGATTTTAAATTTAGGGAAACCATTGATGTGTTGATCGGCTATGATATAATTAGCATTCTGTCCGTAAGCCGTTAGACTAACATATTGAGTGTTATTGTTGGTCTCAAATATCAATTTATCTTCAATGAAGAAAGGCGTGTTCTGATTATCTGGATTAACGGTAACTCTTACAAATACAAATATACTGTCTTTTGCAAATATCTCGACATCAGAGAAATCGTATCCGGATTCACCATCAACGTTGATGGCAAATTGTGATTGATTGCCAGCTTCTAATCTTATAGAACTTATTTTTATATTATCGTCATTGTCGTTATATATCATCAGCTGTCGTGTTGACGATCCTATTGTTGTGAAAACGGTGTCAAATGTTACTGTGTCTGTTGAGAAAGAAAGTTTTAATGAATTGTCATCGTTGTAGTTAACTGGTTTTTTGCAAGATGCGAAACCAATTAAAAGTCCTAAAATAATAATCCAAATATGTTTATGCATGATGTTTTATAATTATTGAGCTAATTATTATTCCCCTAATTTAGTTTCATCTTTTTGATTTTCGATATATTTTTCCCAAGAGGTTGTCATAAATGCATCAGAACCAAAATATTCTAAAATAGGTAAGAAGTCTTTTGCTTCTGCATAACCAGGAACAATTGTCAACACTTGGTTTTTCTCATTCATGAAAACGTATGAAGGATATGACATTTTGCCTTGAAGTAATGCTTGTGCTAATTGGTGAGTTCCTTTTCTTGGTCCGTTAGGATTTTGGTTTATAAATGTATATCCCATAAATTCAATCGGTTCTGCTTGTTCTGCATCAAATTTAACTGCATAATAATTTTTGTTCATGTATTCAACAACTGACGGATTGATGAATGTAGTCTGATCCATTTTTGTACACCATCCGCACCAATCTGTATAAACGTCAATAAATATTTTCTTCGGATCTGTTTCATTAAGTTTTACGGCTTCTTCAAAGCTCATCCAATTGATTTTGTTAGAAGTAGTTTCTTGTGCTCTTAGATTATATGAGGCAATCAGTCCAATTATTGCCAGCAGTATTTTTATTCCTTTCATTTTAATTGTATTTATATTTTGCTCTTTCAATTTCTTTCTTATTGTCTTTGTCTTTAAGGTTGTCTCGTTTATCGTAGAAGTGTTTACCTTTGGCAAGAGCTACTGTTACTTTTGCCAATCCTTTGTCGTTGATAAACATTTCAGTAGGAACGATGGTAAAACCTTTCTCATTTGATTTGGTTTTCAGTTTATTAAGTTCTCTTCTTGTAAGAAGGAGTTTGCGTTCTCTTTTAGGATCATGATTGTTGTATGTTCCATGAGAGTATTCTGTGATGTGCATTCCGATAACGAAGAGTTCGTTGTTTTTGAATGTACAATATGAATCAGCGAGGCTTGCCTTACCTTCTCTGATGCTTTTGATTTCGGTTCCTGTCAGTACGATTCCCGCCATATAAGTATCAATGACAAAATATTCGAATGATACTCTTTTGTTTTTGATGTGGACTTTATTCTGTGTTTTTTCCTTCGCCATAATCTTTACTTTTCCACTTTAAAAGTTGGGGACAAATTTTGTTTTGTCCCCAATTCAATTTATTTCAGTTTTTTATTTTACGTCGCCTAAAATGATAGGCATTCCATCGTTACCGCCTATTATGACAACTTTTGAATTAGGAGATTCTGCGAGTTTTAAAGTTGCTTCAATACCTTTATCGCGGAGAATCTTATCGTTGATACTTGCGCTTACTATGCTGTTAGCTTTTGCTTTACCTTCAGCTTCAACGCGTTGGCGTTCTGCTTCTTGAGCTGCTTTCTCCAGTTTGAATTCATATTCGAGAGCTTCTTGTTCTTGCTTTAATTTACTTTCGATAGCAGATTTGATGGTTGGAGGCAAGGTTACGGAACGGATGAGAACCTGATTCAATTGAACGTATTGTTCTTCCAAAAGTTTCTTTGTTTCAACAAATATTTCTTCTTGGATGGCATCGCGTTTTGTTGAATATATCTGCTCTGGAGTATAACGACCAACGACGCTTCTTGCTGCAGAACGCATTGCTGGGACTACTATTCTTGTGAGGTAATTGGTTCCTATTTTACCGTGTAGTTCACCGAGTTCGTCCCATTTAGGTTGATACCATGCTGAGAATTCAATTTTGATTTCCAAACCGTTAGATGACAATGCACTCATTTCTTCAGAAATTTCTTGTTGACGTGTTTCATAAACATACATTGTGTTCCATGGTGCTATGAAATGGAAACCTTCTTCGTATGTTCTTGTTACATCAACACCGCCGCCAAATAAACGGAACAAAACTCCGCCATGACCTGCTGGAATTGTTTTGGTGATTCTACCCCAAAAAAGGATTACTAAAAAAACGATACCTACTATTACGAAAATAGGCGTGTACTTCTTTAACTCATTGTTGTTGTGGTTGTTTGATTGCTGTGAATATTCCATATTTCTTAATGATTTTAATTTCTACAAAGATAGGATTTTTTTCTGAGATATACCTTAACTTTATATGGTATAAACTTTTTTTCCATGAAAAAAGTATTTTGATGGATCAAGTGTCAAATGCTCCATATCAACTGTAATTTACAGTCACTTCTCCAACTATTATAAATCGTCTCTAAACCAGAACCAATCTCTGTTTTGTTATCGTAAAATGTAAATCCTATCTTTCCCGAAATCTGAACCTGATTAAATAGTTTTATTCTTCCGACAATGTAGATCCTTGTCCCTTTGCCAGATAATCCTCCGGCAGCGAAAGCGTATAAAACATCATTTTCATAGGTGTAAATATTTCCTTTCTCTGCGTTGAATATTTCGTATCTAAATGCAATATCGTATATTTGGTCATTGGGATTACAAATAATATCTTGATATATGAGGTATGAATTATTATTCCCATCTTCATTGATGTTGAAGTGGTATTCTACACGACTTTTAAGTGTCAGACAATCTGAGATTGGATATGCGGCATGCAACCTGATCATATTATAATTTTCCTCAATGAGAAATCTTTGGAAAATGTCGTCTCTACCTGTGTTTTTCATCTTATTCCTGTTTCTGTACTCGATGAAAAATAATGTGTTGCTGTTCGGTTGGTAGTTTAATTGTGAGTCGAAATCATAACCATGACTTGGAGAATGTGCGGAGTTTTTAAACCAATTCGACTTATAAAAGTCAATACTTGTTATATATTTCCAATTTGATGCTATGGAGATATAAGTACTTAAATACCATCCTTCTTCATTGCGAGTGTTGCTTCCTGCTGAGTAGGCGTTACTATAAAGACATTGATAGTCTTTGGCATAATTACGGTATAGAATGTTAAAGTCTATATAACCTACTGGTTGTATGGTTAATCCTATTAATCCAGCAATACCTTTGTTGTCGCTCATTGCCAGTTCTCCATACAACAACAATCTATCTAGAATATAGTAGAGATCTATACTTTGATTGACTAGGGTTTTGCCATTGAAATTGAATAGGTTATAAATGCTGTTTTCAGGATTAAGTTCTGCGTTTAAATCGGTTTTGTGTAAAGTGTATCCCAATTGAAAATTTGAATTTCTATAACTGAAGTTAAAACCGTATAGTTGTTGACGTATTGTTTTTCTGTCAGATATTTCATTGATGGTACGATGTAGACCGCTTTGTTGCAGACTGCTTATTTCTAATGGAGTTTCGCTTAAGCTGTCGTATGTCACAACGTTGGCGTCAGTGTTTTTGTTGGAATAGAAGATACTTAATTCAAAGTCGTTGTATTTAATAGTGCTTGCAATTCCTCTAAGATAATATGCTTCATTTGCCGATTTACTTGCCATGATTTTTTTGTTACGTCTGAGAAGACTTACTCCTTTGGCGTTGAATGCCATTCCTGAACCCATGCATAGACCTTGACCAAAGGAGATTTTGTAATCTCCAATGGCCAATGTCTTGAACAAAAAACCAAAATTATGAAAGATTATATGATATGTGAAGAAGTCAAATCCATTATAACATTTATCGCCAAGAAGTGCTATGATAGAATCATTTACAATATTTTTTAATAAGTATTCTCCTGGATCTTTCTCCATTACGAAACCACATTCAATCTTGTCTTTATATGTGTAATTATACCTTAAGTATAATCTCTGAGGACTGCCTAAATATATAGAATTGGGTTTCTGATATAAGAGTGAATCTTCAACGTCGAAATATCCTTTCTTTTTATTAAGACATTGATCAACTTGTGTTATTACTTTGTGCTTCCCATATTTTAGATCTTTTAATCTCATCTTCTTATCTTTATTGTCTTCAAAACATATTATGTCTTTTATAATTGCAATGCTGTTTTCGTCTATTCCTTCCACTTCATACAATTCTTCTATGAATTGATAATCACCGAATTCTTTTCTATATGATTTTATGTTTTCCAATTGAAAAATGCTTAACAATTTAAAATCGGCAAGTCGGTCTATATCGTCACTGTTTATGTTTATCGGATTATCGATGAGACTCCAATAAGCCTCAACCAACTCGGAATAGTCGCTTATCTCATCTCCACTATTTTCCGATATGCGCTCAATATGCTCAATTATTAAATCATTGTTTATCTGAGCGATACATTTAGTGTAAATGCTAATTGTCAATATCAAAAGAAAAATCTTTTTCATGTATCATTACATTTTATTTATATGGTTGATTTTAAATGTCATGCCGCAAATTAATGATGCACCTAATTCTTGATTCATCTGTGCAGCAACATCCATCATAAACCATTTGTAATTGTATCCTATGCCGAATGTAAATAACTCTGGTTTAAATTGAAATCCGCTTCTGACGTATATGTCTTTGTATATCTCATATTCTAATCCGAATCTGAATGAAAAGTTGTCGTCAAAATTTTCTTCTATCTCTCCGCATATCATAAAATCATCAGTGATGAAGTATGAGAAACCTACTCTCATAATTATTGGAATCTTATCTTTGTTAATAGTATTTATTCTTATGTTGATAGGATTGAAAATATAAGTTCCTAAACATAATGATTCGTTTACATGATATTGCATCCCTATGTCGAAAGTCGGGACAGACTTACTAGGATATTCTCCCGAGAATTTTATGAATATATAATACAGTTTAAGTCCGATACTGAGTTTCGTTCCGAAGTTTTTGGATATGCCTAGTCCGAATAGATTTTCGCTATAATGTTCGTAACCGAATTGTGATATTGAAATTCCTATTGTCCCGTAATTTAATGGTATTGACAAACCGGCGTCTTTGTTGCTTAGTTCTTTTAATAAGAATCTGTTCCCGTATGATATTCCGAAGCATAAATCATTACAAGAAGCAGAACCTGCAGGATTATAATGTAGCGACCAGAAGTCAGATAAAGCAACTGAACACTTGCCGAGTGAGTTTGTTCTTCCTCCGCTTGCCTGATTTAGATTCCATGCATTTAAATTGTCTAGAGTAAATAAGACCAATAAGCCTATTATAGCGATTTGTTTCATAGATTGTGGTATTGTGGTTGCTGCAAAATTAAGTAAAATGTCAATCGATTCGAAATAAAATGTATCTTTGTAGTATGTTAAAATTTTATGTGTAGTATGTTAAAATAAAGTATGTAGTAGTAAATTTAAAGTTATGGAATATCTAATTTATTTATTAGCAGTAGTTTTTATTATTGTAGGAATCATTGGTGACGTAGTGCCAGGCTTGCCAGGTGTGCCTATTAGTTATGCGGCAATGATAATAATTCATTTTTTCACTGGGGTGAATTATGATTCTGAGGTACTAATTATCTATGGAATCATTTGTGTTTTGATAACAATTCTCGACTATTTTGTTCCGATATGGGGAACTAAGAAATTTGGAGGCACCAAAGCCGGGGTCAGAGGTAGTACCATCGGTTTAATTGTAGGCGTTATAGTATTGCCTTTATTGGGAATTGTAATCGGACCATTGGGAATAGTCGGCATAATCGCAGGTCCGTTTGTAGGTGCATACATTGGTGAAAAGATGAGTGGTGTCGATGATAAACTTGCATGGCGTTCTGCAATAGGTTCCTTTGTTGGTTTTGTGGCAGGTACTTTATTAAAAGTAGTTTATTCTTTGGTGGTTGGTTTTGTTGTTATCAAAGATATTGTGGTTTCATTCTTTAATTGATTCTAACTTCTTTAAAATTAAAAATCTGAGAAATTGATAATCTGAATTGTAGGCACTTTGTCCAACTACTTCTCAAATCGTCAAATTCTCAGATTTTTTTTACAATATTATCTTGCTTTTAATTGTTCTCCCTCTTCTTCAACAACGTGTTTTTTCCAAGACTCAGGATAACCTGCTTGTTTTGGTTTGGCAGGATAACCATAACCGTTGTCGATGAATTTTCCGTTTTCTTCTTGCTTTATATTGCTATCTAAATATTTTACTAATAAGAAGTTGTCTAATTCTTTCCAACGTTTTACTGTGTTTTGTCCCGATTTTGAAGAGAAGTCTGTTAAATATGCGATAGCATCGTCTTTAGAATTATTTAAAAGTTCAATGGCTTTGTTATCAATGTCTTTTACTTGAATTATATATTCTGTTTCTAATTCCTTTTGTAGTTTTTGAATATCTCCGATAACTCTGTTATAAAATAGGTATTTGAAATGAGCCACTCTGTTGAAAACCCAGAAAGCGGCATTGTCGGAATATGTAATCATATTGCCGTTACCTTGTCTGAATTCTTCGGGAACTTCTGTAATGGAACAATAGAATGGAGTGTAAACGGTTGAATTTGTGTCATCAACGCCAAACCAGATGATACCGCCTATTTCGTTAGGCAACCAATTTCTTGTCTGTGCAATGAAAGAGAATCCGGTTTGTTGTGTTACGGTACATCTTTCGTGGAAATATTGTTCTCCTTCATATTCCCAATAGAGTGGTGTCCAGCGATAAGGAGAACCAAAAGGATCGGCACCAACACTTCGTGATTTATCTAACTCTGTGTTTTGAAAATGATTACGCATAAAATACATCATATCATCCAATGATATTTTACGGTTTGGTTTTACGTAGAGAGGCATTCTTGGGTTGTCGAGATTGTTGCCTGTTGCGTAATCCCAGTATTGATCCATATTGTCGCAAACATCATTAAACATCATCCAAACACGGAGGTCACAGATACGCGCCGCAGAGAAGTCGACAGGAGCATATGCTGCGCTGAAGTCGAAGTCGGCGTCATTGCCATTGAAGTAATTCTTTCGTCTTGCGAAATCAATGATGTCATGTTTATAAATAACTTCAACGTCTTGATTATAAAGTTTCTTCCAATCTTTATCGGTGATAGACTTCTTTCCATCTCGCAATGGAAATGTTGTGATACGTGCAGCATTGGCATGACCAGAAACGCAACCATCCGGAATGCGTATTGCAACCCAAACAGCACCTTTATCCGCATTTATGGTGTCGTTTGATTTTTTATCGTATTTAGGTGTGTAACCTTTACCTATTATCTCCATATACCAAACTTCATTGGCATCTGATATAGAGAATGTTTCTCCATCGCTGCCATAACCATAATCTTCTACTAACTCTGCCATTATCTTTATCGCTTCGCGGGCTGAGGTGCTACGTTCAAGAGCCATAAACATAAGACTGCCATAGTCGATAATTCCTTTGGGATCAATGAGTTCTGTGCGACCTCCAAATGTGGTTTCTCCTAATGCTACTTGGTTTTCATTTATATAACCTACAACCTGATAAGTATGTGATGGTTGTGGTACATAACCTCTTATAGCATTGGTGCCTCTATCATATATTGTTCTCATACTTCCCGGAGTCCAGTCGGAGGCGGGGGTGAAGTATAACTCTCCGTATCTTATGTGTGAGTCAGCTGCATACGTGATGAAGTTGGATCCATCAACAGAAGCTCCTTTAGTAACTAAAAAATTTGTACATGCATGTGAATCAATGTTTAGAAATAACATAAACATTGCTAAAATTAATGTGTGACATCTTTTCATTTTTTTAATTATTTGTTTTTAAACTTCATAATGAAATACATTGAAATTAACCCAATGCGACATCAAGTATCATCATAATTATAAATCCTACCATGAATCCCCAAGTGCCGGTATGAGGATTCTCGCTGATATTTGCGTCAGGGATAAGGTCTTCTGCAACAACAAATAACATTGCTCCTGCCGAGAACGCCAGTAACCAAGGTTGTAATATAATAAGGTGTGACGCTAAAAAGAAACCTAAAATTGCTGATAATGGTTCAACAACGCCGCTTCCCATACCGAATAAAAATGCTTTTCCTCGACTACCAGTTACCTGCCGCATCGGTAATGAAATTGCTGCACCTTCAGGAAAATTTTGAATTCCGATACCAATAGCAAGTCCCAATGCGGAGATGAACGCTGTGTTTTCTCCTGCAACAGCGGCCGCACCAAATGCGAAACCAACGGCTAATCCTTCTGGTATGTTGTGTAATGTTACAGCGAAAAATAATTTCATCGACTTGGAAAAGTGTGACTTAGGTCCTTCTTCTTGATGAGTCCCATTATGCATGTGAGGAACAATCTTGTCTAATAATGCTAAAACTACACCTCCTAAAATAATACTTACTGCTGCAGGAAACCAAGCATACTTTCCAAACGATTCTTCCGACATCGCAATGGAAGGCATAATCAACGACCATATAGAGGCTGCAACCATAATGCCGCCAGCAATGCCTAACAAAAATGAATTGATATTATTCGAAATATTTTTCTTAAAAAGGAATACCAACGACGAACCTAGTGTCGTCATTATAAATATTATCGAAAAACCTATGATTGTTATAATAGTATTATCCATAACCCATAACCACTGACATAATAGTTGTAAATTATAAATTATTTGGCTAGTTCTGCTATCACTATCGACAGATTGCTTGCGAATAATTTCACTGCTAATGCTAATAGGATAACACCGAAGAATTTACGCAAGATGAAGATAATGTCTTTACCTAACCATTTCTCTATCTTACCAACAAAGCGTATCACGATATAAGCGATGGTTAAATTCAATATTAATCCTATCATAATGTTGACAACAGAATAGTCGGCACGCAAGGAGAGGAGTGCTGTTAATGCTCCCGGTCCTGCCAAAAGAGGAAATGCCACTGGTACTATAGAAACGTTAGAACCTTGACTGTCATATTTGATGATGTCGAAACCAAGTACCATTTCTAATGCAAGTATGAAGATTACAAAAGAACCGGCAACAGCAAATGAAGCAACATCAATGCTGAATAAATCCAAAAGCCAGTCGCCGGCATAGAAAAATCCGACAAACATCAATAGTGCTATTAAACACGATTGTCCTGCCTTGATGTTTTTTTCTCCGCTTTTAAGACTTAAGAAAATTGGTATTGAACCTGTTACGTCGATGATAACAAACAATACGATGAATGAACTTAATATTTCAACTAAATTAATTTGTGATAAAAAATGCATAACTTTATTATTTTATTGTTAATACTCATGATTTAAATAATTGTGACTTGATATTGGTTATCAAAGTCTTGAAATCGTTTAACGTAGGAATGAGTTCTTTTGTTTTTGTTTTATTGATTTTTTTGAATATAATCCACTTGTATAGTATTGCGCCTAAATATGTTAAAGAGACTGAAATTCCGGCTCCAACAATTCCGTACATCGGTATGAATGCGACTATGGTAATGATGGTGATTACGAAACCAATTAGCGTCGCATAAAGATTATATTTTATTTTGTTTATTCCCGAGAAGTAATGACTGAATATCATATCGGCTGCCATAAACACCATTCCTGGACTAAGACTTAGCAGTACATCTTTTATCTCGACAAATTCTTCAGTAAAAATCCATGCGAATACCGATCTTGGTATGAGACAGACGACAACCATACATAGAGCTGTTAATATTACGGCAAGTTTCAGAAATGTTATAGTAATGTCGGCTGCTTTCTTTTCATCGTTCATATTGCTTATTGATGAAAATTGTACTAACGCTATGCTATGACCTATTAATTTAGTGGCTTCCGAAACTTGTGTGCCTGATGTATATACACCGACTTCTCCGTCGCCGAAGATGTTCTTAATTACGATATAACTTATTCTTCTGTTGATCATTGTCACCAGATTTGAAAGTTGCATGATGCTGCCGAAGTTGAGCATCTCTCTTGCAGTCTCAATCAGAGATTCTTTCTTTTCAACTTTGTCAACAGATGCTTTATCTTCTCTTAAATATGGTAAAACCAATATGTATCCCAATATATTTGCTGTTAAATAACCAGTTATCAATGAATATACAAATGCGTTTGCGTTGCGTATATTGAAAACGAAAATGTATATTATCATAGATGTCATTTGTGTCATAAATTGTATGAGAAATAACAGATTCTGACTTCCGACGCGCTCTTTTCCTAGTAATACATTCATGTTAAAATTATGAAAACTATACAGGAAAACCATTGTTATGATGTGAATTCCGTACCCCTCAGGAACAAAACTATGATATATGTTTGGTGCAAATGAATACAATAAATAAAATATCAAACATATACATGCAGTAACAAAAAAGATCCAGATGTGGGAAAGTTTGAATATAGTGGAGAATGATTTCCTTGGAGTGAAATAAATGAGTCCGCTACCGGAAAGCAACTCGACGGCTATTAGAAGAAGTGACACGTCAACCAGTACTGTCGCGCCGATACCCCATGCTTCTCTGCCTAAAAAATTGGTCCCGAACCATAAAGTTACGAAACCTACTATAGCGTTCAGCAATCGAGTTCCGAATGTCCCAAAAATCTTCTTTACCATCAAAATTATTTTTATGCAAAAATACGATTTTATAAGTAATTTTTCAACATTTTCAGACAATAAAAAAAATCTCCGAAAACTCGGTTTCTAGTGCAAAAAATCATTACCTTTGCAACACTAAAATCGTTCATGAAATTATCTGTTGTCATAGTAAATTATAATGTCGAGCATTTCCTCGAACAATGTCTTTTCTCGGTGAGAAAGGCAATCGCTAATATAGAAACTGAGGTGTTCGTGGTTGACAACAATTCCGTTGATGGTTCCCTCAAGATGCTCGCTGAGAAATTTCCGGAAGTAAAAGTCATCGCAAATAAGGATAATGTTGGTTTTAGTCGTGCTAATAATCAGGCAATTAGAATATCTACCGGTGAATATGTACTTCTTTTAAATCCTGATACTGTTGTTGAAGACGACACCTTTACTAAGACGATAGAGTTTATGGATTCTCATCCCGATGCTGGCGGACTTGGCGTAAAGATGGTCGATGGTAAAGGTAGATTCCTTCCAGAATCAAAGCGCGGACTTCCAACGCCGGCAACAGCATTTTATAAAATGTTTGGTCTGACAAAATTGTTCCCACATTCGAAAAGATTTGCTCGTTATTATCTCGGACATCTTGATAATGATGAAATTAATGAGGTTGAGATACTTGCCGGAGCGTTTATGTTGATGCGACGTGAAACTCTTGATAAATGTGGTTTGCTTGATGAGACTTTCTTTATGTATGGTGAAGATATTGATTTGTCATACAGAATTACTCTCGCCGGATACAAAAATTATTATTATCCGAAAACTAGAATTATACACTACAAAGGAGAGAGTACTAAGAAAACCAGTGTCAATTATGTCTTGGTTTTCTATAAGGCGATGGAGATATTCGTTAAAAAACATTTTGCGAATAACGGGGCTAATACATTTTCTTTCTTCATTAATCTTGCTATTTATTTCAAAGCTTTCCTCGCGCTATTGTCGCAGTTCTTTAGTAAAGCAGTTCAACCTCTGTTAGATACAATATTGGGTTATGGCGGACTTGCGGCAATTGGTTATTTCTGGGGAAAAACTATGATTTATGAAGGTGATGGTACTTATCCGATTACTTTGTTTGCGATAATTCTACCGATATATCTTTTGATATGGTTGCTGACTTCTTATTTTTCTGGAGGTTACGATAAACCATATAAGATAGCGCCGGCGGTAGGTGGTGTCTTTGCAGGAAGTTTGCTCATATTAATTTTGTACGCGTTATTGCCAGAAAGTCTGCGCTTTTCTCGTGCTTTGATTTTGCTGGGAATGATATGGGTGTCTGCCGAAATGTCTTTTACACGTTGGATCGGTTATATATTAAAACGTCCTAATTTTCAATATGGTAAGAATGCTAAGAAACGGTTTCTCGTAATAGGCAGTGAAGAAGAAACAGAACGCGTAGAACAATTGTTGCAAAGTACTTCCATAAAACCAGATTTTATTGCTGCGATTTCTCCTTTCGAAAATCAAGAACTTCCCAATAACTTCTTGGGTAAGTTAAGTCAAGTTCCTGAAATTATTCAGATTTATAAGATCAATGAAATCATCTTCTGTTCAAAAGATATTTCACATCAACTTATAATAGATAAAATGGAGGAATGGCATTCGTCGCTCGATTATAAGATTGCTCCGGAAGATACATTGTCAATCATAGGAAGTAATTCGATAAATACAAGAGGAGATTTATATACTATTGATATCAAGACTATTAGTACAAATTCTAATAAGAGAAAGAAACGTCTTTTCGATATAATTTCTTCTTTTTGTGGCATAATATTATGGATTTTCCTCCTCTTCTTCATAAATAAGTCATTTTCTTTCTTGAAGAATTGTTTCAAAGTCTTGTTGGGTAAATATTCATGGATAGGTTATTGCGAAGTTAAAGATCCGGAAGTAAATAACAGATTGCCTAAAATTAAAAAAGGTATATTTGACCCGTCTACCAATATTAGTAGAGGTGGATTGAATGAGGAGGAAAAGGAACAATTGAATCTTATGTATGCAAGAGATTATTCCTTGTCTAAGGATATCAATTTCTTTTTCAGAGCATTAAGAAAATAGTGATTTGTAAACAATAATAAAGATTAAAGATATGATAAACAGAAGGTTTTTAAGAGTTAAAGTTTTACAGGCAGTTTACGCTTATCAAGAATCAGGTGAAGAATTTGTTGAAAATGGCGTGAAACATTTGATTGATAGTATTGAAAAAATGAAAGACTTATTCGTTTGGCAACTATCATTTCTTGTTGAAACAAAACGTTTTGCAGAGAATAGGATAGAGGAAAACAAACGTAAAAATTTTCCTACACAAGAAGACTTGAATCCTAATATGCGATATGTCAATAATCGCGTTCTTATTGCTTTGGAAAACAATAGGGACCTTCGTAAGGAAGAGGAACGTCTCAAGATTAATTGGGCGAATCATCAAGATATCGTTAGAGGATATTATAACAAAATGCGTGAGACAGAGGAGTATAAACAGTATATGTCTGATTCTGTTAGCAACTTCGACCGCGATAAGAAGTTTATTGTCAAGATGATAAATGGGTATTTTGCCGACTTAGAAGTCCTTCAAGATTTTTATGAAGAAAAGAGTATCTTCTTCGTTGATGATTATCATTTGGTTTCGTCAATGTTG
Source organism: Bacteroidales bacterium (assembly GCA_045606865.1). GTDB lineage: Bacteria > Bacteroidota > Bacteroidia > Bacteroidales > F082 > Limimorpha. Next base: position 22,873 of record JAZUST010000024.1, read on the forward strand.
TCGAAATTCTTCTCTGATATAAAGGCTAACTTCAACGAAAATTCTTTACTTCCTCCAATTTATAAAACAGAGAATGATCCTGTTAATGAGGATAAAGAATTTGTTAAGAATCTGTTTAGAAAAGTTCTTCATCACGATTCAGAATATGGTAAATTGGTTGGTGAAAATACCTCTAACTGGGAAAAAGAACGTGTCTGTGTTATGGATATGATTATTATAAAATTAGCAATCACAGAATTTTGTTGTTTCCCATATATTCCGGTAAAAGTTACTATGAATGAATATATTGAGATATCTAAGTATTTCAGTACACCTAAGAGTAAAATATTTGTTAACGGAATTTTGGACAGGATCTTGAAAAAACTTAACCAAGAGAATGCAATCGTTAAAAAAGGTATAGGATTATTAGAATCATAATAATATTTTAAGAATTATCACGTTTCTTAATAACAAATAATGATTATGAAAAAAAGGATTTATGTATTGTTTTTCTTGTTGATGTCTATGACATATCTTTTTGGACAACAGAAAGATGGTACATATACCTTTTTGAATTCAACCAATTCCGCACGTGTTGCCGCACTTGGAGGCGTTATGCTTCCGATTTATGATTCCGATATTCAACTCACTGCATTTAACCCATCTTTGATTAACAATGAAATAAATAATTCGATGTCGTTGTCGTACGTTGATTATTATAGTGATATTAATTTCGGAACTGTTCAATATGGGCGTTCTTTTGAAAAGTTGGGGAGTTTTGTTGGAACAATTCAATATCATAATTACGGCGAATTTTTCTATTCCGGAGAAACAGGGATAGTTGAAACAAATCAGTTTTCCGTTTCAGACTATGCTATATACATAGGATGGGGACGTAGATTAAACGACAGATTGTCAATAGGTGCAAATTTGAAATTTGCAGGAATTCAGTATGAAGACAATTCTTCGTTTGCAATAGCAGTAGATGTTGCTGCTACTTATGAATCCAAAACAAATTGGATTTTCTCTTTGGCAGCTCGTAATATTGGAAATGAACTTTATAACAATTATCAAAGTTTTAAGAATGATTTGCCATTCAAGATGCAGTTGGGAGCATCAAAGAGACTGGACCATTTGCCATTTACCATAATTGTTGTTTATGACAATCTTCAAAGATGGGATTTGAGTTATGATGATCCTCTTGACTTGGAAGGTAATTATGATCCAATGACTGGCGAATATGTTGAAAAAAGCAAGATTGATAAAATAGCGAATAATCTCTTCTCTCATTTCGTATTCGCGGGCGAATTGAATCTTGGAAAAAATCTATGTTTACGTGTGGGTTATAATTATGGATATCGCCAAACAATGAAGACTCCCACCAAGAAAGGTGCTGTCGGTCTGTCATATGGTGTTGGTATAAAAGTGTATAAATTCAATATAAACTATTCTCGCTCAGAGATGCATATCCATGGTTCTCCAAACTACATAACTATTACAACAAATTTGGATAGTTTTAAAAAACATTAATAAATAATGTATCTCCAAGAACTTAAGTTAAATAATTTTAAGAATTGTCAATCCGCGGAATTGTCTCTGTCGGAGAAAATCAATTGTTTCGTAGGATTAAACGCTGCCGGTAAGACAAATATCTTGGATTCTATTTATTATCTGGCTTTTTGTAAAAGTTATTTTTCTTTAACCGACCGGCAAAACATAAGGCACGGAGAAGATTTTTTTGCAATTCATGGCGACTTCCATTTCGATAACGGTGAATTACATACTATTTCTTGTGTGCAAAAAAACGCATCTAAAAAATCGTTCCGTTGTGATAAGAAAGAATACGAACGACTCGCCGATCATATAGGCAAGATTCCTTTGGTGATGATTTCTCCGTATGACAGCGATTTGATTAATGGTGGAAGTGATTTGAGACGAAAATTTATTGATGGTGTGATATCACAGTTTGATGCAGCATACCTGAATTCGCTTTTAAGTTATAACAAGACGCTACAACAGAGAAATAAACAACTTAAATTCTTTTTGGAAAATAGGGTTTGGGACACCAATCTTTTGGAGATGTGGAATTATCAACTGGTTCAGACAGCAGTGCCGATAAATGAAAAAAGAAAATTGTTTCTGGAAGAATTCGTTCCTGTTTTTCAGAAATATTATGAAATAGTTTCCGGTTCAAATGAAACTGTAACAATAGGTTATAATTCGACATTAAATGAAAAACCATACGATGAATTGCTGAAGGAAAATCTTGATCATGACAGATATAGCGCATACACTAATGTTGGTATTCATAAAGATGACCTGATATTTCTTATTGATAATCATCCGGTAAAACAATTTGCATCGCAGGGGCAGCAGAAATCGTTCGTGGTAGCAATTAAATTAGCACAATTCGATTTTAACTATAAAAAAATAGGTTATAAACCGATATTGTTATTGGATGACATCTTCGATAAATTAGATGACAATAGGGTAGAGCAACTGGTGAAACTTGTTGGTAATGATCATTTTGGTCAAGTGTTTATTACCGATACTCAGAAACAACGTATAAAATTCTTGATGGACAATACGGTTGTTAACCATAAAATATATAAAGTTGATAAAGGTGTAATAATGATTGACAATGAATGAAGACGGATATACATTGGCGGAGTTGATAAAAGATTTCTACAAGAAGCATAATAGAGAATATGGATTTGAAGAAAATAAAATCCTGGAGTCGTGGCGCTCTGTGGTCGGAGATTTTATTTCAAATCATACGTTGGATTTAAGAATAACAAAAAATATTCTGTATGTCAAGGTGGATGCAGATTCTTTGCGTTGCGAATTGTCGTACTCGAAGACAATTTTGTTAAGAAATCTTAACAGAATTGCCGGTGCGGATGTTTTGAAGGATATTGTTATAATTTAGGTGTTGAAAAATTTTGTTTCAAAACTTTTTTTTTGTATTTTTGTGCCTCGTAAAAATAAATTCTACTTTTATAAGTTGTTTATTTAAAGATTATTAACAAATTACATTTTATCATATGATTAATTCACAAGACATTAAAAAAGGAACATGTATCCGTTTTAACGGAAAACTTTATTTCTGTGTTGATTTCCAACACGTAAAACCAGGTAAAGGTAATACTTTCATGCGTGTTACATTGAAGAGCATCGTTGATGGTCGTACATTGGAACATCGTTTCGACATCAGTGAAAAACTTGAAGATGTTCGCGTTGAACGTCGTCAATACCAATACCTATACAAAGAAGGTGATGATTTTATCTTCATGAACCAAGAAGATTATGAACAAATCCCTCTCAATAGAGAGTTAATCACAGGTGTTGATTTCCTTAAAGAAAGTGATGTTTGTGAAGTCGTTTTCGATACATCATCAGAAACAGTTCTTTTTGCAGAATTGCCTATCAAAACAGTTTTGGAAGTTACTTATACAGAACCAGGCGAAAAAGGCAACACAGCAACAAATGCAATGAAAGATGCTACTGTTGAAACAGGTGCAACAGTTAGAGTTCCTTTATTTATCAATACAGGCGATAAAATTAGAATCGATACTCGTACTGGTGAATACACAGAAAGAGTAAAATAATATTAGTCAATTAATATGAAAATCAATCCACATACGACACTTAAATGTGTCGCCGATTATGTAGGAGCAAAAAAAATAATCGGTGACCCTAATTTTGTGATTTCTGGTCTTAATGAAATTCATGAGGTGGAACCAGGTGACATCACATTTGTGGATCATCCAAAGTACTATGCCAAGGCATTAAACTCTGCCGCAACAACAATAATTATCAACTCTGATGAAGTTGAATGCCCGGAAGGAAAAGCATTAATCGTTCATGATTGCCCTTTAGACGCTTTCAATAAGTTGATATTGTCGTATCGCAGATTTGAACCTGCAACAATGATGGTTAGCGATAAAGCAGATATTGGCGAGGGAACTATAATTCAACCGGGTGCATTTGTCGCTGATAAAGTAAAGATTGGTAAAAATTGTATCATTCATCCTAACGTAACAATATATAATCATGTGGTTATTGGTGACAATGTCATTATTCAAGGTGGTAGTGTCATCGGTGGTGATGCTTGTTATTTCCAACGTCGCCCAAATGGTTTCGTAAAATTCGAATCATGTGGTAGAGTTGTTATTGAAGATGATGTTGAAATTGGCGCATGTTGTTGCGTTGATATCGGTGTAACCAGCGACACAATAGTTGGTAAAGGTACCAAGATGGATAACTTTGTTCAAATTGGTCATGATGCAAAACTTGGTAAGTATTGCTTCTTAGGGGCTCATGCTTCTGTGGGTGGTGTGACAAGAGTTGAGGATAATGTTTCCATTTGGGCAATGGGTGCTGTGAATAAAGACCTTGTTATCGCAGAAGGTACAACAGTACTTGCATATACAGGCGTTGATAAAGACACAAAACCAGGAATGACATATTTCGGAATCCCTGCCGATGAGGCAAGAAAGAAGTGGAGGGAAATAAGCACTCTCAAGGCATTGCCTGATTTGGTTTCAAAAATAAAGAAAAACGGAGAATAATTCTCCGTTTTTTTTGTCTCAAAATATTTTATCAGCTTCGTAAATTTCAAGGTTGTTAGCCTCTTTACCGTCGATTTGAAATCTGATCATCGTTATTTTTTTATGAAAACCTTTCAGTCCTGCCGCTCCAGGATTGATATGTAACAACCCTAAATTTGTGTCACGCATAACTTTTAATATGTGGGAGTGTCCACTTATAAAAATATCTGGTCTTTCCTCTAATAGAAGCTGCTTTATTCCTGGTGCGTAAGCATTTGGGTAACCTCCGATATGTGTCATCACAATTTTCATATCCTCAATTTGAAAAATCTGAAACTGAGGATAATCCGCTCTGATTCCCCAATCGTCAATGTTTCCATAGACCGCTCTGAATCTGTTATTGACAAATGTGGATGAAGACTGTTGTCTATTGATAAAGGCTGATAATTCGATAGCAACATCGTCATTACCAATGTCACCAGCATGCCATAATTCGTCACAATCTTTGAAGAAATCATAGATTGCAGGATTTACCCAACCGTGTGTGTCAGATAACAAACCGATTTTCGTCATATTAATTAAGGAATTTTATAGGAGATACCTACGCTGAGAACTTCCTTGAATTGTAAGAATGATTCGCCTTCGATTGGGGTGATGTCTTCATCATAAACCAGACGTGCTGTGATGTTGCAGTTTAACCAATCGTTGACTTTCAAAACGAGCGCGTTGTCCCAGTCAAAGTCGAAACGGCATCCGTATTCTTTGCCGAGAGCATTAAAGTCTCTGTTTTGCATATAGTCGTAAAAAACGGTGAGCTTTGAATTGAAAACAACGTTCTTGAAGATTTCGTAATTGACGTTAGCAATTAACTGAGCACCAAGTTCCATGCGAGTTTTCTTGCCATGTTTTACAAGTGAATCTCCAATATATTCAGCTGCTGTAACGCCAAATGCGCCTGCGTCAGCCAAGTCTTGGTCGTTGACGATTGTCAATCTGCCAGAAGCAGGGGCGAGGTTTAATGAGAACCAACTTGTTGGAGTGTATTGAGCACCGAGACCAACGGTCAAATAAGCTGGAGCAAGGAATTCTGAAATCTTTACGGTGTCATTTGCATAATCAAAACCATCGGCAAACTGTGTTTGGAAGTTAAGATTTGCTGTGATGTATAACTTCTCTTTTACCACATCATAACCATACAAAGAAGTGAGATTGATGCGGTCATCAGTTTTTATTGGTTGTTTATCTAGATCGTAGTAACTATAACCTAATGCTAAGTCTAAAGTGTTGTCCCATTTGCATTTTCCTTTAAGATAATTAAGATTGTACTTGAAAGTTCCCAATCCGTTGATGTTGTCTTGTCCGCCAGAAGTCCAGTTTGAGAAATGACTTTGAGAGATGTTAAGACCGACGAAACCGCCATGTGTCCAATTCTTTTCTTCTGCCTCTTGTGCGAAAAGCATTTGTGCTGCAAAAAGCATAACTGCTAATGAAAGTAAAAATTTTTTCATACTTGTTTAATTTAATGATTATTAGAATATTTACCTGTTTATATTACTTGTAAAATGATGTACGCAATTTAGCAAAAAGTTTTTAATATGAACTTATTTTTATCTATTAAAATTAAGCATAAATTATTATTTTTGTACGTCTTTGATTACATACAATTAATATAAGGTATATGGATAACAATATGGTTTTTGGTCTTCACCCAGTGGAAGAATTGATTAGGGCGGAGAAAGAGATAGAAAAGATTTTTGTTCAAAGCGGATTGCGTTCTCCTCAGATTTCTGAAATAGTTCATTATGCGAGAACTCATAATATTACTGTTCAATATGTTCCGTTGGAAAAATTGAATCGTCTGACGAGAAAGAATCATCAAGGTATTGTGGCGTTTATTTGTCCTATTTCATATCAGTTGATTGAGGAAGTAGTTCCTATGGTTTATGACGAAGGAAGAATGCCGTTCATCGTGATATTGGATAGAGTTACGGATGTGCGTAACTTCGGTGCTATCGCTCGTACTTGTTACGCTGCAGGAGTCGATGCTATTGTGATTCCGTCGCGCGGTTCCGCATTGATTAATGGTGATGCGATGAAGACTTCTGCCGGCGCATTGTCAAGAATCAATGTTTGTAGAGTTGAAAATATAAAAGATACCATCGACTTCTTGAAGAGCAGCGGTGTTAAAGTGGTTTCCATTTCAGAAAAAGGTCGCAAAAATATCTGGGAAGGTGATTTCAAGGTTCCGGTTGCAATTATGATGGGATCTGAAGAAGATGGAATCAGCGAGGCTTATCTGAAACGTTCCGACGAACATTTCCTTATTCCAATGCCAGGCGACATCGACTCATTGAATGTTTCTGTCGCTACCGGTGTTGTTTGCTTTGAAGTAGTGAGACAAAGACTAGTTTGAAAACCGAGAATTGTAAAACCTGAGAATCTGAGAATGTATCAAATTTTCAGATTCTCGGATTTATAAGTATAAAAAAAACAGCGCAAGAAATCTTACGCTGTTTTTTTTATTTATCGCTAAAGAATTATTTGCTTTTACGAGCAGCTTCTTTGATTCTAGCTTTCTTACCACGTAAACCTCTGAGGTAGTAGATACGAGCTCTTCTTACAGCACCTTCTTTATTTTTTTCGATGCTTTCGATCATAGGAGAAGAGATAGGAAAAATTCTTTCTACACCAACGTTACCTGATATTTTTCTTACTGTGAAAGTTGCGTGTGAACCTTCGCTAGCGCGTTGTAAAACTACGCCTTGGAATTTTTGTAAACGTTCTTTATTACCTTCAACGATTTTGTAAGTTACAGTGATTGTGTCACCAGCTTTGAACTGTGGGAAATCCTTAACTTGTACTTGATCTTCAACAAATTGAATTAACGCGTTTTTCATTTCTGATATAATTTATTTTGTTCTTTATTCCTATTTTCGAAAAAGTGTGCAAATATAGAAATTTTTTCGATACATTTTACAAATTGTTAGAATTATTTTTTTTCAATAATTCATACATTTCCGGGCGTCTTTCTTTAGTTCTTTCGATGGCTTGTTTTAATTTCCATTCATTGATAATCATGTCATTACCAGATAATAAAACTTCTGGCACTGACCATCCTTTGTATTCTCTCGGACGAGTATAGACCGGAGGAGAGACCAATCCGCTTTGGAAAGAGTCGCTCAAGGCGGAAGTTTCGTCACTCAAAACTCCAGGAATCAAGCGAACCAAGCTGTCTGTTAATACTGCTGCACCAAGTTCTCCGCCTGATAAAACATAGTTCCCAATCGAGATTTCTTTTGTGATGAGATGTTCTCTGATACGTTCATCTATACCTTTATAATGACCGCATAAAATGATGATATTTTCATATAGTGACATCTGGTTCGCGAGTGGTTGAGTCAGTAGTTCGCCGTCAGGACTCATATATATTACTTCGTCGTAATTTCTCTCTGACTTTAGATGTGAGATGCAGTTGTCGACAGGTTCAATCATCATCACCATTCCTGCTCCGGAAGAGAATGCGTAATCGTCAACACGCTTATGTTTGTCATTGCTGTAATCTCTTAGATTGTGTAATTTGATTTCTACAATGCCTTTTTGAACCGCTCTTTTTATGATGGATTCTGTGAAAGGTCCTTCAAACATCTCCGGAAATATTGTGATAATATCGATTCTCATCTTGGAATAATTTTGCACAAAATTACTAAAAATGATGATATGTTAAAAATGCATAATAAAGAAAAATACTCTTTTATATTTTGATGATTAATTGTAAATTTGCAGAAAGAAATTTAGATAAATATGAAGAGATTTTTTACCTTGTTATTATTATTAGGATTTGTTTTTTCTCTCAAAGCGCAAATTGCTCCAAATAAATATTGGATTCAATTTACGGATAAAAACGATTCACCTTATTCTATTGATGAACCTGAGGAGTTTTTGAGTGAGAGAGCGCTTCAACGTCGTTTGGATTATAATATCGCCATAGATAATTATGATATTCCGGTAAATCCTGCTTATATACAGGCTGTTGCCGAAAAAGGTGCTACGATTCTAAATCCGTCAAAATGGTTGAACGGAGTAACTGTTGAATTGTCGGATCCTTCAGCGATAACTGAGATTGAATCTTTGTCTTTTGTGGAAAAAACGCGTGCGTTTCACAACAATAATTTAAAACGTGAAATAAAAGAAAAAGCATTCTTTTCTAATGAATTTATGTCAATTTCTGATAATATTGATTATAGAGATTATTATGGAATGGCGTATGATCAAATTAATCAGTTGAATGGAATTGCTTTGCATGAAACTGGTTATAAAGGACAAGGAATGTGGATTGGCATTTGTGACGGTGGTTTTGATAACGTTGATGAACATGAAGTTTTTGAAGATATGTACATTAATAATAGATTGCTTGGAACACGTGACTTTGTTCGAAGTGATGGCAACGTGTATAACGAGTCTTCTCACGGAACTTCTTGCTTAAGTTTGATGGCTGGAAATATTCCGGATAAATATGTGGGAACCGCTCCGTTGGCATCCTATTATTTATGTAGGACGGAAGATGTTAAGAGTGAAAATCTTATTGAAGAATATAACTGGGTTTCTGCAGCAGAGTTCCTTGATAGTCTGGGCATTGATATTATAAGCACGTCTTTGGGCTATGTTGATTTTGATAATTCGCAATGGGATCATATTTACAGCGATATAGATGGTGAGACCAGTGTGATAACGATAGGTTCCGAAATAGCTTGTTCGAGAGGAATTTTATGTGTTACTTCTGCTGGTAACGAGGGTGATACAGGTTTTCCTTACATCAGTGTTCCCGCCGATGGAGAAAATGTTTTGACGGTTGGTGCTGTTGATAAAAATGGAGATAAAGCGTCTTTTAGTTCTATTGGTCCGACTTACGATAATAGAATTAAGCCCGACGTTATGGCGCATGGTTATTATGTAAACGTTGCTGTAACATGGGGGAGTGGTTTTGCTGAAGGTTCCGGCACCTCTTTTTCTTGTCCGGTGTTGGCTGGAATGGCGGCATGTTTGTGGCAGGCAAACAAACAACTGCCGGCAAGCGCTATTAGAGAGGCGTTGAGGCAAAATGCTAGCAATACTAATAATCCAAACAATTATTATGGTTATGGAATTCCAAATCTTGAAGCTGCTTTAGAATCTCTAATTATTGACGAAAATCAGAATTCTGTGATAAATCCACTCATTTTAGTGTTCCCTAATCCTTCTAACGGAGAAGTTGAAGTTGATATAAAATCTATTGGAAAAGTAAATGTAGAAGTATATAATCAGATTGGTAAATTGTTGTATAACAATCTAGTTACGAGATATTATATTGGTGGACTTACAAGTTTTCTTAATGAATTGGGTTCGGGACTGTATCTTATCAGAGTAAGAGACGAGGAAAAAAATCAGACGGTTAAATTTATTAAGTATTAGTAAGTTACAAAAATAATAAATAAAAAAATAAAAAAAATGCTGCAAAGTGATACAGGTAATCAAAAAAGTTGTATCTTTGCAGCAAATTTAAAGCCCAGGTGGTGAAATTGGTAGACACGCCACTTTGAGGGGGTGGTGACGAATGCGTCGTGCAAGTTCGACTCTTGTCCTGGGCACAATACCAAACGCTCATGCCCATGTGGTGAAATTGGTAAACACGCTACATTCAGGGTGTAGTGAGCAAACGCTCTTGGAAGTTCGAGTCTTCTCATGGGCACACAGCAATCCGGTTGACAACTGGATTTTTTTGTTTATATCTATGAGAATCGTTTACCTACATACAAATCCTGCCCAAAGGGAAATAGATGACCTTATCTCAGATATCACTTCTAATTTTATTTCAAAAGATAATCAATTATTTGAAATTCAATATATGGATTTTAAATGGTTTAGATTATCTAGTCTTATAAAATTAAGACGATTCTTAAAAGAAAATAAAATAGATATAATTCATACTTTCAATTATATAGACACTTATTACACATTGATGGCATCTTTCGGTTTGAATGTAAAAGTTGCCTTTTCTTGTTATTCTTATTTCGAGAATCTTAAAGGAATACATAAAAGAATATTGAAAACCGTGATGTCGAAAGTAGACGCTGTGATTTTTCAAACGGAAATACAAAAGAAAAAATTCACATCCGATTACCCCAATGCTTCCTTAAAGTTTTTTAAGTTGTTCCATGCATTCTCATCAAAAAGACTAGACAACTATAAATATGAGTCTATCCGTGATGAGTATTTTATTGATGACTACAGATATCTTATAGGTACATTAGGAGATATATCTCCCAAGCATGATGTGATGACTATCTTAAAAATGGTTAAGAAATTAAGAAAGTCAGGACGTAATTTTACATGCCTGATTTCAGGTGGAGTTTATGAAAATAATGACACTTATTTCGATGAATGTAAATATTACTTTCTGATGCAGGGACTTGACAATTACATTAATTATGTTGGTGATAGGAAAGACCATGCCAATTATTTGTCGCAATTAGATGTGTTTGTATATCACTCAGATAACGAAGTTATGGCACTGCCGGTTATTGAGGCGATGATGATGGGACTTAATGTTGTTGTGAATGATGATGAAATGATAAGAGAGATTACTCATAATGGTAAATATGCAACTCTCTATAAATCAAAGGATGCTCTAGATTTTGCAGAGAAGACTCGTAGTGTATTGCAAGAATTGGAAGATTATAGAATAATTGCAGAAACCATTAAGGAAGAGTCTAGAGACATTTTCTCTATAGAAAGACATATCCATGAGTTGAAGGAAATTTATAAGAATATTAAAAATAATTAAGAACTATAATTACTATGGAAAACAATTTTAGATTTGCAGAATTGGCAAAGATTCGTCAAAGTGACAGAAAATATAAAGAACAACCTGTTGAAAGAGAAAAAATTATTCAATGTCTGGAAACGGCACGATTATCTCCATCAGCAAATAATTCACAACCATGGAAATTTGTCGTTGTTGATGATTTCGAGAAAAAAGAACAAATCGCTGAATGTTCAATTGGATTGGGAATGAATAAATTTACTCATCAATGTCCGGTAATAGTTGCAGTAGTTCTGGAAAAACAGGATTTTATGTCTTCAATAGGTGGTATCATAAAGAATAAGAATTATTCTCTCTTCGACTTGGGAATAGCTGTAAATCAGTTTTGTCTTCAGGCCGCTGACCTCGGACTGGGAACTTGTATCATGGGTTGGTTTGATGAGAAAAAAGTTAAAAAAATCATTGGTGTGAAAAATAGACGTATCCCATTGTTAATCAGTGTTGGATATCCTGATGCTCCAACAAGAGATAAAGTTAGAAAATCATTGGATGCAATAAGTAGTTGGAATCAGTATTGATAGCGTTATACGTTAACTGACTATTTTCTGCCGATTACTTGTTCGTTACAAATGACTGGTAGTTGATGGTTGTACTTTTGCATTGGTTTTATTAATAATTGTGACGTAAATGCTGCACTCCCAATGCAGAATACGGCAGCCCTTGAAAGGAAAATCGTTTTTTTGTTGTTTTTTTACGATTTGTAGCATCTTTTCAAGGGCTTTTATTTTATGTTTCGTAAATTCTATTTCCTAGGAATCTTCGTTATCCACAATTCATAAATCTTTTGAAAAGCAATTTATAGGGGATTTCTATAGAATTTGCCTCGTTAATTGTGTATTTCTTCCACACATTTCCACATATGATTGAAACTGTATTTCTTGTTAGTCATTGATTTGGTTGTTTTTACAAAATAAGGTATAATCGTTGTGGTTCTTTTTGTTGTTAATTATTTATATATGGAAAAATTAAATCTGTTTAGGAAACTAGTTGTTAAAGGTAAAAAGACTATCATTACTATTTTGTTGCTGACTATTGTGTCTGTAGTTCTTGTTCAATTATTAAAAAAGGATGAAGAAATTGAAGTAAATCCTGTTGTTATTGTGGAGAAGGTGAAACAGGAAGATGTTGAGATTTATGGAGAATATGTTGGAAGAGTTAGAGCGCATCAATATGTTGAGATAAGAGCTCGTGTTGAAGGTTATCTCGAAAAGATGCTTTTTGAAGAAGGTACATATATATCTAAAGATCAATTGTTGTTCGTTATAAGTCAGGATAGATATAAAGCGAGAGTAGATAAGGCAAAGGCACAACTCAAGAAAGATCAGGCTCAGGCAAGAAAAGCAGAACGTGACCTTGAAAGAATACGTCCATTATATTCACAGAATGCCGCCAGTCAACTTGATTTGGATAATGCTACTGCTGCCTACGAAACAGCGACGGCTTCTGTGTCGATGAGTGAGGCTGACTTATATCAGGCAGAATTAGAGTTAGGATACACAACTGTCAATTCTCCTATCTCAGGTTATATCAGCGAGAGTCAGGTTGACCTCGGAACTTTGGTTGGTCCAGGTGCGAAGTCGCATCTCGCCACGATAATCAAGATGGATACCGTTATGATTGACTTCAGTATGACTGCTTTGGATTATCTTAAATCTAAAGAGAGAAATGTTGAGTTGGGACAAGAAGACACCACTCGTTCATGGCAACCTCATGTCACGATTACATTAGCCGACAATACGATATATCCATATCAAGGTCTTGTCGATTTCGCCGCTCCTGAAGTTGATGCTCTTACAGGTACTTTCTCGGTACGTGCGGAGATGACAAATCCCGACAGAGCATTGTTGCCAGGGCAGTTTACCAAAGTGAAACTTCTCCTCGACGTAAGAGAAGATGCTAATGTGGTACCTCTTAAATCTGTTGAAATTGAAAAAGGTGGCGCTTATATATATGTGCTTAGAACAGATTCTACCGTCGAAAGACGTTTCATTGAAATAGGACCTGAAATAGGAAATAATGTAGTGGTTGAAAGAGGTTTGAGTGCCGGTGAGTTAATCGTTACCGAAGGTTATCATAAATTAAATCCTGGCGATAAAGTCGATTTCTATTTTAATAACTATGAGCAATGAACTATGAACTTTGAGCAATGAACTATGAACAAAGACGTTGATATAGAACTGCCTAATTATTCACTAAATTAATTTCAAGATGAAAGTTTCATTTTTTATAGATAGACCTGTTTTTTCGATAGTGGTTTCGATATTGATTGTTATTGTAGGTTTTATCGGATTAACAATGCTTCCTATCGACCAATATCCGCAGATTACACCTCCTATCGTAAAGATAAGCGCATCATATCCAGGTGCAAGCGCTCTCACCGTAGCACAAGCTGTTGCGACACCTATAGAACAACAACTCAATGGTACTCCGGGAATGTTGTATATGGAATCTACAAGTTCTAACTCCGGAAGTTTTTCGGCAACAGTCACTTTCGACATCAAGACAAATCCTGAACTTGCCGCCGTTGATATTCAGAATCGTATCAAACTCGCGGAGTCTCGACTTCCTGCTGAAGTGGTGCAAAACGGTATCAACGTGGAACGTCAGTCGCCAAGTCAGCTTATGACGATATGTCTTACATCATTCGACCCTAAGTTCGATGAGATTTATTTAAGCAACTTTGCGACTCTTAACGTAGTAGATTTGATAAGACGTATTCCGGGAGTTGGGCGTGTTTCCAATATAGGTAGTCGTTATTATGCTATGCAGATCTGGGTACAACCCGATAAATTAGCTAGTTATGGACTCACTGTCGCTGATCTTCAAAAAAGTTTGAAAGACCAGAACAGAGAATCTGCTGCCGGCGAACTCGGTAAGGCTCCTATGTTCGATGTTGATGTAACAACGCCAATAACAACACAAGGTCGTCTCTCAACAGTAGCGCAGTTTGAAGAGATTGTTATAAGGGCAAATCCCGATGGTTCAATGATTAGATTACGTGATGTGGCGAGAATATCACTTGAAGCACAATCATATAATACCGAAAGTGGTATCAACGGAGAGAATGCCGCTGTTCTCGGAGTGTATATGCTTCCGGGAGCAAACGCCGTTGAAGTGGCAAACAAAGTAAAAGAGACGATGGAGGAGATAAGTCTTAACTTCCCTGAAGGAATGACATACGAGATTCCTTTCGACATGACGACATATATCTCTGAATCCATCTCTGAAGTCTATAAGACCTTATTCGAGGCTTTGCTTCTCGTTATCCTCGTGGTATTCCTTTCTTTACAAAGCTGGAGAGCTACGTTGATTCCTCTTATAGCAGTACCAATCTCCTTGATAGGAACTTTTGGCTTCATGCTATTATTTGGTTTTTCTTTAAATATTTTAACATTATTAGGATTAGTGCTTGCCATTGGTATCGTCGTCGACGACGCCATCGTTGTAGTTGAAAATGTGGAACGCATCATGGAAGAACAGCATATATCTGCATATCAAGCTACAAAACAAGCGATGGAAACATTGGTGAGTCCGCTCATAGCAACATCTTTGGTATTGGCTGCCGTATTCGTGCCGGTAAGTTTCCTCGCCGGAATAACAGGTATCCTTTACAAACAATTTACAATCACCATCGTGGTCTCTGTACTTATTTCGACAGTTGTGGCTCTTACCTTAAGTCCTGTGATGTGTTCCTTGATATTAAGACCTAAAGAGAATAAGAACCCTAATCTCGTGTTCAGAACAATAAACAATCTTCTCTCAAGCGGAGAAAACAAATATGGTAACATCATCTCGCGAATCGTTCAAAATCCAAAGAGAGTTTTCTTCTGGTTCGGTCTCGTTCTTATCTCTATAGTTATGCTTCATAAGATAATACCTTCTAGTTTCTTGCCTGTTGAAGATCAGGGATATTTTACCGTTGAGTTGGAACTTCCTGAAAATGCGACTTTAGAACGTTCTCGCATTGTAGCAGACAGAGCAATAGATTATCTCATGACACTCGACGAAGTGGATTATGTACAAAGTGTTGTTGGTTCAAGTCCTAGAGTGGGAACAAGTCAGTCGGCAACATCATTGACAGTGATTCTTAAACCATGGAAAGATCGTGACGATACCACAATCCAGGAGATTATGGCGATGGTTAGAAAAGAATTCTCCCGTTATCCTGAAGCCAAGGTTTATCTATCATTGCCTCCGGTCATTCCGGGTCTTGGTTCTTCAGGTGGTTTTGAGATGCAACTAGAGGCTCGTTCTGATGCTACTTTTGAAAATCTTGTTGCGGCAACTGATACTTTGATGTATTATGCATCAAAACGTAAAGAGTTATCAGGACTTTCTTCTTCGTTAAAAGCTGATATACCACAACTTTATTTTGATGTTGACAGAGACAAGGCTAGACTAGCCGGCGTACCAATGTCAGACATCTTCTCAACAATGAAGGCTTATACAGGTAGTGTTTACGTTAACGACTTCAACCTTTTCAACAGAGTATATCGTGTCTACATACAAGCTGAAGCTGATTATCGTCAGTCGCAAAACAACATTAATCTTTTCTTTGTGAAAGGTGCAAACAAATCTATGATACCATTGACATCATTAGGAACAACGTCATACACCACAGGACCCGGAAGCATCACTCGTTTCAATATGTTCAACAGCGCCGTCGTAAGAGGGCAAGCAGCACAGGGTTATAGTTCTGGTGAAGCTACCGAGATTATGGAAGAACTTGTTGAGAAACATCTGCCAAAGAACATTGGCGTTGAATGGAGCGGGTTAACTTATCAGGAGAAACAAGCAGGAGGGAAGACTGCCGTTGTCTTGGGATTGGTGTTCGTTTTTGTATTCTTGTTCCTCGCTGCTCTTTACGAAAGCTGGACGGTACCTATCGCTGTGTTGTTGTCGTTGCCTGTGGCGGCTCTCGGTTCATATCTCGGAGTATGGATGTGTGGATTGGAAAACGACATTTATTTCCAGATAGGTCTCGTTATGCTTATCGGTCTCGCCGCTAAAAATGCAATTCTCATCGTAGAATTCGCTAAGGTGATGGTTGATGAAGGTGAAGATGTTGTGAAAGCAGCAGTCACAGCAACACGTAAGAGATTCCGTCCGATACTCATGACGTCGTTGGCGTTCATCCTCGGATTGATTCCATTGGTATTGTCATCAGGACCTGGTTCTGCAAGTCGTCAGGCTATCGGAACAGGCGTCTTTTTCGGAATGATATTCGCCGTGGTCTTCGGTGTGATACTCGTACCATTTTTCTTCGTCGTAGTTTATAAAATCAAAAATAAATTTAAAAGAACTCAACCATGAGAAAATACATATATATAATAGTTGTTTTGTTTTTCTTCTCCTCATGTAAGATTGGAAAAGAATATGTAAGGATGGAACTTGATATGCCTGACAATTACTCTGGATATCTTGGCGATACAATATGTTATGCCGATATGAAATGGTGGGATGTTTATGCTGATACCAACCTGCAGAATCTCATCAATTCTACATTGGAAAATAATAAAGACATAAAAATTGCTGTTGCCAAAGTAAAAGAGATGGCGGCTAAAAAACAGATTGACTTCGCCAATTATTTCCCACAGATCAATGGTTCTGCATATGCACAGAATGAAGGACTTAACTATGGCGGCAACGATTATAAAAACGATTATGAGTTTGGTGTTAAAGCTAATGTTTCATGGGAACTCGACTTATGGGGAAACATAAGATGGGCAAACGAAAAAAGTTTGGCGGAATATCTCTCAACGATAGAAGGACAGCGTGCGTTGATGATGAGTCTCGTGGCTGAAGTAGCTGAGAATTATTTCGACTTGGTGGCTCTCGATAATGAATTACGTATCGTGAAGCAGACGTTGATTGCACGTGAAGAAGGCGTGAAGTTGGCGAAGATTCGTTTTGAAGGCGGTTTGACAAGTGAGACATCATATCAACAGGCACAACTCGAATATGCAAAAACTGCAACAATGATTCCTGATTTGGAAAAGAAGATTGCCATAAAAGAGAATGAGATACTTAAACTTGCCGGAACGTATCCTGTTGAATTGAAGAGAGTTGGAATACAAAACAATTTGACATTACCCGATTCAATACCATTGGGGTTGCCTTCCGATTTGCTGGAACGTCGTCCTGACGTCAAGATGGCGGAGCAGAAACTTATCGCCGCCAACGCCTCGGTAGGACTGAGTTACACGAATATGTTTCCGAGAATTATCTTGAATCCGGTGCTGGGTTTTGAGACAGACGAGTTCGCTACAATATTATCTTCGCCTATGTTTTTCATAGGAGCAAACCTGATGTCGCCGCTTTTCAATATGAATAAAAACCGTAACAAATACAATGCACAACAATATGCTTATGAACAAGAATGTTACAGATATGAGAAAGTGGTTATCTCTGCTTTTTATGATGTTATGAATGCTATGGTTGAGTTTAACAAGATTAAGGAGATATATCAGACCCGTCTCATGGTTGAGCAGTCGGCAAAGGTTACTATGGAACTTGCTCAACTTCAATATATCAACGGCGTTATCGGTTATCTCGACGTCTTGGATGCGCAGAGAAACTATTTCAACGCACAGATAAGTCTCAGCAACGCATACCACGACAAACAGATAACGATGGTGAAACTGTATAAAGCGTTAGGAGGAGACTGGGAATAGAACATATAAAATATGAGTAAATACGCAGGCATTGTGAGTGAGATTGTTGGATTTATGAAATTCATAAAACGACATTAAGATACATAGCGAAACACAAATTTTTCATATATTTGCAACTCATAAAATCAAACAGATGCAACTGAGAAAACTCATAGATTCATCATGTGGATTGCGTTTCATGATCGACAATCTCTGCACGCATTCAAGTTATTCAAGAAAACTTTTGCTTGAAAGTAAGATGTTATACGACAAAATTACAATACAGAAGTCGTATTCCGTTTTGAAAGAGTTTTATAAAGTTGTTGAAAATGACGAGAATAAGAATATAATTCAGACTCTACAATTCAAACTTTGTAATCTGAAAGACATTAACAATACAATCTCTCGTCTCGCTTCATCGGCAGTCATCGATGACATAGAACTTTTTGAAGTCAAGAACCTCGCACTCCTTTCCGCTGATGTTAAAAATATTTTAGAAAAGCTGAATCTTGATAACATTATTGAAATAACTTCCCTTGAAGATGTCGTCAAGATTTTAGACCCTGACGGACTTCGCATCGCTACTTTCTACATCTATGATTCATATTCAGAAGAACTCGCTTCGCTTCGTAAGGAGTTGAAAAGTAAAGACTTCTACCAAGAAGAAATTTACAACAAGGTGTCTGAAATCGAAGACGAGGTAAGAGCGAGACTGTCAGAAGAACTGAAACTGTATGCATCTGTTTTATGTAAGACCTTGAATGTCTTGGCTGACGTTGATTTGAATCTCGCCAAAGCGTTACAGATTAAAGAAATGGGACTCTGTTTCCCGACATTATCTTCAGATAAAGTCGCTTCATACAAAGGAATCTTCCATCCTGAAGTAAAGCATATACTTGAAAAGGAAAAACGAGAATATCAGAAAGTAGATGTCACATTCGGATTGAAGCCGATTATCATTATGGGGGCGAATATGGGAGGAAAGACCATAGTCCTCAAGACTTTAGCGATGTGTCAGTATCTGCTTCAATTCGGATTCGGCATTCCTGCCACATCAGCCGATATGATGATCTATGACGAGATATTCTGTCTCACCACCGATGACCAATCCATTAACAAAGGACTTTCTTCATTCGCGGCAGAGATGAAAAACATTGACGCCGTGATAAAAGCATCTCAACACGATAAGAAGATTCTTGCCCTCATCGACGAGCCGGCTCGTACCACGAATCCAACAGAAGGAACGGCATTGGTATCTTCTTTGGTGAAATTGCTTCAAGAGAAGGAGATGAGTCTTGTTATCGTGACGCATTATAACATAAAGACTTATAACAACAAATGTCTACGCGTGAAAGGTCTTGTCGATGGCAAGATGAACTACGAACTGATTGAAACCCACGAAGGTGAAGTCCCGCACGAAGCCCTCAACATAGCGGAAAGTCTTGGTATCGATCCGCAATGGATTAAGATGGCGAAAGAGTTTTATGAGGAGTGAATTAGGAAATTAATAATGTATAAAATAAAAATGTTCTATGAAAACGAATATACTCAAGAAATATGTTTGGATATTGATAACTTTGTTTTTTCTCTCTTGCGGTTTCAAAGAAGATCAAAAGGATAGGCAAGAGCAAATTTTTATTCAAGAGTTAAATGAGATGCTTGATAACCCAGAATATGGTCTATATTATGATGAAATTATGGACTCAATTTTTGATTTAATCACTGATAATCCTCAATCGCTTGAATATGAATTTGATGATAACTCTCTTGGTATAAGAATTGCCACTTCAGATGATGGTAATGTACGTGTCTATAATTTGGAAGTTTCTAGATTTGGGGGTAACCCTTCTTTGGGATTTATTTGTCGGTCATTGTTACAATACAAGTCTGGAGAGTCTGTATTTTGTAAAGAAATTAGAGACTTCAATGGATATATCACTCATATTCGTCATATTGATTCTAATAAGTATTATTTATTGGAAGATTATCAAGGAAGCTGTCATCAAGGAACATACGAAAATACTATACTTCATCTATATAAGATAGAAAACGACAGCTTGCAGAAAGTAAAGAGGGCTTTTGAAAATAGAAATGATGTCTCTGATAATTTTGAATTTTCATGGAATGATATGGGAGGGAGTATCGACTTGGATTTTGAGAAAAAGGACTCGTTGGTCATCTATAGCAGAGCTCACAAAGAACTATATGTTGTTAAAGGTATGCCTTTGAGAAACAAACCGTTAAAATATTATCAATATTATTGGAAGGGACATAATTTTGAATTAAGGAAATATGATGAACCGAAAGAATTTTATAATGAAAAATTCTTTATACGAATAGAACAAAATAGTGAGGATTTTTGGACTTATAAATGTTGGAATGGTGGCAAGAAAAAAGGAGAACCTGATCTCATTATAAAATCTGGTACTAAACAATATTGGTCTTACAGTTATGATGTGTTTCCTTTTGATGAATGGGCAGTTGATGATGATAGTTCACCTATGGGAGTGAAGTATACTTTTTACAATAATGGTTATTGTTATGTATATTGTCATGGTTGGAAACATGGATGTCATATTGATGAGTTATACGTATATGATCCTAATGAAATGATTATTTACAGAGGGGATTTTGAGTCTGTCTCGCAACCGTAATTTCACTATTCCAAAGGCAATGAATGCTGTTTTTATTCATAATATTTGAACGCATCATATAAGACCTTATATCATTGGGATTTTCAACGTTTTTGTCCTAATTTTTGTCCATTACTTTCCCCGACTATAAATATATCTCGTTCTCAGACTTGGATGTAGGTTCAAAAATTGTACAAATGAAAAACATTGACGAGTCTTTTTTTCGTCAAATCAAACCTGTTTTCTCGCATATTATTTCGTTAATTTTTCTTCAAAAAAAGAATTAACACTTTCTTTGTTTTTTAAAGATTTATTCTTATCTTTGCGAGCATTTGTAAAATTTGTAAAATCTGTAAAATAAAAAATATTAACCTATAAACACTAAGTACTATGCAAAAAAAAGGAAACAAATACGGTACACACCGCGTCATTGAACCAGTTGGTGTTCTTCCACAACCAGCAAACAAATTAGATAACAACATGGATGAGATTTGGGACAACGAAATCCTCATCGACGTTCAAACATTAAATATTGACTCAGCTTCATTTACAGACATCTACAACTACGCAGTTCAACAAGCAGGCGAAGGCGCAAGCGACGAACGTATTCTTGAAGAAGTAAAGAAAGAAATGTTCCTCAACGTTGAACTTCAAGGTAAACACCGTAACCGCAGAACAGGTTCAGGCGGCATGTTGCTCGGTAAAGTAGAAAAAATCGGCGACGCTTTGAAAGGCAAAATCGACTTGCAAGAAGGCGACCGCATCGCAACATTGGTATCATTGTCATTGACACCTCTCCGCATCGACGAAATTATTGAAATCCGCAAAGACGTTGACCAAGTAGATATCAAAGGTAAGGCTATCCTCTTCGAAAGCGGCATCTACGCTAAGATTCCTAACGATATGCCAGAAAAATTGGCTCTCTCAGCATTGGACGTAGCAGGCGCTCCAGCACAGACAGCTAAGTTGTGCCAATACGGACAAAACGTCGTTATCCTCGGCGCAGGCGGTAAGTCAGGTATGCTCTGCTGCTACGAAGCTAAGAAACGCGTCGGCGTGACAGGTAAGGTCATCGGTTTGGCAAACAGCCCTAAGAGTACAAACCGTATCAAGGAACTCGGCTTCTGCGATGTAGTGGAAAGCGTTGCAGGTATGACACCGGTTCAAGTTTATGAACTTATCTACAAACTCACAGACGGTAAGATGGCTGATGTTACAATCAACTGCGTCAACGTTCCAGATCAAGAGATGACAGCAGTTCTCTGCACAAAAGATGACGGTATCGTTTATTTCTTCTCAATGGCAACTAGCTTCACAAAGGCAGCTCTTGGCGCAGAAGGTATCGGATCAGACGTTAACATGATTATCGGTAACGGTTACACCAAAGGTCACGCAGAATTCACATTGCAAGAACTCCGCGAATGTGAAAAACTCCGCAAGATATTTGAAGAATTATACGCATAAATTCATAATTGAAAGTTGAGGGATTTCGTCTCTCGACTTTCTTTTTTAAATCATATCAATGATGGAATCAAGAAGAAAACAATTATTTCCAAACGTCACCGATGAACAATGGAATGACTGGAAATGGCAAGTGAAAAATCGTATCGAGACTTTAGAACAGTTGAAACAATATGTTCAACTCACTCCTGAAGAAGAAGACGGCGTACGCAGCGTTCTCTCAACATTACGTATGGCTATCACACCTTATTATTTAAGTCTTATCGATCCTAATAATCCTAAAGACCCAGTCCGCCGTCAATGTATCCCAACAGCATTGGAAACACACCAAGCTAATGCTGACTTGTTGGACCCATTGCACGAAGACGAAGACTCACCGGTTCCGGGCTTGACACATCGTTATCCAGACAGAGTTTTGTTCCTCATCACCGACATGTGCTCGATGTACTGCCGTCACTGCACACGCCGTCGTTTCGCAGGACAAAAAGATGACGAGTCACCACAAGAAAGAATCGAAAAAGCATTAGAATATATCGAAAGAACACCAGAGGTACGCGATGTTCTTCTCTCAGGCGGTGACGCTCTTATGGTAAGCGATGCTAAGTTGGAATACATCATCAGCCGTTTGCGCGCTATCCCTCACGTTGAGATAGTCCGTCTCGGTACACGTACTCCGGTAGTATGTCCACAACGTATCACTCCAGAACTTTGCGAGATGTTGAAGAAGTATCATCCAATATGGATCAACACACACTTTAACCATCCAAACGAAGTCACACCTGAAGCTATCGAAGCATGTAACAGACTCGCTAACGCCGGCGTTCCTTTGGGTAACCAAAGCGTATTGCTCCGCGGTGTAAACGACTGCGTACACGTGATGAAGAAACTCGTCCACTGTTTGGTCAAGATGCGTGTAAGACCTTATTATATTTATCAATGCGACCTTTCAATGGGATTGGAACATTTCCGTACTCCAGTATCAAAAGGTATCGAAATCATCGAAGGTCTCCGTGGTCACACATCAGGTTATGCAGTACCAACATTCGTGGTTGACGCTCCAGGCGGCGGCGGTAAGACACCTGTCATGCCACAATATGTTATCTCACAAGCTCCAGGCAAAGTCGTGTTACGTAACTTCGAAGGCGTTATCACAACTTACACAGAACCTGCAGAATATCATAACGACTGTGATTGTCCGGAATGTAGAAAACGCAGAGCAGAAGAAGCTAAGGATAACCTCACAGGTAAAGACATTGTAGTTGACGGCGTGATTTCATTGTTGCAAGGCGAGAAGATGAACATCGAACCTTCAATTATCAAACGTCATTTGAGACACAATAAATAAATTGAAAGTTGAAAATTTGTAGAGACGAATCAATGATTCCTTCAAAATAGAAAACATTGGCGTCTTAAGGATTGGCAATACACGAACCGCTTCGAGGAGATGATATTCGTTTCCTTGAGGCGGTTTTTATATTAGGGGACTTCTTGTTTCAACTAATTCTCTGTTGTTGTTTTGACTAGCATACATTCTGTCGGTCATCTGACGATTGAATCTTGTTTGTGCGTGAGTCATCATAGATGACAATAAGAACACTATTAATGAAAATGTAAGTCTTCAGAACATATTGTTATGATTTGAAATTTATATTTGCAAAATATACTAAAAAAATACCAATTCCACATTTCTAATTCCACATTACTAATTGAAAAAATCTTATCTTTGCCAAAACACTTTTAAGATGAATTATATCTCTATCGATAATATTTCCAAGGCTTTTAGCGATAAACTCTTGTTTGAGAACATCAGTTTCGGCATTGAGAAAGGGGAGAAGACAGCACTTGTTGCGGCTAATGGTACGGGTAAGAGTACGATGATGAAGATTCTTGTAGGTAAAGAGGAAAGCGACAAAGGATCTATTGCTTATAACGAAAATATCAGGATAGGTTACTTGGAGCAATTACCGCATTTTGAACCGGAACTTACCATTCAAGACGTCATTTCTACAGGTCATACTGATGTCATGAATGTGATACAACGTTATGAGAACGCCTTGCTGAATCATGTTGATGATAATAATATTGCCACTAAAAAAGAGTTGGAAGATGCAATTTCTCAAATGGATGCTTTGCAGGCATGGTCGTATGAGCAGCGTCTCAAACAACTTCTATATACATTTGATATCACCGACTTAAGTCAGAAAGTAGGAACCCTCTCCGGCGGACAATTGAAGCGGTTGGCGTTGGCTTTGGTACTTCTTGACGACCCGGATATTTTGTTCTTGGATGAACCTACCAACCATCTCGATATGGGTATGATTGAGTGGTTGGAGAAATATCTAACGCAATCGACAAAGACGTTGTTTATGGTTACTCACGACCGATATTTCCTCGACAGGGTCTGTAATAAGATATTCGAATTATATCAAGGCACGATGTATACGCATAATGGTAACTACGACTATTACGTAAGAAAAAGTCGTGAACGTGAGGAAAACAAACGCATAGCCGCCGAACGTGCAGGACAACTACTTAAATATGAACTCGAATGGATGCGTAGTACACCGCAGGCTCGTACTGGTAAAGCAAAGGCTCGTATCGATGCTTTCTATGATTTAAAGGAAAAAGCTAAGTTGCGTCGCGACAATACAGAACTTCAGTTTGGTTCCGATATGCAACGTCTCGGCGGTAAAATACTGGAAATGGACAAGGTTTCAAAATCGTATGGTAACACCACTATATTAAAAGATTTTGACTATATATTTAAAAAAGGTGAACGTATCGGTATTATAGGTAAAAATGGCATCGGAAAATCTACTTTCTTAAATATGATAACAGGAAGCGAAAATCCTGATTCTGGAACTATCGTGACGGGTCAGACTGTGGCTTACGGTTATTATACACAGAAAGGAATTAAGTTTGACGAACGTAAGACCATCCTCGAAACGATAAAAGATATCGCGGAAGTGATTCATTACGGTAAAGATAAGGTGTATTCTCCTGACCAACTTCTCGCACATTTCATGTTTCCTTACTCGATGCATCGTCAACCGGTGTCATTGTTGAGCGGCGGCGAGAAACGTAGACTTTATCTGCTGACGGTTTTGGTTTCAAACCCAAACTTCCTGATCCTCGACGAACCTACCAACGATTTAGATTTATTGACACTACAAAAACTGGAAGATTTTCTCCAGAGTTATAAAGGTTGTTTGCTTGTCGTTTCTCACGACAGATATTTCCTTGATCAGACTGTAGATCAGCTTTTTGTTTTCGAAGGCGATGGCAAGGTAAAAGGCTTTATGGGAAATTATTCTCAATATCACGATTATCTTGAAGAAAAAAGCAAGGAAGAGAAGAGAGAACAAAACGCACAAAAACAAGAGACTCGTGTTGAGAAACCGACATCTGAACGTAAGAAAAAAAGAACTTATAAAGAACAGAAAGAGTATGAGCAACTCGCGCAGGAAATCGAAGCTCTTGAAAAAGAAAAAGCCGAACTTACTATAAAGATGCAGGAACAATTCGATTATCAGGAACTCGATAAAATCGGAAAAAGAATGAATGAGATTACTGATTTAATTGACGAGAAAGAACTGCGCTGGCTCGAATTAGACGAAATTGAAAATTGATAGAATCTCATGTAGAGACTACGGACATGTGTCTGAAAATAATGTTATGGATTATTAATGTTAAATAAGAAAGATATGAACGAATTAAAACTTTTTATCTTAGCAGTAAAAGAAAACGGTAACTTATGGCTTTTGGAAGCTAAACCAGGACTTTTCGCCATGGTGGAAGACGGTGATGAAAACTCATTCATTCCTGTGTGGAGCAGCGAACAATCGGCTCTTGCCGACATTGGCGACGACTGGGAAGGATATAACGTTACAAGCATGAGCATTGAAGAGTTCGTTGGTTGGATGAATGAACTTCATACCGACAATATCGGTATCGCAGTGTCTGTTGGAACTGAAGGTCAGATGCTTCCTGTGCCTGCTAAGATGATGAAACAGTTCTTTGTAGGAGCAGAAATCGATGTTGAAGAAGACAAGAAACTCGTCGGAGAATATTATGATGAAGAATGGGCTGAAGGTATTCCAGACAATTGGGAAGAAGAATATCTTGATAGTTTGGATGACGAAGAAGATGATGAGGATTAATATTTAACGATGAACAGATGCAACTGGGAAAACTCATAGATTCATCATACGAATTGCGTTTTATGATCTACGATATCTGCTGTGGATTATGATGGCGAAAGTGTTTTATGAGGAATAGGATGCAAAATTTACTATTTATTCAATTAAGTCTAAGATTATAAATCTTTTTCCTTATATTTGTGCAAATAAAAATCATAAAATTATGGCACTTATTAATAAGGAAAAAAAATACAAATGGCACTTCGTAAATATCGGAGGTTCAGCACGTGTAAGAATTAATTCAGGTGACGACATCGCTCATCTCGCAGAACTCGACCCTAAAATGTGGACTGTACTTTCATGTCCTACAACAGGTTTGGAAATTGATGATAAAAGTCTTAAATATATGGACTGCGATGGCGATGGCAAACTTCGTATCAATGACGTAATCGCTGTGTCTCAATGGATAACTTCCGTGTTGAAAGACAATGATCTTATATTAAAAGGTGCCGATTCTATCGACATAAACCAAATTAATACCGAAGACGCAAACGGTAAGAAACTTTATTCTTCCGCTAAACAAATATTGGAGAATTTAGGTAAAGAAGGTTCGCAAATATCTTTGGCGGATACTGCCGATATCACAGCTATCTTTGCCAAAACCCGCTTCAATGGCGACGGCATCATAACAGAGACTTCTTCCGATGACGCAGATCTCAAGGCTACTATTGCAGCAGCAATCTCAACAGTGGGCAATGTGACCGACAGAAGCGGCGCTCCTGGCATTAACGCTGACCTCATAGAAGCATTCTATAAAAATCTTAATGACTATGTAGCATGGACAGATGCTAAAGTCGAGGCTCCTTATGGTGATAAAACTGATGCAGTTATCGCTGCCTATAACGCTCTGGATTCTAAAGTTAAAGACTTCTTCATGCGCTCTAAACTCGCAGCGTTCTCTCCAAGTAGTACTGCATCTCTCGATATACAGACTTCAAGGATAGATGCTATAAGCGCAGAAAATCTCTCTACCAAAAATGATGAAATCGCAGCTTATCCTCTTACTCATATTACAGGAAAATCTGAAATTGAACTTAATGCCGCTATAAATCCAGTCTGGGATAAGAACTTCAATATAATCAAGTCTATATTAGATTCTTCTGTTACAGCAATTACTGAAGATTTATGGAGTTCAATAGGAGAGAAGTTCGCTGCATATAACGCATGGAAAAATGGAAAGACTGGTGCTGCAGTAGAAAGTCTCGGCTTAGATGCCATCAAGAATTTTATAGATCAAGATAAAAAAGCAGCTCTTCTTGATTTAGTTGCCCAAGATGCAGCACTTAAAGAAGAGTCGGAAAATATTGAAATGGTAGATAAATTTTTGCATATCTATCGCGATTTCTATAAACTTCTGAAGAACTTTGTCACATTCAACGACTTCTATGATAAAGATAAAAACTTAAAAGCTATCTTCCAATGCGGAACTCTCATCATCGACCAAAGAGCTTGTAAATTCTGTATGAAAGTGGCTGACACTGCAAAACATAGTGCTTCGGCAGCATCAAGCGGAATGTATCTTGTCTATTGTGATTGTACAACAAAAACGAAACCTGGCAAACTACAGATCGCTGCTGCCGTCACTGTTGGCGATATTGCTGCATTGGCAGTTGGTAAAAATGGTATCTTCTATGACAACAGCGGTCTGGAATGGGATGCTGTTGTAACTAAGATAATCGATAATCCGATAAATATTTCACAATCATTCTGGTCGCCATATCGCAGGATGGCAACAGCTATTGAGAATCTCATCAACAAGAGTGCTGCCGACAAAGACGCCAAGATGATGGCAAATGCGACAGCGAATATTAATGCTGCTCCTACCAAGACTCCAGAACAGGCAAAGACCGCTGCCGCAACACCACCATTCGATATCGCTAAGTTCGCAGGTATCTTCGCCGCAATAGGTATGGCACTCGGTATGATCGGTACAGCTTTGGCAAGTATATTTAAAGGTTTGTTCGCACTTAAATGGTGGCAGCTCATCATGTTGTTCGTTGGAATCATTTTGTTGATATCAGGTCCGGCAATGGTAATGGCATGGTTGAAGTTACGCCGCAGAAATATTGCTCCGTTATTAAATGCCAACGGCTGGGCTGTCAACGCCACCTCGAAAATCAGCATTCCTTTTGGTGAGACATTGACTGATATCGCCAAGTATCCTAAGATGAAACTTGATGACCCATTTGCAAAGAAAGGCTTGAAAACATGGCAGAAATGGTCGTTGACAATATTATTGATAATCGTTGTTTTGGCTGGATTATGGATCGGCAATATCTTCTCAAACATAAGTCCTAAATTGAACTCTCCACTTCCGAGATATAATAAGGTAGATGTTGAAGAAGTCGTAACAGACACAACAGCAGTAGTAATAGAAGAACAAACAATTGTTGAATAAACTATTTACATTTAATATTTATAACTATGAAAAAACTATCACTTATTTTGATTGCAATGATGGTGTGTTTTACCTCATTTGCTCAGAACGAAAAAACATTGAAACGAAAAGTCGCCATAGGTAGATTTACTAATGAGACACAATATGGTAAGGGCGTTTTCTATGACAGAGAGAACGATCCGATGGGCAAACAGGCGCTAGACATTTTATCCGC
This sequence comes from Bacteroidales bacterium, assembly GCA_045606865.1. Classification (GTDB taxonomy): domain Bacteria; phylum Bacteroidota; class Bacteroidia; order Bacteroidales; family F082; genus Limimorpha. Next base: position 51,819 of record JAZUST010000024.1, read on the forward strand.
AAAATTAGCAGCAAGTGAAAAATTTATCTTGTTGGAAAGAGACGGATTAGATGAACTGATTATGGAGTCGGGCGAAGATATGCAGAAAATCGGAGCCGACTATATCATCTTAGGCTCAGTCACTAAATTCGGCAGAAAGACAGAAGGTAATAATGCGGTCTTTTCAGAAACAAAGACGCAGACTGTTGAGGCGGGCGTGAGCATTCGTTTAGTTGATGTATCGACAGGATTGATAATATATTCAGACGAGGCTTCAGGTTATGCGGAAACTACTTCAAAGACAACCTTGGGTTTGGGCGGTACAGCTAACTTCGATGCAACATTGAGCGATAAGGCCATCTCTGCTGCTATGTCTCAATTAGTTGAAAATATTATCAACAAATGTATGGATAAACCATGGAAAGGTTATGTGCTTTCTGTGGAAGATGGAACATACGTTATTTCCGGTGGCAAGTCACAAGGTATCGCAGAAGGTGACACATTCGGACTTTACAAGAAAGGCAAGATTGTTAAGAATCCTCAGACTGGAATGAACGTTGAACTTCCTGGAACTAAACTTGGTACTCTTACCGTAATATCTTGTTATGGAGATACTCCAGAATCGGAAATCTCTTTCTGCACTTACGAAGGTGAAGAATTTTCAGCAAATGAATTGTCTAACTATTATATTCTTGAAAAATGAAAAAGATATTATTAATATTTGTCGCTTTAGTAACAATGTCGCTATGCAGTTGCGGCGTGGGTTCTTATTCTGTTGTTAGTGGAAATGCGGATGAGGCGGCCTTGTGTTTTACCGCAGATAAAAAATGTGAAATAGTAGTGAATGTCGATGGTACCGTGTACGATATGGAAACTATTAAGTATAAAACATATAAAGCAAAACGTAATATTAAGAAAACTGCTAATAATCAGATTACTTTAACTCCAGGTCGTCATAATGTCGTAGTAACTAAAGAAGGTGTCGAGGTTTATAATCAAGAGATCTTTGTTTCAGCTACCGACATAAAGGTTATAGAGTTATGAAAAAAGTATTGCTTCTTTCATCCTTGATGTTATTATTGTCGTCGTGCGTGACCACAACGTCAATGTATTATTGGGGTTCTGTTAGCAATGGCGTCTCAAAATATGAACATCTTACATATAAAAACTACGACCAACAAACACCGGAGAGCATCTGCGATTTGGTGGTGTTATATGAAGATATGATAAATAACCCGGGAGGTACACGTAATACTATTCCTCCTGGAATATGCGCTGAGTATGGCTTCCTTTTGATTCAGGAAAATACATTAGATTCTTTTGAGAAATACGCGACCAAAAAACAAAGAAGAGTCTTTGCTACTGATGATTATGCATCATTGTTCGCTGAGAAAGGATTGGAAATGTTACAAAAAGAGATAGAACTATACCCGGAATCTGAGACGTTTATAGCACCTTTCATCCAAAGACTAAAATCTGAATGATATGAAAAAGATTTGTAACCTTTTAATGATAAGCATAGCAGTATTGTTGTTTTCATCATGTGCCACCACAACAACATATACCAGAGCGTCGTTGTATCCTAAGATGTATGAAGAACAGCCGGTCTCACTTTTGGTGATGCCTCCAATTAACAATACTACTAATGTGGAAGCCAAAGACCTGTTATACACATCCATTAGTTACCCTTTGATAGAAGCAGGTTATTATGTTGTGTCTCCTCATCTTGCTATGGAATTTCTGAAAAACGAAAGCGCCTATGATGCAGAGATGTTCATCGACGGAGATATGTCAATTTTCGGTAAGGTATTTGGTGTTGATGCAGTAATTTTCTCTGTCATTGACAAATGGGAAAAGCAGGGCTTAGGTATATCTACGCATATCAAGTACATAGTGATGTCAACCAAGACAAACGAGATATTGTTTGAAAGAAAATGTGATTTGTATCTCGACCTTCAGGTTCAGAGCGGTCAGAGTAGCGCGTTGGGAATTCTGATGGAGTTGGCGGCGTCAGCAATAGCTACCGCTACCACTGATCATATAGTGGCGGCAAGAAAGTGTAACAGATATGTCTTCTCCGATTTCCCAAGAGGTAAGTATAATCCTTACTTCGGACTTGACAAGGAAATAAAAGCGTCAGAACCTAATGTCAAGATTTCAGTGAGATGATCTGATCTCCATAACGAAAAAAATCCGTCGTCGGCGGATTTTTTTATTGTGCTTAGAAAAGTTCTAATTGTGTTTGCGTAGGTGATGTATTATCTGATTCTTTCTTTCCAATCATCTTAAGAAAGTCATCCTCTGATTTAATCTCAACGCCGAGTGATTCTGCTTTCTTTCGTTTCTCCGGTCCCATCTTGTCGCCGGCAACAACAAATGTAGTCTTCTTTGAAATTGATGAAACGTTCTTACCACCGAGATCTTCAATGAGTTGTTTTATCTCATCACGACTCATCGTGGCAAAGACGCCGCTCACAACGATATTCATTCCCGATAAAACCTGATTCTCGCTGACGACTTTCTTCTCTTGCTCAAATTGAAGTCCTGCGTTTTTCAGCCTATTAATAATATGTATGTTTCTCTCATCGGCGAAGAAGTCTTTTATTGAAAGAGCAATTTTTTCGCCGACTTCTTCAATGTCAGTAAGTTCTTCAACAGAAGCATTGATGATATTATCAATTGAACCCATCGATTTGGCGATAAGTTTCGCTGTCGTCTCTCCAACGTATTTTATTCCTAAGGCGAAAAGAACTCTCGCAAAAGGAACGCTCTTAGACTTCTCAATGGCGTCAATAATGTTGTTTGCTGTCTTTTCTTTGAAACTTACTTTACGTATTGTATCATCAACATCAATGATTTTTTCCAATCCGAATATTTTGTCGTAAGTCAAATCGTATAAGTCTGAATAGTCCTTGATAAGATTATTGTCGAAAAGGACTTCTACCTTACCTTCGCCGAGACTTTCGATGTTCATCGCCTTACGCGAGATGAAATGTTCTATACGACCTTTTATCTGAGGCGGGCAACCGAGCGTGTTAGGACAATACCATGCTGTTTCGCCATCTGCCTTAACGAGTTGAGTTCCACATTCAGGACATTTTGTAATGAAAGCGACTTTCTCGTTTTCTTCTTTTCTTTGGCTTAAATCGACGGATGTTATCTTTGGGATAATCTCTCCGCCTTTTTCTACGCTTACTATGTCGTCATAATGAAGGTCTAATTGTTCTATGAAGTCGGCGTTATGTAATGTGGCTCTTTTAACTATTGTTCCTGCTAATTGTACGGGCTCGAGGTTGGCGACGGGAGTTATTGTTCCGTGACGTCCCACTTGGAAATCGATGCTCAATAACTTGGTGCGGGCTTCCTCTGCTTTAAATTTGTAAGCTATTGCCCAGCGGGGTGACTTCGCCGTGAAACCTAAAATCTCTCTCTGTTTGAAGTCGTTGACTTTTATCACAATGCCGTCGATGTCGAAAGGTAACTCTTTTCTTTTCTCGTCCCAATAGTTGATGAACTCTTCTATGTCTTCAACGTTCTGACATATCGCCATGAAGTTAGAGACGTTGAATCCCCATTGTTTTGCTGCCATCAGACTTTCATAATGATTCTTGAAAATCATCTTGTCGTCGTCCATCATCATGAAGTAGCAATATTGGTCGAGTTTACGCTTGGCGACTTCTTTTGAATCTTGGAGTTTTATTGTTCCGGCGGCGGCGTTTCTCGGATTAGCAAAAGGTTGTAATCCTAAGTCTTCGCGTTCTGCGTTTATGGCGTTGAAGCTGCTGTGAGGCATGATGATCTCTCCGCGCATCTCGAAGAAGTCGGGATAGTTTCCTTTGAGACGTAACGGGATAGTACGAATCGTCTTGACGTTTGTAGTGACATCGTCGCCTTGAGTTCCATCGCCGCGCGTGACTGCTTTGACGAACAATCCGTTTTCATAGGTCAGACTTATTGATATTCCATCGAATTTTAGTTCGCATACAAACTCAACATCTTCCTCGATACTCTTCTTTATTCTTGTGATGAAATCCTTAACTTCCTCAATGTTATATGAATTAGAAAGAGAAAGCATAGGATAACGATGCTTTACCGTCTGGAATTCCTTTGTGATGTCGCCGCCGACACGTTGGGTAGGAGAGTCGGGGAGAATCAAATCCGGAAATTGTTGTTCCAAAGCGATGAGCTCGTTCAAGAGCATATCAAAATCGTAATCGCTAATCGTAGGATTCGCTAATATATAATAGTTGTAATTATGATTTTCAATAGTATTGCTAAGTTCAGCGATCTTGGCTTTTGCGTCTTCTTTATTCATATTCTTTTAAGTCAACGGACAACAGACAACGGTCAACAGTCATTGTCCACTTTTTTATTTGTTTATATATTAATAATTAATAATAAATAATTATAATAATAATAAAATAATTAATAATAATAATACGAAATTGAATATTATACTGATTCCAATTAATGTCTTATGTAATGTTAAATGCTTTTGCCAGAATGATGATTGTTCGGCGATTTCTTTCCATCCGATGATTCCGAGTATTAAAAATATTGGGAATATAGGAAGTATGAACCATATAGAAGTATCTGAGAAGATATAATATAAGATGACTATTATTGAAGGTAAGAATAATAAGAATCTTTTTCTCCAATTCTTGAAAAATCCGCATAACAGCATTATGCTTAATGGCAGAATCGTACCGAGTATTATAAAGAGCAAGTCTGATGCTAAGATGATAAACTCTTCGGTTTCAAATGAAATTAATTTTGGTGCGGTTTTGATAAACGCTTGTAGTTCGGCAAAAGGTTTTCCCCATACCATCATGTCAGGAACTACTAAGACTATTGATATTGAGATGATAAATCCGAGTAAGGTTACGAGAGCGTTTTTGATATTTTTGCGTAACATCAAGGCGATGATGATACCTAATATATATGGCATACACATATAGTATGTCGAGAATCCTAATCCTAGGAAAAATCCGGCGATGATGAATGAGGTACGGTGTACGTTGACGGACTTGCTTTCGTATCTGTTGATTTCCTGACGCAAAATGACCAATGTGGCGTACATCAGGAATATGGTGCATACGTAGGCTGGTGTTGTGGAAATACTTATAAAAGGCATGAACCAGAAGAATGCCAAGGCGCAAGCCACCATTATGCCTGTTCTTTTGTTTGATAGTAGTTCGGTTATTCTGTAGCCGAAGGAGATGACGAATAATGAGATGAATGCATGTAACAATTTGCAGAAGAAACTTAACCATGCAATATCGTTAATGCCAATGAATTTTAGTATCGCCAGCCATGCATAGTTGAGACTTAAATAGAAAAGACTGCTTTGGTATTCTATATTGTCTAACCATGCGTTAGGCATTTCGAAATAAAGGAGATATTCTCCGGCATCATAGTATTCACTTACTATAGCGAATATAAACCTTAAGATAAACGCTATCGACAGTATCACAAATATAGGATGTTTCTGTCCAATCTCTTTAAGTCTCATAGTATCACCTCCATTCCATTGTACATTCTATATTCATATTGTCGTATGCTTCATTTAAAGATTCGCCGTAATCTTCGCAATCTCTTTTAGAATAAAGACCATATTGCTCGTATGAAGCACCTGTGTCGACATTTCTGCATATACAGCCTTTTTCGCATGATGATGCCAACATTATTATAACAAAAGCACTTAACAAAAGTTTAACTGTTCTTTTCATTTTTTGAAATTTATGTTTTATAAATTTAAAAGTAGAGACGCCTTAGCTGACGTCTCTACAGAAAGCTGACAGCTGATTACTGACAGCTATTTTATTATTCTACTGGAATATCTTTATTGACATTCTTCGATCCTACTAAAGCGTAGAACAACAAGAATGCGAGACCTGCTGCTACTACCCAGTAACTTACCAAATAGTTGCCGCTTAAGTCTACGACGAGGTTTTGTACGAATGGTAAGATACCGCCACCGCATACCAATGCCATGAAGATACCTGATGCTTTTTCTGTGTATTTGCCGAGTCCTTCAACAGCTAAGTTGAAGATGCCGCCCCACATGACTGAGGTGCAGAGACCGCATAATACCAACAATGCTGCGTTGACAGGAACTTCTGCGATGCCGAAACCTTCTGTGCCTTTGAATACTGGAAGACCTACAACTGTTGATGGATTTAAGAATATTGCCAAGATGACAAAGATCAGACCGATGCCTGATACTGTTGTCAACATTGCTTTTGCAGAAACCTTAGCTCCAACTGCTGCGCCTAACAAACGACCGACGAGCATCAATAACCAATATGTTGCTGTAACTGTACCTGCGATAGCTGCTGCAGCACCTTCACCGCTTACATTCAAAACATTTAACTCAGGGTTTTGTAACCATTTTTGTAAAACGTTTGGAATACCTACTTCAACACCGACATAGATGAAGATTGCGATAGCACCGAAAACGAAGTGACGGAACGACATTGGACCGTATTGTGATTTCTCGCCTTTCTCAATCTTTTGAGCAGGATTTTCTGGTATGTCTGTCAATGATATTACGAGGAATGCCAAAGCGAAGATGCCTAAAGCGATGAACATCAATGGGAATACTTGACTGATTTTAGCTTCAACGATATTAGGAACGAAGATACCTGTCAAGAAGATACATGCTGTACCCATCAATGAGTTGAAAGAACCACCTACTTGTACGAGCTGGTTGCCTTTGTTGCCGCCGCCACCGAGTTTGTTAAGCATAGGGTTGACAACGATGTTCAACATACACATTGAGAAACCAGCGATGAATGCGCCGAGAAGATAGATGCCGAAAGCTGTGTTGCTGTCGATCAATCCTGAAAGTGTTTGGATGCCAACGCCGACGAAACCTACTGTAACAGCTGCCAATGCGGTTTTCTTGTAACCGTATTTTTGTAACATGTTACCTGCAGGGATTCCCATCACTGCGTAAGCGATGAAGTTAGCCAAAACGCCTAATGTTCCCATCCAGTTGGCTACATCGAATTGATTTTTCAAAATGTCCCCCATCGGTGATGCTAAGTTGGTAACGAATGAAATCATACCGAACAAAAGAATCATCACGATGATTGCTAAGAAATTACCTTTTTTGTTTTCCATTGTTTTAATTTTTTATAATGTTGAAAATTTAAATTTGATTACTTCTTTATATTCTTCTCCTGGACGTAAGACTACGTTAGGGAAGTTGGTTTTGTTTGGAGAGTCGGGGAGTGCCTGACATTCCATCGCCACGCCTTCATAGTCTTCGTAGCTCTTGCCGCATTTTCCTTCCGGGCAGCCGCTTAACCAGTTGCCTGTGTAAATCTGAAGTCCTGGCTGTGTGGTGAACACATCGACTTTGATACCTGAAGCGTCGTTGCTTAATGTAGCGGCTTGGCGTATCACACCTTTATTATAATTGTCGAGAACCCAGCAGCTGTCGTAGCCTTTGCCGTTGACCAAAGCAGGGAAGTCTGCTTTGATGTCGCGACCTATGAGTTTAGTCTCGGTGAAATCCATAGGTGTTTCTTTCACAGTAGCGATCTCTCCTGTTGTAATCAACTCGTCTGTCGCAGGAAGATAGTTCTGAGCGTAAATCTTAAGATTATGATCTAAGATGTTTCCGTTGCCTTCGCCTTTGAGATTGAAATAAACGTGGTTGGTGAGGTTCACTATTGTAGGTTCGTTGGTTTCTGCTCTTAATGTGAGAGTGAGCTCGTTGTCGTCGCTCCAGTGATATTCTGCTTTAGCGAGGAGTTCGCCAGGATAACCGCATTCTCCGTCTTCAGAGAAATATGTAAATTCCACATTGCCGTTATCGTTTATCTCTCCGCACCATAATTGATTTGCGAAGCCGTCGTTACCTCCGTGGAGGTGATGTTTGCCGTCGCCGGTGTTTAATACCAACTGATATTGTTTTCCGTCGATGCTGAATTTGCCTTCGCAGATTCTGTTGGAGAAACGTCCCGGCACTTTGCCTGCACAAGGACCGTCGCCGATATATGATTTCAAATCTTTATAACCGAGAACTACGTCGGTCATTTTTCCTTCTTTGTCTGGAACTACGATGGAAACGATGCCTGCACCGATGTTACATAATGTCACCGTCGCGCCATTAGCGTTAGTGATTTTATAAACATAGATAGCACCGCCGTCTTCCAATGTTCCGTGTTCTATTCTTTCGATGTTCATATTTTTTTAGTTTAAGGTTTAAAGTTTAAGGTTTAAGGTTTAAAGAAATCTATCCTTAAACCTTAATCCTTAAGCCTTAAACCAGATTATACATTATTTCCATAAGATATTAGGATAAACTCCTCTGTCGACTAAGTTCTGAATCTTAGAAACTACGTCTGGTTTATCTTCTTTGTAAGTCACGCCGAACCAGACAGCGTCGCTTGACAAGACTTTCAGTTTTGCTTCGCCGCTGTTGATGAGTTTGTTTACCATCAATGGAATGAAGAACTCAGCCTTGATGTTGGTCTTAGCTTGTGTATCCAAGAATTCTTTGAAACCTTCTGTAGAATGTGTGAAGAAGTCGGGAGTGAAACCGAAGAAGTTCATCGAGACTAAAGTCTCAAGGTCGAGTGGGTGAGAGTCTTCTTCATCGGTATAAGCTGCGCCGTCTTCGGTCTTTGCTATCGAAGTACGCTCGACGATAGTCTGTAAATAATGATTTTCGTCCTGAGTGCAAACGCCTCTTGAAACAGTTCCGAATTCTGATAATGTGTTTCTCAATTTATAAGCCACCATGCTGTAAGCTCCGTTCTTACCTTCGCATTCGGTGAGATATTTTGCCATCACTTCGTAAGCTTCCTTGCCGTAGAAGTCGTCGGCGTTGATTACTGCGAAAGGCTCTTTAATGACATCAGCTGCCATCAAAACAGCGTGGCATGTTCCCCAAGGTTTCACTCTGCCTTCTGGTACGCTATAACCTTCAGGAAGACATTCCAATCCTTGATATACATATTCTACAGGAATGCCGAAACGTTCTGTGTTGTTTACTTTTTCAAAAGCCTCAGCGAAGTCTTTACGAATTACGAAAACGACTTTGCCAAAGCCCGCTCTTTTAGCATCATAGATTGAATAATCCAAGATAGCTTCGTTGTTAGGACCAACGCCGTCCATTTGCTTCAAGGCTCCATAACGAGAACCCATTCCAGCTGCTAATACTAATAATGTTGGTTTCATTGTTTTATTTTATTTGTCAACGGACAACAGTCAACAGTCTTTGTCCAAGTTATTATTAATTATTTTTTTGAGACGTGTCAATGTGTATCATAGCATGTTACATTGATACGTCTCTACCTTTTCAGATTTTCAGATTTTCAATTTCTCAGATTTATTTAATCCTTCTCGCTCCGTCGGAAATCACTACATCATAAACCTTAGGCTCGCGGTTGAATTTAGCGAGATATTCTTTTTTGGCAGTAGCGATGAAGTCGTCGTATAATTCTTCTTTCACTAAGTTGATGGTGCAGCCGCCGAAGCCGCCGCCCATGACGCGAGAACCTGTGACGCCGCATTTCTTTGCTACGTCGTTCAAGAAATCTAACTCTTCGCAGCTCACTTCATATTCTTTGCTCATGCCGTAGTGAGTGCCAAACATTCTATCGCCAACAGTTTCATAGTCGCCTTTTTCAAGAGCATCGCATACGTCGAGGACGCGTTGTTTCTCGCCGATGACATAGACAGCACGTTTGTAGTCTTCTTCAGAGATTTCATCTTTTATCTCGTCGAGCATTTCCATTGTGGCGTCGCTGAGATAATTCACTTCAGGATGTCTTGCCTTGATATGAGCGCAGGCGTTTTCGCATGACTCGCGACGTTTGTTATATGCTGATGATGCCAATTCGTGTTTTACGACAGTGTCTAAGAGAACCACCTTATAACCTTCAGGGTTGAATGGGAAATATTCAAATTCCATTGTTGCGCAGTTGAGGCGCATGAGATGACCTTTCTTTCCGAATACAGAAGCGAACTGGTCCATGATGCCGCATTTAACGCCGCAGTAATTATGTTCTGTTGACTGACCTATTCTTGCGAGTTCGAAGCGGTCGATATTGAGGTTGAAGATTTCATTCAAAGCATTAGCGAAAGTGCTTTCCAAAGCAGCTGATGACGACATGCCGGCACCGAGAGGGACATTGCCAACAAATACAGTGTCGAAGCCTTTAGGTTCGAATCCGCGTTTTTTCATCTCGCGGCAGACGCCGAAGATATAGCGAGCCCATGACTCTTGAGGAGCGTCTTCTTCGTTCATACCGAACTCAACTTGTCCTTCATAATCTACTGAGTAAGCACGGACTTTATCTGTTCCATTTGGATTGATAGCTGCGTATATTCCTTTGTCGATAGCACCTGGAAATACGAAACCGCCGTTATAGTCGGTATGTTCGCCAATGAGATTTACACGACCTGGAGAAGTGTAAACCATATAGTCATTACCAAACAATGACTTGAATTTCTCTTCTATGATTCTTGTATCCATAATGTTTTGAGTTTTATATTACCTTATTAATTTAACCCTCAAAGATAATAAAATTTGTTATATAAAAAATAGTTATCCGATAAATTATCGGTCTGCTTTTTTGATTAAAAAAAATGGTATATTTGCGTAAATCTAAAAATTTGATTATGGGTGATAAAAAACACAAAATACTCTTCGTCTGCCTCGGAAATATATGCAGAAGTCCGATGGCAGAATTTGTTATGAAAGACATTGTTGCTAAAGCAGGTTTGGATCATCTGTTTGAGATAGCATCAGCGGCAACATCAACTTATGAAATAGGTAATCCGGTATATCCTCCGGCACGTCAGAAACTCGCCGAACATGGCATCGATTGCAAAGGTAAGACTGCACGACAAATCACAAAGAGCGACTACGATTATTACGACTACATCGTTGCAATGGATAATAGCAATCTCAAAAATTTAAATAAAATGTTAGGGGAGGATAAGTACGGAAAAATCTCTCTATTAATGGATTATACATCACGACCCGCTGACGTGGCCGACCCTTGGTATACTGGTGATTTTCAAGCCACATGGGACGATGTTACAGAAGGTTGCGCAGAACTTATGAAACATATAATGTTAAAAGACTGATAAGATTTTTTCAAATAAACTATAATTTTAAATAACAAAACTATGAGAAAACTATTACTAATATTGGCACTAGCATTCACATTGACACTTAATGCTCAGGAAAAAAATGTTAACGAATTGAACGTAATATTAAAACAAGAAACGCGTTATGCAGGACGTTCTAATCCTCACGAACTGGTTATAAAGGCATTAGTACAATATGATGATGCCGGTGATGTTGTTGACTTAAAGTCGATGAAACTTAATCTTGACGGAACCACCAGAATTGCTGATGTTGAAAAAATCAAAGTGTTCACCTCCGGTCTCAACGATTGCGCCAACAACAGGTTTTTCGAAAACTCTACTTTGATAGGTTCTTGCAACGCACAGGAAGGTGACTTTATATGCGAACTAGAAGGTCAACTTTTAAAGGGTATCAACTATTTGTGGATTGCAGTTGAAGTTGCCGACGATGCGGTGGAAGGTAATTTTATCGACGTGTCGTGTCTAGAAATCAGTACGGTGAATGAGAATGCTGAAATCCGTAATCCTTCACCTAATGGTCATCGCGAAATACTTCTCGCCCGTACAACGTTATTACGTCCGGGTGATTACAACTCAACAAATTACAGAATCCCTGCTGTTATAACAGCTCGCGACGGATCGGTTGTTGCTGTTACCGACAAGCGCAAATATAACAATGGTGACCTTCCTGAAGATATCGACATTGTTTGCATGAGAAGTACCGATGGTGGTCACGTCTGGAGTGAACCTTATACTATTGCTCAAGGTACTGGTTATAAACAAGGTTATGGTGACTGCGCATTATCATTGACAAATGACAATAATGGTATCATTGCGGCTTTCGTCGGCGGTCCAGGATTCTGGGGATCGACACCAACCGACCCGCTCAGAATGTATATTTCAAGAAGCAACGATAACGGACAGTCGTGGAGTGAACCGGAAGATATTACACACCAGATATATGGCGCTGAATGTGATGACCCGGAAAGACAGGATTGGCTGGGTGGTTTCTTCGGATCTGGTAACGGATTACTTACGTCATCAGGCAGAATTATGTTTGTTGTCGCAATGCGTGAAAGCGATAACAGAGAAGCAGTTTGTAACCACGCCGTTTATTCTGATGATAACGGACTTACCTGGCAAGTGTCGGGAAGAGCATCGGTCGGCGGTGATGAAGCTAAAGTGACAGAACTCGTTGATGGACGCATCTTAATGAGCATAAGACATAATGGTAACAGATGGTATAACATCTCAGAAGATGGCGGCGTCACATGGAAAGAAACAACATCTGAATGGACAGACATTGTTGCCCCAGCTTGTAACGGCGATTTAATACGTTATACTTCAACAAATAATGGTGACGACAAAAATAGACTGCTGCATTCGGTTCCTGTTGGAAGTTCAAGAAGAGACGTCACGGTTTATGTTAGTTATGATGAAGGTGAAACATGGACCACAAACCGTTGCATAGTTCCTTATAATTCGGCATATTCATCATTATGTATTTTGCCTGATAAGACCATCGGACTTTATGTGGAAGAAGCGTTTCAAAATGAAGGCGATTATTGTACTGTTTTCTACAACTTCAGTCTCAACTGGTTGACAAAAGGCGAAGATGGTTTCGTACATGTCACGGAAACTTATGATGACAATAATATTGAAAATATTTTGGAAGTATATCCGGTACCTGCTTATGATATCTTGAATATAAAATCCGAAAATATCAATGTCATCAACATCTATGATATGAAGGGACAATTGGTTATGAAACTAAATGGAGATACTCAAATTAATGTTTCAACATTGGCGTCAGGAATATATTTTATAGAAGGCATTGATGTTAACTCAAATGTTAAAACAAATACAATAATAATTAAATAATTGTCGTTAAAAAAATGCGTGAGGTTAGATTACCTTAAACAATCATGTATTATCTTTGTTTAAATAATAAATAAAAAATATGAAATCAAAACATCTAATTTATTGCTTACTTGCATTATGTTTCTTTGCATTAAGCAGTTGTGGACCAGAAAATGTCGACTATGCGAATAAGGTCGTCGGAAATTACAATGTAAAAATAACCCCAAACATCAATCTTAAATCTGATGGAAATTCATTCCCATCTATTGAATTGGATGTTGAAACCGTAGGAACCATTACTAAAGATGATGAATTAGGTAATGTGACAATTAAGATTCAAGGCGTTAATGGTCTTATAAATGATATTGAGATGAAAGCGTATTGCAGCGGACTCGGAATGAATATTGAAGATTGCACATACGCAGGTATGATTTCTTCATCAGAATATGGCGGCGTTGATTGTAATATCACATTAAAAAATCCAACAACAACTATTTCCAACTCAAAAATATTTAACTGGAATTCAACTGTTACCGGTCAATGTCTGATTAACTTTATTGGACTTGAAATAACATGTGAGACATCAGGATTAATTAATTTCGAATTAACACCAATAACTGAATAAGATATAACTATGAATAATTTCATTTACAACATACCTACAAAGGTTTATTTTGGTGAGAATCAACTTTCTCATCTCGGCGAAGAATTAAAGAAGTTCGGAACACGCGTATTGTTGACTTATGGTGGTGGTTCTATAAAGAAAATCGGTCTTTACGACAAGATTATGACAGAGATAAAGAATGCTGGTTTAGAGGTGTTTGAACTCTCAGGAATAGAACCAAATCCACGCATCGATTCTGTTAGAAAAGGGGCGGTTATGTGTAAAGAACACAATATTGACGTGTTGCTTGCTGTAGGCGGTGGTTCAACAATTGATGCAACAAAATTCATTGCGGCCGGCGCTCTTGTCGACCACGACCCATGGGATTTCTTCAATGAAAAGAAAGCTCCTATAAATGATGCTCTTCCAATAGTGACAATATTAACTCTCTCTGCAACAGGTTCCGAAATGGATACTGCCGCAGTTATCAGCAATCCTGAAACTAACGATAAAATTGGTCGCCTCGATCCTCATGTGTTGCCAAGAGTTTCATTCCTCGACCCAACAAACACATATTCTGTAAGCCAATACCAAACAGCATGTGGTTCCGTAGATATCATGTCGCATATCATTGAGGTGTATTTTAATATGGAAACTGATTTGTTTATGCTTGACTGTTTTATGGAAGGTATGTTGAAAACTGTTGTTAAATATGCACCAGTCGCAATGCAACAACCAGATAATTATGAAGCACGTGCAAATCTTATGTGGACTTCATCATGGGCAATCAACGGATTTATTAACGGCGGCAGAGCAAAAGCATGGAGTTGTCACCCAATGGAGCATCAACTTTCTGCATTTTACGACATTACTCATGGATTAGGTCTTGCAATATTGACACCACGATGGATGGAATATTGCTTAGATGAAACCAATGTATCAAAATATGTTCAATTCGCAACCAATGTATTTGGTGTTGATGCAAATCAAGAACCAATGGCGATAGCAAAAGAAGGCATACAGCGACTTTACGAGTTCTTCTTCAAAACATTAGGACTTCAAAGCACTCTGACAGAGTTAGGAATAGGAAAAGAATATTTTGAAGAAATGGCAACAAAAGCGTGCGGTGGAAAAATCTTAAAAGGTTTTAAGAATCTTACAATAGAAGATGTCGTAAAGATATACGAAATGTGTCTATAAAGAATCGAAGGGAAATCCTTAAACATATTTTCTGTTGAAACGTTTTAACATTTGCAGATAAGACTTTATGTTAAAACGTTTTTTTATATTAATGACTCTGGTTGCGGTTTCTTTTTGTTTAAGAGGAAATGAAGAAGATTTGACAGTCGGTGTTACCAATTCACCTCCGTTTATTATAATTGAAGATGGTAAGATAACTGGTTTGACCATCGACCTTTGGAATAGTATTTCTGATTCTTTGAGAGTTGATTATCATTTCGTAGAGACAGATGTTGAGAATGTAACTACTAATCTTTCAGAGGGAGAGATTAACATTTCCATCGCGCCTATGGCGGTGAATTCTGTTCATGCTGAGACAAATTTCTATTCGCAGCCTTTTTATATAACGACGATGTGTGTCGCTGTAGAAAACCATTATGAGTCTGGATTTGTGACCATAGTTAAAAACCTGTTTTCGCTTGCTTTCTTGAAAACCATTGGTTTACTTCTGTTAATAAATTTTAGTATTGGAACCTTGATATGGTTGGCAGAGAGAAAAGATAACCCTGCTTTTTCAGATAAGATGAATGGAATTATTGATGGATTTTGGTGGTCGTGGGTGACAATGACTACGGTGGGGTATGGAGATAAATCACCCCAAAGTAAGAACGGTAAAATTCTGGCGACAATCTGGATGTTAGTGGCAATTTTAATAATCAGTGGTTTCACCGCGACAATTTCATCAGAACTTACAACAAAAAGACTGCAGAACAATGTGACAAATATTCACGACTTACATAAGATGAATGTAGGTTGTATTGAAGGACGAAATACATTAATCTATCTTGACTATAAACATATCAAATCGAAAGAATATCCAACTTTTGAGAAAGCCATTAAGGCGTTAGAAAAAGGTGAGATAAATGCCTTGGTTGATGATGGAGCAACCTTGAATTATTATTTCAACAAAAGAGAAAGAAGTCTCGGCAAGAAAATAACACTCATAGAATTACCCAACAACAAAGAATATTATTGTTTTATGTCGTCCGACCCAATATTAGTGAACAAAATAAATCCATATCTGCTCAGTTTTTTGGAATCCGAACATTGGATTGAGTTGCTTAAGAGATATGGTATTAATGAGTAGTGAGTTAATCAACTTATAACCACCTCTTTCCATGCTGCTGTTCCGTCGCCCCAGTTACCAACTAGAGACGGATGTTTTACGTAATTCTTTAATAATTTTAAGAAGTCTTTTCTTGGAATAGTATAGGCTCCCATTCTTCTGAAGTGTGGTGTGTCTTGTTGCACATCAATTAAGTCGAAATTATTTTTCATCAGGAAATCGCATAGATGATACAAAGCGACCTTTGAGGCATCGGTTTTTGTGTGGAACATTGATTCGCCACAGAATATACTTCCAATAGAAACCCCATACAGTCCCCCTATAAGTTCGTTATCATAATAAGTCTCAACTGAATGAGCGAATCCTAGACTATGAAGTTCAATGTATGCGGCTTTCATTTCCTCGCTAATCCAGGTGCCGTCTTGGTCTTTTCGTTCAACACTGGCACACATTTCAATAACTCTTTCAAAGTTGGTGTCGAAAGAACATGAATATTTGTTTGATTCTATGGTTTTCCTTAATGATTTGGTGATTTTCATTTCTGTAGGTTTCATCACCATGCGAGGATCGAGCGACCACCATAATATAGGTTCACCTTCCGAATACCAGGGAAAAATACCTGAAGAATAGGCGATAATGAGTCTCTCAGGCGATAAGTCTCCTCCTATGGCAAGGAGTCCGTCTTTGTTGGCAAGGTTTGCAGATGGAAAATCAAATACATCATCTGCTAATAGAAATATCGACATAGCATGAAGTGTTAATTAATACTACAACTACCATCTGTTAGCACTCGGTTATCAGTGGATAGTATTTTATTGCTACAAATATAAGTTTGAAATTTGCAAAAAGCAATACTTTCTCAAACTAGTTATCCACAAATCTCGCTAAAAAAATGTTGATAAAATTATTTGAACACAGTTTTCCTGAGTTCAATAGTTACAGAATCAATAAGTAACATTTTCCAAAAAGAGAGCATGAGCTGGCATTGATGTTCCTGCTGCACAACGATTCTTATTTTCTATAACCATACGAAATTGCTCTGGAGTGAGTTTGCCACGCCCGACTTCCAAAAGTGTTCCTACAACAGCACGCACCATATTTCTCAGAAATCTGTCTGCTTTTATCTCGAATACCAACAAATCGTCTTCCTCGAAAAAACGTGCTTCCATAATCTTACAATTATTAGTTTTTACCTGTGTATGTAATTTCGAAAAACTCGTAAAATCAGTGTATTCAAATAAAAGGTTTGCCGCTTCCTGCATTAACTCAACATCTAATTTACCATGATAGTAGAATGCGTCATAAATGTGAAATGGGTTCTTGGTTTGTGAAATATAATAATGGTAAGTTCTTGATGTAGCATCAAAACGTGCATGAAGTTCATTGTCAACTTCCCAACATTTGTATATAACAATGTCATTGGGTAAAAAGATATTCAGGCGATATACAAATTCTTCACAATTTGATATTTCTTTTTCAATATCGAAGTGGGCATAAAAGTTTCTTGCATGGACACCGGTGTCGGTTCTGCCACAACCTGTAAGACTTATCTTTTCTCCAAGTTTCAGACTAAGACATTTTTCTAACTCTTCTTGTACTGATATGGCGTCAGGTTGGATTTGCCATCCGTGATAGCGCGTTCCATTATACGCGAGATGCAAAAAATATCTTCTCATAAATTATGTGTTTTTTCTGACATCAAACTTATAATATCTATAAATCATGATAATAGAAAGTATGGTTGCAATGATATCGGATATCGGAATGCTCCACCACACACCATGTATACCGATAAATTTCGGTAATGTTAATAATAAAGGTATAAGAAACAGAACTTGTCTCGACAGAGATAAAACAATCGATTTTTTAGCTTTACCTATACTTTGGAAGAAGTTGCCAATTACGATAGGGAGGGAGATGATGGGAAAAGTAGACATAACGATTCTCATACCATCGACAGAATAGTTTAACAATTCATTGTCTGTAGTAAAAAGACGGCAAACAAATCTGGGGATTGTTTCACCTATAAAGCATCCGATACTCAAAGTAATGATGGCTAAGATTATTGCTTTTTTTAAAGTTTCTGTTACCCTTGAAAATTGTCTCGCTCCATAATTGTAGCTAACGATAGGTTGCATGCCTTGTGTGATACCCATCACTATCATTGTGAAGAAAAATGTTACACGATTTACAATGCCGTAAGCACCAACAGACAAGTCGCCTCCAAATTCTTTCAGACCTTTATTAATTAATATGATAATTACGCAAAGTGCTGTGTTTAATAAGAATGGAGATAATCCGATTGCAAGGATGTCTTTAATGATCTTTATGTCGAAGACGAAATCTTTTCTGTCGAAATGTACTAATTCTTTTTTATTGGAGAATATTTTGCACAGATATATTAAAGGTAATGTCTGTGCAATGACAGTTGCTATTGCAGCACCACGTATTCCCATATCAAGAGGGTAAATGAACAACCAATCGAGAACTACATTTGCCAATACTGTTATTATGGTTGCTACCATTGCTTCATTGGGATGACCAGAGGCTCTCAGAACAGAATTAAGTCCATGATATAGATGTGTGATTATATTACCTATAAGGATGACTTGCATATATTCGTAAGCGTATGGCAGGGTTTGTTCGCTTGCTCCAAAGAAGTAAAGTATTGGTTTAAGAAACAATATGCAAACAACTGTAAATAATATACCAAAGAAAATATTAAGCATAACAGTATTTGCCAAAGCGCGGCAACTTTTAGCATAGTTTTTCTTTCCCAGTTCCATTGCTGTTACCGTTGAAGCACCTACACCGACCATGGCTCCGATAGCGGCTCCAAGGTTCATAAACGGGAAAGTAATAGCCAATCCTGAAATGGCTAAAGGACCTACTCCTTGTCCGATGAAGATACTATCAACCATGTTGTACAATGATGATGCGGTCATCGCTATAATGGCTGGTGTTGCATACTTTTTCAATAACTTACCAACGTCTTCTGTGCCTAAAAGCAAGGCTCCTTTTACTTCGCTCATGTGTTAAAGTTTTAATGTGCAAAATTGCGAAAAAAACTTCAATTATCGACTGAAAAATGTTCATAAAAATCGGATTAACAGATTATCCTTCGCTCTCTTATTCGCAATTTTGTTGTGTCGGGATCTTTTCGTCTCCCTTTCAATTACACAACTTGCCAAGTTCTTTCAAGGAAAACAAAAGTCTTTTCAACAAATATTCATAAATCATTTGCAAAGTAATTTATAGATTCCCCACCTATTTTATTGTGTAATCTAATTTGATTCTATTAAAGTATAAGTTTAATATATCAATTTTAAAACACTAATAAAGTGATGATTATAAAATATTAATTGTTTATGTCAATATTTATTATAGACTAATTATTTTTTCATAAAACAAAACTCGACATTGGGTGTTTAAGAAGAAAATATCAAATATTATGAAACCTAAATTATTGACATTAACTTTGCTTCTGGTCTTGAGCGGCAACATATTTGCACAGAGTGCCGCCAAGACTGAGCGTATGGAACGTCGCGCAGAACGTAAGGCACGTCAAGCGATAGAATTGGCACAGTCGCGTGCTGAAATGATAAAATTGGTAAAAGACACTGCCTTTGTGTTGGAAGCTAATACTTTTATCGGTCCTTTCGGACAAGAATCGCCAGTATCATCTTTTCAAAATTATTTCGCTATCATTGGTAACAAAGTGGCGATAAGCATCGAGTTTAACAATCCTGTATCATCTTCTGTTGCAGCACCTTTGGCATGGTACGGACCAGGTGTTCCCGGAATAGGTCCTGGTTATACATCACCGGGATGGCCAGGTTGGAATTGGCAATCGTGGGACACACCAAACACACCTGCAACATTAGTGTCATATAGTACTGATTTATCAAATGCGAATGGTCCTTTTGTTATAACAGGTTCATTTAGAACATGGACAGGTGTTATCCCCGTAAACTTTAAGGTGTATGTTCAGGCAAATGGAACAGGTAGAATTATATTCTTTTCCAACGATGGTGGACAGGTGACGTTTACGGGCGACATTGTTTCGCCAGAAAACGCATCAACAATATATCCGCTTCCATAATATGATAATAATCAGGTGTTTTAAACGATTGGTTAAAAAAAGTCACCTAGGTGACTTTTTTTTTATTTAAATAGTTTGATATTTGTAAAAAAAATATAAATTTGCAATGTATTCACATCAATATATTTGTTTATGAAAAAGTTTATATTATCATTGTTATTTGTTGTCGTATCAATCAGTTTGATGGCACAAGCAAAGAAACCTACAATAATGGTTATTCCATCAGATGCTTATTGCTCCCGACATGGTTATACAACGGAATGGGTTGATGAAAACGGCAATAAAAATATTGTGTCTGATATTGCTAACATATTTAAACAAGATGATATAGAAGATTTACGTCTTGTGATATCTGAGTTATCACAAATAATGGCCGAGAGAGGTTTTCCTTTGAAAGATTTGGAACAGACTTTAAAATCCATTCAACAGGAAACAATAGAAATGAATCTTCTTGAGAGTTCTTCTTCAGGAGCTTACGTAACAGAATCGATGCTTGATAAAGTTAAGAGAACTGCTAAAGCTGACATAATAATTGATTTGGACTACACAGCAATGCAAAAAGGACCTCAACGTTACATTTCATACAATATGAGAGGATTAGATGCTTATACAAATAAAGTAATTGCAGCAAATTCCGGCGTGGGCAACCCTTCAACAACGGCTCCGATTAATCTCTTGTTGGAAGAAGCCGTACTCAATTATATGGATTCTTTCTGCGCTCAATTGATGTCACATTTCGAAGATATGGCTAATAATGGTAGAGAAATAGTAATGAAGTTTAGAGTCTGGGATAATTCTGATGTTAATTTTGAAACAGAATTTGACTTCGAAGATGACTATCTTGAATTGACAGATATTATCTCATATTGGATTGAAGATAATACTGTAAATCATGCTCCAACAAGAACCAATGCCACAGAAAACTACCTCGTATTTGAACAAGTTAGAATCCCTCTTTACAGAGAACGCAATGGAAGACAATCAGCACTCGATGCAAGAGGTTTTGCAAACGGAATAAGAAGTTATCTTAAGAAAGAGCCTTTCATGATTGAAAGTAAAATTTATGAACGCGGACTTGGAGAAGTCTGGATTATAATAGGAGAGAAGTAATATGAAGAAAATCAAGTTGTTATTTCTTGTATTAGTGATGTTGATATTTACTAATACCATCGATGCTCAGTCAATAAGAGTATTGCCGATTTCTTCTGATAATATTAGTGACAACGCTGCTGAATTATTATATAACAGATTAAATCAAGCAGTCTCTTTGAACGGTATGGCATCAACAGATAATTCAAATAAATTTTTGCTTATCCCTTCTGTAACAGTAATTTCAATTGAACCAACAACAACATTCCCGATACAGTATCTCGCTGAAATTGAAGTGTCATTGTTTTTGGTTGATAATAGTAGACAATTATTAATTTCGCAAGAAATAATGACTAAGAAAGGTGTCGCTGATAATGAAACTAATGCAGTTGTTGAAGCGATAAAATCAATCAAAGGTCGTGATCCAAGACTTAAGAAAATGATTGTCAATGGAAAGAATAAGATTATTGAATATTATAACACAGAATGCGATAAAGTTATTCAAACAATATCTGCATATCTGGAAATGGAAATGTATGATGAAGCACTTAATGAACTTAATGCAATTCCACAAATTGACGCAGAATTAGAATGTTATAAAAATTCAATAGATATTTTAAGCAAGATTTCCGCCGAACAACAAGCACAATCTAATGCAAAAATTAAGAATAATAATCCTGATGTTTCTTGGATAAAAGATTGATTATATGAAAAAGAATCTTATAATATTGATTTTGTTTTTCTTACCATTTCTAACAATGGCACAGAAAGACTACAAACTTGTTGAACAAAATCCCCAAAATAAACCTGATTGGCTGACAAAAGGAACAAGTAAAGGTCAATTTATGATTCAAGCCAACAAAATGGCGAGTTTGGATGAAGCACAAAGTGCCGTCATGTCATCGTTATTGAATAGCATCGCATCATCAATATCTGTACAAGTTACGAGTGAAACCGCTGATAATATCGACTGGGAAGTTGTTGAACTTAATGGTCAGACACGTGAAGAATTTATACAGACAATCAAAACGAATACAACTTTAAAAATTGCTAAAATGCCTGACCTTCAAGGCATAAGTCTCTCAAAAGCAGACATCTATTGGGAACGTTATATCCATAAAAAAACAAAAGAGTCGTATTACGATTATTATATACTTTATGAATTGTCAGAATTTGAATTAGACGAACTGATCGTTGCATATAATGAACAAGAAAAGTTGATTAACGAAAAGATAGATGGTTATAAGTCTGTTATGGATGAAATTGATAATATAGATTTGTTGCTTGAAAATGTTTCTGAAATGAAGGCAATGAAAGAAGAGTATAAGGATGATTATGAAAAATGTGGCAAATTAGAAACTAACATTGCAGCATACGAAAAAATCATAAAAGACATTTACATTGAAGTTATTGAGAACTATAACGACAACAACACCGGAACACTTGTAATCCAACTTGTGTATGGCGGAAAAGTGATGAAAACAAAGTCGTTGCCGCAATTGAGAAGTGAATGTGCCAGAGACTTCAATAAGAAACATGATGGTAATAAAATGGTGTTTACATTCAACACTTACGATTGCTATGAACAAGATGACAATTATGTTGAAGTACGTTTCAACTTCGGTAAAAGAAAATTATCTAAGAAAATAAATATTGAATTATAAATTAGAATTATGAAAAGAATTAATGTATTTATTGTGCTTTTGATTTTATTAATAGCTGTTAATAGTGTCAGTGCTCAATCGAAAGACGTATTAAACCAAAGTAAAAAAAATACTGGATGGAATTCTGAAAAAGAGGAAGTTATATCTAAAAAGAAACAAAAACAAACTATTAGTAATAGTGATTTTGATGCAGTTTCTGAGGAATCTCCGCAAGCGGACGGACCTGTTATTTCGAATAGTTGTGATGAGACACTTTCTGTAGAATTCGTTTCTCTTATAGGTTATAAAGCATCTCAAGAAGTTTTTATCACCATCCGATACACAAACCACGATATCAATAAATATATTAAAATCAGAGATTTCAAAGCATATAACGAAGACGGTGATGAATTTACCGCTTATATTCACGAAGGAAATGATGCGATTACAGATGTCCCTGTCAAGAAAAAATGGGAAGTGGGAAAGATGCTACCTTCTAAAAATTCAAAACTTACTTTATTATCGTTCCGCATAACAGACTGCACAATAGAAATGAGAAATGTACCAATCCAATGGAAATGATTATGAAAAAGATAAATTTGTTAATTACCTTGTGTTTAGTATGTATGTTATTGACTTCATGTACGATAACAAATTTAGGTAAGCCACAAGTTCCTGTCATCAATGCATGCGTAGAAGATCTGTCTGTGGAATTGGTTTCTCTTATTGGAGACAAGGTTTCACAGAATGTATATATCACAATTAAATTTACTAATCATGACATAAACCAAACCAAAACTATTAGGGACTTCAGAGCATATACAATTGATGGAGATATGTTCAGTGATAATTATCCTGCAAATAGCATTGAAACATTGACAGATGTGCCGGTAAAGGTCAGTTGGGAAGTTGGTCAGATGTTACCGAAGAAAAATCCAAAACTGGCAGCATTGAGATTCACTATCAGCGGATGTGATATTGAAATGAGAGACGTTCCAATCAAATGGAAAAATTTAGAAGAAAAAAATAAATAATATGCGGAAGCCGAAAAGCAAAGAGTAGGCGTAATTAAAAATTCAAACAAAATGAAAAAGATCTCTTTATTCTTAGGAGCAGCATTAATGACATTGGTAATGGCATCATGTGGTTCAGAAAAAGCAGTTACATCAAATCTTCCTTGTCCAGATTGTCAAGCAACACCAGAAGTATTTAAATACTTAGGTCAACATGTTGCATCAAGCGATAGACAAATGCAACAAGCTCGTTCTATGGCTGCCAATACAGCACGTAAAGAATTAGCAGCAATGATTGAAGCAACAATCAAACGTGTTATCGATGACTATACGAGCGAATATATCGATGGTGAAAACAGTGAATTCAAACAACGTCTCCAAGACATCAGCCGTACTGTTGTTCAACAAAAAGTTAATGGAACTCCTCCAACATGTGAAGGAACAATGCCTGGTAGTACTCCCGGTAACACAATATGCTTCGCTTGTGTTGAATTAACAGGTAAATCAATCTTAGATGATATCGCTGCACAAGTTTCTAAAATAAGTGATGACGACAAACTCAGAACAGACTTTGAATATGAAAAATTCAAGAAAGTTCTTGAAGAAGAAATGAGTAAATTATAATTAGTAAACTAATTGAAAACACGATTACTTATTATCATATTGTTCTTTGCAAGAACATTGAATGCTCACGATACAGGGGAACATACAGCATCCCCTGTATCTTATGGTATAGAATTACCTAATTGGATATCTCAAAAAGGATATATAGGTATATCAGATCCTATAAAGGATACTATTATATCATATAATCAAGCTGTTAACAGAGCCCTGTTCTTATATGCGTTAAATAATGGGGTTAAATTATCATCGGTTTATGAGTATTATTATCTCAATTCCGACATAAACAATAAAACTCAAGACAACCAAAAATCACACTGGATAGCAGAATTTGAAACTTCATTGAAAGACATTTCTTATAAAGTAAAAAGAACCTACCGAACAAAATATAACGAAACCATAGTTTTGCTCTCTGTCATTGAAAATGATAAGAATTCTTTGTCATTCGATCCTATAATAGAAGATGTCAATTTTAATGTTGGCGGATCTTTTATGTATCATTATGAATACCTTGATAAGAAAAACGAATACGGAGAAAAACAACTTTTGAAAATTACATCAACAGATTCCATAAAATCCATGAATTGGAGTTCTACAATTTCAGGTAGTGAATACACAAAGATCAGTTCTGCGGATGATGTCATATTTTCATTGAAAAAAATTAACACTATATATAATGATTATGGAAAATGTACAGACGACATTCCGTTTGCTAAAATAGAATATGGATTATGGGATAGTTTGATCGATACATTCTTTCAGGCATTATCATTGTTTGAACCTAATAGTGTAGTCGTGGAAAATACAACGCGACAAATCACCAAAGAAAATAATGGAACCTATAATGACAAAAATCAAAATATATCTCGATTGGTCATGAAAACAAATATTTCATGCTCTCTGATGAACATTTATATTAAAAATAATAACCTATATACTAGATGGAATATAACCGAGAGATGAAAAAAATATGTATATATATATTGTTTCTATTGATTACCAATATGATTAACGCCCAAAATAATGATTGTTCTAAATATCATTCTGATAATCATTATTACAGATATACGGCATCCGGTTATCAGGACGTGATAAATGGTAATCATTCTAAAGCAAAAAATGAATCATACAAGATGGCGAATATCACAGCAATCAGTGAATTGTCGAAAATGGTTTCTGCTATGGTAACACGAGTGATAGAGACAATGACGTTAGAATATGGTGCTTCCTATTATGACATATATTCCGACACGGCATTAATATCAACATATAAAGTCTTTCAGAACATAAAAACTATATGTCGTTCCGAAACAAAATTGGTGGGTAATACGTATATAACGTATGTAACAAAGGAAATAAGTTTAGATAATATCAGTAATATGTTTCAATTTAATAATGATATAGACAAACAAAGATTTAGAAAATTATTAGAAAAGAAATAATATAAATTTTACACAACATAATTTAATCATTATTTATTATGATACACAAAGGTTTAACAAACGAACAAGTTGAGGAAAGTCGTAAAAAACATGGTTCCAACATTTTAACTCCTCCAGAAAAAGAGTCAATATGGCATCAATTTCTAGAAAAGTTCAATGACCCTATTATAAGAATCTTATTGATTGCGTTGGCATTATCAATAGGTGTTTCTCTTTATGAATATTTTGCACATAATGAAGGAATATCAGTTTTATTCGAACCAATAGGAATATTTGTCGCCATTATGCTTGCCACTTGTATAGGTTTTGCATTTGAAATAAGTGCCAACAAAAAATTTGAAGTGCTTAATAAAGTTAGTGATGATGAAGAAGTTAAAGTGGTACGTAATGGCAATATCACAGTAATTGGTCGTAAGGAGATTGTTGTAGGAGATGTTGTTATCATAGAAACAGGCGATGAGGTTCCTGCCGATGGTAAACTTATTGACGCTTTCTCATTGCAGGTTAATGAGTCTGACCTAACTGGTGAGCCTATGGCAACAAAAACCATCGATCCTAAAGATTTTAAACATGATGCAACATATCCATCAGATTATGTACTACGTGGAAGTAAAGTTATTGATGGTCATGGCGTGATGATTGTTGACAAAGTTGGTGATGCAACAGAATGGGGAAAGGTTTATCAAGGTTCTCAAATTGATAATAACACTAAAACACCTCTAGATGAACAATTGGATGGTCTTGGAAGAATTATCACAATAGCAGGATATGGTATTGCAGCTTTTATAATAGCTGTACGAGTCATTATATTCTTCATTTCAGGAGAACCCTTTGAATGGACAGAATTCGCTCAATATCTTCTTAATACACTGATGATGGCGGTGACAATTATTGTCGTTTCAGTTCCAGAAGGTCTACCTATGAGTGTTACACTTAGTTTGGCATTGAGTATGAAACGTATGCTTACGGCAAATAACCTCGTTAGAAAGATGCACGCATGCGAAACAATGGGCGCCGCTACCGTAATTTGCACAGATAAAACAGGTACCCTCACACAAAATCAAATGAGTGTTAATGATATGAATTTCCCTGCCTTTCCAGAGAAACAATTGTCGGATAATGAAATCAGTAATCTCATCAAAGAAAGTCTCGCACTGAATACGACAGCATTCCTCGACTTTAGCGATGAGAAAAAGATTAAGGCTATCGGTAATCCAACAGAAGGTGCTTTGTTGCTTTGGTTGAATAAACAAGGTGTTGATTACATGCAAATTAGAGAAGGAGTTAAGATGTATCAACAACTTCCTTTTTCTACAAAATATAAATTCATGGCATCTATTGTTGAGTCACCTGCAATGGGAAAACCAATATTTTATGTCAAAGGTGCTCCTGAAATATTATTGAAACATTGTAATAGAATAGCAACACCAGAAGGTAATGTTGATATAACTCCATATCGTTTGGATGTTGAAAGACAACTTTTAGAATATCAAGGTAAGGCAATGCGTACCTTAGCGTTCGCTTATAAAGTTGGCGACCCAAAAGAACAATCCTTCGATCCAAATACAGACGACCTCGTAGCAGAAAACTTTATATTATTAGGTGTTGTCGCTATCGCCGACCCAATTCGTGGTGACGTTGCAGAAGCAGTTAAAAATTGTATGTCAGCAGGTATTGATGTTAAGATTGTTACAGGTGACACCCCTGGTACAGCAATAGAAATCGGTCGTCAACTTGGTTTGTGGTTAGGAACGGATTCTAAAGATGTTAACCATATCACAGGTAAAGATTGGGAAGCATTATCAGATGAAGAAGCATTGTCGGTTATGCATAAGATTAAGATTATGTCACGTGCCCGTCCTATGGATAAAGAACGTCTCGTAAGACTCTTACAAAGTGACGGTGAAGTTGTTGCTGTTACAGGTGATGGCACAAACGATGCTCCGGCATTGAAGGCGGCACAAGTGGGACTCTCAATGGGCGATGGAACAACAGTGGCAAAAGAAGCATCAGATATCACTATATTAGACAACTCGTTTAATAGTATTGCTCGTGCTGTGATGTGGGGAAGATCTTTATATATCAATATCCAACGTTTCGTTCTTTTCCAAATGACAATCAATGTGGCGGCATGTTTAATAGTTATATTAGGAGCTTTGCTTGGTTCGGAAATGGTTCTTACGGTTACACAAATGCTATGGGTCAACTTGATTATGGATACATTTGCCGCTCTCGCACTTGCTTCATTACCACCATCAGAATTGGTTATGAAAGAGAAACCTCGTAACAGGGAAGATAATATTATTACTAAATCAATGTTATGGCAAATATGCGGTGTGGGACTTTTCTTCGTTTTATTTATGTTTGGTCTTGTTCAATATTTCAAACATACTGACGTTACTTCGTTACTAGACTTCTCATTGATAGACTATTTTAAAAATTATTTTAATTTCAGTGGATCACAAGGTATTACTCCTAAAGAACAAACATTTATTTTCTCAATATTCGTATTCTTACAATTTTGGAATTTGTTTAACGCAAAGGCTTACCATAGTGAACATTCCGCATTACATGGAATACTCAACAAAGATGTTATAACCGGTTTTGGTTTGGCATTGTTAGTAATAATTGGAGGGCAATATCTTATCGTTACTTTTGGAGGAGAGATGTTTAATGTTGTACCAGTGAAACCGAAAGATTGGTTGTGCATAATAGCAGGAACATCGCCAATATTTATAGTAGGAGAAGCAATAAGAGCGATAAAGAAACTTTTAAGTTAGTCATAATAGTGGACTGGTAATTAAACGAGAAAACAGGTGACCGGTATGCAAAATACACCAAGTCACCTGTTTTTTTTATCCTGATTATAGTATTGTTTTTGTGGTTGTTGTCAAATTATAAATCTTGATTATGACCTTATTTTGACCCGATACGAAAACAGCGACTTAAACTAAGTCGCTGCTTTTCAATAATTTTAATCTGTAGCGAGGATGAGAATTGAACTCATGACCTCCGGGTTATGAATCCGACGCTCTAACCAACTGAGCTACCTCGCCATTTGCGGTGCAAAGATATAAAAAAAAATAATACAAAAAACATATTTTGAAAAAAAATAAAAAAATATTATCCCATCATTTTTAAAGAAAAATATGTATCTTTGAAAACTATTAATTAATGTATTTATAATTTAAAATTTAATAAGATGAAAAAGTTATTAATAATGCTTTTTACGATGTTTTCGGTAAGTTTAGTTGCTAATGCTCAAATAGTTGAAGAGAATGGTCCGGAAATAACATTTGAAAAAACTACACATCAGTTTGGAGAAATTCCTTTCAATGGCAATGGAACTTACGAATTTGTTTTTAAAAACACTGGCAATGAACCTTTGATTTTAACCCAACCTAAATCATCATGTGGTTGTACAGTTCCGGAATGGCCAAAGAAACCAATACTCCCAGGAGAAACAGATGTTATAAAAGTTACATACAAAAACACTAATCGTCCAGGAAGTTTTAGCAAATATGTTACTATTTTTTCTAATGCAAAGGTAAATAATCAAGTTAAACTTTACATAAAAGGAAAAATCTTGGAACAACAGTCAGAAGCTTTTCCAGCAAAGGACAATAGTTTTATGAATGCATCACCGGTAAATAATACATCATTTTAAGTTATATTGAGAGTTGTCATTTTATGATAACTCTTTTTTTATTAAAAACATTTAAGTTATGCCAAATATCTCTAAAAAAGCTAAAAATATGCCGGCATCACCAATCAGAAAGCTTGTTCCTTTCTCAGATGCCGCTAAAGAAAGAGGAATTGAAGTTTTTCATCTTAATATTGGTCAACCTGATATAGAAACCCCAAATCTTGCTCTGGAAGCAGTTCGTAACTATACAGAAAAAGTTGTAAAATATAGTCCATCGCAAGGAACTCTTTCATATAGAAAAAAATTATGCGAATATTACGAAAAGTATGATATTCATATTTCACCAGATGAAATGATTATCACTACAGGTGGTTCCGAAGCTCTTTTAATGACATTCTTAACGATTATGGATCCCGATGATGAGGTAATTATTCCGGAACCATTTTATGCAAACTATAATGGTTTTGCAAAAAATGTGGGTGTTAATGTCAAACCAATATATTCGTCCATTGACAACGGATTCGCTTTGCCGGAAATATCGGAATTTGAGAAGGCAATCACGCCGAGAACAAAAGCAATCTTGATATGTAATCCTAATAACCCTACAGGGTATCTGTATTCAAAAGAAGAAATGGAGACCTTACGTCAGATTGTGTTGAAATATGATATTTTCCTCATATCGGACGAAGTGTACAGAGAATTCTGCTATGAAAACGCCACACACTATTCAGCAATGAAATTAGAAGGTATCGAAGATAATGTCGTCTTGATAGACTCCGCTTCAAAAAGGTTTAGTGCATGCGGCATCCGTATCGGTCGTATGATAACAAAAAACAAAGAACTTCTTTCAGCTGCCATGAAGTACGCACAGGCTCGTCTGTCACCTCCAACGTTCGGGCAAATTGCAGGCGAAGCGGCTCTCGATAGTCCACAATCTTATTATGATGATATTGTAAAGGAATACGAATCACGTCGTGATGTATGTATCGATGGTATCAATAATATAGAAGGTGCATATTGTCCAATACCTAAAGGTGCATTTTATATAGTGGCACATCTTCCAATTGATGATAGCGAGAGATTCTGCAAATGGATGCTGACCGACTATAACTATAATGGTAAAACAGTTATGATGGCTCCTGCCAGTGGATTCTACTCAACAGAAGGACGCGGTATGCAAGAAGTTAGAATTAGCTACTGCCTTAAAAAAGAAGATCTTAAAGAAGCGATGTCGATACTCAAAGAAGCTCTTTTAGTTTATCCGGGAAGAACTATATAATTGACAGTGTAAAGTCACAAAGTGATTTCTATAAGCATATTCTCGAAAGATTTTGAATTATAGAAGTCACTTTTTTTGTTATATGATAATTACATATCTTTATACTTTTTTTTTGTAAGAAATTGTTTTCTTTACTCTAAATAATTTTTATCTTTGCAAAATTAAATATTTAGGATTGTTTTTACCTTATTATAAGGTATGAAGTACAGCAATCAATTAGTTATCAACCCTGATCGAAATCTCACAAGAGATGGAGAATTAAAATTATTTGAATATGAATATTAACGAACGTAATGAAATTGTGAAGCTTATTGAGCCTAACATTTTGCCTAACACTGTCGAACTTGAAGTTAAAGTGACAGAAGATGTGAAACTTATTGGAGAAAATGAAGTATTGGAAATTTCAGAAGACATCGATATGTCTTTAGAAAATCTTGATATGGTTTCTGATGATAATGAAGAAGTTGAAACAGAATACGATTTTTCAACTCTCAATAAGTTGGAATTAGTTGAGATATTAGAAGAGACAGTACAAGATACGGACGTTGTCAAAATAAAAGATAAAGTTGCATCAATAAAATTCAACTTCTTAAGAATATGTAAAGAAGAAAGAGAGCGTGAGATGGAACAATTTATCCTTGATGGAGGTGACAAAGAAAACTACGAACATGTTGAAGATCCTTTGGAAATCCGTTTCAAGACAGTTTTCAATATCTTTAGAGAAAACAAAAATAAATATAATGAAGCCTTAGAAGAACAAAAACTTATTAATCTCCAGCAAAAACTTGCAATCCTTGAAGAATTGAAACAACTTATCAATTCAGAGGAAACTTTGAAAAAAACATACGATGAGTTCCGTGCTCTTCAAGAAAAATGGAAAGAAATAGGTCAGGTCCCTGCAACTGAAATCACTAATCTTTGGAACAATTATCATTTCCTCGTAGAGAAATTCTATGATAAAGTCAAAATCAACCGCGAATTACGTGATTTAGACCTCAAGAAGAATTTAGAAGCCAAAATTGAATTGTGCGAAAAGACAGAGGAACTCCTCCTCGAAAAATCCGTCATAAAAGCTTTCAAACTTTTACAGAAGTATCACGACGAATGGAAAGAAATAGGTCCAGTTCCACAAGAAAAGAAAGATGAAATCTGGGAGCGTTTCAAAACAGCAACAGATAAAATTAACCAAATCCGTCGCGAACATTACTCAAAAATCCAAGATGAACAACAAGCAAATTATGACGCTAAAGTTGCTATCTGTGAGAAAATAGAAGAACTAATGAGCGAAAATATCAATAGCATCAATGCTTGGCAAAAGAAGTCTGTTGAGGTTAACGAACTCTTCAAACTTTGGAAGTCAATTGGTCCAGCTCAAAAGAAACTAAATGATGAGATCTGGAACCGCTTCAAGAGTTCAATGGATACTTTCTTCAGCAGTAAAAAAGAGTTCTTTAGCAAGCTGAAAGAACAACAAATTGATAATTATAACAGAAAACTTCAACTTTGTATTGAAGCAGAAACTCTTGCTGAAAGTAAAGAATGGAAGAAAGCAACAGACGCTATTAAAAAATTGCAAGAAGAATGGAAGAAGATAGGTCCCGTTCCTAAACGTCATTCCGATAAGATCTGGAAACGTTTCCGTTCTGCTTGTGACGCATTCTTCACAAGTAAATCTGAACACTTCAGCGGAGTAAAAGGTGTTGAGGAAGAAAACTTACGCCTTAAGAGAGAATTACTCGAACGTATTAAAGCATACGAAATAACACCTAACAGAGCAGAAAACATGGAAGTAATAAAAGGTTTCCAAAGAGAATGGATGGCAATAGGTTACGTTCCAATGAAATATAAAGACTCTTTACAAGATGAATATCGTAAATCGATAGATGCTTTGTTCGATAAGATGAAGATGACTCAAAATGAGATATCAACAGCAGAATATCGCAGTAAGGTTGAAGGTTTGAAAGATGACCCGGATTCACGAGATAAGGTAAGAAGAGAACGAAATATCTTGACAAACAAGATTACTAAATTGCGCGAAGAGATTATAGTTCTTGAAAACAATATAGGTTTCTTCTCAAATAGCAAGCAATCTGAAATAATGAGAGCCGAATATGAAAAGAAAATCAATAGAGCAAAGAACGAAGTAAAAGTTCTTGAAGCAAAATTAAAGATACTTAACGAGCAGTAAATATTTTTTTTAAGAAAGCTGTACTGATGTGCAGCTTTTTTTATTGTCATAAAAATGAGTGTAAATACTTTTGGAATGAATTTCAGACTCACTACATTCGGTGAGTCGCATGGTGCTGCAATAGGTGGAATTATTGATGGTTGTCCTGCTGGTTTATTAATAGATTTTAATAAAATTGAAGAGGAATTAAGAAAAAGAAAACCAGGATTAGATAATATTACTTCACAAAGAAAAGAATCTGATAAGGTTATTTTCTTGTCTGGAATATTTGAAGGTAAAACATTGGGAACTCCTATAGCCTTTATGTTTAATAATGAAGATGCAAAATCATCCGATTATGATAATATCAAGAACATATTTCGCCCATCGCACGCCGACTATACATATCAGCAAAAGTATGGTTTGAGAGATTATAGAGGGGGCGGACGTTCTTCTGCTCGAACATTATTGCCTTGCATTGTAGCTGGAACTATTGCAAAACAAATTCTTGAAAGCAATAATATTACAATAAAGTCGTATGTCACTCAAATAGGAGAGGAGAAGAGTAATGGTTTCTCATTTGATGAAATACACAAAATCTTACATAAAATAAAGCAGGAAAACGATACTGTTGGCGCCATTATGAGAATTGAAATTGACGGACTTCCTGTAGGAATTGGCGACCCACAATTTAGAAAATTGCAGGCGGTTCTGGCTCAAGCAATGTTCAGTATCAATGCTGTTAAAGGATTCGAATATGGTGATGGTTTTAAATCTGCTTCAATGCGTGGTTCAGAATGTAACGATATTTTTATTAACGATAATGGAAAAATACGTTGTAAAACAAATCACTCTGGTGGAATTCAAGGTGGTATTTCAAATGGTGAGAAAGTATATTTCAATGTTGCCTTTAAACCTATACCAACAATAATGCGGTCGCAACAAACTGTCGATATTGATGGTAATGAAGTGATTTTTGATATTGAAGGTCGTCACGATGTATGCGTTATACCCCGTGTAATTCCTATAGTTGAAGCAATGACGGCAATGGTTCTTGTGGATTTAATGTAAATGAAAAGAGTCGTAAATCTTACGACTCTCTATATTATTAAATTTAAAAATCTAAATCATCTATGATATTATAATCCTCATCTTCAATATCATATTCATCTTCGAATTCCTCGAACATATTTTCTTCTGCTTCGTCCCAGTCAAAATCATCTTCAAACGCACTTTCGTTAAATTCGTCAATTTCATTCATCTCATCCAAAAATTCTGCTAGTTCTTCATCACTAAGTTTATCTAAATCCTGGGTTAGAAGTCTGTGATCGCGAGCTAATGTTTTTAATTCTTTCATAACTTCCGGAGAGATATAAAAATCATCATCATTTTCCTGGCAATATTTGATATATTTAGGATCTTTTTCATATACTTCAGCAAGTGTTTCACCCGCATATTTACCTGAAGTAAACACAGAATCAATATCGTAAAATTTCATAGCTGTTATTATTTTATTTTTCTCAAAGATATATATTTTTTTGATAAATGCAGTTAGATTTAATTATTTTTTAAAAATAAAATATACTGCTAACACTAAGAATCCAAAACCAATAAGATGATTCCATCTCAAGGTCTCATTCTTGAAAATAGTTACGCTTATAATCATAAAGACCGTCAACGAGATAACTTCCTGAATAACCTTAAGTTGTACCAAAGAAAATGGACCTCCATTAATTTCAGAACCTATTCTGTTTGCAGGTATCATAAATGAGTATTCGAAAAATGCTAATCCCCAACTACACAGTATTATTAAAATTAAAGGCCAATCAGTAATGATTTTCATCTCGGATAACTTAAGATTACCATACCAGGCAAATGTCATAAAAATATTAGAAATGATTAATAAAGCAATTGTATAAATTCCTTTCATGTTGTATAAAATTTTAATTATCAATTATCTATAAATATTTTCATTGGATAAGTTTATGTTTGCAAATATCAGTAATTTTATGATTTAATTTTATTATCTTTGTAAAAAAATTAAGATATAAAATGTCTATTAATAATATCATTAGCGAGTCAATTAAAGTTAAAGAAGCAATTTTAAATGATGCTGATTTTCTTAAAAAGATAGAACAATCATCTTTGTTATGTATTGAATCTCTGCAAAACGGAGGTAAGATACACTTCTGTGGTAACGGCGGAAGTGCTGCTGATGCACAACATCTAGCAGCAGAATTAAGCGGCAGATTTTATTACGACAGAAAACCTCTAAATGCAGAAGCATTGCACGTTAACACCAGTTATCTTACCGCTGTTGCCAACGACTATTCTTTCGACTTAATTTACTCTAGAATGATAGAAGCATCTGCAAAACAAGGTGATGTACTTGTTGCAATCAGTACTTCCGGAAATTCCAACAACATAATTAATGCAATAGAAACGGCTAAACAAAAACAAATGCTTGTAATAGGAATGACAGGAGAAACAGGTGGGAAAATGGCAAAAATGTGCGACGTATTACTAAATGTACCAAGTAATTGTACACCTAGAATACAAGAATCCCACATAATGATAGGACATATTATATGTGAAATTATTGAATCAACTATATTTCCAAAAAAATAATTATGGACTGGAAAGCACTTGTTAATGAAGAGTGGACTTTATTTCTTGATAGAGATGGTGTCATAAACGTCAGAATAATTGATGGTTATGTAACTAAGATTGAAGAGTTTGAATTCCTGCCTGATGTTATTGAAGCATTTAAAATATTTAAGGATAAATTCAAGAGAATCATTATTGTAACAAACCAACAGGGCGTAGGGAAGGGGATAATGACAAACTCAGACGTGGAAAAAGTTCATAGATATATGATTCAAGAAATAGAACAACATGGTGGAAAAGTTGATGCTGTTTATTTCTGTCCACAACTTAAATCAGTTCACGATAATTATAGAAAACCAAGTCCTAAGATGGCATATTTCGCGAAAAACGATTTTCCTGACATAGATTTATCAAAGTCAATTATGGTGGGAGATATGAAATCAGACGTTGAATTTGGCAAAAATGCGGGAATGAAAACTGTTTTTGTTGGCGATAATGAGTTAACAATAACTCCTGATGACAAATTTGAAACATTGTATAACTTCGCAAAATTTTTATGATATGGAAAAAACAATTCTTATAGTCTTTTTGGCATATACTTTATTGATACTACTAGTAGCGCATCTAACATCGAGAAAGTCTAATAATAATACGTTCTTTACAGGAAACAGGAAATCACCTTGGTTGGTAGTTGCTTATGGCATGATAGGCGCCTCATTGTCTGGCGTCACATTTATGTCGGTACCTGGTGGAGTTTATACAGGACAATTTACATATTTCGGCATTGTATTAGGATATATAATAGGTTATGCCGTGATTGCATTTCTACTTTTGCCTCTTTATTATAAGTTGAATCTAACATCCATTTATTCTTATTTAGAGATCAAATTCGGGAAGTCGTCTGAAAAAACGGGTGCCTTGTTATTCATAATCTCACGTTTGGTTGGTTCCGCTATCCGTATGTATCTTGTGGTATTTGTTTTATATGAATTCGTTTTCAAAGCATGGGGAATTCCATTCTGGGTGCCGGCTTTGATTTTCATATTGTTAATATTGGTATATACGTTTAAGGGAGGAATAAAAACTGTTGTATGGACCGACACGCTACAAACAACATTCCTGCTTCTTGCAGCTGTTTTAACCGTCGTAATAATACTAAAGAAAGTAGATGTTTCATTCGGTGAATTATTGTCGAATTCATCAGAAAGAGGTATGACAAAATTATTTGAAACAGATTGGTCGCATAGTAAATTTTTTGTAAAGCAGATACTTAGTGGTGCATTTATAACAATAACCATGACAGGATTGGATCAGGATATGATGCAAAAAAATCTTACTTGTAAGTCGTTAAGAGATGCTCAAAAAAATGTATTAACATCAAGTTTCTTCTTTGTTCTGGTAAATATCTTGTTTATGACACTTGGCGCAGCATTGATTTATTATGCTCAAGAAACAGGTTTTCAATTGCCAACAAACGAAAGTGGAGTAGTGGTCAATGATAAAATTTTCCCTGCTGTTGCGTTCTCATTGAATCAGTTGACAAGTATAATATTTATGATTGGACTCATTGCCGCCGGATATTCAAGTGCCGACGGAACTTTAACAGCATTGACAACAACGTTCTGTTTTGATTTCTTGCACTTTGACAAAAACAATAAAATATCTGAAAATGACAAAATAAGATACAGAAAAATGATTCATATTGGATTTGCTTTCTTATATTTACTCGTGATAATTTTGTTCAGACCATTTCACAATGAATCACTAATAGACAAAATATTTGAAATTGCCGGCTATACATATGGACCTTTACTCGGACTTTATTCTTTTGGTTTGTTTGTCAAAAACAGAATACCTGCAGACAAATATGTTCCATATATTGCAATTACTTCTCCTATAATAAGTTATCTATTAAATCATTTTTCTAAAGAATTATTTTTTGGATATCAATTTGGATTTGAAATATTGATTGTAAATGGATTGCTTACATTTGGTGCATTATTAATAATAAGTAAGAAACAAGAAGTAAAATAAATTAAACAATGAAAAAGTTATTCTTAATTTTATTTGTGCTAATTTCATTAAATCTTGACGCACAATATCTAACAAATTACGCAAAAAATGTTAACACAAAAAATGTTGACGGTTATTATTATCATCTGCCACGTAATATAATCCGTTTGGATTTTATTATTGAGAAGGAAGAATCATTTAAAGGCAAGTATAGTGCTTTCGCAAAGGAAATGTTAAATACTGATAATTATATCAAAGAAAATAATGTGTCATATAGAATTAAAAGTATAAGTGTCAATACATTAACAGAAGCAGATCCTAATTATGTATTCTTTATTTCTGCCAGCGATGAGAAGACTAAAGAAAATCTTAATATAAATCTAGAATTGACATCAGAGGGCATAATACAATCATTCGGATACAAAGATATAGATGTTAAAAATGCAGATATTTTATCTTATGTAGAAGACGAAATAGATTATGAAGTTAAATCAAAAGAATACAATTACATATCAATCAGAGAAGAAGATGAAGATGATGAAGATGAAGATGAAGGAAACGTCGATGATAAAGTTACAGAAAAGGATATTGCATTATCAATAATTGAGGAAATTAAAAACATCAGACTTGCATATTTTGACTTAATTACGGGGTATCAAGAGGTTAATTATGGAACAACTATTAATTATATGGTAGAAGAATTGAAAGGTTTAGAAAATGAATATTTAAGTATGTTTCTCGGAACAACAAATGTTCATAGTTATACAAAAACATTTTATGTAATACCAGAAGAAGGTAAAAATTCCATAGTGTTAGGTAAATTCTCTACGACAGAAGGATTTAATACAAAAGCGGGTGATATTGTTAAAATTAATTTGACAGACTCGTCAATTGGAACAAACGTTAATAGACTTTCTAAAGATGAGATAGAAAATACAACTTATACAAATAAGTTATTTTACAGGAATCCGGCTAATGTCACGATGCAAATTATGATGGGTGAAAACAAAATATCAGAAAATAGACTAACAATAAGTCAATTGGGTAACATAATCTTGATTCCTATGAATAAAATGAAATTTATTTTCGATACGAATACTGGTCAGATATTATCGATAATTAAGGAATAAGAATGAATAAAAAAAGAGACGTTCGCGTCTCTTTTTTTTATAATTAGTATCATTTAGAACGGAAGATCATCTCCATTGTCTGTTGTGAAATAATCAGTAACAGGAATATTATTTTGAGGTTGCTGCTCAAAAGTTTGAGAAGTGAATTGTTGGGTTTGTTGAATTGGTTGTGACTGTTGTTGAGGCATTTCCATCTCAAATCTAAAAGGTCTTACGTCAGTATACCATTTGCCATTAAACTCTCTAGATTCAATGCTGATTTGTGCTTTAATTACCTGACCGGGTGTGAAGTTTTGTGCTTCAGCAACTCTGTCGCCCCAACATACCAAACACACTTGTTTAGGATATTGTTCTAGTGTTTCTATTATCAATTCCTGTTTTCTCCATGCGCCACGCGGACTTGTTCCTTCGGTTAAATTACCTAAGCGAACCACTTTACCTTGAATTTCCATCTTGCTATATATTTATTATTGATTACTAAAGAATTAGGGAAACAATATTGTTTCTGATTCTCACTAGCAAAAGTATCAAAAAATGTTTTACGATATACAAAAAATTCTGATTATTATTGTATAATTTTATCCTCCACTTTTGGAATATAATAAACATTATGTTAAATAGAATATCCAAAATGAATAGGATCACGTTTTTCATGACCCTATTCTTAATTAGTTTTAACTATATATTAAATTACAGTATTTAAAACAAAATTATTGGTTTAAAATTATTGAGCACCTTCCAATGCTTTTGCTTTATCCATCATCTTTAAGTTTACATATAAAGATTTCAAGATTTGTTTGATTGCCTCATCTTCTGGTAATAATTCATGGGCTTTTTCAACATATGGTAATGCTTGAGATCTAACTTCGTCAATTTGAACCATCATTTCGTCATACTTCTTTGTTTCGCTGAGTGGCAATTCGTCTGCTTCGTGTTTTAATGCATTTGATTTGTCGATATAGATACCCGCAATATTGATGTATGCATTTTCATCGTTTGGATTGATTTCGATAACTTTATTGTAACAATTTATAGCTTCATCGACATTGAATAATTCTGACTCTTGATTACCATAGATTGTACCTAATATGAAATAATAAACAGAATTTTCAGTGTTTTTTTCTGCCATTTGTCTAATTTGGTCTATAATCTCAGCTTCTCTCTTTAACTTCAAATAAGCATTGATTTGTTCATTGATGAGATTTTCATCTTCTGGGAATTTTTCTCTACCTGTTTGAATATATTGAAGCATTGCATCATTATTTTCTAATCCACCTTGAGCAATTGCCATATATTGATATACTTGTGGATTGTCAAAAGCATTTTCAATTAATGTGCTGCAAAGTTCTATTGCTGAGTTATATTCTTTTGCCATCACAGCGATTTGAGCAGCAACTAAAAGAGCTTCATTATCTTTTTGACCAATGATTGCCATTGTGTTGTATGCTTGTTTGTAGCATTCAATTGCTTTTGCATAATCGCCTGCTTCGTATGCTAAAGCACCTTGGTTGAAGTAGTTAGTTGTGATTGATTGGATGTAAGTGATGATTTCACCATAGTTGTTTTTGAAATAGGTTTCATCCAATTCGACTAATTTTCTAAAAGCATCTGCACATTTTGTCAATGCGTCTGGATCTATTTCATTGAATTCTGGATATGTAGCAATTTTCAAATAGATAACGCCATAATAGTGCCATGTTTTTGCATCATTCTTGGTTTCATCGTGTGCCGCTGCCAAGTCGATAGAGGTTTTTGCTCTACCTAATTCAATCTTAGCAAAACCCATTTGTTTTTCTGCCTTATCAATTCTATTTTGAACCATAAGTTGCTCTGCTGTTGTAATATAACTTTGAGCATTTTTGTTGTAATTGAAAGCGTTAACGCGTTCTTTGTTTTGTGCCATAGCAATGTTTGCAATAAATGCTAACATAACTACTAATAATGTCACTTTTTTCATTTCGTTAAATTTTTGTGTTATTATTAATTATTGATTGTCTGTATCATTTATTTCATTTGAACTTGTTTCAGTTTCTTCTTCTGAAATATTTTCTTCAATTATTATTTTTTCGTTATAGGTTGATTCTTCTGCGTTTAAGGTCTCGTTTTCAATCATTTCCTCTTCTGTTTCAATGATATCTGCGCTTACTTTTGTAACTGCTGCGATTTCATCATTGTTTTTAAGATTAATCAGACGAACACCTTGTGTTGCACGACCCATAACCCTCAAAGTATCTACTGCTATGCGGATTAAGATGCCTGATTTGTTAATAATCATTAAGTCGTCACCGTCTTTTACATCTTTGATGGCTATTAATTCGCCTGTCTTATCGGTGATATTAAGTGTTCTAACACCTTTACCGCCTCTGTTTGTTACTCTGTATTCATCTAATTCAGAACGTTTTCCGTAACCTTTTTCTGATACCACTAAAATGTCGGAACTGCCATTAGGATCTACGCAAATCAAACCTACTACTTCGTCAGTATTTTCATCAGCTAAAGTAACACCGCGAACACCAGACGCGCTTCTTCCCATTGGTCTTACAGTACTTTCATTGAAACGAATTGCTCGTCCTGAACGAAGTGCCATTAACATTTCTTGCTGACCGTTTGTGAGGCAAACTGATAACAATTCGTCACCATCTCTTACTGTCAATGCGATAATACCATTTGTGCGAGGACGTGAGTAAGCCTCAAGAGTTGTCTTCTTGATGATACCTTTCTTTGTTGCCATAATGACGAAGTTGTTATTAATGAAGTCTTCATCACTTAATGTTGGCACATTGATGAACGCTTTGACTTTGTCTCCCGGTTCAAGGTTGATAAGGTTTTGAATTGCACGACCTTTACTTGTCTTTGTACCTTCGGGTATTGAGAATACTCTAAGCCAGAAACACTTGCCTTTTTCTGTAAAGAAAAGCATATAGTTGTGGTTTGTTGCTACAAAAAGATGTTCAATGAAGTCTTCATCTCTAGCGTCAGAACCTTTAGAACCTTTGCCTCCCCTACTCTGTCTTCTGTACTCGCTGAGGTTTGTACGTTTAATATAATTAAGGTGCGATATTGTAACAACAACAGGGTCGTCAGAAATCAAATCTTCAATTCTTATATCATCTGCCGAATGTACGATAGTAGTCTTTCTTTCGTCGCCATATTTTTCTTTAACTGCAAGTAATTCAGTCTTAATGATGTCGAATTGCATACTCTCATTATCAAGAATTTCTTGCAAATGTTTAATAAGTTGACGTAACTGTTCTAATTCATCCAATATCTTCTTGATTTCCAAACCTGCCAATTGACCGAGACGATAAGCAACGATTGCGGATGCCTGAGGGTCGTCGAAACCATATTGGTCCATCAATGCCTGCTTTGCTTCTGAGGAACCACCCTTACATGCTCTGATTGTTGCAATGATTTCATCAACAATATCGATTGCTCTAGCGAGACCTTCCAATATATGAGCACGTTTCATCGCTTCATTCAAATCGTGTTTTGTACGACGGATAACGACTTCATGACGGTGCTCAACATAATATTGAATGAGTTGTTTTAGATTTAATGTATAAGGACGTCCTTTTACCAATGCGACATTGTTGACAGAATAAGAACTCTGCAAGCCTGTCATTTGGAATAATTTATTGAGCACAACGCTTGAAACGGCATCTTTCTTTAATTCATAAACGATACGCATACCTTTACGGTCTGATTCGTCGCG
Organism: Bacteroidales bacterium; assembly: GCA_045606865.1. Taxonomy (GTDB): domain Bacteria; phylum Bacteroidota; class Bacteroidia; order Bacteroidales; family F082; genus Limimorpha. Next base: position 94,143 of record JAZUST010000024.1, read on the forward strand.
GATGTCAGCAATACCTTCAAGTTTCTTATCGTTGATAAGGTCGGCTGTTTTTTTAATCATTTCAGCCTTGTTTGTTTGATAAGGAATTGAAGTTGCAATAATTCTTTCGTGGTTGCCGTGTTGTTCTATTGTGGTTTCTGCTCTTAATATAATACGACCGTGTCCTGTTTCGAAAGCATCTTTAACACCTTCATAGCCGTAAATGATACCACCTGTAGGGAAATCAGGTGCTTTGATATATTGCATTAATTCACTTATGGTGATGTCATTGTTATCAATATATGCTATTATACCGTCAATAACTTCACTTAAGTTGTGAGGTGCCATATTGGTTGCCATACCGACAGCAATACCGCTTGCTCCATTTACCAAAAGGTTAGGTATCAATGCAGGGAGTACGGTTGGTTCTTTTTCTGAGTCGTCGTAGTTGTTTTGGAAATCGACGGTATCTTTGTCGAGGTCGCTAAGCATCTCTTCTGCAATCTTTCTTAATCTGGTTTCAGTATAACGCATTGCAGCGGCACCGTCACCGTCGATAGATCCGTAGTTACCTTGACCATCCACCATTGGATAGCGCATATTCCATTCTTGAGCTAAACGAACCATGGCGTCATAAACGGAACTGTCGCCATGTGGGTGATATTTACCTAAAACCTCGCCTACTACTTTCGCTGATTTTTTGTAAGGACGATTGGATAATAATCCCATATCCATCATGCCATATAAAATTCTGCGGTGTACAGGTTTCAATCCATCTCTAACATCAGGAAGCGCACGTGCAACGATAACAGACATCGAATAATCGATGTATGATGTTTTCATGTGATTCTCAATGTTAATAGGAATTATTTTTTCTCCTCCTAATTGTTCTTCCATCGTTTATTTTTTAGAAAATTTCTCTTTAAAATTAAGTAGCAAAAATAATAATTTTTTTGTTTAAAAAATCGCCTCATAATTATTTTTTGGTAATTATTTAAACAAATGTTATTTCCTGACAGATGAAAAAATGGTTTGGATTTTGTTTGTATATTTGCACAAAATTTTCATGTCAACATGACACTGATTTTTGTGGATTGAACAACAATTGTCAGTCGATTATATGACATTATTTATGAACGATTTGTATAAGAAATAATTGAAATTATATGGATGCTAAATTTTCTCCAAGAGTTCGTGAAATTATGTTTCGTAGTCATGAGGAAGCTGTGAAATTGGGAAACTCTTACATTGGCTTGGAGCACCTTTTTTTAGGTATTATTGATGGCAAGGATAATGGTGTAACAGATATCCTTGATGAATTAAAACTGGATATTGAAGCTTTTAAAGAAAAATTAGTTGCTTCAATTAAATCTAATGTTGTGCAAAAAAGTAATACGGACAACATTCCTTTGACTAAGCAAACCGAAAGAGCATTGAAATTTACCAATATCGTGGCCAAAGAATTTAATTGTGAATTTGTCGACCCGGAACATCTAATGCTTGCCATATTACATGATGATAATAATATAGTGTCTCAACGTCTTGAATACGAAGGGATAAACTATGATGTCTTCAAGAATAAGTTAAGAAGCAATAACATGGTAAAAGAGGACGACATCATTGAAGAACCTAAGGATAGTTTCTTTGACGAAGACGATGACATCGAAGAAATTAAACCAAAAGAACCATCTCGCAAAACAAGTAATGTGAAATCAAAAACACCAGTATTGGACAATTTCGGACGCGACTTGACACGTGCTGCTGAGGAGAACCGCCTCGACCCTATCGTTGGTCGTAACAAGGAATTGGAACGTGTGGCACAAATACTCAGTCGTCGCAAGAAAAACAATCCTATATTAATTGGAGAACCAGGTGTGGGTAAATCGGCAATTGCGGAAGGTTTGGCACTTCGAATAGTTCAGCGTAAGGTGTCACGTGCCTTGTTCAATAAACGTATTGTGATGCTAGACCTCGCTTCTGTTGTTGCCGGCACAAAATACCGCGGTCAGTTCGAGGAACGTATCAAATCAATACTCAATGAGTTGGAGAAAAATCCTGAAATAATTTTGTTCATTGATGAGATTCACACTATCGTTGGTGCCGGAAATGCTAATGGTTCCTTGGATGCAAGCAATATGTTGAAACCGGCTTTGGCTCGCGGCGAACTTCAATGCATTGGCGCAACAACATTGGATGAATATCGTCAATATATAGAAAAAGATGGTGCGTTAGAACGTCGCTTCCAAAAGGTATTGATTGAACCAACTTCTCCTCAGGAAACTATCGAAATACTTAACAATATTAAAGAAAAGTATGAAGATCATCATTTGGTTAAATATGAACCTGAAGCTATAGAAGCTTGCGTAAAACTTACAGAACGTTATCTATCAGACCGTTGTCTTCCTGACAAGGCAATCGATGCTTTAGACGAAGCTGGTTCCAGAGTTCATATCAGCAATATGACGGTTCCTTCTGAAATTATCGATTTAGAAAGTAGATTAGAGTCAATCCGTGAGGCGAAAAAACTCGCTATAACTGACCAAAGATTCGAAGATGCAGGTCGTTTTCGTAGTGAAGAATTGATGATTATTGATAAACTAGAATCCGCAAAAAAAGATTGGGAATCAGACAGTAATATCAACCGTGAAATAGTTACTAAAGAGAATGTTGCAGAAGTTGTTGCAATGATGACAGGCGTACCTGTTCAAAGAATTGCTCAAGACGAAAGCGACCGCCTGCTGAATATGGAAACTGAATTGCAAGGTGCTGTTATAGGTCAAGATGATGCTATCGAGAAAATAGGTCGTGCCATCCGTCGCAACAGAGCTGGACTGAAAGATCCGAACAGACCAATCGGAAGTTTCATTTTCTTAGGTCCAACAGGTGTTGGTAAGACATATCTCGCAAAAGTCTTGGCTAAGTATTTGTTTGATTCTGAAGATACTTTAATACGTATCGATATGAGTGAATATATGGAAAAATTTGCCGTTTCTCGTTTGGTTGGAGCGCCTCCTGGTTATGTCGGTTACGAAGAAGGCGGGCAACTTACTGAGAAAGTACGACGCAAACCTTACTCCATCGTTCTTCTTGACGAAATAGAGAAAGCACATCCGGATGTATTCCACTTGTTGTTACAAGTCCTCGATGACGGACAACTTACTGATAGTTATGGTCGTAAAGTTGACTTCAAAAACACTATTATAATCATGACATCGAATATTGGTTCTCGTCAATTGAAAGATTTCGGACAAGGTGTCGGTTTTGGAACACAGTCAAAAATTGATGGAAAAGACGAATATAGTCGTAGTGTAATCAACAATGCTTTGAAACGTTCTTTTGCTCCAGAATTTCTGAATCGTATTGATGATATTGTTGTATTTAATTCATTAGAACGTACTGATATCCATAGGATAATTGACGTTGAATTAAAGAAAGTGTTTAAGCGTGTTGAGGATATGGGATTCGGTATAGAATTAACAGAAAAAGCTCATGATTTCATCGCCGAAAAAGGCTGGGACGAACAATATGGAGCTCGTCCGCTTAAGAGAGCCATTCAAAGATATGTTGAAGATGTCTTAGCAGAAGAAATTATCAGAACAAAAATTAGCATTGGTGAAAAGATAATCATAGACTATGACGACAAGAAAGATGATATGATAATTAACATTATTCCGGCAGGAGAAAGGATTCTTGCAGAATAATCCTTAATAGTCAATAATATAAGGCGCATCGAGAGGTGCGCTTTTTCTTTTTCAGTGACAAGGAAAAAATTATTACCTTTGCATCATTATGAAGAATTTGTCTGAACATATAAATAATCATTTTTTTAAACTTATTACTAAGGCTAGTCGTGCATTGAATTACGAATCATACGTTATTGGAGGTTATGTGCGTGATATTTTACTAAACAGACCTTCAAATGACATTGATATTGTTACTGTTGGAAGCGGAATAGAGTTGGCTAAGAAAACCGCAAGTTTGATAAGTGACAAGAAAGAAGTCAAATATTATGGTCGTTTTGGTACCGCAATGATTCGTCTGAAAGACAAAGAGATTGAATTTGTCGGAGCCAGAAAAGAATCATACGACCCGTCAAGTCGCAAACCAACTGTCGAAAACGGAACAATAGAAGACGACCAAAATAGAAGAGACTTTACCATCAACGCTTTAGCGATAAGTCTTAACGAAGATAATTTCGGGGAGTTAGTAGATCCTTTTAATGGCGTTCAAGATTTGAAAGATAAAATCATCAGAACTCCATTAGATCCTGACATAACTTACTCTGACGACCCTCTAAGAATGATGCGTGCAATTCGTTTCGCAACACAACTTCACTTTAACATTGAAACAGAATCGTTTAATGCTATCAAGAGAAATGCAGAACGTATTAAGATAATCTCAATGGAACGTGTCAATGAGGAAATGAACAAGATGCTGCTTTCTCCTAAACCAAGTATCGGATTCAAATTGTTAGATGCTTCCGGTTTACTGAAGATAATATTCCCGCAACTCTCAGCATTGAAAGGCGTTGACATACAAGATGGCAGAGGTCATAAAGACAACTTCTATCACACAATGGAAGTTCTTGATAATGTTGCTGAAGCCGGTGGTGACCTTTGGCTTAGATGGGCGGCATTACTTCACGACATCGCAAAACCATTAACTAAAAAATATGATAAGGAAATTGGCTGGACTTTTCATGGTCATGAGACTAAAGGTGCAAAAATGACTCCTAAAATCTTTGCTGCATTAAAACTGCCACTAAATGAAAAGATGAAATACGTCCAAAAACTAATATCACTTCATCTACGTCCAATTGCATTAGTTCAAGACGAAGTAACAGATTCTGCTGTAAGACGTTTGCTCTTCGATGCTGGTGACGACATCGATGACTTGATGATTTTATGCGATGCCGACATCACTTCAAAGAACGAAGAAAAGAAAGCTAAATATCATAATAATTTCCAATTAGTTAGAAAGAAACTGAAAGAACTCGAAGAGAAAGACCACCTAAGAAACTGGCAACCTCCAGTTAATGGGGAGATTATTATGACAACATTCGGAATTACTGAAGGTAGAAATGTTGGTATCATTAAAACCGCAATCAGAGAAGCCGTTCTTGATGGTATTATAGGAAACAATTTCGAAGAAGCTTACGCTTTTATGAAAAATGAAGGTTTAAAACTTGGACTTACTGTCATTAAGGAAGTTACGGAACCTATTGAAATAAAACACAACGGACCTGTTCCTAATAAAATTGAAAACAAATAATGAATGATAAATATCTCATAGTCATTGCAGGACCTACAGCATCTGGAAAAACAGCGACTGCTATTAAAATAGCAAAAGTTCTTGATACTGTAATAATATCAGCCGACAGCCGTCAGTTTTATAAGGAGATACCGATAGGTACAGCTGCGCCAACAAAAGAAGAACTCTCAGAAGTTCAACATTATATGATACATAATCTTAATGTTGAAGACAGATATGATGTGGCTGACTATGAGAAAGATGTTTTAATTTTGTTAAAGAAATTATTTTTAGAACACGATACTGTAGTAATGACCGGTGGATCAGGACTTTTCATTGATGCTGTTTGTAATGGATTAGATTCTATTCCGGATATTTCTGAAGAGAATAGAAATAAAGTCAATGAATTATACCAAAAAGGCGGATTAAATGCATTACAAAACGAATTGCAAAATCTCGACCCGGAATATTATAACACCGTTGACAAATACAATCCGCGTCGCTTGCAAAGAGCCGTTGAAGTATGTTATCAGACAGGACTTCCCTACTCTTCTTTTAGAAAGAACAATGTGAAGGAACGTGATTTTAAAGTGATAAAGTTAGCATTACTTTGGGATAGAAATGAATTGATAACTCGCATTAACAAAAGAGTCGAAAATATGGTTCGTGACGGTTTAATTGAAGAAGCAAGAAAGATGTATCCTAAACGACAACTCAATAGTTTGAACACTGTTGGTTACAAAGAATTATTTCAATATTTTGACGGAAAGATTTCGCTTAACGAAGCAATAGAACAAATTAAAATAAGCACACGTCAATATGCCAAAAGACAAATGACTTGGTTAAGAAAAAATAATGATTACCAATGGTTTTCCGTTGGCGAGATACCTAAAATGATAGAATATATCAACTCTGAAATATCTAAGTGAGTTATAAAAAAAAGTCCACGAACAATTAAAATCGCGGACTTTTTTGTTGTAGAATATACATTAAATCATTCTATTCTTAAATCTTGAAGAATTGCATACTCACACTCTCCTATTCCTGTAACAACAATCTTAACTGCCTTGACAGCTTTCTCTGGTTGGCATTCAGCTTTGTAACCATCGAAATAATCGTAAACGAAATTCTCGCCTTGTATGAAGTTTTCGCCGTCGTATGAATATTCTAACCTTGCATTCGGAAGACCTACTATAGCAAGTCCGTAATGTCCGGTTCCGACCAAAATATTCTTGCATTCAACTGGATTTTCAAATGTGTATAAGAAATAATCGCCGGCTTCGACTGGACGCACCGTATTACAATAAGTATTTAAATCATAATCGACTAATACATTGATATCTTGCTCCATAGGAACATTTGATGAGATAATTGTCTTTGGTTTTTGATAATGATATAAATCTATGTTTTGTGCGCCTCTCGCAATACTTGGACGCTCCTTATAGAATGTAGCGAAACGATAATTCTCAGGTTTATCTGTTGCAATCGCTTCTGTATATTCCTTGGATTCCAACGTAGGAACTGATTTATCGTCAGTATAACGAATCGTGAGGAAATCGTAATCTTTATCTGCGATAAGTTTTCCGTCTTCATATTTCACTGTCGGAGGTGCCACTCTGAATTCGAAATCCATCTGATACAATTTTTCAAGATGACTATCAATCAATCTTTTCTTGAAGCAATCCAAGTTTCTGTCTTCGTAAGCCGACCAACCGATTTCTGAAAGCACCAACACCTTAGGGAACAATTGATAATGAGCATAACCTGGCACTATGCCACACTCTGTCCAAAGACCGCCTTGTGGTCCGAGTACGAGTTTCTCTTCCTCTTCAGTGAGTTCAAAATTACCGATAGGGTCGAATTCATAAACTCTTTCCAAAGGAATTATGGCAGACCATTTCAATCCGCGTTCATCTGGTGATTGTTTCATATCAAAGTACATATATTGTGAGACTTGCATAACAGTTGGTTGTCCTGCCTTGACAGATTTGATACCTCTTTCTGAGTTCTGCCATACGTAAGGAATTGTTGTCGGCAACAAATCACCGCCATCGAGAATCTCGTCCCAACCTGCCATTGTCTTACCGTATTTTGCCAAAATCTTTTCAATTCTTCTCACGAAATAATTCTGCAACTCGACGAGTTCTGTCATACCTTTTTCTTTCATAAGATTCTGACATACTTCACAGTCGCGCCATGAGTTCATATTCACCTCGTCGGCACCGATATGATAAACCTTACTTGGGAAAAGTTCTATCATTTCTTTGATGATATTTTCCAACATCACGTAATTCTCTTCACGACCTACGCACCAAACATTATTTGACTCACCTTGAACGCTTAGATGCTTAGAATCGATGTCGCAAACTATCTCAGGATATGTCACAGCGACAGCCTTGCTATGACCTGGCAAGTCAATTTCTGGAATGATGTTGATGTTTCTGTCGGCAGCATATTTCACGATGTCTTTGATTTCTTCTTGAGTATAGAAACCACCGTAACGCTCATTACCGGAACCGTATGCCGGCATAAGAAGTTCTTCGGCACCACGCCAGGCTCCGAGTTCAGTGAGTTTAGGATATTGTTTTATCTCGATTCTCCAACCTTGGTCGTCTGCGAGATGCCAATGGAAGTTGTTGATTTTATAATGTGCTAATCCATTCAGAAGATGTTTAATATAATCAACGTCGAAGAAAGTACGGGAACAATCCAACATCAATCCTCTATATTTGAAGCGAGGGTTGTCGTTGATATTCATACAAGGAATATCGACTTCAGCAATTTTATTGGCATTTTCGGAATATATGTCGTTAGGCATCATTTGTATTAAAGTCTGAATACCATAGAAAATACCGGCAGCATCGAGAGCATAAATATCTATTCTATCAACACTTACGGAAAGAAGATAAGCCTCGTTGTCGTTTGCAAGATTCAACTCTTCGCAACGAGAAGCATCGACGATGTTGAGGTTAATGGAATTTGACGTTGTTGTTTCAGACACACGTCCTTGTGCCTCTACGTGAATTTGTAAATCCTTCTTAAAGATGTTTTTAAGATAAGATTGCAGGAATTCAGCATTAAACTGATTTTCTTCGTTTTCGTAAATGATTGTAGTTTTATCATTCAGAAGAAAAGCATCTTCATTTTGACAAACGACCATTTCCTGAGGGACAGGAATGATGTCGAGGTTAGCATTCACGCTTTCGCCTTTATTATCAGCACAAGACGAAAGCAAAATCGCGATTGATGATAGTAATAGTAATTTTTTCATATTTATTTTTTTAGTTTAAATTTAAGGTTTGTCTTGTAGAGACGCACGACCGTACGTCTTTACGTGAGATTTATAATACATTCCAATGACCGCCTTTTGCGCCACCAACTCTTGATATTACACCATCATTTCTTAGTTGTCGCAAGATCTTCTTAATTCCACTTTCTGACATTCCAATTAATTCTTGCAATTCTTTGATTGTTATTTTAGGATTATTCTTAATGGCATTGAGAACTTTCTGGTTACTTTTCTGGTTACTTTCATACATTTCTTTCAAAGATTTCAAAATACATTTGAGCATAAAAACTATGAAAGCAGTACTATTACCCTCTTTATCACTTTGAGATATAGCAGAATAATAATCTTGTTGGAATTCTTTAACTATTGATTCCACAGGTAACCATGCAAAGATTGGTTTCCATTGCATCAACAACAAAGTCTGCCACATACGACCTATTCGTCCATTTCCGTCTGCAAATGGATGAATGAATTCAAACTCATAATGAAATACGCAGCTACTAACAAGAGGATGCACTTTTGTAGTTTTAACCCACAACAACAAATCTTTTACCAAATAAGGCACTCGCATTGCAGGTGGTGCCATGTGAATACACCTTTGTCCTGCGAACACACCAACTCCATCGCTACGATAACGTTCACTTTGGTTGACCAATCCAGAGGTCATCAATCCATGAGCTTTAAGAAGATCTTTTTCTTTATACGGATTCAACTCGAAAAGAATATTGTATGCATCTATTGCATTTTCAACTTCTTTTATCTCATTGGGAGCACCTAATACACGTTTACCTTCTATGATAGCTGTTATCTGCTCAATGGTCATAGAATTATTTTCTATTGCAAGTGATGAATGTATAGTCCTAATACGATTTTGCTTACGCAATAATGGCGCAGGTAATTTATCATTACTGATATTCATACTTCCTAATATCTCTGCTATTTCTATTACTAGAGATGTTATCTCATCTGTCACCGTAAACGGCGGAATATAAGACGGTTCTTTCGATTTGCTCATTGGTTCATGATTGATAAGTTAACGTTACAAAGATAATAAAAATTGACAAAAGTCTAAAGTCAATTGTTAATTGTCAATTGTTTATTCTTCTTCAACTTAACTTCTTTAAAACTTCCGTCTGGCATCAATATCTTATATTCGCCTCCTATCTTTGATTTTATCTTGATTTTCTTAACTTCTCCATTTTCCCAATAACAATCGACGACGGCACCGTTTTCTGCGCATAATCCTTTGAAATGACCTGTCTTCCATGATGATGGCAAAGCCGGAAGTACTTCAATAAATCCGTCGTGCGATTGGATTAGCATCTCTGCGATGCCAGCAGTTCCTCCGAAGTTGCCGTCAATCTGGAACGGAGGATGCGAACAGAAGAGATTAGGATAAGTGCCTGCTCCTACTCTATCTCCGACCATTGCAGGCGACAACAAATTCTTAAGGAGTTTATACGCACGCTCGCCATCATGAAGTCGAGCCCAAAAATTAATCTTCCAGGCTCGCGACCATCCGGTGCCTTCATCGCCACGACGTTCCAAACTCATCTTGCAGGCTTCATATAAATCTGGTGTCTTTGTCTTCGTAATCAATCTTCCCGGATGCAATCCGAAGAGATGAGAGACATGACGATGATGTATCTCTGGTTCCCCGTAATCTTTTAACCATTCCTGCAGATAACCGTGTTCGCTAATCTGCATCGGTGGAAATCTCTTCATGTCGTTTTTCAAAGTCTCAGCAAAATCTTTATCTACACCCAAAATCTCAGATGCCGCAATTACATTCTGATACAATTCCGTGATAATCTGAATATCCATTGTCGGTCCCATGCATACGCTGGCGATTTTTCCATCAGGCAGATAGAATGAATTTTCCGGTGAAGAAGTCGGGGCTGTAACCAACCAAGAATGTTCTTTCTCCTCAATCATAACTGAATTGAAGAACTCGGCTGCACCTTTCATCACAGGATATATTTCCTTCAGATATTCAACGTCTTTTGTATATAGATAATGCTGATATAAATGCTGGCATAACCATGCGCCTCCGGTATTTGTCGCTCCCCACGATGGATGTTCTCCTGGAGCAGTGAATCCCCATAAGTTACAGATTGAATGCGCCGTCCATCCATCGGCTCCGTAGAAATCTTGCGCTGTCTTCTCACCAGATTCTACTATGCCTTTTGTAAATTCAGTCAACGGTTTATGTAATTCTGAAAGATTACATACTTCAGCCAACCAGTGATTCATCTGCACATTAATATTAAGGTGATAGTCGCCGTTCCATGGAGTCTGTATCGTATTAGCCCAAAGTCCTTGTAAGTTCGGAGGCAATAAATCTTCGCGCGTAGAGGAGATGAAAAGATAACGTCCGTATTGGAAATATAGAGCTGCAAGTTGAGGGTCGTCTTCATCTTGAAAATCAAAGAGTCTGTCATCGATAGGATGATTTTCTGTTATTCCTTCTCCGAAATCAACATCCACTCTATTGAATAATTCCTGATATGATTTAATATGTTTTTTTCTTAATGGAACGTAATTACGCGATTTAGCTTCATTCATCAGACTATCAACAAAAGTTACATAATTCTCATTCTTATAATTTGTGGCAGAAGAGAAAATGAGAGTAAGTCTGTCTGCATTTCTGACAATGATTTTATTGTCTTTATATTCGACTTTGCCACCGACATTATTCACCGTCACTTTTGAAAGATATTTCAATCCTTCGTCGCCATTGCTGCCGTCTTTGAGCTGACCATACATAACAATAGCCTCATCTTCTGTTACATATTCTACACATTCATCTCTGTTAAGTTGTATATCAACGGAAATCATTTTAGATTTATCTGCATCGAGACGAATCACTGCGATATCAGCATCGCGAGATACGAAATATTCACGACGGAATTTTGTCTCATTGGTTTCAAATTCTGTTGTAGCTATAGCGTTATTCAAATCCAATTTACGAATATAACTTCCATCCTTAACATCCACATCATCATCATAGAAATATTCTATTTCAATATTTCCAAGAGTCTGGAAGCAACCGAAATTAGACAAGGCACCATTTCCCCAGTTAGAGCCTCTGTTGGAACAAGTGAATGTATTGTAAACCAATTCCTGGGCTTCATGATTCTTACCTTCAAGCAAAAGACGTTGTATCTCCGGCAGTGACTCCTTAGCCTTCGGATTGGAATAATCAGCAACTTTTCCCGACCAAAGCGTGATGTCGTTCAAGACAATATTTTCTTTTTCGATTCCTCCGTCTGGCATTATGCCGAGACGTCCATTACCGAGAGGCAGTGTTTCTTCCCAGCATTGAGCTGGTTCTTCAAAGAAAAAGCTATAGTCAGAAACATCTTCTTTTGTATTTTTCAATAACGAAACAAGCAATAGAATCGTGACGAATTTTCCGATACATCCCAAGTCGTTCCATTTATAGATAAGACCAATAATTACTAGCAATAAAATAACTTTCATACATCATATTTTTGTCAAAAATATAACTTTTTTCTTTATCTTTGTAATCTAATTTAGATTTTAATTCACATATATATGAACAATATTTTTTCAAGAGTAGAGCAGAATTTTTTGATGGAATCAGAGATTTCAGAAATGACGACATTGGTTCCATACATCATAACAGATAGCGTTCCTAAATTAGGTGCTATGACAGCCTTGCGTTTCCTCGAATGGGTGTCGGAAAATCCAGAGGGCGTCATTAGTTTGTCTTCAGATAAATCATTAAAATATTTTATACATTACGTACATCATTTTTTAGATACCTGGAATGAAAAAGAGACTAAGGAGATTTTAGACAGATATGGTTTGGATGGTGTTGAAAAACCGGATTTGTCTGGATTGCAATTTGTTCAGATGGACGAGTTTTATCCTATATCACCTAAACAACATAATTCTTTCTATAATTATGTATATAAAAATTATGTAGAAGGTTTCGGTCTTGATCCAAAGAAAGCATTATTTATCAATAGTGATGAGATAAAATTATATAAGGATAAATCATATAAAGAAGTATTCCCAAATTATTCCATAGATTTAAGTTTACGATACAGACAACCAAATAATGAGTTGGAAAATATTCAGCAGCAGTCTATATTTCTTTTAGATGACTGGTGTTCACAATATGATGACAAGATTAAGAAAAAAGGCGATATCGGATTTTTAGTAACGACATTAGGTTCTGACGGACGTATAGCATTTAATATCAAAGGTACCAGTTTACATTCTAATGTTGCTTTGCGACAGACAAACTTCCCTACTCAGGCTGATGCCGCTTCATCGTTAGGCGGTATTGAAGTAGCCAAAAATCGTATGGTCATTACTATCGGATTAGAAACCATAACCAGAAATCCTAATACTATCGCTATAGTTCATGCAGCAGGTGAGTCGAATGCGATGACAGTCAAAAATGCTCTCGAATCTGAGATGTCTACACAGTATCCGGCAACAGTATTGCAACGTCTCGAAAACAGTCGTTTCTATCTTACCAAAGGAGCAGCATCACGATTAGAAGATACCGTCAATCACTATTATTTCAAAGATGAGTGGAACTTCGAGAAGACAGAAAGAGCTATCATCGGTTTGTGTAAAAAAATCAACAAATATGCTCATAAGTTGACTTTGGAAGATTTGCAGAATGACGAACGTTGCCGCATGATTCCAAATCTCAGTCGCGACACCGTACAAGAAGTCATTAAATCGACTGAAGCGAAATTGCAAAGAGGTTCTGCGACACTTACGAACAAAGTCATTTATAATTCAGGACCACACCACGATGACATCATGTTAGGTATTATGCCACTTACCAACAGACAGTTGCGTCCTGCAAGTAATGACGTTCACTTTGCGGTTATGACTTCCGGTCATAATTCTGTAACTAATGGTTTCTTATTAGATGCTTTCAAGATGGTTTTACAATATCTTGAAAAAGATGAGATTCAAATGGTTCATTATCCGGATTTCTTCGAAGAAGGATACAAACATAAATTTGATAAAGACATATATCATTATTTAGACAATGTCGCCAGAAATGACCAATATCAGATGGACAGAGGTTTCTGTCACAGATTGTTACGTTGTTCTGTTGTGATATGGCAATTTAAAAACATTGAAGAACTCAAGACTAAATATCGTGAGGTTATCGATGTCTTAGAAAACAGTTATGCCGGCGAACCTAACACACCAGACCTACAGCAATTGAAAGGAATGATAAGAGAGTTCGAGGAAGAATTGGTTTGGGCATATAATGGTGTTCAGGTAAATCATGTTCATCATTTGCATCTCGGATTCTATCAGGATAAAGGCATCACAAAAGGGGTTAATATTGAACGTGATGTAATGCCTATCGTAAAGCAATTCAGAGAAATACAACCAGATATCATAAGTGTCACTTTAGATCCTGAAGGCAGCGGACCTGACACTCATTATAAAGTTTTACAGGCGACAGCGGCTGCCGTAGCAGAATGGAGTAAGGAAAAAGATTTATCTAATGTGAGAATTTACGGGTATCGTAATGTCTGGTTCAAATTCCATCCTGTTGACGCTAATATGTATGTACCGGTCTCACTCAATGCTCTGGCTGTCTTAGACAAATCATTCGCAGCAAGTTATTTGTCACAGGTAAAAGCTGAATTCCCTAATCCTACACACGACGGACCGTTCAGCGACATCTCCAAGAAAACATGGATCAAACAATTGCAGGATGTGCAATTAATTTTAGGTAAAGACTACTTCTACGAAAATCCACGTCCTTTAATCAGATCAACACACGGCTTGATTTTTATTAAAGATATGAGTGTTGATGAATTCGTTGCTATTTCAGAAGAAATGAGAAGAAGATCGGAAGAAGCTTTTTGATAATTGAGATTATTATGAACAGCACCATAAAAGAACAAGTCAGATTACTTTGGGACAAATGTTTCGCCGAAGAAGACAAAAGATTCGTTGATTTTTACTTTGAAAAACGATATAATGAAGAGGATAACATCTTCATTGAAAGAGACAATAAAGTTGTATCAGCATTACAACTAATCTCCTACCCTTTCTCATACTACGGGAAAACAATAGGTTGCGCATATATATCAGGCGCATGTACCGATCCAGATTATCGCTCACAAGGAATAATGAACGAACTAATCTTAAAATCTCTTAAGAAAGCAAAAAATAATGGTGCTTGTTTCGCTTCATTAATTCCAGCATCGGAAAGTCTTTTCAATTATTATTCCGGAACAAATTTCGTCACAACTTTCGATTATTCTAAAATACATATCAACAAACCAAAAGAAAGCGAACAATACGTATCCAATTGCAACATAACAACATTTGATGGAAGTTACGAAATCTACGATTATTTTAATTCGAAGATGAGAACCCGTAATTGTTGTATCCAACATAACGAATATGACTTCGGCGTGATTGCTGAGGATCTGGAAATGTTCGACAATTATATGCTTGTCGCAAAATACGGTGAAGATATTTGTGGAATTGCATTCTGTTATCTAAGAAATAACGAGATTTATATCAAAGACGTCTTTGCTGAATCGGGAGCAATTTTAAGTGATTTAATTACAAGCGCATCAAAACTTCTCAACAATGAATCGATAAATATCATCGTTCCTCCCGTAGCCGGACAGAAAACACATCATCTTGGAATGTCACGTATCATCGATGCAGAAACAATGCTGAGAATTTATGCGACAACACATCCTAAATTAAAGATGGAGATTTCTCTCGTCGACCCAGTCTTGATTGAAAACAATGGCACATATTATATTAATAATGGTGTATTAGAGAAGAAAGACTCCATAAGTGCTAATGTCGTCGATATTGAACAATTGACACAAGCATTGTTCGGTTATCATACAGAAGTGCTGCCCGACAAGTTAAAATCTTTTAACAATCAGGCAGCATTTATGAGTTTGATGTTAGATTAAAGCGAATTGATAAAGTCTCTCATCAGACTCTCTTTCTGTTCCGCGCATTCAAACAATTTCCATTGTGCTTTAGTACGTACAAGGTTATGTTCCGGATATTGTATTTTATAATAGGTATCGCCATTTATGTAATCTGCCAAAAATCTTACAGTCTGCATATAAGGGAATAATTTTGCGGCATAAGGAAGATTCTCTTTTTCAATTGGTAATAAGAACGATTTTGTACCTTCTATATAACCTTTTGCAAATGCCTCGAAAATTTCCATGTTGAAGTCGATGTTGTTTAAATCCTTGTCATCTTCGGCACCAGTGTTTGCTGCAGAACGTAAGAAATCGCCGAAATCAGAAAAGATGAAACTCGGCATAACTGTATCTAAGTCAATTACACATAAAACATTGCCATCTTTATCGAAAAGCATATTATTTACTTTTGTGTCGCAATGACATATTCTCTTCGGGAGTTTCCCTTCACGATGAAGTTGTTCGCCGAGACACATTGCATCAGCTCTTTTTTCAATCTCATCGATATAATATTTCACATCTTTTGCACGTCCTACTGCATCTTTTTCAACGGACTCTCTCAATTGATTGAGACGTAATTCAATATTGTGGAAACTAGGAATTGTTTCACCTAAGGTAGCGTCAATATCAGAAAGCATCGATTGGAACTCACCGAAAGCAAGTCCCGCAGTATAAGAATATTCCGGTGTTACAGTTTGGTATGTATATGAATCAGAAATAAATGTCATCAAACGCCAGTATTTTTCACCATCATAATAATAATTCTTATCATCTTTTGTCTTAATGAAATTTAAGACTTTACGTTCGATGTCGATTTCATTTCTTTCAATCAATTTCTTACGGATATGACCTGTAACCTTTTCAATATTATCCTGAAGCATATCAACATCTTGGAATATAGCGTTGTTGATACGTTGCAACACATATTTAGGTGTTTTGCAATTATCTACATATACTTTAAATGTATCGTTGATAAGACCTTCACCGAGAGGATTAACATCGTTAATCTCACCTTCAATATTAAACTTTAATACTATTTCTTTTAAATTTTCCATGACGTATTTTTTTTGTAAAAATATAAAATTAAACTATAAAAAATTGAAATAAAAATATTATTTTTGAATCGATAAAAAAATAATTCAACAATGATGAAAAAGAGTTTATTAATTGTTTTGGCTTTAGTGCTAAGTATTTTTGTTTCAGGATGTTCATCTGACAAAAAAGTTTCTGCTTCAGATTATTCTTCTAATGTTAATCCTGATGCACCTTATGTTATTAAAGACAATATGATTGTTTTTAATGAACCGGAACGTGTTGACGGTCAGAAGAGCGTTTTGCAACTTGCTGTCGATCCTATTCCTGTTGTAAGAATGGGATTCATTGGATTAGGTATGCGCGGTGCTGACGCTGTAAATCGCATCTCACATATCGAAGGTGTAGAATTCAAGGCATTATGCGATTTGTTACCAGAACGCGTCAAAGCAGTTCAAGAAAATGTTATTAAGGCAAAGAATCTTCCTGAATGTGGTGAATATAGCGGAGAGGAAGGTTGGAAAGCATTATGTGAGCGCGATGATATTGATTTAGTTTACATCTGTACAGACTGGGTTAATCACGTTCCGATGGCGGTTTATGCAATGCAACATGGAAAACACGTCGCCATCGAAGTTCCGGCAGCAACAAGTGTTGAAGAATGCTGGCAACTAGTCGACGTGGCTGAACAGACACAACGTCATTGTATGATGCTCGAAAATTGCTGCTACGACTTCTTTGAATTGACATGTCTCAATATGGCGCAGCAAGGTCTTTTCGGTGAAGTTATTCATGCACAAGGTGCTTATATCCACAACCTAGAACCATTCTGGCCTTATTATCAAGATAACTGGCGTCTCGACTTCAATCAAAAACATGCAGGCGATGTTTATGCAACACATGGTTTAGGACCAGTCTGCCAAGTTCTTGATATTCACCGTGGCGATAAAATGGATTATTTGGTTTCAATGTCAACACCTTCTATTAATGGTTTGAAAATAGCAAAAGAAACTATGGGTTCAAAAACATTTGCTAATGGTGATATGACCTCTACTTTAATCAAAACAAATAAAGGTAAGACAATCTTGATTCAACATAATGTCTACACTCCTCGTCCTTACGACAGATTGTATCAATTGACAGGAACAGAAGGTTTCGCAAATAAATATCCTTACCAAGGATTTACTTTAAAGGAAGAAAATATCCCGTCGGACGTAATTCCAGATCATGAAGATTTAGATTCACATGGTTTCGTCCCTAACGACATCAGAGATTCATTATTGGTCGCTTACAAGCATCCTATTGCAAAAGAGATTGAAGAGAAAGCTAAACAAGTGGGCGGTCATGGCGGAATGGACTTCATTATGGATTATCGTTTGATCTATTGTTTACAAAATGGTCTCCCACTCGACCAAGATGTCTACGACGCGGCAGAATGGTCATGTCTCGGTGAATTGACAGCAGCATCAATCGAAAATAACGGTATGCCTGTTAAGTTCCCTGACTTTACAAGAGGCGACTGGAATAAGGTGAAGGGATATAAACACGCAGTTAAAAACTGAAAAATTGAGAACCTGAAAATCTGAAAATTATTTAGAAATATTCTATTAAATATTATTAACCCAAAACTGTTGACCGTTGTCGGTTGACTGTTGGCAAAAAAATAACACTATGAATAAGAAATTTGCATGTCCTATCTGCGGTTATGTTCATGAAGGCGAAACCGCTCCAGAAACTTGTCCACAATGTAAACAAAAAGTTCAATGGAACGTCCTCGAAGAAGGTGCCGCTTTGAACTTCGTAACAGAACACGTCATCGGTATTGCTAAGGGTACTGGCGATGATATGATCAAAGACTTGAACGCACACTTTATGGGTGAAGCAACAGAAGTAGGTATGTACTTGGCGATGAGCCGTCAGGCAGACCGCGAAGGCTATCCAGAAATAGCTGAAGCTTTCAAACGTTATGCATGGGAAGAAGCTGAACACTGCGCTAAATTCGCTGAATTGTTAGGTGATGTGGTTTGGGATACAAAAACAAACCTCGAAAAACGTATGATGGCAGAATGTGGCGCTTGTGAAGACAAAATGCGTATTGCACGTATCGCTAAAGAACGTAACCTCGACGCTATCCACGACACAGTTCACGAAATGGCAAAAGACGAAGCACGTCACGGTAAAGGCTTCGAAGGTTTGTTCAACAGATACTTCAAAAAATAATTTACAATTGGCACTCTACAATTAACAATTATTAATAACCAAAACGCGACTCTCTTCAGGGTCGCTTTTGTTTTGCATTTTAACTTCTTTTTCTGAATGACTGCATCTATCTGGTATTTATATTATTATCTGCCATTCGTTAAAATATATTAATCATTTTCAAAAATTTTTTCATAAAAATTATCAATTGGTGATGCTATAACTTCTCCATCATGTTTAGAAATATAAACGCTAACCAATTCTATCTCTTCTTTGGTCTCTCTAATATATTGTTTCTTAAATTTAGTTTTTAAGTTATCGGAAGTAATTTCCTTAATCTTTCTTTTTAATGTTTTTTCCGCCGTCTCACCAAACGCCACATGCCACCAATATTTCGCAACGACTTCGTTCTTTGAATTATATACCCAAAGATGCACCGCCGGATGTAACACCCTATTCCCATTATGAATCTCACATAAAAGCGCACGACCAACTATGTTACCTTGTTTGTTTATAAGCGGAAGGAAATCTGTTGGGTTATTTTCAGGAAAGAAAACTTTTGAAAATGAAATGTTATGGGATTGAGAATCCGACGATTGAGAGTCAGAATCATCA
Organism: Bacteroidales bacterium; assembly: GCA_045606865.1. Classification (GTDB taxonomy): domain Bacteria; phylum Bacteroidota; class Bacteroidia; order Bacteroidales; family F082; genus Limimorpha. Next base: position 113,484 of record JAZUST010000024.1, read on the forward strand.
GAAGATGTTTCAACATTGTGTTTGACAACAACTGTCTCTTTATTCTTAATTATTAGACTATTATTTTTTACAATAGATTCTTTTACAGTTGTTTTTGTTTCCTTCGTAAAGGTTAAAGTCATTATATGAGCAACATCTTGAATTTCTATAATATCTGTTCCTTTTGGTACTTCTATTTCAAATTTGTCACCTTTTTTCTTGCCTATCAGAGTTTTGGCAATCGGAGAAATGAATGAGATAAGACCTTTGGAAGCATCAGCTTCATCAACACCAACTATACGTATTACTCTGTCGTTGTATTTTACATACGAACCAAAACTAACTACATCAGAATCAGACTTCTTAACATCAATTAAGACAGCATTATTTATACGTTCAGAAAGAAGTCGCATCTTTGCATCCACATAATTCTTTATCACATAGTTGTTACCGGCATCTACCCATTCTTTCTTGAGCGATTCCATTTCTTCGTGGAGGAGTTTTAAACCTTCCTCCGTTACATAATTAGGAACACCATCAGGTAGAAATGCTCTTGGCAGCACCATTGGAACTTCTTCCTGATCACCTTCTTTAACAAAACCTCGACTCATAATAAAAATTGGTTAAATACATTCACTACCTTATAATTCTTAATCATAACACCTTCTGCTTCAAGTAATTCTTTTTGTTTCTCTATACCACCAAAACCAAAATGCCGTGCAAGTTCACCTTTTGAATTGACCACTCTATGACACGGAACTATTATTGGTGTCGGATTATTATGCAATGCGTTACCAACAACCCTGGCGAGTTTTGGGTTGCCAAGTTTCTCCGCAATTTGTCCGTATGTCATAACCTTACCAGGAGGTATTGTTTTTACAATATCATATATTTTCTTTGAGAGTTCTGTCATTTTTATAGTATTATTCAGTAATTACAGAAAACTCAGCGATACCGCAATTTCTAGCATTATCTGTGTTTGACTTTGCCACAAAACATATTGTCTTTCCTCTAGCAGACTCAAATCTTATAATCTGTTCAATAGGATTGTTTTTTATATTACCGAATGATGCTGCATCTATCAATTTTCCGTCAACATAAAATTCATAATCAACAATATGTCGTGAAGCATCACGCGATTGACAAGGAATATATCTGAAACCAGATATGCTTTGTTCGTCATCAAAGATAAACTTAATAGTATCGTTTACATTCAGATACATTGTTGAATAAACATTACCGTCAATAATTTTATTGGTGCCGTTTGAAGGTTTGATGAATTTATAATAATCTTTTGTCAAATCAAATTCTTTCACTGTTACATCGCTTTTTTTCTTCGAGATAGGATCTAACGTTATTGCTTTTACAACACCTTTATTATTTAAAACAAATGGCATGACATATCTCGTAGAAAATTCATTTGGCGTAGAACCATCCAATGTATAATAAACAATGGCATCTTTATCAGAAGTTTCAATAGTTACCATATTCTTGATATCACGAGAAATTAAAGGTTCACTTAAGAGGATTGGCGCACAATATGCTTCTATATTATTGATACATAAAGGACCTCTACTTTCCTCAAAATATATTGTCAATTTATCGAGTTCAACAGTGTTAAAACGAACAATACGTTTATAACCTATTGTTGACAATGTATCCAAAGGATTTATCTTGAACCATTTCCCGTTCAATTCTCCTTCCATGTAAAAGTTCCTGACTCTTTGTCCGAGAGGAATATATTCCTGCAGAACTACCCTATTCATTTTTGTTGGTTCATCAAATGAGAATGAGATGGTACCAAAGTTATAATCGTCTTCTGTTGCCCAATATGTATTCCAATCATCATCAATAACATTTTCTGCTTTATATTTTAAACCTCTTTCATTATCAACATTTAATTCGGCATTTTTCAAGAGATTTGTTTTGAAGTCGTTATTAATTACCTTATGCCATTCCATTGCTCTTATTGAATCTGTTGCGGGAATTTTTCCGTTTAAATCAATAGGGAAATTTAATAGAAGATTAGCATTATGCCCCACACTACGATAGTAAATATCAGTAAGTTGTGCTAATGTTTTAACTTGATGGTCTTCTCTTTTGTGATAGAACCAACCGGGTCTTATTGAGACGTCAACTTCTGCTGGTATCCAATATGTTCCGTTTTCAGAACCATGGTTGAGATGTTTTGTGTTATCAGAATTTTCAGGAATTATCATACACCAGTCAGTATCGCCTGCCCATCCTTGTTCATTGCCGACCCAACGTATTGTCTGACAAGTTCCTCCAAAAATCATAGCATTAGGATGGCGGTTTAAAATAGTATCACGTGCTCTTTCATAATCATAATATTCCTTAGCATTTATAGAACGACTCTCATTAGAGCCTCCATAATAACCGTTTCCTCCATTAGCACCATCAAACCAAAACTCAAACAAGTCACCATAGTTACTTGTAAGTTCATCTATTTGTTTATGATAAGTTTCTACGTAAGCATCACGTCCGTATTCCGCATTGTTTCTATCCCAAGGTGAGAGATAAAGACCAAATTTAAGTCCATATTTATTGCAGGCGTCAGATAATTCTTTTACCATATCGCCCTTGCCATTCTTATAAGGAGAGTTCGCTATATTGTAATCGGTTGTTTTTGTTTGCCATAGACAGAACCCATCGTGATGTTTTGCCGTCAATATTACGCCTTTCATACCGCAATCTTTAAGGGTTGCTACCCATTGTTCACAATCCAGATTTGTAGGGTTAAATGTTGAAACAGGTGTATTGCCATAACCCCATTCCAAATCATTGTAAGTATTTAATCCAAAATGTATGAATGCGTAAGTCTCTAACTTTTGCCACTCAATTTGTTCTTTAGTAGGAACCGGATAGACTGGTTCCGGAGCATTAGTGCATGATATCAAAGCACAAAGCAAGAATACAGGTAAATAATTACGTAGTTTCAAAATATATATTCTTTTATTATTAATTATCTGTTTTTGTCATTTCTTCATAATCGAACAATTCCAGTTGATTTTCTGTAAGAAACAAATCAGCAGGCACCTCATATTCGTAATGTGAGATATAACGTTCTATACTTTTCTTTATCAATTTGATTGGCGTGGTTTTTCTCGCTTTGCAATAATTCTTCAGCGATTTATATTGACCGGAAGTCAATTTGAAAGTCACTGTGTGATGTCTGTAACTTCTACGACTTCTTTTTCTTTTATTACTATTACCTGACATAATTTATTTATTACTAAAATAATTTTAATTGTATGGTCATATTAAAAGTCATTCTATGCAAAGGCGTCGTACCATATTCAGCTACAGCGTTTTTATGTTCCAATGTTGGATAACCTTTGTTTTTCTTCCAGTTATACATCGGATATTGCAAGTCGTATTCTTCCATCATTGCATCACGAGTTGTCTTTGCCAAGATTGAAGCTGCCGCAATAGATTGATACTTAGCATCGCCGCCAACAATACATTGATGTTTTATATCTTTATACGTATTGAAACGGTTTCCGTCAATCAACAAGAATTCAGGCTTTATTGTCAACTGCTCAATGGCACGATGCATGGCAAGAAACGACGCATTCAAGATATTAATTTCGTCAATTTCGTTATTGTCAACAACACCAATTCCATAGGCAAGCGCCTCCTCCACAATGACTTCTCTCAATTTTTTACGTTGTTTCTCCGTAAGTTTCTTGGAGTCGTCGAGCATTGGATAATCTTTGTTTCTATCCAAGATTACAGCTGCTGCCACCACAGGACCTGCCAAACAACCGCGTCCAGCTTCATCGCATCCTGCTTCAATGAGATTATCTGTAAAATATGCCGCTAGATTCATATCATTATTCCAATCAAAGGTAAATATTGATTTGCTACAATTATTATCAACATTATAATCGTAAAAACATTAGCTATCATTGTTTTTTTTATATCCGATAATGCAATAGCATAGAATAAGGCATACATCATAAAAATCATAATGTTACCCATCAAAGGTTGATTTACAAATAAAAAAAATAACGATAATACCGTCAAAGTCACACAAACTTCCACTTTTTTTCTATAATTGCTTCCATAATCGGAACTTCTATTAGACAATACTATGACTAAAGCTATCAGGAACAATATAGTTGTTGTCAGAAGATAAAACTTGTTAGCTAATGTAAAATCGAAAGAGAAAGTAATATTTTTAAAAAAAATTGAGTATGATTCAATGAGTTCAGTATAATCTCCTATTATGAAAGCGACTCCAATTACTATGGCATTAACAATCATAAATGCAACAAAAGGAATCAACAATTGACGTAACTCTCTGAATCCTAATATCAGAAAAGATATAAGAACCCATATCATCAAAAATACAGATGGATAATAGAACAATGACGCAATCGCAATGAAATATCCTATGTTCATCATGTAATTTTCAGGGTTATCAGTCTGATATATCAAGAACAACGTATGCATCGCCATGAGAATAAACGGACAAGCCAATATGAATGGGTAACAAATATGTAGGTTTGACGTACTGCACATCATGAGAAGGAATGTCAAGGAACCTACTGTGCTATATTTGTTTACCAACCTGTTAGCCGAAAGCACCGAGTTAAACAGAAACATCGCGACAACAAAAACCGCAAATGCAATCAGATTTATCAGAAATGGAGAGAAATCAAATATTGAGACGATTATGTTATATAAAGGTGTATTATCGTTGCCAATAAAGAATGCCGACTTTGTAATGAAAGTCGGCAACCATAATACAATCGCCATTACTATGATGACGATATGTTGTGCAAGATAACTATGCTTAAAAAACTTTAACATATCATCTTAGAGATTCATCAAATCCAAACCTATGTCGTGACGATAGTTTACGCCATCAAACTTTATCTTCTCAACATTTTGATAAGCCTTATTTCTTGCTTCTTCGATGTCTTTTCCGTGTGCCGTAACAGCAATAACACGACCACCAGATGTAACGACCTCGCCTTTATCATTTAGTTTGGTTCCGGCGTGTGCAATGATACAATCTTCAGAAAGATTGTCTAGACCTGTCATCACCATACCTTTTTTATAATCTTCAGGATAACCGCCAGAAACGAGCATCACTGTCACGGAAGTATTTGGAGAAGTTTTATATTCAACTTCGTTTAACTTACCTTGAGCGCAAGCGTCCAATAATTCCAACAAATCGGAATCGATGCGAGTCATGACACCTTCTGTCTCAGGATCGCCCATTCTTACGTTATATTCTATCACGTAAGGGTCGCCATCAACATTCATCAAACCAATAAAGATAAATCCTTTATAATCTATGTTTTCTTCTTTGAGACCTTTTATTGTTGGTTTTATGATTCTGTTTTCGACTTTGTCTACGAACTCAGGTGTTACGAAAGGAACTGGGGAAACAGCACCCATACCACCGGTATTAAGACCAGTATCGCCATCGCCAATACGTTTGTAGTCTTTAGCTTCAGGGAGAACCACATAATGTTCGCCGTCGGTCAATACAAACATAGATACTTCGATACCTTTCAAGAATGTCTCGATAACGACTTTTGCAGAAGCAGAACCGAATTTGCCGGAGAGCATATCTTTCAATTCATTCTGAGCTTCTTCCAAAGAATCTATGATGAGAACGCCTTTACCTGCTGCAAGTCCGTCTGCTTTGAGGACGTAAGGAGATTTTTGTGTCGTGAGATATTGTAATCCTTCTTCAAGATTTGAGGATGTCACAGTGAAGCATGATGCTGTAGGGATATTATATTTTTCCATAAAAGCTTTAGCAAATGCCTTACTGCCTTCAAGTTGAGCACCTTTCTTGTCCGGACCAATAATCTTAATATTTTTTAAGTCAGCGTCATTTTTAAAGAAGTCTACGATGCCATCAACAAGAGGTTGTTCGGGACCAACGACGACCATTTCGATATTATGACTTATGACATTTTCTTTAACAGCATTGAAATCAGCGATATTTATTGTGAGATTTTCGCCAATATTATTTGTGCCGGCATTTCCCGGAGCGATATAGATTTTATTTTCAAATGCCACAGGGGTGACGTTTTGAGACGCCACAGGGGTGACATTTTGAGACGCCACAGGGGTGACGTTTTGAGACGCCACAGGGGTGACATTTTGAGACGCCACAGGGGTGACATTTTGAGACGCCACAGGGGTGACATTTTGAGACGCCACAGGGGTGACGTCTCTACTTTGGGAGATTTTCCATGCCAAGGCATATTCTCTACCACCTGAACCTAATACTAAAATATTCATATTTTTTTTATTTTGCTATGTGTCATGAACTGTGAGTCATGAACTTCTTATTGTTAATATTTTTAATAAAACTATCAACTATCAGTTTCCAGCCGTTAGAGTTTATATTGTCGGCAATTTGCTAAATGCTCACCTCTGATTGCTGATAGCTGATAGAAATTGTTGTCAATGACAATGATTGCAAAGATAAGTTTTTTTTGTACAACTTAAAATAAATGTATCAATTGAATTATAAATTAATTTTACAAAAAAAAATAAAATATCCTCCAGAAAGAAGTATTACACTTTTTGTAATAACATTTTATGCAATCATATATTTTTTGTTATATTTGTAGTATAATAATGAAATAAGAATATATGTAAAAAATAATATTATCAATCTAAATATCAATCATTATGAGAAAAAACATTATTATCATGGCATTAGTTGCTCTAACCTTAGCTTCGTGCGGTGAGAAGAACGACACTAAAACAACTTCTTACACCCCGCCAAAAGACCTCGTCCTTGAATCTGACATCATGACTCCGGAAGTGCTCTGGTCGATGAACCGACTTGGAGAATATGCAGTATCTCCTGATGGAAAAAAAGTGGTTTATGGTCTCACCTACTTCATCATCCCGGAAAACAAAAGCAAGAGCGACATCTACATCATCGACATCGATGGTAACAACAACAAATGTTTGACATATTCTGCTTCAAGCGAATACAGTCCGACATGGAATAAAGACGGCTCTAAGATTTTATTCATGTGTGCCGACAGCGGCGATATGCAGGTTTGGGAGATGAATCCTGACGGAAGCGGAAGAAAACAAGTCTCTTTTGTTGAAGGCGGCGTCACAGGTTTCAAATATTCACCTGACGAGTCACAGCTTCTTTTCACTGCAGAAGTGAAACTCAAAGATAATGTGGCCGACGTCTACCCTGACCTCCCTCTCTCTTCCGGAAGAATAAACAACGACCTGATGTATCGTCACTGGGACCAATGGGTTGATACCTTTGGACATATCTTCATCACAAGCGATGACGGCAAGACAAAACGCGACATCATGGAAGGCGAAATGTGGGAAGCTCCTGTGAGACCTTGGGGCGGTATGGAACAGATCGCATGGACCAAAGACGGAGAAAACATCCTTTATTCCTCAAGAAAGAAAATAGGTTTGGAATATGCAATCTCAACAAACACCGACATCTATCAATACAACATCGCAACAGGCGAATGTAAGAACCTCACTGAAGGCATGATGGGTTACGATATGAATGTAGTCGTTTCTCCTCAAGGCGACAAGATTGCTTGGGAAAGCATGGAACGTGACGGTTATGAAGCCGACAAACAACGTCTCTTCGTCATGGACTTAAAGACCGGTGAGAAAAAAGATTATTCCATTGGTTTCGACCAAAATGCTACACATCTTCTCTGGGCACCTGACGGACAATCTATCTATTTCATCAGCGACATTCATGCTACAGACCAAATCTACGCATTGAATCTCAATACAGGCAGCATCAGAAAAGTCACCGACGGTAAACATAATTATATCTCAATAGCATGGGCGGGCGACAAACTCGTTGCCGGTCGTCAGTCGATGTCACGTCCAACAGAGTTATTCCTCGTTGACACACAAAGCGGAGAAGCAAAACAACTCACGACTGTGAACGACAATATCTTCAATCAACTCACAATGGGTAATGTTGAAGAACGTTGGGTTGAGACAACCGACGGAAAGAGAATGTTGGTATGGGTCATCTATCCTCCTCATTTTGACAAGAACAAGAAGTATCCGGCATTGCTTTATTGCGAAGGCGGACCGCAAAGTACAGTAAGTCAGTTCTGGTCATATCGTTGGAACTTCCAGATGATGGCTGCTAACGACTATATCGTCGTAGCTCCTAATCGTAGAGGTTTGCCTGGTTTCGGACAAGAATGGAACGAAGCAATCAGCGGTGATTATGGCGGACAATGTATGAAAGACTATCTCTCAGCGATAGACGCCTTGGCAAAAGAACCTTTTATCGATGAAAACAGACTCGGTGCTGTAGGTGCAAGTTTCGGAGGTTTTTCTGTATTCTGGTTGGCAGGTCATCACGATGGACGTTTCAAGGCTTTGATTGCTCACGACGGTATGTTCAACTTCGAGTCGCAATATCTTGAAACAGAAGAGATGTGGTTTGTGAACTGGGATTTAGGCGGACCTTTCTGGGAAAAAGACAATCCGGTAGTACAATGGTCATACGCTAACTCACCACATAAGTTCGTTGAGAAATGGACTGCACCTATCATGGTCATCCACGGCGGTTTGGACTACAGAATCTGCTTCACACAAGGTATGCAGGCATACAACGCAGCGGTGTTGAGAGGTATACCTGCAGAATTCTTATACTTCCCTGATGAAAACCACTGGGTTCTCCAAGCACAAAACGGAATCCTCTGGCAAAGAAGATTCTATAACTGGCTTGATAAATACCTTAAATAATCGAAAGTTGAAAATGTAAAATTGAAAATTATAGACGTATCGATGGCATATATGTTAAGATGTCGTTGATACGTCTTTTATTAAAAAATTAATAATCCTAAAAACAATCTCTATGAAGACTATAGCACTTGTTGCGCATGACGCAAAGAAAGACGACCTTTTGAAATGGGTCACAAAACATGCTGAAAAACTTATAGGAAATAATTTTTATGCTACTGGGACAACGGGTAAGATTTTATCTTCTGTGTTACCTAATATTAATAGGTTGAAATCCGGTCCTTTGGGTGGCGACCAACAACTTGGAGCTCTCATCTCTGAAGGCAAGATTGACTATCTCATTTTCTTCTGGGATCCTATGACGAGTCAGCCTCATGATGTTGACGTCAAGGCGTTGTTAAGATTAAGCGTACTTTATGACGTGCCAACCGCTTGCAACCACGCATCTGCCGACTTCCTTATCAACTCGCAACTTTATGGAAGCGACTATAAATCCAATCCGGAAGACTATTCAGGATATCTTAACAGAAGTTTATAACAAAGGTTACTCGAAAAGCAATTTATATAAATCACCTAAAATATTTGTAATACATAAAATAAATAATGCGTCACTTATTCAGATGACGCATTATATTTATTACCCTTTCTTATTGTTATTTTTTCTTTCTTTTAAAAATCTTCTTTCTGAAAATAAATCCTGCCATGATGAGGAATAAGACCGTTACGACTATCAACGTAATGATACTTGCTTTGAACGATTGTGGAGCATAACCTAATATGAGCATGATAGGGAATCCAAGAACAATTGCTGGGAATGTTTGAAGCACTAAGTTATTAGCAGCAGGAGTCTCGAACTTAGGGTCTATCTCACGCAAGAGAATCATGCCGTTACTTGCGGTTCCCGTCAGCATACCGAACATACTGAGGAATCCTTCGTTAGCGTATGTTGGATAGAGATGTTTGGAAGCTGCTTTAAGATACCAGAATGTTGCCAATGCACCCAAAACGCAAACTATAATCAAAGGAACGATGAAATCTCTCAAGTTCTTGAAACTGATAGCTGCTGTTCCAGCTACAATCATAATATCGAAACAGAATCCGCTGATACGGTTCAAAAGATAGTTGTTTGTATATTCGCGAGTCATAAATTTCACCTTTCTGAATTTGTTTACCAAAGCCTTCACTATCACGCCGAACAATGTTCCAAACAAGAAGTTAAATCCCCACATCATAGGCTTCAGAGTGTTTGTTCCGAAGTCGCCGAGGTCCATCTGTTGAATCCAATTGATGAAAAGATATACGAAGAAGTAAACCATCAACACCAAACACATCTGGATTGAGAACTTATCTATCGACTCGCTATCTGGGATTTCGTCTTCACTTTGATAATCGTCCAACGTATTGGTCTGACGTTCTTCCATCTCTTGTACTGTGATAATGCCTTTCTTACGCAGGACATTAAGATATATGACACCTATTAGGCTACCAACTATGAAACCCATCGCCGCTATCGAGAGTCCGAAGTCGCCACCAGCGAAGTCGATACCTTGAAGTTTGGCTTGTCCTGTGTAGATAGTTCCGAAATTAAGTGCTTGTCCAGGACCTTGACCGAAGCCCATCGGGAGAAGCAATCCGCTGGCGTAGAAGATCACCTTTCCGAAATGGAATAAAAGAATCGTTGCGCCTAAACCAACGATAGCTTGAATTAAATATGTACTTGCTGTAAGTGTTCCGGTTTCAATGACAGTCATCGTCGATGACTTTGATTCTATCTTGTTGTTTTTAAGAGCGAGAGCAACGAAACCTAAACCGAGCGCATGATATGTTATGACTTCCATCGCTTGTTTGTCGACGATATTTTCTCTTATCCCTGGTATCGCCTTTAAACAAAGTAAGAGAGCGCCGCCCAATAACGCTGAAGGTATCAGACTCTTTCTGAGAAATGGTACTTTTCTTCTTAAAATATTACCTACTAACAGACCTATAGCTATAATACAAAATTGCAGCAACCACTGCCATGTCTCAGGTGATGCAAACGAAACCAAAACATCTTGTCCCGCTGAAGCATTACATAATGTCATTAAAATATTCATAATTCCGTCGTTTTTTTTTAAAAACATACAAAAATAGTAATAATTTTTACTATTCATAATTTATTTCTATGTTTTTTTTATAATTCATAATGCATAATTCATAATGCATAATCGGTTATCTCAAAAAAATAATTATGAATTGTAAATTTCTACTGATGCAATAAATTTTTATTAAAATAATTTTAGTTCTTTGACATTTTGGTTTTCGATTGTTGGTTGGTCTTTTGCGAGCAACTCTCGAATAGGTGTTTTAGCTAATGCTGATACGCCCAAGATTCGAGCAAC
>JAZUST010000025.1:0-33006 GCA_045606865.1 Bacteroidales bacterium
TCATTGGCGTGAGCCTCTTCGATGGAGAGAAATGCTTCCGGTGGAAATTTCTTTATGTAATTATAGTATGTATATGGATCATTGACGAAATCCATGAAATGTCCTGCTATCATGCAGCCTCCGTCATTGGTGGCTTTAAGTATGGTTGTCCACAATGCCGAAGTCTCACCTAAATCGTAATAAAGTTCGTCCAAGACATTCAGGTCTTTATCAATCATCCTTATAACAAAACACTGATAACTACTCAAAAATGGTGCAAAAAATGAATTTGGTGTTGTTCCTATAAATATCCTGTTTTCATTCACCCAGTCTATAGAACCATAGTATGGAGCTGTAGTTCTATTACCAGGAGACGACTCTGCTCTTGCAAATGTGATACTGTCCAACATTTTAGCCTCATCGTCTATTTCCAAGCATACCGCTGCCGTATAGCTGTCTATTGGAAGATTACCATTAAAATGATGACAGTTTGCACCTGCCATCATAAGCGTAGTATTTGAATTTGTACGCTTAAATGTTATACCATCCGTGCTGGAGTCGCCATCACGATAATGTATAGTATGATATCCTGTACCATCAGTATTTGCCATGTAATGCTCGTCAATATAGTTGAAATCTGAGTCAAATCTATACAGGTAGAATCCCTCCTTATAATGTGAACCATTCCATTCACCACTGACATAATACAAATATTCATCATCTTTTTCATCATACAACAGATGATTCTTGTGTCTCAACTCATTACACTTTAGGTGGCCAAGACCGCCGCTTTTCAATATATTCAGATCATAGTCTGTTTTGATGATAAATGTGCTGTCAAATCCGTGTGCATGAGGCTCATCAGGTCCGTATATCTCTCCTACATATTTCTCGTAACAGATAACAAAGCCGTCACCCTCGTCAAGTACCGTTCCTATTTCTATTTCAGGATAATCATATAAATCTATTGTTTCGTCCCAAATACCTGTAGTATCTAATGGAATTGTCATTTCCTTAGAATAAACCACCTCAAGATTTTCATCCAATTTTTTCATGACAATTTTAGCTTCAAAATATCCTTGAAAGTTTATATCGTTAGTATCTAATACGGGATTAAGGTTTGTAAATACATAAAACCCACCATCCTTACTTTTTATTATAGGGACACCATCTATATTCAAATGATAATATCCGGGAACAGAATCATTTATTAATGTTTCCGACAACAATTCACCAGAATTGGAGAAACGTCCGAAATAGTTACTTCCGAATTTTCTGCCGAATAGCATATAATCACCATTTTCCATCTCAAAAATATCTGAGAAATCAACAACTTTAAGCCAATTAGATTCTCCAGAATCATAAATATATTCAAACTCGTTTTGAGAAAACATCATGCAACATGACATCAGCATGACAAAACTTAAAAATAACTTTTTCATAAAAAAACTTTATTTATACATTATTTAATTACTGATAATTTTCCTGTATGAATCTTGCCTTTATCATCTTGAATACTGATGAAATACATTCCCGCATTATAACAACAGACTTTGTCCATATTATTTTTTGCTGTGAACGTTTGCTTCTGTTTATATTCAAATTTGTACTGCAAAGTTATGACTTAGGCAGTTAAAATAAAAGGAAAATTTTTCCCAAATTCGGTACTATTTTTCCCAAATTAAGCCTGATTTTATCTAAAAAGAAAGGATTTTCATCAAAACGTACGAACACTTGTGATACGCAAAGATTTCATTTTTATTCTCCGAGATTTCTTATCACGAAGTCGCGAAGATTTTCGTTGGTATTGAAGACCTTCTTAATTTTAGTTACGCGTGCGTTTATCGCATTATATTTCACACCGAAGAGAACAGCCATTTCAGAATTCGTCAAGCCCATTAGGACAAAACAGCAGCAATAAATGTCGGACGGAGTCAGTTCCGCATATTGTTCCGACAAACGTGTAATTCGTCCGCCGAAGACATTATCTGCATAATCTTTCAGTTCTTTCAATTCTGTCTTGCCTAATTTTTCAATACCACATTCTTCTATATTCTTGACGGAAATCTTTTCACCGCCATCAGTTTTCAACATGGATTTGATATTTTTCACCATCTCGCTTTGTTCAAATATTTTCCATGCTTCTTCATAATTATAGACGGCTGTATCCTCGATATTTATCTCCTCCGACTTGGATTTCCTTCTTGTCTTCATAACAATGACAACTGATATTATCGAAATTACAGCGAAAGATATTATAGCGATATTACGGTTTCTTTCCTTCTCTTTCTGCATCAACAATTCATTGAAAAAATTGTCACGTCTTGCTTTGAACTGCTCATACATATATTTCAGCATCATATCATCAGATATTTCCTCTGTCATCTCATGGACATTTTCAGCGAACAATTTATTGCATATCATCAAACTATCAGTATTACCTTCTTCTTCATATAATTGTGATAAAAACGAAGCTATTCCTCCAATGTGATACATACTCACATTAGGGTCTGTCTCAATCTTACGGTACATTTTAAGAAGATATGGTTTCGACTTATGTCTGTACGGACCAAAGAACAAATGAATACCAACACTTATCGAATCGCCTATTGTATTAAGCCCATGTCCATTTTTATAATCCAAAATATCTTGATGCAATATAAAAGCCGAGTCATATTCTTTCTTATCGTATTGTTGTGTAGCCATAATATGCAACATCCGCCAATACTCCTCAACATATTTAGACGAATCGGATAGTGGCACAATCTGCTTCAAATAATAATCTACCGAATCATATTCTCTCATAACTTGAAATGCTGATGCTATATGTCTCCTTGAGCGTAACATCCACAATGTATCTTGTCTGAATTCCTGATAATATGAAGCTCTCTTCATTGTTTCAATTTCATACGAACATATATCCGTCTTTCCGAATATCTCTCCCATCTGATAATAGGCTCTTGATGTGAGATGCATTTCTTCGTCGCTCATATCTTCCGGCAATCTCTCAATAAGTTCAGCAGTCTTGATGAATTTCGGCATAGCTCCTATGAAGTCTTGGTTTACCAGACAATTAAACGCGCTGTCATAATATGATTTCGCGACGGAAAAATCATCTTGTTCGATGGGAGTATTGATTGCCGACAACTTACAGCTTATAACCAAAAATATGATGATAAAGACCTTCTTCATAATGCAAAGATACAATTAAACGACGATTTACGAACGTCGATTTTACAAATATATTATAGTAAGAGAAGAATTATATTTGTTCATTTGATTTTATTTGTATATTTGAAAATCTGTTACAGCAAAACAATATAATTATAACATATTATATTACAAGACTATAATAACAAAAACATTTAAAAGTCGTTTTAAAAAATTGCATACATCAACAAAAAGTCGTTTAAAAAAGTTGTGATTTAAAACAAAAAGTCGTCTAAAAAAGTTAATTTATAATAAATAAGGTTTGTTGTTATGTTAAGAAGAAAAATCGAAAAATACCTTTTGGAATGGAAAAACACTCCTAATCACAACCCATTAATTATAAAAGGTTGTCGTCAATGTGGCAAGACCTCTTCAGTCATCGACTTTGCGAAGAGAAATTATAAACACACCATATATATTAACTTTTATGAGAACCCGTCATACACTTCTATTTTCAATGGTTCATTAAACATTGACGACCTTACAATGTATATTACTGGTTTACTTGGAGATAAAGCAATATTTGAAAAAGGGAAGACTTGCTTGGTTTTAGACGAACTGCAAGAATGTCCAAATGCTCGTACAGCATTGAAATTTTTCAAAATGGACGCTCGTTACGATGTGATATGTACCGGTTCTTTATTAGGAATCAAAGGGTATCGTGACAATATTGTTTCTGTACCTGTAGGTTATGAAACAGAAATCGAGATGACACCTATGGATTTTGAAGAGTTTTTGTGGGCGAATGGAATCAATGATAACATTATAAATAGTTTAAAATCCTCGCTAACAAATTTGACTCCAATTCCGGATGTCTTGCATAACCGTCTTAGAGAACTACTTTTACAATACGTAGTTGTCGGTGGAATGCCGGCTGTTGTCAATGAATTCGTCAACACTCATAAGATGAATAATGTATTGAGAATGCAGCGCGACATAATAAACGGTTACCGTGATGACATGATAAAATATGCCGCCAAAGAAGACAAGTCGCATATTAGAGAATGTTTCGATTCAATTCCGAAACAGCTGAGCAAGGAGAATAAAAAATTCCAATATTCAGTAATAAAGAAAGGTGCCTCTGCAAGCAAATATTTAGGAAGCATACAATGGATTGAAGATGCTGGTTTTATCAGAAGATGCTACAATTTAAACATCACCGAATTGCCCTTAGACGGCAACGCAGACGAAAATGTTTTTAAAGTTTATATGTCTGACATCGGGTTGTTTATAAGTATGCTTGAAGACGGAACACAAGGAGATATTTTAAGAGGTTCGTTATTAGGTTATAAAGGTGCAATCTTTGAAAATCTTGTAGCTGACTTCTTAGGCAAAAACGGACGAAAGCTATATTATTTTCACAAGGATTCCGGATTAGAGATAGACTTCGTAATAAGATATAAAGGCGAATGTACATTATTGGAATGTAAAGCCGTGACTGGAAATGCTAAAAGTGCAAAGACAATATTAAAACATTACGACAAATATCACGTCAAGAATCTGATCAAATTAGGAGATTATAACATAGGATTTAATGACAGCACCCTCACTTTGCCTCTGTATATGGGATTTCTGATCAATGATTTTTAAAGTGATTACACAATTATTCTCCCAGCCTCACAATAAAAAAACATTAACATCTGTTTTGTATATGACTAAAGTTTGGGAGGATGAGACGACTTATATTTATAGTGTTATTTCTTTCGTGTTGTATCTCATTACACGCTCAAAACAGATATTTCCAGTTAAAAGGTAAAGTCGTTTCCGCCGACAGCCTCTCTCCTATTCCGAACGTTCATATCTTGAGCAAGGTTTCTTATTACGGAACGACATCCGACTTTGACGGAAGATTCTCTATGTTGGTAAGAAAAAACGACACTCTTAAAATAAGCAGCGTCGGTTTCGTGACAGAAATCATAAACGTCAATTACGACAGCGTCAACGTCAACAATTTTGAAATCGTGATGCAAAGAGATACAATCATATTACAGGAAATCGACGTTTTTCCATATTTGGACAATCATACTGTTGAAAAGATTATAAAGGAGATTCCTATAGAAGAACCTTTCATAATAAAAGGTGCGAATGAAAACATCGGGACTGTCTTGTATCAGAAGCCTAAGAAGATTCCCGAGGACAAAGGAATCATAAGTCCGATTCAGACCTTATACAATAGGTTCAACAAGAAAGCGAGATTAAAAAAGAAATTAGAAAGAAACCGCAGACGATACGAGAAGGAACTGATGAAAGAAGAATATGAAAATTAAGGCGATAAACCTCACCTTAATTTTCAATTATAAAGACGCCACATGGGTGACGTCTCTACCATAATTTTCAATTTTCAATTTGAATTATTTCCCTCTTCCTTGAACGACGATCAACACTGTATAAATCAAGATCTTGATGTCGAGTGCGAGGTTCATATTTTCTATATAGAGGATGTCGTATCTCAATCGTTCCACCATTTCGTCAACATTTGAAGCATAACCGAATTTCACCTCACCCCAACTTGTGATACCAGGTTTTATCTTGAGAAGCATGATATAATGCGGTGCTCTTTGCACGATCTGGTCGATGTAGAACTGACGTTCAGGGCGATAGCCAACGATAGACATCTTACCGCCTAATACAGTGAAGAACTGAGGTATCTCATCGAGACGAGTCTTACGCATGAAACGTCCCCACGGAGTTATACGCGGGTCGTTGTCTTTTGAAAGCTGAGGACCCATACTCTCAGCATCGACATACATACTTCTAAACTTCAACATATTAAAAGGTTTGCCATGCTTACCGATGCGTTCTTGCTTGTAGAATATCGGTCCTGGTGATGAGAGTTTCACCATTATTGCAGTGAATAAATATAAAGGTGAAAAGAAGATAATCACCATAAGAGAAGCAACAATATCAAAGATTCTCTTAGTAACACGCTGCCATATTGGCATCAACTCAGGAGTTACTCTTACGAGCGGCGCATGCCAGATAGCCTCCTGTTTTACCGTACCAAAAAGAATATCATGCATTATAGGGATAATCTTAACAACAACATCGAGACTTTCCAAAACAACAAGAATCTTATCGATAGTCTCAATCTCAGAGCGTTCTATAGCGATGATAACTTCCTCTATATCATTTTCCTTTATTATCTTTGCCGCATCCTTATAATGCCCCAGGTGAGGAATATATTTCTCAAGTTTATATTCGTCCCAGTCAAAGGCATTAACAAAACCAACAATGATATTACCAGAAGAGTATACCTGATTTTCAATTTCTTTATAAATATCACAGGCATTATCGTGACTTCCAACTATTAACGTATTGAATCCTATTTCTTTTCTGTGAATCTTCCTAGCTGTTCTTGTCGTAATTATCAAACGACAAAAATATGTCAATGTGAATTGAAGACCAAAAAGCACTGAGAAAGAAACATAATATGACTTATATGAATAAATTACGTCATCTATGATTGTGGCGAAAAACAAAATCACGACCCCCAGAAGAACGACGAAGAACGTCTGTCCCAACTCTTTAAGTCGCGACTTGCTAAACACATTATTATAGTATCCTGAGATAGTATGTAGCATCAACCAGAAGACCGGCACCAAAACGATTCCTTTAATAAAATTAGGATCGTAAAACACGAGTTGATAATGGTCTAGGAAATACGGATCTTCATTATATTTTCTAAAGAAGAAAAATAATATCCATGCTATTAGGGCGCAAAACCAGTCACATAAGACATATTTGAATGTCTGTAATTTCTTGTTATTTTTCTTAGTCACGATAAATAAGTTTTATGTTATCGAAATAGAATTCAGATTCAGAACCAGGCGCCGTACTACCCGTGATATAGAATTTAAACCACTCTGCTTCTTGCAGTTCTGTGATACGAGGTCCAAGGTTGAGATAAATCTTATTCCATGTTTGAGATGGATTGACATTGTATAACGGGTATTTCACCACACCACTTATCTTATATTGAAGTCCAACCTGAAATACCTCATCACATTTATAATCTATTTCCAACATAACGTTATTGCCTTGATTTGGAAGATCTTTATATTCTTCAGATAACAAACAGAAGTAATCGATGGTATCACCTTCCGGTGTTTCACCTAACCAAACATAACCTGAATAATGAGAATTATTAAAAGCATCATTCCAATTACCTGCGTCATCACGTTCTGTTCTTATAATTGTAGTATCGCTTTCCTCGTCATTTTCGAGTGAGACCTGACGTTCAAAATCTTCTATATATCTAAATGTTATCGTACTACCTTCGTCAGCAGAATAGTATGTAACAGAAGGATGTAACGTATCCACCCTTTTCTCTTCCAACTCAAAATCCTCTACGATATATGGTTTATAGAATGGATATACGACTCTGGTTTTACTTATTCCATTTAGTTTAATACCAGGATAAAGTGATATCTTGTGTTTACCTCTGTCTAATAACGGAACCGTAGCAGGCAATTCATAACAACCTCGCAAGTCATCATCAACATAAACCCAGACATCGGTGATATTATGTGAGGCGGAGCCTTCAATGGCGTAATTGGTTGTCAACAAAAATTTGTCTACATATATGTATGAAGGTATTTCTTGACTTCCTTCAAATCTATTGCATGATGAGAATGAGAATGTTGCGAACAAGGCAACAACCAGAAAAGGTAAAAGGCGAGATATTTTCATAAATTTAAATTTATTTTGTGAACGTGATAAAATAAGTTTTATTGCTTACTTAAGATGTTTTTGAACTATTTGTTGATTTTTTTCTATCTCTTCAAGAATCATATAGCACACTTTCAATGCCTTAACGCCATCGTGAATCGTGACAGGCGGTTCTGTATTTGTAACGATAGCATTATGGAAACTTTCCAATTCTGTCAGGATTGCGTTTATTGGTTTCACTTCTGGTTGTTCAATGCTTATCTGTTTAGTTCTGCCGTCGGATAAATCTATCGTCATTGCCAACGGGTTCACGTCACCATCAACATCGTTGATTCTCACGATGTCAGTTTTCTTTTCCAAGAAGTCGACGGTGATATAAGCGTCTTTTTGGAACATACGATGACGACGCATATTCTTTAAGGAGATACGACTTGCCGTGAGATTTGCCACCGAACCATTTTCAAACTCGATACGAGCATTCGTAATATCAGGTGTTGGACTTACAATGGAGACTCCACTTACGCTCACATTCTTAATAGGAGATTTTATCACATCTAAAATTATGTCAATGTCGTGAACCATAAGGTCGAGGACTACAGGGACATCGGTACCACGAGGATTAAAGGTTGCAAGACGATGTGCTTCAACAAAGACGGGAGCATCAATATAAGGACGCGCCGCTATATATGCCGGGTTGAAACGTTCAACATGTCCCACCTGTACTTTACAACCAGACTCTTTAGCTATAGCAATCAAACGATTAGCCTCATCAACGGTAGCAACGATAGGTTTCTCTATGAACACATGCTTGCCTTTCTTCAATGCCAATGAGGCACATTCAAAATGCGATATTGTTGGTGTAACGATGTCGACGATGTCAACTAATTCTACCAGTTCTTCTATCGAAGAGTAACATTTAATACCGAAATCTTCAGAGACTTTTTTTGCTGTATTTTCGTCTTGGTCGTAAAATCCCACCAAGTCATAAACCGCTATCTGCTTGATGCAGTTGATATGTATCTTTCCGAGGTGACCGGCACCCAAAACTCCTATCTTCAACATAAAGGATTTCTTGAATAATTTTTCGCAAATATAAGGTTTTTTCATAATTTTGTGAAGGGAAATTTTAATAAAAAAAAGCGATGCAAGAAGATAATTACAGACATAAGGGGATGCGTAAAAATATGGTGGAAGAGCTTAGAAACAAGGGCATTAGCGACGAGAATGTTCTCAATGCCATCAACAATGTTCCTCGTCACGTCTTTTTGGATTCATCGTTTATAAACTTCGCCTACCAAGACAAGGCGTTTCCTATAGGTTCGGGACAGACCATCTCGCAACCTTTTACTGTCGCATTTCAGACAAGTCTCTTGGAGATAAAGAAGAACACCAAGGTTCTTGAAATAGGCACCGGTTCCGGATATCAGGCATGCGTGCTCGCCGAGATGGGTGCTAAGGTTTTCAGCATTGAACGTCAGAGAAAACTTTATGCCAAGACAAAAGCGTTCCTCGCCAAGTTTCCTTATACAATAAAAACATTCCTCGGCGACGGCAACAAAGGTCTTCCCACTTACGGACCTTTCGACAGAATACTGATTACGGCGGCTGCTCCAGAAATCCCACAAGCACTCATCGACCAACTAAAAGTCGGCGGCATAATGGTGATTCCGTTGTGCGAACACGAAGACCATCAAACCATGCTGAAACTTGTAAAACAAGAAGATGGCACCATAAAACGAGAAACATACGGCGACTTCAGATTTGTGCCGATGCTGAAGAATCTGGGAGACGATTGATTTTTAGGACGGAAACTGGTGCGGGAACAGAAATATCAAGAATTCAATTCTTTTGCTTCTTTAATTAATTCCAGTTCTCTTTGTGAGAAATGTTCCGGCAACAGAAGTTGTACCTTTAACAATAAAGCACCTGCGCCTTCTTTGTCGTAATGCGGCATACCGAGACCTTTAAGTCGCAAAGTACTGTTATTCTGCGTCTGTGGTTTTATCGGAACATTGACGTCGCCTTTGAGCGTATTGATCGTAATCTTTCCTCCGAGGATTGCAGTATAAATATCTATGTTGATATTTCTTATGAGATCATCGCCGTCACGTTGATAAGTATGGTCGTTAATGATCGACACTTTTATCAAGAGGTCGCCATTGTCGCCGCCGTTACGTCCAGGATTACCTTTACCTTTGATACGCAACACCTGTCCATCGCGAACGCCGGGTTTTATATTCATTTTTATGGTATTGCCATTGAGGTCTATAAGACGTTGAGAACCCTGATATGCTTCTAACAAGGTAAGACTTATGTTAGCGTTAAGGTCGCCACCTTTTGACGGACGTGTTGAACGACGGCCTCCGCCCATGCCGCCCATGAATTCACGTATGTCGAAACCTGCGCCTTGTCCACCGAAGAACATATCGAAGAAGTCAGAAAAACCGCTGGCACCAAAACCTTGTCCACCTCCAAAACCGCTGAAACCGGCATTCTCATATTGTTTCCAGTTGGCACCAAGTTCATCATACTTCTTACGAGTATCGGCGTTGCCCAACACCTGATATGCTTCTGAAATCTCCTTGAATTTTTCTTCTGCCACCTTATCATCAGGATTTTTATCAGGATGATATTTTACAGCCAATTTACGATATGCTTTCTTTATCTCGTCTTGAGATGCTGAACGTTCAACACCTAATATTTTATAATAATCTTTATATTCCATGGTATATTCTTTTTAGTCAACAGTCAACAGACTACGGTCAACAGACTTTGTCCATATCTTTACGATTGAATAATTTCTTACTTAACAATGAAAATAATCAAAGGTTTCAAAAATTGTATCAATATCTGTAAATCTCGAAATCTGATATCGCCCCAGCGAATTCTATATTGACAATATTTTGCGCTGATGAATAATTCGTTGTCTCATAAACACCTGATGATTTCTTCATAAAACCATCAAAACTCCTGTTACTCAGCACCGACTCACATTCCACGCGACACCCTGAGTTTTCCGGTATTCCTATTTTAATGTCAGAAACTCCTGTGTTTATACTCACATCCGTGTAATTATGAAGATCGCCCAACTTAATGTTTATATCACAAGCACCGCCATTGACATCTATGTCAGCGACTTTATAATCACTTAAATTGAAGTTCATATTAGATGCTCCTACATTAATTTCAAAGTTATAAAGAGGGTTTTCATTTAATGCGATATTAAAGAAATTATTTGATACAGACTTTTTTCCGGTTACGTTTAGATTATCAGCCGCCAAATCAAAAACAATGTCGGCTTTATCATTTTCATATTTCACAGAAAAATCTTGCACGATGTAATTACTTGCATTAGAAGCCTTGACAAATTCTTTAACCGGAACGTTAAGATTTAAAGTTCCTGCTCCGTAATTAATCTCGACATCAGCTTCTTTTATATTATTTATGAAAGGTTCTGAAAATTCCTGTACATCAACATCACTTTCCTGTTGTATGTTTTCACATGTAAAATCTTTATCATCTTTCACGCCATTGTAATATAACAAGAAAGAAATCAGTATCATCGCTATTACCAAGATTGATTTAAAAAACTTGTTGAACGGCAATATTGAAATACCGAAAATTATTATAAACACCGGCCATAATTTAGCAATTTCTGACCAAACTATTTCAATATCAAAGAATGTTACCATCAATGCAATCAAACCTATAACGATGAGGATTATTCCACCAACAATACCATCGTCATTTTTCTTTTCCTTATTATTACTCATTATTGTCTCCTTTCTTACTAGCATTATAAATCATCATCACACCCAGTCCTACAAGGACAATCGGCCATAAATCCCATACCCAATAAATTGGAACATAGTTATTTATCAAAAATATTATTCCTATAAGAATCACAAAAAGACCTGCGAAAACAGTCGTAACTTTAGAATTTTTGTTATTGGTTGCCGTTTGTTGTATGTCATCTGTCGACTGCTGTCCACAACCTTTACCGACATCTATTTTCTGTTGACTATCGATAGGAATTACAATCCAGAGGATTATGTACAACCAGAATCCGAAGCTAGCAAATAAGAATGATATTACGAAAACAACTCTTAACAGCGCCACATCGAGATTAAAATAATTTGCCAGTCCGGAGCATACGCCGCCGAGAACTTTATTTTCGGAGTCACGATAAAATTTATTGTTTGACATAATATATATTTATCCATTAAACAAATGAGACGTAACAATTACACATATTATTTGATGTAATCGCCACGTCTCCACATTAATTTTCAGTTTTCAATTTCCGATGAATCTTTTCTTGATCATCTCTTTCTCTTCGTCGCTGCTGTCTTTCATCAGCATCATCAACTCTGATTCTGGAATGTTCTTAAATTCGAGGAGAAGCAGACCGTCGAGAGCGTCATGGAAGTCAGGGTCGACATTGAAACATAAAAACTTTGACTGCATCTTGAGATACTTCTTAAACAAAGTAGGGAGACGATAGTCGCCATTACTTAATTTCATCATATAACGGTCAAATTTCTCAACAGAACCGATATTATGTTCGAGTAACGTATCTACGTCAACTTTCAGGAAATCAGTTTCAAAAGGAGTACGAGGTTCTGCCATTCCTTTCATTTCCATGCACGAATGTTGAGTTGATATATATCGTACCATCAAACTCTTATAGAATTTAGGATACCAGTTGCTGATACTTACCGGACCGATGAAATATTCAACATCTTTATGTCTGTATGCCACCATCATCAAACCTTTAAGAAGCAACATCAGAGGCAAGATTTCCTTTTGATAGTCGATAGTAACGAAAGAACGTCCCAATTCTATTGTCTTTGACAAAGTATCCTTGAATGATTCCTTAATTTTAAATAAGGAAGATATATAGAATCCATCAATGCCTTTTTGTTCGACTATGTCTTTTCCGATTCCGAGGCGATAACCTCCGACGAGACGTTTTTCCTCCTTATCCCAAAGAATTAGATGTTTATAATAGGTGTCGTATTTATCAATATCGAGTTTCTTACCGCTCCCCTCGCCTATTGCACGGAACGCTTCTTCACGACGGCGCCCCAGTTCATACATTATATTAGGTATATCATCATGGTCTGCGAAGAAACACTCATATTGAGCGCACGTGAATAGATACGATTTCTTACGAATATTATCAAGTTCGTTAAGCAGCATATTCGACTTGCGTGGAGGAGGCAAGGGTTCAAGTTTAGTGTCAAACCTCTTTGTTTCTTCGTTATGAATATTTGCCTCGAGAGCATAAGAACGAGCGCGCATATAAGCAGACATCTTCTTAAAGTCATCGTAAACCTCGAAATCAGAAGGAAGGATAGGTTTACCGATCTTTATTGTGAAATGCTGATTACGTTTGTTATATAACTCCCTGAGAAGCATTGCTGTTCCTAACATTGAATGCATTTTTGCGAGGCGATAGAAAGTCTTGGAGTTGGTTCCATCGAAATAGAATGGTATTACCGGCACCTTTGCTTTCTTGGCAAGTTTCGCTATTGTCACCGACCAGTCGATATCTTCGGGATATTTATTGCCATTGTAACGCGACACCTCGCCAGCGGGGAAGACACCTAATCCGCATCCCTTTGAGATATGAGCCATAGCTTCTTTGATACCACCGATACTACTGCCCCACTCCGGTTTGTCGGTAAACGGATTGACAGGGATGAAGACATTCTTTAAGTTCGGAATGTATGATAATATGAAGTTTGCCAACACTTTAAAGTCTGGTCTAACACGAGCGATAGCATCATATAAAATGATACCTTCTATAGCACCGAAAGGATGGTTGCTGACAATGATGAACGGACCTTCTTTAGGAATGACATTCATTTCCGATTCGTTCTTATCATATGTAATACCATATACATCAAGCATATGCTCCGTGAAAGGCTGATCGCTCAATTCAGCAGAGGGTGCGTACAATTTATTAATTTTGTTCACGCCGAGAGCACACATCGCCACCGACGCGAGTCCTCTCGTAAAAACATTATCTTTTCCGATAACCTTTATCAGGTCCGACTTATGTATAATTTTCTTCATAATCAATATTCTGCAGGAGCAACTAACCACAAGACAAGATCCAGACCCAACCCCACACCGGCAAAAATTATTGACGACGCTACAACTGCTCTTACAAATGTTATGTCGACGTCAAAATAATCTGCCAATCCAGAACAAGCGCCACCTATCATACTGTCTTTCATGTTGCGTTTAGAACTCCTATTCCTGCTCATTATATCATTTATTTTGGTGTCAAAGATAACACTTTTTTTAAAATAAAATAAGTTCTCACCTCACAAAAAAGTTTAGTTTCAGGATTCATATTACATTGTTTTTTTTAGAAAAATACTTTGTAATACCAAAAACTTTTATTACATTTGCAAACAATATTTTAAGATAATTTTAATTACAAAATCAAATAATAATGAATAAGATTTTATTACTTGGAGATGAAGCCATTGCCCAAGGTGCTATCGACGCCGGACTTTCTGGTGTTTACGCTTATCCTGGCACACCTTCGACAGAAATTATGGAATTCATCCAAGGCTCAAAAGAAGCTAAAGAATTAGGCATTCGTGCTTTATGGTCAGCAAATGAGAAGACCGCAATGGAGAGTGCAATTGGTATGTCATACGCAGGCAAACGTTCACTCGTATGTATGAAACACGTTGGTGTTAACGTTGCAGCCGACCCATTCATCAACTCAGCAGTTACAGGTGTTAATGGCGGTATGGTGGTTCTCGCTGCCGATGACCCTTCAATGCACTCATCACAAAATGAACAAGATTCACGTACTTACGCCAAGTTCGCTCTCATTCCTCTTCTCGAACCATCGAATCAACAAGAGGCATACGACATGGCACGTTACGCATTCGACCTATCAGAAAAGATTGGAACACCGGTAATGTTGCGTGTCACAACACGTTTGGCACACTCTCGCGCCGGCGTCGTTTGCACCGACAAACGTCAACAAAATGAGTTGGCACTACCTTCAAACTTACGACAATTTGTTTTGCTTCCTGCAATTGCAAGAAAACAATATAAACAACTTCTCGAAAAACAAGCTGTTATGGAACAAGACAGCACAGAAAGCGGTTTCAACAAATACTTCGAAGGTACAGACAAGAAGTTAGGTATCATCGCTTGTGGTCTTGCATACAACTATTTGAAAGAAAATTACAACAACGAAACAATACCTTATCCTGTTCTCAAGATAAGTCAATATCCACTTCCAATCGCCATGATTCAAAAACTTTATGATGAATGTGACGAAATCTTAGTTATGGAAGAAGGTTATCCAATCGTTGAAGAATTATTAAAAGGTCTCTTGGCAACAGGCAAACCTATCCACGGTCGTTTAGATGGAACATTACCACGCGATGGCGAACTCAACCCTAACATCGCTGCTAAAGCTGTTGGCAGACCATTTGAAGTTGGCGCTCCTATTCCGGAATTGGTTAAAGCACGTCCTCCAAAATTGTGCGACGGATGTCCTCACTGGGATTCATTCAGAGCTCTCAACGCAGCAATGGCAGACTTCGGTCCTGGCAAAGTATTCGGCGACATCGGTTGTTACACACTCAGCGCAACTCCACCACTCAACTCTATCAATAGTACAGTTGACATGGGCGCAAGTATAACTATGGCAATCGGAGCTTCAGAAGCAGGTATTTACCCAGCTGTAGCTTGTATCGGCGACTCAACATTCACACACTCAGGTATGACAGGGTTGCTCGACGCTGTTAACAACAACAACATCGTCGTCATGATTCTCGACAACTCAACAACAGGTATGACAGGCGGTCAAAAATCTTCAGCAGAAGGTCGTCTTGAAAGCATCTGTAAAGGTTTAGGTGTTGACCCTGACCACGTAAGAGTTATCAAACCTTTGCCAAATCAACATGAAATCAATGTTCAAGTCATTAAGGAAGAATTGGCATACGAAGGCGTCTCTGTCATCATCCCTCGCCGTGAATGTATTCAAACATTAAGCAGAAAGATGCGTGCAAAGAAAGCAAATTAATAACTTAAAAATAAGACAGTCATGAAAAAAGATATTATATTAGCAGGTGTTGGCGGTCAAGGTATCCTTAGTATCGCTTCTTGTATAGGCATCGCTGCAGTCGAGAAAAATATGTACCTCAAACAAGCTGAAGTTCATGGTATGAGTCAAAGAGGCGGTGATGTCCAATCTCACCTTCGTCTCTCATCAGATCCTATTGCATCCGACCTTATCCCAGAAGGTAAAGCCGACCTCATCATCTCAGTAGAACCAATGGAAGCTCTTCGTTATCTTCCTATGCTCGCTAAAGACGGTGTTATCATCACAGCAAGCGCACCTTTTATTAATATAGACAACTATCCAGAAGTAGAAGATGTTTATGCTGAATTGAAAAAACATAACGCTATCATCGTTGATGCCGACAACCTCGCAAAAGAATGCGGAAACGTACGCGCTGCTAACATGGTAATATTCGGCGCTGCCGTTCCTTTCCTCGGATTCGAAATGGAAACAATAGAAAATAGTATCCGCGAACAATTCGGAAGAAAAGGTGAAGAAGTTGTAACCCTCAACCTCAAAGCTGTTGAAGCAGGTTACAAACAAGCATCAAATAAATAATGTAATAAAAAAATATTTAGACAAGAGATAGATTTTTCTGTCTCTTGTTTTCTTTTATATACGACTAGTCTTAACCATAGTCAGAATCGTCAAATAATAATTTAAAATTCAATCATTATGAAATTCCGTAAATCAATTCTAACATCATTGTTAATCTTACATTGTACATTGTTATTTTTAATGTTTTCCTGCACCAATAAAAACAATAACACCAAACAAGAAACAGAAGAACCAGTAGTAATAAAAGAACCAGAATTTCTTTACGGAATTTGTATCGACTCGCTTGACGTGAAACTTGATACAATCAAAAAGAATCAGTTTCTTTCTAACATAATGTTAAATCACAATGTTGACTACAACACGATAACATATATAGAGAATAAACATAAAAATGTATTCGACATAAGAAAGATTAAACCAGGTCATAAACATACATTTATGTTTAAACGTGATAGCGTAGCGACACCGGTTTTCTGGATTTATGAAATCGACAAGATAAATTACGCTGTCTTTAGTCTCTCCGACTCACTCACAGCATGGCGCGGCAAAAAGACAGTAGACGTAAAGAGAGAGGTTATCGAAGGCGCGATACATTATTCACTTTGGGACGCGGTAAAAGAAGCAAATGGCGACCCTAACCTAACAATGGAACTATCAGATATTTATTCTTGGACAGTTGACTTCTTTGGCATTCAACCAGGAGATACGTTCAAGGTTATTTACGAAAAGAAATATATAAAAGACGAATATATTGGCATGGGTAAAATTCTTGCCTGCTACCTCAACAACGCTGGTTCTGAACACTATGCCTATTACTTTGAACAAGATGGCAGAGGCCAATATTTCGACGAGAATGGTGTCAATCTCCGCAAGGCATTCTTAAAAGCACCATTAAACTATCGTAGAATCAGTTCAACATTCTCTAATGCGAGACGCCATCCTGTAACTAAAGTCGTTCGCCCACATCATGGCGTAGATTATGCAGCAGAAACAGGAACACCCGTCGTGACAATTGGCGATGGTACTGTCATCGAGAAAGGATGGGACAAAAAAGGCGGTGGCAATTATCTGAAGATTAAACATAATAGCACATACACAACTACATATATGCATCTCAACGGATTCGCCAAAGGAATCCAAAAAGGAAGTAAAGTGAAACAAGGCGACCTGATTGGTTATGTTGGCAGCACCGGAATGTCGACAGGTCCGCACTTAGATTTCAGACTTAACAAAAACGGCACTTATATCAATCCGCTGACATTCAATCCACCATCAGCAGAACCAGTCAGTGAAGAAAATAAGGCTGCGTTTAAGGAAGTGATAAAGATGTATGATTTGTAACACAAATAAAAAAGGCTAAAGCGGAAAACTTTAGCCTTTTGTCTTTTACCTTTAGTCAATTATTATAAACCTAATTTTGCTTTAACATCTGCTGTAATATCGATTGCATTGTCGCCAATAAATACGATAGTGCCTGTTGCCTTATCTAAGATATATGTGAATCCTTTTTCTTTACCGACAGCGTTAACTGCGTTTTGAACTTTCTCGATAAGTGGGTTTAATAATTCTAATTGTTTGCTTTGCATTGCCATTTCAGCGCTACCTTGAAATTCACTGATTCTTGTTTCAAGGTCAACGATTTCCTTTTCTTTTGATTGACGAATCAAGTTTGACATTGTAGCTTTATTTGCTTGATAATCTTGAAGCTTGCTTTGATATTCAGCACCCATTGCTTGTAATTCAGATTGCAACTCAGCTGCGTATGCTTGAAGGTCTTGTTCAATTTTTGCTCTCTCTGGCATGATTTCCATAATAGCGCCTGAATCAACGTGACCAATCTTTAAAGATTGAGCATTAACACCCATACTTACACCTACTGTCAATACAACAGCAAAAAATAACTTAACTAATTTTTTCATTTTTTTATAATTTTATTGTTCTTATTTTCTTTGGCAAAGATACAAATTTTAAGGATATTTTCAACTTTCAGTTTTCAATTTTCAATTTGCTCTTTTACGGTCTTCACGGCGAACTGTTTGCATAACGTTGCCAATTTCATCGAGGACATCATCACTGATATCATTTTTCTCATTGCAATAAAGCATTGTTGTTCCTGAAGCCTTATCGAAGATAAAAGCATAGTTTTTCAACTGAGCCAATGTATTGATTGCGTTATAAACTTTTTCTTGAATTGGTTGAATGAGTTCTGCTCTTTTTGTATAAAGTTCACCTTCCGGTCCGTAGTATTGCATTCTCAGTGCTTCTGCTTCTTGACGTTTGGCAGTGATAGCTTCTTTTTTACTTCTCTTTTGGTCTTCTGAAAGGAGAACCGATTCTGTTTGATATTCACGATCTAATTCTTGAGCTTCCTGGAACAAAGCGGTTATCTCTTTTTCCCATTGTTTTGAAAGCTGATTTATCTCTTCCTGAGCATCAGCGTATTCTGGAATATTTTCTAAGATGTAGTTAGAATCAACGTAAGCGATTTTCTGATTCTGTTGAGCATTAATAGTTGTGATTCCAAGAAGGAACATCACTGCTAGCATTAAAATTGATTTTCTTGTTTTCATATTTATAACTGTTAATTGTTAATTGTTCATTGTTAATTGTTAATTAGTCAATCGATCCTCCAATTGAGAAGTGGAACTGACTCTTATTAGCGCCATTCATACCAGGAACGTCATCAAATCCATAACCCCAGTCGATACCCAACATACCGAACATAGGCAGATAGATACGGACGCCAAGACCGGCTGAGCGATATACATCAAACGGGTCGAAATTTCTGACACCCAACCAATCGTTACCAGCTTCAACAAAACCGAGCGCATATATCGTAGCCGTTGGGTTGAGGGAAAGAGGATAACGTATTTCCATAGTATATTTAGTAAATATGTTACCGCCTAAGTTTTCATCAACGCTATAATGAGGTGTCAGCACTTCATTACCATAACCACGCATACCTATGATTTCTCTACCATCGAAATTATAGTTAGACAAACCATCACCACCTAGATAGAATCTTTGGAATGGAGTGATTCCAATTTCTTGGTTATAACATCCGAGATAACCGAAACGAACTCTTGTCATAAGTACGAGTTTGTCATAGAGTTCAGTATACCATGCCAATTTAAATTTCCACTTATGAAATTCAACCCAACGGTACATATTGTCTTCACGCTCAGCCTTTTTATTCTGCCCCGGATACAACTCTTCATAATCTACATCACTGAATGCAGAATATGGAGGAGTAACTTCCAACGACAGAATCAATTCTGAACCATAACGCGGATAAATTGGTTGACTCACCGAATTTCTGCCGACACTGATATTATAACTAATAACATTAAAGAAACCATTACCTGTACCGAAGTTAAATATTGAAGCATAATTTTTCAATTTATAACGCATCAAGTTAATTCCGTGATATATGGTAAAATAGTCATCGGGCCATGTTAATCTTTTACCTAAGCCAAACGAAAGTCCAGTGGTTTTGAATGTACCGAAGTTTGGATTATCTCTTTCGTAAGGAGTTGCGTAAGTTGAATGATATAAAGATGTAGTAAATGAATTCGGTTTCTTACCTCCAAGCCAAGGTTCTGTAAATGACACTCCATAATAAATATATTGTCTACCGTATGTTTGGACTCTCAAAGAAAGTTTTTGACCATCGCCACCAGGCAATGGAGTCCACGCACCTTTTTTAAACATATTTTTTACAGAGAAGTTATTAAGTGTCAATCCCAGAGTGAGAATCAGTTTATTGTAACCCCAACCTGCTGACAATTCAATTTGGTCAGAAGATGTTTCTTCCACTACATATTCAATATCAACGGTTCCGTCTGTTGGATCTGGTTTAATATCTGGATTTAACGTTTCAGCATTGAAGTAACCTAAAGCCGCCAACTCTCTTGTCGTTCTAATCACATCACTTCTACTGAAAAGTTGTCCTGGTTTGGTATACATTTCACGAATAACGACGTGATCGTTAGTTTTTGTGTTACCTTTTACAGATACTTTTCCTATTGTTGCCTGATCGCCTTCATATATTCTTATTTCAAGGTCGATAGAATCATTTTCGACTCTAACCTCAACAGGATCAACAGAGAAGAACAGATAGCCATCATCCATATATATTGAACTTATATCATAACCACCTTCGTTATATTGAAGATTAGTTTGAAGAAGTTCTTTATTATATACATCACCTTTATGGATACCTAGTACTTTGTTTAATGTGGCGGTATCATATTTTGTATTACCCACCCATGAGATGTCACGGAAATAATATTTATCACCTTCATCGAGTGTGATAGCTATTCCCATATTTTTATCATCAATTCTATATATTGAATCGCTGACGATATGGGCGTCACGATAACCACTTTGATTATATTTTGCTATGATATTATTTTTATCATCTTCATAATTTGTTTCTATATACTTAGAACTCTTAAAGATACGTGGACGATAATTATCATAGAAATAGTCTGTCAAAGTTGCCATCGCTTCTTTAGGTTTAAATCTAATGAAATCCCACAATGCGCCATATACTGAAGGAGCCAAAGGATTCAACGGGTCGAAATTACCTTTTACTTTAGTATCTTTCATTGCCTTACGTACCTGATTATCTGTCAAATCCTCATTACCATTAATGATGATTTCTGAGATACGCACTTTAGGTCCTTTGTTGATATCCAATATCAAATTTACGTAATTGTCACGGGTAGTATCATTTACTGCCTGTACATCAACTATTGCGTTATGATAACCTTTTTCGAAATAATAATCTTCAATGATTCTGGTTGTTTTGGTATAAGTATGTTCGGTAGCGACATCTCCTCTTGAGAGGTTTATTTTTTTTCTAAGTTCCTCTGCTTCTGACTTTTTAACACCTTTAAAAGAATATTTTGATATACGAGGACGTTCTTTAAGATCTATATTAAGAAAAATCTTACTTCCGATTTTATTCACGCATGTAATACTAACGTCTTCAAACAAACCTTGTTCCCACAATTTTCTGATTGCGTTTGTGATCTTATCACCTGGCACTTCAATTGTTTCGCCCACTTGCAGACCAGATATCATCACCAATACCTGAGGATCAAGATATTTAACACCTGATACAGTTATACCTGCTATTTCATAATCGCGTGGTAAAGAATAATCTATATCCGACAAGTCGTTACCCACTTGTATCTGTGCCATCATATTGGTTGTGATGGTCAAGAAAAATAAAAGAACAAATATTTTATTGAGATATTTTCGCATCTTTATTTTTTATCGCTTAATTGTTCACTAGTTTTGCCGAATCTGCGTTCACGATTCTGATAATTTACAATTGCTTGATATAAGTCTTCTTTGCCAAAATCGGGCCAGAATTTATCTGTAAAATAGAATTCTGAATACGCTAATTGCCATAACAAGAAGTTACTGATTCTTTCTTCTCCACTAGTTCGTATAAGCAATTCAGGGTCTGGCATATCACTAGTATTCAAGTATTTAGAAACACATTCCTCATTGATTTGTTCAATTAAAAGTTCACCAGTCGTTACTTTTTCGGCTATTTTTTTTACAGCATCAGTAATTTCCCAACGTCCTGAATAACTCAAACACAATGTCAAAGTCATTCTTTTGTTGTTCTTTGTTGCTTCAATAGTATCCATCAATGCATCGTAATTATATTTTGGAAGACGTTGGAGGTCGCCTATCGCATTAAGTCGGATATCATTATCGTTTAAAGTCTTTAATTCGTCTGACATTGTTTTAGAGAGAAGTCGCATAAGAGCGTCCACTTCAATCTGAGAGCGGTTCCAGTTTTCGGTTGAAAAGGCATATAATGTCAGATATTTCACACCTAATTCAGCGCAAGCTTCTGATACAGCGCGAACTGCGCCAACACCATTCTGATGTCCAAATATTCTAATCTTGCCTTGTTCCTTTGCCCAACGACCATTACCATCCATAATAATGGCGATATGTTCTGGTAGTCTACCTATATCTATTTTATCTTTATACGTTTCCATAATCAAAATTACCTACGCGTTTTTATACCTGAATTACAAGTAACTTTCTTTGGAAGGTTGAATCTATAAACCACTGAAAATCCGAGCATACCATACCAATCGCATCTATATGCCAATGGTAATTTCTCACGCTCTAAATCTCCGTTTACTATATATTCAGCATAGAAGTTATCTTTAATATTATCTATGTTATCGTCAAACGATTTATTCATCTTCCACTCTAATGTCATGCCTATTCTTTTTGTCAAACTATATTTCACGCCAACACCAAATGGAATTGAAAAACTAGTACCATTAGATAATGTTATATTTTCTAAATTTGTTGTTTTATAATCAAATACAGAGAAACCGGCAAAGATATACGGAGTTATAAAATCTACGTTACTGCCTGTCCAATAATCAAAGAAGTTAAATTCCGCTATTAATGAAAAATCGTTGACTTTACTTACAAAAGACTCTTTTACAGGAGAATAGAATCCTGTTTTATCGGATCCCTGCAAATTAATATTTGTATATTGAAAGCGAAATGCCCAACGTAAATTATCGTAAAATCTTATCAATGCAGCAAACGCTAAATCATTCTGATAGAACTGTTTCCCTGGATTCATATCACCAACATAATATGACATTCCACCAGTTGCTCCAACTTCCATTATTTGAGCATTGACTTTCTTTGGCATTACAAATGATACTGCCAGGAGGAAAAATATTGCTACGATTCTACTTCTTTTCATCAACTTCTTCTTTACTTATTGATTTTCAACATACATGAAGTTTACAATAGTAAACTACAAAATTACGATTATTTTGTTAATTTATTATATATTTTTTAAATTAATTTCTCAAATCGTTACCCCAAAGAAGTTTCTTTCTTATAGTTTCAAAAAAATTCTTGTCGGGCATTTTTATCATGTTGAAAGTGAAGTCGGTTTTTCTTATTTCGATATTCATTGACTTATCAGCCGTTATTATACGCGAATCCAAACCGAGTGCGAATATATCGCTTCTACCATTCACCTTCACTTTCACCACACTTTTATCTGGTATAACGACAGGGCGTACACTTAAATTGTGCGCTGCTATCGGCGTAATCAAAAAACTATCAGCATTAGGCGTCATAATAGGTCCGCCCACACTCATGGAATATGCTGTTGAACCTGTTGGTGTAGCCAAGATAATTCCGTCCGCCCAATATGTATTAAGCAACATATCATCGATATAAACCTCGACAACTATCAGAGAACCATTATCTTTACGACAAATACTTATTTCATTCAAGGCATAATTGATTCCATTAAAGATATTATCTTCGTCATTAATTTGTATTAAGGAACGTTGCTCTATGGTATAATTTCCGGTAATGATGTTTTTTACAGCTTCACTTGTTGATTGCGGTGATACACTAGCCAAAAATCCCAATGTTCCAGTATTGATTCCCAATACAGGAATACCGCTATCTCTTATCAAAGGAACTGAGTCTAATATGGTTCCATCTCCACCAAAGGAGAAAAGTATATCTATATTATTTTTAATTTCCTCCGAACTATTGAACAATTCAAACTTGCCAAAATCGTCTATACAATGTTTTATATCATTCCAGAACGGTTCATAAATCATAATATTGACAGAAGCCTCATTCAAGAGTCTGATTACATCGCGCATAAGTTCATTATAGTCATCGCCAAAGACTTTTCCATAAAATCCAATTTTCATATCTAATTTTATATTGGTGCCACAAAATGAATAAATAAACCGGTTTCACCCATATCATTTATTCCATATTCAAAACGAATCACTTTATCGTAATAAGTAACGAAATCGATTCCTATTCCTGTTCCAAAAATGAATTTATTATCTAAATAACATGCTGATTCTGCAGGTATTTTCCATGAATAAGCACAATCAAAAAACACATTAGCATACAAAGCGAAATGTATCTTTCCAAAGCGTTCGTTCTTAATCAGAGGCAGATATCTCGTAACAGGATTTAAAATTGCAAATTTCAAGTTATTCTTCATCAATGCAAAATTCATTGCATCAACAACATATAATTCGTAAGTTCTAACATAATCGTTTCCATACCCAAGACCTTTATTCAAAAAATATGGAGCATCGTAATCAGCAGACATTTTTAAAGTCAGGTTTGACGACCAATACCAACGTCCTTTAATCGGTTGATACCAGTCGGCTGTTATCTTACCATAAAAAATATCAGGACTCGTATCGAAAAATCCCAGACCTGTTTTTTCCAACAACAACTCCAAATAATGACCGTTCAAAGGGTAATTCTGCTCATCACGATAGTCATTCTTGAAAGTCATCATCAAACTAAAGTATTGAAAATGTCCGTTAAAATCAGGATTCAAGCACAACAGAGTATCATGGAAATACGTGTCATTATAACATATATTCAGAAATAATTTATTTCTATGACCGAATCTGTAATAAGGTTCCACAAAGAAATTTGTGGTTTGTTTTGCGAATTCTTCACCTCCATTGAAGTATGAAATTTTATTATCATTAGTGACATAAGCGACCTCTTTATCACGCTTATAAGCGAAACCCGCTTTCAATCCAAAACGATATTTATCAACAAGATAGGGTATATCATACGATAATCCGTAATTCTGGTTATAACCTGCAATACATGTTATTTTCAATGAATGTTTGAGTCCCAGAAAATTACGATGCTCCAAGTCGAAACCATAACTAAAACGTTTCAAATCATCGGCTTCATACCAGACGTTCAAGTTTCTATCGGCATACGATACATAAGGATAAACCCATAAATACCATCTTTCTGTGACTTTGATTTTGAGTTGAACATTAGCAGGAAAGTTGTCATCACTAATACATTCAAAATCCACGAAATTAAACAGGGTTGTATTTTGAACATTCTCACGACTCAGGCGCATTTCATTTGCAAAATCAGAAATATTTATCGTATCGCCTTGAGCAAACGTAAGTTCCTTGAGAATTATCGAAGTTTTTGTCACATTATTTCCTTCAATAATAATATCAGAAATGACAACATACGAAGATGTATCTTGTTGAGCATTAAGAAACAATGGAAATATTATCAATAACAATGACAAAAAACGTCTCATAAATTAATCTTCCATCATATTACAATAATCGTTGTATCGCCAGTCTGCTATAATATTTTGTTCGACGGCATTTTTTATCGCACAATGAGGTTCGTGAAGGTGAGTACAATTAGAGAATTTGCATTCATGCATAAGTTCACGCATCTCTGGAAAGCGTTGAGCCAGAGTATTTTTTTCCATATCATAAAGTCCGAATTCCTTAATTCCTGGAGAATCGATAATATAACCACCGAACGAAAGCGGAAACATCTGTGAGAATGTTGTTGTATGCTTACCTTTTTCGTGTACATCAGATATTTCACCGACGCGTACGTTTAGAGTTGGGTCGAGACGATTTATAAGCGCCGATTTACCGACACCGGAATGTCCTGAGAAAAGATTGACTTTATCTTTCATAATATCTTTTAACACCTCACATTGAAAGCCAGTCTTAGCAGAAATCATAAAAGAATGATAACCAATATTATTAAAAACAGAAATCAATTCTTCTGCCTGTGCCATCTGTTCTTCATCATACAAGTCAGATTTGTTAAACACAATAGTTGTCGGTATGTGATAGGCTTCGGCGGTAACCAGAAATCTATCAATAAAACCAGTAGATGTTCTTGGTTGCGCTATTGTTGCGACCAAAATTGCTTGGTCGATATTTGAGGCTATAATATGAGAAGCTTTCGAAAGATTGACCGACTTTCTAACTATTACATTATAACGCGGTAAAATCTTATTAATCACGCATGTGTCTTTGTTATTTTCTTTTTCGTAAATAACTTTGTCACCCACTGATACTGGATTTGTCGTTCTCAATCCATCGAGGCGAATTTTTCCTCTAAGACGGCAAAGTACGACTTCACCATTATCGTTTCTTACTTCGTACCAACTTCCAGTTGATTTAATTACAACACCTTCTTGCATTTAGGAATCTCTATTAATTGTATGCAAAGGTAAATAAATTTATCTTATCATCACAATTTTTGATAACGTTTTCCAGGCAATGCTGTCAAAACCCCATCGAATTCCAGAGATAACAAAATAGAAGCTATTTTGGTTGGAGACAAATCCGTCTCTGTTATTATTTTATCCAAATAAACTATGGTCTCGTTGCCGAATACATTCATCACCTTCTGTTCATCATCACTAAATTCACGGAACATACGCATCTGTCTTGGCGTTTGTTTTTTTTCTTCGTCCCACCGCATGACAACACGCAAATCTTCTACAGAGCTCAACAGATTAGCCTTATTTGTTCTGATAATTTTATTACAACCTTCGCTATACATATCTCCTATTCTTCCTGGAAAAGCGAATACTTCTCTATCATAATTGTTTGCTATTTCGGCGGTTATGAGTGCGCCTCCTTTAGTAGCGCTCTCAACAACCACAAGGCAGTCAATCATTCCGGAGACGATTCTGTTTCTCTTCGGGAAATTCTCCCTATCAGGTTCCGTACCGCTTATATGTTCCGTCAGAAGGCATCCCCCGCTTTCAATCATCTTACGAGCAAGACTCGCATTGACAGATGGATATATTGTTTGAAATCCGTGCGCAAGAACAGCCGCTGTCTTCAAATTATTTTTCAACGCTGCATTATGAGCACATGTATCAACACCATAAGCCAAACCACTTACCACAAGAACATCATCGTCCACTAAATCCTGAATGAGTTTATCAGTAAGCATCTTACCATATTCAGTAACATTCCTTGTCCCAACCACGCCAACAATCTTCTCGACATTCAAATTGGTGTAACCTTTGCAATAAATTATAACAGGACTATCATAACAATGTTGCAGTCGTTTCGGATAATCAGAATTAAGATAATACAAGATTCTTATTCCGTTCCTCTCCGCGAAATCAAGTTCCCGTTCAGCACGCGACAAAACGTTCTGCGACACAATAGACTCAACAGTCCTCTCCCCTATCCCTGAAATCTGCAAGAGGCTCTTCTTTTTCTCTTGAAACACCGCCTCTGCTCCACCGCAATAAGTGATGAGTTTCTTAGCATTGACGTCACCAATGCCAGGCACCAAAGTCAACGCGACTTCATATAACAACCTAGAATTCACATTTTCCTTTTTAAGTCAACCAACAATAGTCAACAAACTTTTCTACTCCTTTTATTTGATAAACCTAATATCTTTAAATTTACAATGTATGATGTGTATTCTGAAAACGGACTTCTGCAGCCCAAACTAAAATTGGAATTATTCTCTTTCATAAACATTAATTTAGGTTCGTAACTTCTGCAAAAATATATAAACAAAATCACTTTCACCTATTTTGTATAAAAAAAATAACTCCAATTTGGTAATTATTATCTATTTCTTAATAAATCTATGAAAATATTGTTAATTGTATTTAAGAATTCATATATAAATACCACTATTAAATAATATAGATAAACTTTTGAAAAGACAATCCATAGAAATTCCTTAACAAAAGACCATACAAGTCATTTGAAACAATGTATTATTATTGTCACAATGTTATATTATCGAGAATTTCGATACAAAGATAGAAAATATCTGTTTGACTGATATATGTTTTTCGTAGTATTTTTGCATTGTCAAAATGAACAAATTCTAATGACAAATGTCTGAAAGTAGAGACGTCACCCTGTGGCGTCTGAAAAACAAAAAAAAACAAAACAAATAAAAAATTAAAAACAAATAAAAAATTAAAAACAAAAATAATAAAAAATAAAACTATGGAAACTAACAACAACACAGTAAACGTAATGCCAAGAATCGGCGACAAAGCTCCTTCATTCACAGCTAAGACAACACAAGGTGAAATCAACTTCCCATCAGACTATAAAGGAATGTGGAAAATATTATTCAGCCATCCGGCAGACTTCACACCGGTATGTACCTCAGAGTTCATGACATTCGCGAGCATGGCGGAAGAATTCGAGAAACTCAACACACAATTGGTGGGTCTTTCCGTTGACGGTTTATACAGTCACATCGCATGGTTACGTACCATCAAGGAAAAGATTGACTGGAAAGGTATGAAAGACGTAGAAGTCAAGTTCCCTCTCATCGAAGACATCACAATGGAAGTCGCCAAGTTATACGGCATGATACAGCCGGGCGAAAGCACAACATCGGCAGTACGCGCCGTCTTCTTCATCGACCCATTCGATAAGATTCGCACTATCATGTATTACCCACTCTCATTAGGTCGTAACTTCGACGAAATCAAGAGAGTCTTGATAGGATTACAGACAACAGACAACTTCGGCGTAGCATTGCCGGCAGACTGGCGTCCGGGTGATGAAGTCATCGTTCCACCGGCAGGTTCATGCGGCGTGGCAAAAGAAAGAATGGAAAACAACGACGACTTGCACTGCTACGACTGGTTCTTCTGCACAAAGCAGTTAAGCAAGGAAAAAGTTGAAGAAGCTTTGAATCTATAATTGACTAAAGGCGAAAGACTAAGGAGAAAGTCTAAAGTTAATTGGGGATTAGGAGTTATAATTCCTAATCCTCATAAACAACGTACCACCAATCTCCAACTTTAAACCTTAAACTTCAAAACTACTATTAATTATGAACTCTAAACTATTAACTTTACTAACGCTGTTGTTCTTCTCTATGAGAGCGGCAGCCTTTAACGAAGGAGACGAAAAAATGAAAGCAACCAACATAACAAAAGAAGACTTTTTAACAAAGGTGATGGATTACAAGAACAATCCTACCGAATGGAAATATTTAGGCGACAAACCTGCTATCATCGACTTTTACGCATCATGGTGCGGACCATGTAAGATGATGGCTCCTATAATGGATGAATTGGCAGCGGAATACGAAGGCGAAGTTTATATATATAAAGTAGATACCGAAGCTGAAAAAGAACTTGCGCAAGTGTTTGGCATCCGTTCAATACCGTCGATATTATTCATTCCTATGAATGGAAAACCAATGATGTCGCAAGGAGCTTTGCCAAAGGCAGAACTTAAGAAGATTATTAAAGAAAAT
This sequence comes from Bacteroidales bacterium, assembly GCA_045606865.1. Lineage (GTDB taxonomy): Bacteria > Bacteroidota > Bacteroidia > Bacteroidales > F082 > Limimorpha. The sequence goes on from JAZUST010000025.1 coordinate 29,630, forward strand.
CTTGGTGTCGAATGACAATAAACCTAATATAAATTAAGTTATAAAGTAAATTCATAAAACATAAGAATTATGAAAATTAGAAACTTAATTGTAGGAGCATCATTGCTATTGGCATTAGTATCGTGTGATACTAAAAAAGAAATCAGAACTGTTGAAGTACAGGAATTCAAAACAGAGATCGCGAAAGATAATATACAGATTATCGATGTTCGTGATGCGGAATTATATTCAGAAGGTCATATTCCGGGAGCGAAAAACATTGAATTGTCATCAGAGAATTTCGTTGACATGATACAGACACTAGATAAAGATAATCCCGTCGCAGTATATTGTAGAGGTGGCAGACAAAGCGCAGAGGCTGCGCAGAAACTTCAAGATGCTGGTTATGAAGTGATAAAGCTTCAAGGCGGTTTCCTGACATGGGACGGAGAAGTTGAGAAATAAAAAAAATAGACAGCATCTTGGTTTCAGGATGCTGTTTTTATTTGTAAACAAACGATTTAAGGGGATTTCTATAAATTGCTTTGCAATGATTTATGAATTATTATTGAGAAGATTTCAGTTTTTCTTGAAAGAGCATAGCAAACTATGTGATTGATAGAAAGACGATAAGATTACAATTAAAAACATAAAGAATGCAAAAGTATTAATTGTTGTTAATAAAGTTAATTCTAACGGGGAATTTATAGAACTCCCCTTAACATTCTAATAATTTTTAATCAAATTTTTTTTTCAAAAAACTTGCAGGATATAAAATTATATCCTATATTTGCAGCGTGAAATAAAAAAAAACTAAAATTTATGTCAGAATTATTTAGAATGTTTGGAATGAGATTCTTATTCTGGTCTCGAGAACACGAACCAATACATGTGCATGTTGAAAATACTGACGGAGAAGCAATATTTAATATTCTCGCCGATGGTGTTTCATTAAAAGAGAATTATAAAATTAAACCAAAAGATCTGAAACTTGCAGAATCAATTCTTGAAGAGAATAAAGATTTGATAATATTTAAATGGAAAGAATATTTCAAAAATAACAAATAATCAAAATGTTTGTTATGATTGATAATTATAAAAAAATATAATTACAATGATAATAACGAAAATCTGGTTTGAAAATGACCGTATTTATGGTTTGACTGACGATGGTCGTACTTTATGGCAGTCGTTATTGTACTATAGGCATTTACGAGAAGCTACACCTGAGGAAAGAGAACAATACAATATAGGTCACTTTGGTATTCATTGGGAGAAACTTAATGAAGATATATCTTTTGAGAGTTTTGAATATGATAATCCGGAGCCTGTCGGCATATCGAAATTCTTCCTTTCTCATCCGGAGATTAATGCGTCGGCGATAGCTAGAAGATTGGGAATACAACAGAGTCTAATCGCTGCTTACATCAACGGCACGAAGAAACCGAGCAAGGAACGCGAAACTTTGATATTGAATGAAATCAGATCGTTAGGAGAAGAACTGATGAAGACCGAGTGGTGAGGTGAATAAGTGAAAAACAAAAACTGTATCTTGATCTAATCGGTTAAAAAACAGAAGAGACCCCAGAATTTGAGGTCTCTTCATTTATTTCAGTCTATCAGAATTTTTATCTGACTACTGTGATGCGTTCAACAGCAACGCCGTTTTCTGTTACGATACGTACCATGTAAACGCCAGCTTCGTATTGAGCCATGTTGATGGTTTCGTTGTCAGATACGACTTCTTCGTCATACATTACCTGACCTAAAGCGTTTGTTACAGTGATGCGTGTCATATTTTCAGCTGTGATGTTGATGTTATCCTTAGTTGGGTTAGGATAGATTGTCAAACCTTGAACGCCGTTTTCTTCGATAGAAGTCAATGTTATTTCAACGAAGTTTTGACCGCTGCCGTCAGCTGCTGTTGCTGGTTCTGATTCATATTCAACGCCGTCAACTTCAGCGAATGATGTAACTTGATAGTAGTATGTACCATCAGCGTTGACTTCGTCGTAGTATGTCAAGCTTTCTGTTTCAGCAATCTTTTCGTATGTGCCGCCAGCGACTCTACGGTAGATGTTGAAGTGGTCATATACACAGTAAGGAATTACCCATTCTAATGTAACACCGTAAGTGCCGTCAGCATTGTATGTTGCTTCACCTGTTAAATCGTAAGGAGCTACTATTTCGAATGGTTCTGCTTCATAGCTTACTTCAACTGTTTCAGCGCATGACATTGCGTAATGTGTTGATGGATCTTCACCACCGTAAACAACTCTTACATCATATTCATAGTTGCCGTATGCTAAGTTAGTGTCTATGTATGATTCAGCGTTGAGAGGTTGTTCTGTGAGGAGTTCACCGTTACGATACAACATAACACCGAGGACTTCAGCTTCAGCTTGTTCAGGTTCGTCTGGAATTGGAGTAGCATCGCCTTCAACGTAAGCGCGGATTTGCCATGTGCCATAACCGAAGTCTGTGCCATACCATTCTGAGTCGTACCATGTGAAACCGTCGTTCGACATCCAGCGTCCGTTAGCTTCGCCACAGTCTGCTGAGTGAGCAGCTACGAAATAACCTGAAGTATTTGAGAATTGGATCCATACGTTTTCAGTACCTGAGATAGTGACAGGTGTTGTCAACTCGATTTCTTCATATTGACCAATATTGCTTACTTCATATTCCTGTACGTGAACTGTTGTACCTGGAGCGTAGTCGCCGCCTGTGTGGATACTTACGCCACCTGTGTGACCTTCATATACGTACATTGATACTTTTGTGATTTGAGTGCCTGCATATTGTGAGATTACGTCGGCAGGGAACATGATAGCCCAGTACATTGTCTGAGGTTCACCTGTGTTGTAATCCATGAAACCGAATGCTGATTCATTGATGCCGTTGTCGTAGAATAACCATTCACCTTCTTCGTCTCTTGTTGGGTTGCTCAACTCAACATTGTCGAGGTTGATCCACCATTGGTCTGAACAATTGAAGTGACGGAATGCGATGTAGATGGCTTGACCTGCATAGTCGCTCAAGTCGATTGTTCTTTCGAACCATTGTGTTTGGATTGAACCTTGTTCAACTTCACCGCGTTCTAATGTTTCTTCGAAGATTGTTGTGAAAGCTGCTGCATCTGTGCCGTTTGTTGTTGAGATAGCAACACCGTAATGTTCTTCATAGTATGTATTGCTTTGTCCGCATACTGAGTATGTAAGTGTTGAACCTTCAGTGATGGTGTATTTAACATCTGTAACCAAGTAGTTGTCTGGTGTCAATGCGCCTACTGAGTTGTCGTATGAAGATGAAGAAGCGCAGTAGGTGTTGTTTATACCGAAACCTTGGTTAGCGTGTTCTGAAGTGTTTTGCCAGTTACGAGCGTCGCCGTCAGCGTC
>JAZUST010000026.1:0-3439 GCA_045606865.1 Bacteroidales bacterium
CCGAAAGGCATCAAAGCTATCGAATGTCAGTTTGCCAGAAGATTTCTGGATAGAACTTGATAAAGGGCGCATCGCAGAAATAAAACAGAAACTGGCAGTTAAGTGTGATGCGTTGTTGGATATGGTGTCTGAGTTTTTCGGGGAGTTACGATTTATGAGATTAAAAATGATGTCTCCAAGCCGACTATATAGTGAGCTGATAAGCCGAGACTGCCACACGATATCGCTATCTGAACAAATGGAGTGGGCAGAGTTCTATGATGCAGCTATTACAGGTTCTTGGAATGCCGAATACTTGATAAATCATTCTGCAAAAAGTGCCTATATACTTCTCGATAACAAAAAGAGAGTCAAGTGGGTCAAGAATGAAGATATAGATTGGAGTGGCTTTCAGGATTTGCCTAAAGATGTACAGAAGAGAGTACACCATAGAGAGTGCAAATATACTTTCGGGACAATAGGCGAATACAAGAATGGGATTACAACGCTAATCTGGCAAATTAGCCCAGATGGAAGATTTCACTATCTTGATAAGTACTATAGTGGTAAAACTACTGATGAAAAGAATATTTGGTTGCAAGGAGTAATCGATACTAATTGTAGGTTTGTAAAGAAACTTCGGATATATTTCAAGGAAGATTAGAACTAACAGATAGATTGTATTCAGTGGCTTACTCTAGATTATAAATACTTGCCGCACTGGGTTATTATTGTTATCTTTGCATGCTTTTACAAAGAATATGGCCAAAGAGTAAACATTATGGAAAAAGAAATGAATATTATATTGGAAGGCGAGCGTTTGGTGTTTCGTAAAATGGATCGGCCTGTGTTAAAAGGTGTTTTAGCGAAAGCCATAATCGGCTTTGATTTTTATGCTGCAGAGTACAATGGTTGTGAATTTATACTTCTCGAACCAAATGAGAAGAGGAGCAAAAGATATACTCTAACGCAGTTTTCAAATTTATCCAAGGCGGTTAATGATGTTCTTGGAAAAACCAATGCATTTCTATTTGACCACCAAATTTATCATGAGGAAAACTTGATGCCCAATAATCGTGGTGTCTATTTTATCTTTTCCGATGAATATGCCTTTCTCCCCTTTCTGTTTGAAGACCTACCTTATTGTGTAAGGCAAATTAATACAAATAAGTCATGGTTTTAATTGGTTGACAGAAAACTAATGTGGACTATGAAATCCACTTCATCATAGTCTAACCAACTATCCCGCAGCGTTCAATCACTGTGGGATTTTCTTTATCTCACGCTATCAAGGGGAATTTCCTCCTAATGTCTTGATAATTTTTTTCAAGAAATGGGAGATAGATTACACTCAATTCAGTACTCTATACCATAAAAAGATTGTATAATCGAAGAGATACAGAACATCATCAATGGTCACGAAGCTGTGAATTTGGGACTGAGCGTCAAATGAGTAATATGTAATATTGAGTCAAATAAATTTAAGCCTGTGAAAAAGAAAAAATATCATAAAGAACTCAGAAAGCAAGGTATTAAAAATTTCAAGAGAGTACTTATGCTGAAATGCCATGTCTGCGGTAAATTTGAATGTAATCCATTGATGTTACATAGTGATAAGTTTGGATATTTCATTGGCGCAGAGACGGCCGCATATTTAAATTGTATGCGCTGGATACGAAATCGTAAAGGCAAGCAGCGTATCGAGGTCGGCGATATTAGATATGCAATAGTATATTTCCCAATATGTTGCAAAATCGGCGATGAGTTTGTTGTTGCCGAGAACGAATTTGAAGAATTTGAAGAAATGTTTGTTGCAACTTTGAAATTGCTGAAAATAAAAAGACATACTGGACGCTCAGCAATCGTAAAAGTTAAAATTTTATCTTTGGGTAACTACTTCTCGTTCATGAAAACTATCTCTGAAGAGCAGAAGGTTCATATAGCCCAAATGGGTTATGAATATAAGTTGGGGAATAACGATTGGATTGAACTTAGATGCATTGGGAAGCAAAAATTATACGCAGTATGTTGTGTATATGGAGGAGGCGATGAAAGATACGAAGACTTGATTTATACTGACAACAATGGAATCGATCATTTGGTGTATAGTTCATATGAAAGCTTCCATGAATTTCAATGTTTTTTGGGTGATAAAATTCTTGGACTTCACAAGTTAAGTCCTTTTTGTGAGTTAGAGTGAATGAGTTTACCAACATAGTCTGGCAAATTAGCCCTGATGGTAAATATTACTATCTCGATAAATATTGTGGAGGCAAAACTACTGATGAGAATGATATTTGGTTGCAAGGAGTAATTGATGCTAATTGTCGGTTTGTAGAGAAACTTCATATATATAAGAAGATTAAAGCAGAGAGATAGATTTCACTAATTATAACACTCTATATCATAAAACATACAGTAAAATGGAAGAGAATAAGATTATCATTAACGGTCACGAGGCTGTAGATTTAGGGTTGAGCGTCAAGTGGGCTACCTGCAATATAGGTGCAAGCAACCCCGAAGAGTACGGTGATTACTTCGCGTTTGGGGAGACAGAACCGAAGGACGAATATACGGAAGAAAACTATATGCTCTATGGCATACCTCATGGGGAAGCATATATCGATATTGGAAAAATAATCTCAGGAACAGAATACGATGCAGCAAGCAAACAATGGGGAGATGAATGGCGAATGCCTGCTGAAGAGGAATTATATGAACTACTTAGTTGCTGTTCGTGGCAGTGGATTACCATAAATGGAATCAATGGTTATAAAGTTGTTGGACCAAACGGCAATAGTATTTTTCTTCCGGCAGCAGGCACATTTAATTCAGAACATAATGAATGTGGATGTTATTGGACGGGGTCCTTTAGTGACGAAGATTGCCATTGGGATGCTCTGAATCTTCAATTTGACGAAAGCTATCATTACAGCAGTTACGCACAACCAAACGAAGGTCTTGTTATTCGCCCAGTAACAAAGTTGATAGATTTAACTAGAAGGTTTACTCTATACTATAAAACGAACAATAAAATTCAAGCTGTATGTTGATTACAATTTCACTTTTGATTCTTGCATACCTCATTATAGGTAAGGATATTAAGCCTCTTTTGGAGAAAGTAAAAAACATCGATTGGCGCGAGAAAGCCGACGAATTATTCAAAAAACTACGTCCTTACGCTATCAAAATCGGGCGTGCTGCGGCAACTCCGTTATTGCAGTTCTGGTATGTGCTTCAAGATGATAACACATCAAATCTCGACCGTGTTCTTATCTATGCTGCAATCATCTACACAGTAGTGCCGATGGATCTTATCCCAAGAAGCGTCTATAAATTATTAGGTGTGTTAGACGACGGTGCCGCAATGCTTTACGTCTATAAAAAGATTAAAGACAAAATCACTCCAGAAATCATGATGAAGGTGGAAGACACTCTCAACGAATGGTTCGGGGCTGAA
>JAZUST010000027.1:0-3948 GCA_045606865.1 Bacteroidales bacterium
ATATCCAACCTTAAACCTTAAGCATTAAACCTTAAACAAAATTTACAATTCAATCCTTTCAATATACGACTCAAATTCTTTCAGCGCGTTCTTTTTCTTAGTCACGGCATAAAGATTTCCTTTGTAGATTATAATCTTCTCTGAAATCCAACTATCAGCATTTGCCACTGATTTTGTCTTTCCCGCATTAGTATCAATTTCATTCACCGCTGTGCCGAATATCGTATAGAATTTTCCGAATGCCTTATCCTTATAAATCTTATGCTGCCAGAAGTCTTCTTCCGTCGGATAAGTAATTTCACATTCATTGAGAAGATTCATACCTTCATCGTATGTAAGAATCTTGCCGTTAAAATGATCGAAATAATACAAGGTGTCTTCAACAACATCAAGATGATTATCTTTGGTATGGAACCATGTATGTTTAACAAACACGCCCCACTCTTCCGGTGACGGAAATCCACCGCCACACCAACTTGGAGGAAGTTGTTCAATATAAGCTTTATGCCATTTTTCTTCCTTTTTAATGTTACGATAAGATTTCGTATCATCACAAACAAACATCATCTCCTTTTCTTTAGATTCTTTTCCTATCCTAAAGAATTCAGAATAATATCCGTCAATCTTCAACTTATTGAAATAAATATATTTATCAGTAAAGAAAATTATATCCTTCAACACCTTATTATAACGTTCTTTCTCCGCTGGAAACATAAGCTCGTATGAAGAATTCATTTTCACCACTTGATAAACAGAATCTGCTCCTATCAGCTGACAACTTTCCGTGCAATCGACTATAATTTCCGTTGCTTCAATATGCTTCGGAACGGAAATCGTGTCTATCGGATCCAACCATAAATCCTGAACTAAAATCCTGCATTCTTTCAAGGTGTTACCTTTTCTCTGAAGAACAAAAATCTTATCATCGAAAATCTCGAAGTCGAACATCACGTACTTAGGGTCACTTTTCACTATTATCTTATCCGCGCTCACACCGACAGCTTCAAGCATATAAAAAGTTTCCTTCATCTTGAAATTTATCTCTATTGTATCACGATTCGGAACAACGCTTACCAAAGTATCTTCATAACCGATACACGAAAACAGTAAACCTACTTGTTTGTCCGTTTTCGGCAACGCCATAATAAAATCTCCATTATCGTCAGAACTCACGCCGAAATTGGTGTTGATGATAGAGATGTTTACATTCTTTTCCCCGACGTTCCCTTTAACGACAGAATAACTGTTTTCTTGAGCGAAAGTCATTATCCCGCAGAGGAGAAGCGTTATGGTTAGTAGTAGTTTTTTCATAATGTGTTATTTTTTTGCTGTGAGCCATGAGCTATGAGCTGTGAGCCATTCTGATTGCTCAAAGCTCGAGGCTCATTGCTCATTGCTATAGCTCAATCCTTTCAATATATGACTCGAATACATTCAAAGCGTTTCTTTTTTTCGTGACGGCATAAAGACTTCCTTTGTAAATGATTATCTCTTCTGTCATCCATTGATTCGCATTTGCCACCGAACTTGTCTTTCCCGTGTTGACATCAATCTCATTTACCGTAGAACCGAATATCGTATAGAATCTTCCGAATGCTTTGTCCTTATAAATCTTATGTTGCCAAAAATCTTCTTCCGTCGGATAAGTAATTTCACATTCGTTGAGAAGATTCATATCTTCATTGTATGTAAGAATCTTGCCGTTAAAATGATCGAAATAATATAATTTGCTGTCAATTACATCAAGATGATTGTCTTTGGTATGAAACCATGCTACCTTAACAAACACGGCCCATTCTTCTGGCGTCGGGAAGGCTCCTCCAAAGGTCACAGGAAGTTGCTCAAGATAAGCTCTATGCCATTCTTCTTCCTTTTTAATATTACGATAAGATTTCGTATCATCACAAACAAACATCATCTCCTTTTCTTTAGATTCTTTCCCGATTCTGAAAAATTTAGAATAATAACCATCCATTTGCAACTCATTGAAATAAATATATTTATCAGTAAAGAAAATTATATCTTTCAACACCTTATTGTATCGTTTCTTCTCCGCTGGAAACATAAGCTCGTATGAAGAATTCATTTTCACCACTTGATAAACAGAATCTGCTCCTATCAGCTGACAACTTTCCGTACAATCAATAATAATTTTCTCAGGTTCAATATGCTTCGGAACATTGATTGTATCAACGGCATCGAGCCATAATTCTTGAACTAAAATCCTGCATTCTTTCAAGGAATTACCTTTTCTCTGAAGGACGAAAACCTTATCGTCGTAAATTTCAAAATCATACATCACATAACTTGGTTCACTGTAACGTTTAATCTTGTCTGCGCCCACACCAACAGCATCAAGCATATAAGTCGTTTCTTTCATCTTGAAGTTAAGATTTATAGTATCACGATTCGGAATCACGCTCACCAAAGTATCTTCATAACCGATACACGAAAACAGTAAACCTACTTGTTTGTCCGCTCTCGGCAACGCCATAATAAAATCTCCATTATCGTCAGAACTCACGCCGAAATTGGTGTTGATGATAGAGATGTTTACATTCTTTTCAGCGACGTTTCCTTTAACGACAGAGTAATTCTGCTGCGAAAAAGCGACGCAACAATTCAAGAGGATGATTATTAGGAGTAGTTTTTTCATAATGTTTTATTTTTAATGTCAACAGACAACAGTCAACAGACTCTGTCCACGGTTTCTTTTTGCTGTGAGTAGCGAGCTTTTCTGAAAGGCTCATTGCTCTTAGCTCGAAGCTCATAGCAAAGTTACACATTCCATCCTAATTTGTCAAGAAAAAAATCTATGCGTTTTTATGCATATATTTTTTAAGAGTGTTGAAAATCAACTAATTAGATTTTTTTGAGATATAAGATATTTTAATGTCAACGATCAACGGACTTTTTCCAGGGATTTGTCTCCACGGATCTTCAGCCTTTCTCTAATGATTCTGGCTCCACGGATAGCGGGTATCTGCACGGATTTAGATATTGTTATAGTTTATAGTCATAGTTACAAAGATATTGTATGAGAACAAGTATGCTGATATCGATTTTATAGACAATCTGTTTCTTAAAGATTTTTTCATTCTTCAACAATGATAATTTCTTCAAGCAGTTCTTTCTCATACCTTCTGCGGTTTCTTTCCAATTTGCGATGGAGTCGTTCTTTTTTGTTGAAACGGTCGTAAAATTTCTTGATGGGATTATATAACACAAAATGCCAGCCTCTTATCCTAGGCAAATCCTTGGTTTTATTGTAATAATAATTCTGAATATTGATGTCGATTTCAGTTTCTTTCAGGGCATGCTCCGGCAATGCAATGGGAATCCGACTTATTATTTCTTCGACCTGATGATTATCCAAATAAGGAAATACATCAACTTCTTGCAACATGAGAGTATCTCTTTCCATCAAGATTTCAAAATTATTTGCGTCTATAGCATCGTAACTGACGGCAATTATTTTTGTAACGAAGCCAACACTGCTGATTCTCAATGTGTCATTTTTTCTTATTGGTATTTGAAACTTCCCGTCTAAGTCGGATGTAGTTCCGTAATGAGACAACTCGCTTAATATATGAACATTAGGAATTGGCGAAAGACTGTCGGCAGAAATAACATTTCCTTTTAACGGGAAATATCTGTTCTGAGCATGAAGTGAGATGCAACAAGAAAGAAATAATGTTATCAGAAAAAGTTTTTTCATTTTAACAGAGAACGGACTTTCTTTCAGTTTAGTGTTTAAAGTTTAAAGTAGTTTTATAGTTGAGAGTTTTTAAGTTTTATAGTTTATCTATATCCAACCTTAAACCTTAAGCATTAAACCTTAAACAAAATTTACAATTCAATCCTTTCAATATACGACTCAAATTCTTTCAGCGCGTTCTTTTTCTTAGTCACGGCATAAAGATTTCCTTTGTAGATTATAATCTTCTC
>JAZUST010000028.1:0-37641 GCA_045606865.1 Bacteroidales bacterium
TGTCTAAAAGCTCTGCAGCAAGAATTGAATATTCGTAACATATATCGTACCCGATATACTTATGCTCAGAATGTGCTATATAAACCAGCTCAAACATTTCATAAAGATGATGTTTTGTATCAAAATAACAATGGTCAACAATTGAAAGTAGCAGATTTTATTGCTGTTTCTAAGTATGCAATAAGTATAGCAGAGGCAATAGAACCAAGTAATAAGGAATATACTGAAGCAAGTGCTGTAATTACTGTGTTACAAGGTATAGATGCAATTCTTAATAACAAACCAGAGGATAAACCCATTAACAAGATGTTGCATTTGGCAACAAGTTTTATATCGTCCGTTGTAAAATCGTCTATCAAAGATGATGTGTCAAAACGAAATGTGACAGTAACAGCACTTATGGTTGATATGGTAATAGATTTTTTGTGTAAGAAATAGGACAGGGATTCCTACCACCTTCCTGTCATCTTCCTATCAAGTTCATATCAAGTTCCTGTCAAGTTCGGAAAAGATACGTGCCGATACTCGCGATACATGGAGATAAAATAAACAGTAGCGCAAATTTCGCACCCATTCGTGGATAAATAATCTGCGTCAGTCCGTATGAACTTTCTCCGTACACGCTCCGTACCTTCCTCGTACCAACTCCACTGATTTAATTGAAAATGGAAAGTTGAAAATGGAAAATTGAAAATCTGAGAAAATTTTGTCAAACACATTTAGACTTTTGTCTTTAGTCATTATCCAATACTTTCAGGTTCTCAGTTTTTAGAATTTTCAAGTTTATAAAAACCGCTTCTATAATGAGTCGAGGCGTTTTTTTATGATTTGCCGTCTAAAAACATTTCTCTTTGTTTCTTAATCTCATTGGCTAATTCTGTTTCTGTCGGTAATATCAATTTATATTTTGATGCAAAGATATGCTCGTTACCTTTTAAAATAGAATACCGTGCAATATCCTTATCAGTCTGGGCGCAAAGTAAAATACCGATAGTAGGATTATCATCATATCCTTTCTTCAACTCGTCATACATCCTCACATACATATCCATCTGACCGACATCTTGGTGAGTGATTTTGCCTACTTTTAAATCTATCAAGACAAATGCCTTAAGAACATAATTATAGAAAACCAAATCGATATAATAATCTTCTTCCTCAGTTCTGATAAGTTGTTGTCGTGCTACGAAAGCGAAACCTTTCCCTAGTTCCATAAGAAAATCGCTTAGATTTGATAATATTGCTTTTTCTAAATCCTTTTCTAAATACGATTGATTTCCTGGCAATCCTAAAAATTCTAGAACTGTTGGATTCTTAATAAATTCTAGTTTATCTTTTTGAAAAATGTTAGTTCTTTCTTTCATCTCATTTTCAACGACATCTTTCTTTTGAGAGATCAACATCCTTTCATAATATTGAGTGTTGATATTTCTGTTTAAGGTTCGGAAATTCCACATCTGTTCTGCAGCTTCTTTCATATACCAATCTCTAATTATTTTGTCTTTGATTCTCATAAGACGTTCATAATGTGACCAACTTAAAATTGCAGGTAATATTTGCTGAATTGCATCTTTAGATTTAGCAGACACTGTCTGCTGAATTGTTTTGTCAGATTGGGCAATTAATGCCTGTCTTTTTGTGTCTTCAAATCGGGCAGAAACTGTCTGCCCAATTGCATAATCTTTGAAAGTCAGATAGAACTTTCGGAAACTTTTAAGATTTGTTTCAGAATAACCATTCCCAAATTCCTCAGTAAGAGCTTCTGATGCTATTTTGATAACATGTTTCCCGTATTCAGCTCTGTCTTTGCCTTTCTGTTCTTGAACTACGAGTTTCTGACCAATAAACCAATTCTGACGCAATTGAGCCAATAAACGGTCATAATATAAAGTTGAGATTTGCCGGTCCAATTGTCGTGTTGACCACATAGAGTTTGCGGCTTCATTCATATACCAGATGCGAGCATCTTTATTTTCAATTTTTATTAAACTACGATAATGAGTCCAGCTCAATTCGGGGCGCAGTGCGTCCCGAATCTCAAAACGTCTATAAAATTGACACATTTTACGAAGTTCCCTCTCATCGAACCCTTTTCCAAATTCTTTTGTAAGACGTATTGAAATGTTTTTTAATATCTTTTTCCCGTAGTCTGCTCTTTCCCAATGAAGTTCATCTTCAACAATGACTTTGCCGATATTCCAATAAGCCATCACCATCGTGAAATCAATTGCCCGATATGCAGTCTGACGAGATTCACGAATAATATTCTCAATCTTAATCGCAAGATTAATCTCTTTTTCATTAATGTTTTGTAAATCGTTTGACATAAATTTTGGTTTAATACAATTTGCTTTATCGTAGATTCAATCCGTGACGTGTTGCGTCTTGGATTTGAAATTTCTCATCTGCAAAACTACAGCATCCTCATCTTTGTGTCAAGCATTTTTAAAGGAAAAATTACGCTTTTAACAATTTTTAACGTAAATGTTAATGAAAGTAGGAGAGAAGTGTTAAAAGTTTTTAAGGAATGGCTGGAATTACTAATGCTCAAGTATTTACTTACAAAAATAATATCAAAACTATTTGAATTATTAAAAAAGTTTTCCTAAATTTGTGGCTGCATAGATAAATTTGTAGTAGTGACTTGTCTTGACATGACTTTGCTTTTTATGTAAACCTATTTCAGAACAAGTCAAAACTATTGAACCCGATACTCTTTTAGAACATACCTCAAATTATAATTAATTATGGCAGATAGAATTGTCTTGAATATTCCGCACTCGTCTTTCCAGTTTCCATTCGGTTACGATGCTTGGGATAATGGTATTCATATTGATATGGAACGATTGACTGATATATTTACGGATAAACTTTTTATACCGGATACATCTCATCCCGAAATTATTCCCGTAATCTTTCCTTATTCGCGTTTTTTTTGTGATGCTGAACGTCTGGTGGATGATCCTATGGAGAAAATCGGTCAAGGAATAATTTATAGGCGATTTAATGGCAAGAGTCGAATGGTATCTGTTGCAGATGAAGAACGTATTATGGAGTTTTACTGGAATTATCAAAGATGCTTGTGCGAAGCCATTCGCGACGAGAATTCCTTTGTGGTGGATTGTCACTCATTTCCTTCCGATATTTCGGATGTCGATATCTGTATTGGACTGAATGATGATTGGAGCCGACCTGATGATAAATTGGTGGATGACATTATTACCGTTTTTAATCGTTATGGGTATACTACAGCAATTAACACACCTTTTTCGAATTCAATTACTCCCGAATGTTCATTCCGTTATAAATCGTTGATGATAGAGGTTAATAAGAAAAGATATTTATCTGATGATAATCTCATTGATGAATCGAAAATGATACGGATAAAGAGTGCTATTTTAGAGGTGTATTCTGCTATTTTTGCTTATAAAAATATGTGATTTTAAAAATTAATTCCCTATACCCAAAACCATTTTAATCAACGGGTTATGAACTGTGAGCAACAGGGAAAAGTTCATAGTTCATAACTTGATAAAAAAAAATCTCGTTGTCTCGCTGTCATATTGTCTCGTTGACTTAAAAGTATTATCTTTGCTATCTAATCAAAACTATATCATTATGGAAAAAATCGACAATGAAAACATGAGTCTGCCGGAAAACGCGCAACGCGAACTGGCACCAGGTGAGGTTTACAAACCTATTTTATCTGCTGACAAGAAATACAAGGAAGTGACGGTGTGGTCTGTCACCATCGGTCTTTTGATGACGATATTATTTTCTGCTGCTGCAGCATATCTCGGCTTGAAAGTAGGACAGGTCTTTGAAGCGGCAATTCCTATCGCCATCATCGCCATCGGTCTCTCCGGCGTGGCAAAGAAAAACGACGCTCTCTCACAGAATGTCATCATACAATCTATCGGTGGCTGCTCCGGCGGCGTGGTGGCAGGTGCCATCTTCACATTACCTGCTCTTTATATCTTACAAGGTAAAGGCTACGAAATAGAAATCAATTATATGCAAGTATTCCTCGCTTCTTTGTTGGGCGGCATCTTAGGAATACTTTTTTTAATTCCTTTCAGAAAATACTTCGTCAAGGAACAACATGGTAAGTTCCCATTTCCTGAAGCCACTGCCACGACACAGGTACTCGTCAGCGGACAAAAGAAAGGCAAGGATTCTTTGTTGTTGGTCGTCAGCGGTTTGATTGGCGGCGTCTATGACTTCCTCGTGTCAACATTCGGTTTATGGACCGAGACATTATCAACTAAGGTAATGACATGGGGACTCGCTGTAGCCGACAGCGCAAAACTGATGTTTAAGGTAAATGTCGGTGCTGCTGTCTTAGGTCTCGGTTATATCATCGGATTGAAATACGCTTTTATAATATGCTGCGGTTCAATGTTGGTTTGGTTCGTCATCATTCCTGGAATGAATCTCTTCTGGGGTAATGAAATCATCGACCTTATGAATTCCGGCATCACACAGACTATAGGACAGATGGAACCGGAAATGATATTCAAAGAATACGCACGTCATATCGGTATCGGCGGTATCGCGATGGCTGGTGTCGTAAGTATCATAAAATCATGGGGCGTCATCAAGTCGTCTGTCGGCTTGGCAGCCAACGAATTTAAAGGAAAGAAAAATGATGTAAAAGCATCACGCACCGACAGCGACCTCTCGATGAAATTCGTTGTCATCGGTATTGTTATTGTTTTAATCATCACTTTCTTCTTCTTCTGGTTCGGCGTGGTTCATAATGTAAAACACGCACTCGTGGGTATTTTAGTCGTTGCAGTGATATCATTCTTATTTACTACAGTAGCAGCAAACGCTATCGCCATCGTCGGTTCAAACCCTGTTAGCGGCATGACGCTTATGACTTTGATATTAGCATCTTTAGTCATGGTAGCAGCCGGATTGAGCGGTGCGATGGGAATGACGGCAGCCTTGATAATAGGCGGCGTGGTCTGTACTGCATTGGCTGTAGCAGGCGCATTCATCACCGACTTGAAAGTAGGTTACTGGATTGGAACTACACCAAGAAATCAAGAGATATGGAAGTTTGTCGGTGTTGCTGTCGCAGCAGCTACGGTGGCAGGTGTCATCATGGTTTTAAATAAAGCATACGGTTTTGTAGGTGACGATGCATTGGTCGCTCCTCAGGCAAACGCTATGTCGGCAGTCATCGAACCAATGATGTCGGGTGGCAGCGCACCTTGGCTGTTATACGGCATAGGCGCAGTTATCGCATTGATATTGACAGTCGCTAAGATTCCGGCATTGCCATTCGCACTCGGTATGTTTATCCCAATAGATTTGAATATACCTTTATTAATAGGAGGCGCAATATCATGGTATGTAAGCACACGCAGCAAAGACGAAGCACTCAACAACGCACGTAACAACAGAGGTACTCTCATCGCTTCAGGTTTCATAGCAGGCGGTGCCTTGATGGGTGTCGTCAGCGCGATCTTGAAGTTCGCTAATGTCGATTTAATCGTAAGAACAGCCGACGGAACAGCATTCGCACAAACACCATGGGCTTCATTGGTAGCGTTATTCATGTACGTAGCAATCATCATTTACATGATATGGGATTCCAAAAGAGCGAAAATCGATTAACAATGTAGAGACGTATCAATGTTACTTTAAAATATAAACAAACATTGATGCGTCTCCTTCTAATTATATTGAAGGTCTTGGAAAATCTTCCTCAGGAGTTTACACCTATTTCGTAAGATGCGGTGAATATACAATAACAGGAAAACTAATGAAGAAGTAAAATAATTAAAAATAAATCTTAAATTAAAAACATCATGGAAAAATTATTAGATAAATTTTTAAGATATGTCTCTGTCGATACAATGTCAGATCCAGAGTCAGAGACACAGCCAAGTTCAGAGAGACAGTTCAACTTATTGAGAATGTTACGCGATGAGTTGGAAGCGATGGGAATAAAAGCCGAGTTGGATGAATATGGTTACGTCATGGCGACTATTCCTTCAAACATCGAGAAAGAAGTTCCTGCCATAGGTTTCATCGCTCACGTAGATACATCACCAGATGCTTCCGGTAAAGATGTGAAGCCTCAAATCATCGAGAATTATCAAGGCGGCGACATCATGCTTAACGCAGAAAAAGACATCGTCTTGAAAGTCTCTGATTTCCCTGAGATGCAGAACTACATCGGCAAGACGATGATAACAACTGACGGAACAACATTGTTAGGTGCCGACGACAAAGGCGGTGTTGCTGCTATCATGTATGCGGCTCAATATCTCATGGAACATCCTGAGGTGAAACACGGCGAGATTAAAATCGGCTTCACTCCTGATGAAGAAGTAGGTCGTGGCGTGGTGAAATTTGACGTCAAGAGATTCGGCGCTAAATACGCATACACCATCGACGGCGGCGAAATAGGGGAGTTGGAGTATGAAAACTTCAACGCCGCCGTCGCAAAGATTCATATCCAAGGAGCTAACATACATCCAGGCTATGCAAAAGGCAAAATGGTTAATTCAATGCAGATAGCTATGGAACTCAACGCTATGCTTCCTGTCGATCAAAGACCTGAGTTTACTTGCGGTTATGAAGGTTTCTATCATCTTACAGATATTAAAGGAACTGTTGAAGAGACTTCAATGCAATATATCATCCGTGACCACGACAGAGCTAAGTTTGAAGAAAAGAAGACTTTGATTAATTCTATCGTAGAGTTCTTAAATAAGAAATATAATGGCGCTGTCAAAGTTGAGATGAAAGACCAATATTACAATATGCGTCAAGAGGTGGAACCGCATTATTTCATCGTGGAGAAAGCAATCAAGGCTATCGAGATGGCCGGCATCAAACCAAAGGTACAACCTATCCGTGGCGGTACCGACGGCGCAAATCTGAGTTTCATGGGATTGCCTTGTCCTAACATCTTCGCAGGTGGACATAACTTCCATGGCAAATATGAATACGTTCCGTTGGAAAGTATGGAGAAAGCATCAGAAGTGATTTTGAATATTATTGGTTTGTTCGTTTAAAGTTTAAAGTCTTGGGGGTAATTTCCTCAAGACTTAAACCTTTGATTATTTTATTATGAAGTCGAGGAGTTAGAGAAAGGTTTCTAAATCGTCGCGTTGGTGTTCATTATCTGATTGGGAATTCCTGGTCGCTTGGCAATACATCTTCAATGAATTAATATTTATACAGATGTCTTTATACAAAATCAGATTCCGATAATAACACTGAACATAAAGTTAATTCCCGCCTGCGAAAAATATCCGTCTTCAATATATTCCTCCCCACCAACAAGCGCCTTGTAAACCCAGGCATTACTACAATATCTGCTACTTAAGATATTGTTTATCGCTAAGTTGAAATTCAAATCCTTGAACAACGACTGTTTCCATTCATAATTAATATTGACATTACTTATAAAATACGGGTCGAGACTTCTTGAAATGTTTGACGTGTTGTCAATAAATTGTCGTCCTACATATTTCTCTTGGAAGACAATGTCTAAATGATTTATCGGTGTGAATTTTAAATTCAATCCGGCAATTAGGTTAGGGGAGAATGAGATGTCGGTGGTTCCTAGGTTTGTTTCTTTCTGACCGAGGTAATTCCAATCAGAATCATAATCGTCAACGAAATCAACGAAGTTTAAGATCTTGTTCCGACTTAGAGCGAAGTTGAAATCCAAGGCGAAATATCTGTTGAACAGAAAAGCCGCGCTTCCTTCCAAACCGAACCGGTAACTCTTGTCGACATTTGTCATAATAGCATTGCCTACATTATTTATCTCGCCTGTCAACACAAGTTGGTCTCTATAATCCATATAGAAAAAGTTTGCGTTGATGTTCATTTTTCTGTTTATGAAAGAATATCCTAATTCGTAATCAATGAGTTTCTCGTGAGTGATGCGTTCTCTCTGAAGTTCGTCGGCATCAGTATATATGTCGCGGTTGGGTTCTCTGTTGGAATAAGCTACTGAGAAATACGCGCTGTTGTTTTCGTTAATAGTATAAAACAAACCTCCTTTAGGATTCCAGAAATTGAAGATATGTTGTTGTGTGATGTCATTTAAGTCATCGTGAATGCCATCGATGGCGTAATTGATATGACGATATTGCATCTCGGCAAAAAAGTTAAGATATTGATTAAACTCGTAATTAGTTGAAACATAAATGTTATAATATTCTTTATTGCCTGTATTTTCATACCATTTGTAATTCAAAGGTATAGCATTTTCTGCCCAGTTCACGATTCCGAAATGGTTACCGTCATAACGATTCCAACTTGCACCATAATCGATGTCTAACTTACCGGCTTTCTGGTTTAAGGCGATGTTGAATCCGTAATATTTATTATCTAACCATTTCTGTTGTATAAGGTTAACTCTTTCTATTATGGTGTCGCCAATTATTAAAGCAGGTATTCCATAACTAGAGAGTTTCTTGTCGTTTTTATAGTTCTCGTAATAACCTTTGCCTACAGTGAGAAATGCTGATGCTGTCAAAGTAAGTCTTGGCGAGAAACTATGAGCGTAATGTAATTGGTAATAAGTCTGGTCGTATTTGTCTATCTCGTTTTCGTAATAACCGATGAAGTTGCCGTCTTTATCGTACATCATTCCTGAAGGGTTGAAGGTAGGATTTGTTTCAAGACTGTCTTTCGGAGTTCCGTTCCAAGCTTGGTAAGTCTCTTCCTTTCCGTTCATTATCATAAATTTAAGGAAGTCGTTTTCGTCTGACCAAGAAGCGGAGAGCTGATATGAGAACAAATCGGAATAAGCTCTGTCTATGTATCCGTCTGAATTTATCTTGCTTATTCTTCCGTTGAAATTGAAACCGTTTTTATTTCTTCCAGAAGAGAAGTTTATTGTGTTTTTCAATGTGTTGAAAGAACCTACTGTAGAACTTAGTCTCGCGAAAGGTTCTATTGTCTGTTCGTCGGTTTTTATATTGATGGAAGCTCCGAAGGCTGCTGCTCCGTTGCTAGAATTACCGACACCTCTCTGAATCTGTATGTTGTCAACAGAAGATGCCAAGTCTGGCAAGTCGACAAAATACACCAGGTTTGATTCGGCGTCATTGACAGGTATTCCGTTTAACGTGACGTTGATTCTGGTTAAGTCGCTGCCACGCACACGCATACTCGTATAACCAACACCGGCACCGGCATCTGATGTGACTACGACAGAAGGCGTGTTTTGTAACAAGAAAGGAAGGTCGGCACCCTGGTTGCTGCGTTTCAGTTCTTCGGAATTGATCTCGGAATAGGTGAGTGGAGTTTTCTCACCAATGCGAGACGCGGTAACGATGACTTCATCTTCCATCATATAATCCATCGTCATCGCGATTTTTATCTTTGTGTCTTTATCTATTTTAATGTCAGAAGAATATTTCTTGAAACCTAAGTATGTCGCTTCTAAAGTATATGTCCCTTTTTTAATATCTTCAAATTTGAAATTTCCGTTCTCATCGGTGACGGTTATAAGATTTAATTCTTTAATTGAAACATGTGCACCTATTAAAATGTCATGATTTTCTTTGTCGATGATGTTGCCAGTGAGACGCCACAGAGGTGACGTCTTTACGTTATTAGATTGTGCGAAGATTTGTAATGGCAACATTACCGCCAGAAGAACTATCGTTGTGATTTTTTTGTACATAAGCATTGATTTAATTGTTAATAAATTTTAATTAAATCAATAGGAGGAAGTTTTTGATGTGTCTCATTTCCCGGTCTCGGCATTATCCGTATCCGGTTCAGAGGGTGTGATCTCAGCCTGTCTTTCATTTTACTTCCGTAAAAAAAGGCACCCCTATTGAAAGTTGCGACAAAGATATTATTTTTTTTATTATGTTTGTAAAAAATAATTGTGATGAAGATATTGATTCTAAACGGACCTAACCTGAATCTCATAGGCAGAAGAGAACCTGAAATTTACGGAACAGTTTCATTAGTCGATTATATTGAAAATATGAAACGGGATTTTCCTGAACATCAGATAGATTGTTTTCAATCTAATCATGAAGGAATTTTAATTGATAAATTACATGAAGCCTGGGATTTATATGACGGTGTCGTTTTCAATCCGGGCGCATATTGTCATACATCCATTGCTTTGGCAGACGCTATTCGTTCTATAGAAACACCTGTCGTTGAGGTTCATATCAGCGACATTTATTCTCGCGAAGAATATCGTCATCATTCATATACAGCAGAAGCAAGTGTGAAAAGTATTGTTGGAAAAGGACTTGACGGATATAGAGAGGCAGTGGCGTTTTTAATAATTAACGATTTATAATTACATTTTACGTAAGGAAAAAAATTTTATCTTTGTGAAAATTAAAAATATAAAATCACTATGAATCTTTTATTGATAAGTAACTCAACAAATTTCGGAGAGACATATTTGGCATGGCCAATGACACAATTGGAGTCTTTCTGTGAGAAAAACAATCTCAAATCCGACAGCAAAATCGTTTTCGTTCCTTTCGCTGGCGTTTTTATTAATGGTAATCCATATCCGCAAAGCTATGATGCTTATACAACAAGAGTTAAGAAAGTATTCGAAGAGAAGTTAGGTCTTGCCAATTTCGTTTCTGTTCACGAAGTTGAAGACAAGATTCAACTGGTGAATGAAGCCGCTTGTATCGTTGTTGGTGGCGGAAACACATTCCATCTTGTCGCAGAACTTCACAGATATGGTCTTATGGAGGCTATCGCAAAAGTTGCCAAGAACGGAACACCGTACATAGGTTGGAGCGCAGGGTCAAATGTAGCATGCCCAACATTGTGCACAACAAACGATATGCCTATTGTTCAGCCCGCATCATTCAATACATTGAATCTTATCCCGTTCCAAATCAACCCACATTATTTAGACCCTCATCCGGAAATTGACAAGATGATTAAACACGGCGGTGAGACTCGTCAAGATCGTATTAACGAATATCTCGCTGTCAACCAGAATATGAAAGTGGTAGGTTTGCGTGAAGCATCAGCAATATGGGTCGTTGGTGACAAATATTATTTGAAAGGCGGCAAGAAAATGATGGTGTTCAAATACGGAACCGAACCTCTTGAATTGGAACCTAACACTGAAATAACAAAATTCGTTATCTAATTTTATTTCCATTATTTGCACAATTATGACTTACGATTTTGACAAGATAATAAACCGTACTAATACAGAGAGTGTTAAATACGATTTGAGGAAAAATGTCTTTGGTAAAGAAGATGTGATTCCGATGTGGGTCGCCGATATGGATTTCCCTACTGCCGACTTTATCAGAGAAGCTGTCATCGAACGTGCAAAGACCGATGTTTATGGTTATACATTCCGCGAAGATGCTTATTTCGAGTCAATTGTAAATTGGATTAAACGCCATCATCAATGGGAAACCAAGAAAGAATGGATGGCGTTCACTCCAGGTATCGTCAACGCTTTTAATCTCGCAGTAATGGGACTGACAAAAGAAAACGATGAGATCATTATTCAACCTCCAGTATATCATCCGTTTTTCTTTGCCGTGAATAATCACAACAGAAAACTCGTCCTTAATCCATTAATAGATACAGATAATGGTTACGTGATGGATTTCGATTTGTTGGAAAAACAAGCCAAAACCGCTAAGATGTTGATTCTCTCAAATCCACATAATCCAGTTGGAAGAGTATGGAAAAAAGAAGAACTTCAACGTCTCGGTGAAATATGTATGAAAAATAACGTATTGGTTTTCTCCGACGAAATACATTGCGACCTCGTGATGCCTGGTTTCAAACATATTCCTTATGCTTCAATATCTGAAGAATTTGCTCAAAACAGCATCACAGCACATGCAGCAAGCAAGACATTCAATCTTGCAGGTATGGCAACATCAACAGTGATAATTCCTAACGAAGAGTTGCGTAAAAAATATGTCGATTTCGTTCATTCTACGGAAGCTGATTTAGGAAATATTTTTGGTAAAATAGCGACTAAAACTGCGATGGAAAAAGGCGATGAATGGCATGCGCAACTCATCAATTATATTAAAGGTAACATCGATTATGCTGTCGATTTCATTCATAAAGAATTGCCTAAGATTAGAATACATAAATCAGAAGCTACTTATATGATTTGGATGAACTTCAAAGCATACGGATTTACCGATGAAGAGTTGAATCATAAGATGGTTCATGAAGCAAACTTGGGACTTAATGCAGGACATATATTTGGTAAAGAAGGTGATTGCTGCATGAGAATGAATCTCGCTTGTCCACGTGCCATCGTTGAAATCGCAATGCAAAATCTTAAGAAAGTGTTTGGGTAATTCATAAGGGGACTTCTATAAATTACTTTGCAAATGATTTATGAATTTTTATTGAGAAGATTTTTGTTTTTCTTGAAAGAGCATAGCGAGCTATATGATTGAAAGAAAGACGAAAAGATTCCGATAAAAAACATAAAGCATGCAAAAGTTTTAATTGTTATTATCAATATTTGTTCAAACGGGTAATTTATAGATGTCCCCATAATGCATAATTGTTAGAATAACGTTTTTTCATTATAACGGCAATTATAAAATAAACAACACATTGCGACCAGAGATTTATCATTTCTGGTCGCGTGTGTATTAATTCCGCTCCCATACAATCTAATTTTACAAATGCCATAGTAGCCGGTGCGACTGGAATTATATAATGGAAAATCTTCCAATGCCATGGCATCAATTCCAAAGGGTAGGAAATACCTGTCAGAAATACTAAAGGAACAGACATGACAACGATGAAAAACAATGGCATCTCTGCGTCGGTAAAAAATGAGGATAATATCATTGCAAAAAACGCGCTCGCAAAAAGATATGGTATCATCAAAACAGCAATGTTTATGAAATCGCCAAGATGCGGCAAATGAAATATCAAAGGTAACAATCCTAAGAAAAATACAGAAAACACAGTGTAAATCAAAACATAAGCCAATGCTCTGCCAAATATGATTTTGTATGCCTTTGTTCGTAGACTGGATTTTCTTAAGTTAATTTCATTCATACAAACAACAATCATCATGGTTTGGAAGATTATTATAACCATCACCGGCGGAATCAGATATGTGCCATAACCCTCACTTTCATTATAAAGAGGTTCGCTAATAATACTTATTGCTTTGTCGTTAGCAAGAAACAATAAGTCAATCATATTAAGAGATTTTAACATTTCTGGTAATAATTCTGAATTTATCTCCAATGTAGAAAAGTTGACTGATTCAGATATGTTAAGATAATTTAAGAATGATAATGTTGAACCATAGATGATACATTCGGTCTTTTTGCCTTTCATTATATTTTCTTTCAATTCTGATGGAATGTAAACAAACCCGATAATTTCATTTTCAATAAGTTTTTGTTTTGCCTCGTAATAATTCTGAGTCTTTAAAACAACATCAACCTGTTGTGTCGCATCAATATAATTTGTGAAACGTCTGCTGATGTCACTCTGCGACATATCGACAACTGCTATCGGAGAATTTCTATAAACGTTAGTGTTATACAATAAGTTATATAAAAATCCATAACCTACATTTCCTAAAATCAATACAATTAAAATCGGAATGTTTTTACCGATGGATTTAAAAGTATCTGAGATTATTTTAGTGATAGTATTCATTTGTCTTATGTCGTTTTCCACTTATTTACATGTCTTTATTTTTATGGGAGAATTTATTAATATTTTGATGAATAATATTTTCTCCTTAACAACAATAATGATATAAATATTAGTATGTTAAAACTTATTAAGATTAGAATTGATTTCCAGTAATAAGAAAAGGCGTGACTTTCATAGCGAAGGTAGTCTGTTATCACGACGAAATGCCGGATAGGGAAGAAGAATGAGATTTTTTCAACGATGGGATACATCGCCTTGACGGGGAAAGTCACGCCAGCAAAAGTGGCTCCCAACGAACCGAACATCGAGACGAAACTGATGATTATCGGTAAGTTGGGATATATAGAGAAGATAAGAAGCGAAACAGAACACGTCGCCATAACGAAAAAAATGCTAATAAATATTAATGAAATGATAGTATTCGTGGAAACAATATCATTCATCTCTATCATATTGGCAAATATGGCGATAGAAGAAAATATTATTATATATGGAAATAATTTTCCTAAAATTATATTAAGAAACTTTCCGTTACCTAAAGAAAGACAATCTCTGATTCCATTTGTTTTGAAATCGTTTCCAAAAGAATAAGCAATGTTAAGTAATATTAAGATTTGAAACAGAACCCAAAAGTAAGGGTAGGAGAGATATGACGTATAATTTAAAGACGGATTATAAAGTGGATGCGCCACGATACTTATTGGAGACGCTATTGTCTCTAGAGTTTCGTCGCTTATACCTAGAAATTCAGTCGTTTGTTGTAGCGGCATAACAGCTATGATTCTTAATGCGTTGAGAAAACCTTGCATAACTTCAGATCCGACACTTAAGAAAGCATAATGATAACATAAAACAAGATTTGTTTGTCGATTTGCATACACGTCTTCTTGAAAATCGTGAGGTATTATTAAATAACCATAAATCTTCTTAGACAATAAAGCATCGCGCGCTTCGGAAACATTAGAAAATTTCTGTGTCAATTTAATCTCAGGTGACGCGGAACAAAGTCGTTCTATCTCTCTCGACATCTTGCTGTTATCTTCATCAACAATACCGACGGGAATATTGTCAATCATACCATTACCGAATATTGTCTTCATAAAGAACAGAACAAACAAAGGCAATATCAAAGCCGTGAAAAGATAAAGAGGACGCGATGTTAAGATGTGACATTCTCTCTTAACTATTGCAAAAAATCCATTATGACTTTTGTTCTTTGTCATTGTTTCTTCATTGTTATTTGTCAATTGTTATCAGTACCGACATTCCCGGTCTTAAGTCATTGATTTCATATTTTGGAACTGCTTGAATTTCAAAAGTTCTTAGGTCGTAACCTCCAGTGTCTTTCGTCGCTTTCCACGTGGCGAAACTTCCTAATGGGGAGATGTAATTGATTGTAAAAGGAATGTCTTTCAATCCTAATGCAGGAATATTGCACAGAATATCATTACCCATCTTAAAATTTATTAATAAATCTTCTCTGACATTTAAAACGAGATAAGGATTTTCAATATCGACTATTGTTATGAGGGAAGTTCCTATGGATGATAGTTCACCTTCATTCAATGCTATAGTCGCAACTTGTCCCGAAATTGGTGAAATGAGTTTTGAATCTTTAAGGAGAGCCTTAACGACTTGAGCATTACTTTGAGCAGCTTTCGCCATTTCTTTTGCAGAAGCTTTGTCTTGTTCTTGAGCACCATCCATCGCCAATTTATATTGATAATATGCAGCGCGTTCTGCCGCCAATGCCGACTTGTATATCGCCTCTGCTTCGTCTCTTCTTTGTAAACTCACTATTGAATCTTCATATAAAGCGGTGATTCTTTCGTATGTGGTTTTCGCCAAATTTAAATCGGCTTTTGTTCCGTCCCATAATTCTTTAGATATGGAAACCAATTCTTTACGTGAACCTGAATCTATCTTCTCACTTTGTAATGTCGCCGCGTTTTCCAATGACTTCTGCGCCTCATATTCCGCAATAACTTCTTTAGAGATAATATGAATCAAAGTGTCCCCTTTTTCTACATATTGACCTTTCTTAACATAAATGTTCTCGATTCTTCCAGGCAACAATCCGGAAATATTATATTCTTCTGCCTCGATTTGTCCTTGTAGGATAATATCTTTATCCTTTAGTAAGAATATTCCTAAAACAGACAAAGTCAATATCACCAAAAGTACAATCACAAACAATGCGAATAATATCTTATTACTAATTTTCATTTTTAATTATGTTAAAAAAATTCTAGTTCATCGTTCATAGTCATAGTCATAGTTCATAGTCATAGTCATAGTCATAGTCATAGTCATCGTTCATAGTCATAGTTCATCGTTCATTATCAACAAACGATTCAAAATATTCCGGTATTCCGCATAAACAACATAGATGTACCAATGCTATATCGTATTCGTAATATGTGGTGAGCAGCAATAACTTAGTTTTATTCAACAGATTCAAGGCATCTAAAACTTGCTGTGATGTCGCGAGACCTTCGGCAAAGGCTTTCTTTCTAATCTTATAAACCTCTTCTGACAATTCCAATGATGACTGCAAATCCTTTGCATTGATTGTTGATTGTACCAACTTAGCATACCATTCATCTACAGCAATTTCCAAATCGTTTTTAACGTTCTGTTGTGTTTCGGCAATTATCTCAGATTCGATTTTTGTCTGTTGAATGTTACGTTCTCTTGCCAAACCGTCAAAAATATCCCAAGTCAGATTTATTCCAGCGATTGTATTAGGCATCAGATTCTTAGGAACTTGATATGAAGCTATTGTCTGTTTACCGAAAACAGATATTATCGGAAAATAATTTGACTTACTGATTCTTAAAGTATTTTTAGAAATGTCCCCATGTAATTCCGATTGCTTATAAATAAAAGAGTTTTTACGCATCATATCCTTAAACCAAATTAAGGATGGATATTTTTCATTAATGAATAAAGGAGTGGAGGTTTCTAATCGTTGACTATTGTCTGTTGTCTGCTTACCAACGATAATAGATAAACTTTTCCGTAAGACATCAGTTTCATTTTCTGCACTTTTAAGATTTCTGTCACTTTCATCTAATGCAACTTTAACTATAAGTCGTTCTGCCTTATCGAACATACCTAGTTCTTCCATCTTCAATGCTTGCCTGTAGTGATTATTTGTCATTTCCTTTGTTTCTTTAAGAATTTTAAGAATTGAATCACTAAGACTTAAGCTGAAATATACATCAGCGAGTTCAAGATATTTTGTCGTGCCGACAGCAATTTTTTCGTACTCCGACATCATCTCATTGTCTTTCGCCAATTGATGCGCATAGATTCTTTTTACACCGGTAAATACCGGATATAATATTTCCAAATCTATCGAACCAAAATTATTATCTAAAATAGGTACATCGAAAGACAAATCGCCCAATTCATTTGAAATATAATTTATTACATCTGGAACTAGAAATGTATTCTCGTATTTGTCTTTTATAGGTTCAAGTAATTTTGCATATTCCTGCGTCACGCCAATATTTTCCGACATCAGCACATAAGTACCAGTCATCGTAATTGTTGGATACCAACTGGCATTGATGAATTGCGACTGACGTTTAGCAAGTTCAACATTTTTTTCGGCAGCCTTTATGCTAGGATTATTTTGAAACATCATGTTAACAGCGGTGCGAAAACTTATAGATACCTCCGACTGTTGTCCTTTGGCTATTGTCTGTTGACAAAGAATAAATAACATCACAAAATAAAAAGGTTTCATAAATCATAGTTTCTAATCCATAAACATAACTCATTGGCGAATGTTCATTTCATTTAAAGATTATTAATTATAATCTATTTACACTCTCGATTTTTTTCGTAATTTCGCAAAAAGATTTGAAAGTATGATAACTCTCAGATTTTCAATTTTTCAGATTCTCAGATTTATAATATTATGAAACATCAGTCGATTCCATTGGCAGAACGTTTGCGTCCAACATCGTTGGATCAATATATTGGACAGGAACATCTTATTGGCGAGAATGCCGTTTTGCGTCGCGCGATAGAAAGCGGTCGCATACCATCGATGATTTTCTGGGGACCTCCCGGTGTTGGAAAGACGACACTTGCCTCAATTATCTCCAAACAAGTTAAGCGTCAGTTTTATGTGCTTAGCGCCATCAACAGCGGCGTTAAAGAAGTTCGTGAGGTGTTCGACCGTGCACGTATGGCACCCGACACGCCGATACTTTTTATCGACGAAATCCACCGTTTCAGCAAGGCGCAACAAGATTCACTGCTTAATGCCGTGGAAAAAGGTCTTGTAATATTAATAGGTGCAACAACCGAAAACCCAAGTTTTGAAGTGATATCACCGTTGCTTTCCAGATGTCAGGTCTATGTTTTGAAATCTTTAGAGAAAAATGACTTGGATAAACTTATCAATAACGCTTTGCCTGTTTTGGAAGAAGACTGTGGAAAGAGAATAGTATTTCAAGAAAAAGAGGCATTGATGCATATCAGCGGTGGAGACGCACGAAAACTTCTCAATGCCCTAGATTTGGTTGTCAGTATGACATGCGAAGCAAATCCGGAGTCTGAAACGATAACAATTACAAACGACGTAACGACTCAATATATTCAGAGTAACTTATTGAAATATGATAGGATGGGAGAGATGCATTATGATATCATCTCTGCTTTCATCAAATCTTTGCGAGGTTCCGACCCTAATGCGGCGGTATATTATTTGGCTCGAATGATAGAGGCAGGTGAGGATCCGTTGTTCATTGCACGCCGAATGTTGATTCTCGCTTCAGAAGATATTGGCAATGCAAATCCAAATGCATTGCTACTTGCTAACACTTGTTTCGACGCTGTTAATAAGATTGGTTTTCCAGAAAGCAGAATAATACTTTCTCAGACGGCGATTTATCTAGCGACTTCACCGAAAAGCAATGCTTCTTATATGGCGATCAACAATGCTCAGGAAATTGTACGTAAAACAGGAAACCTCAGCGTGCCAATGCATCTGCGTAATGCACCTACTAAACTTATGAAAGACATAGGGTACAGCGATGGATATAAATACGCTCATGATTATGAAGGCAATTTTGTTGAGCAAGAGTTTCTTCCTCAAGAGATTTCTGGAACACGATTCTACACGCCTCAGAACAACCCTCGTGAAAGAGAGATGCAGAATTCGTTAAGGATGAAGTGGAAAGAAAAATACGGTTATTAATGTTACATTATGAAATTCGAAGACTTAGAGAAACATTTTTGGATTATAGCATTGACACTCATAATAGGATTAGGAATCTTTATCCAACTTCCTTATATGAATGAATTCCCGTCTTTTATACATGCCTGGTCGCAGTCAGACAGATATTCAATAGCGATAGGATTTCTCAACAATGGTTTCGATTTGTTTCATCCCGAGACACTCATTTACAACAAACAATTTCCACATTGGTGGACATACGCTTACGACAATACAATCACCTCCGTCGATTTCCCTTTGGTGGAATATGTCGTAGCAATCATAATGAAAATAACAGGTAGCACATCACCTTGGATTTTCCAAAGTTGCACTTTATCACTCTCGTTCTTAGGATTATTTTTCCTTTACAAATTATCGTTTCTGATAACAAAAGACGGACTGAAATCATTGTTAGTCACAGCAGTCGCAATGACATCACCAGTCTACGCATATTATTCCAATGGATTCATTCCTGGAATACCGGCACTAACATTCGCGATAATCGCATTATATTTCTATGTAAGATATTTGGATGATAAAAATATAAGAACATTTATCTTATCATCAATATTTATAACTATTTCTGTTTTGATAAGGACGTCATTTGCTGTTATATGGATAGCGGTATTATGCTTTGAATTTTTGAGAATCATTAGAAAAGAGACGACATTTATTGACAAGATACTTCCTGTCGGAATTTCATTTATGGTCTTCTTCTCCTATTATTTATGGAACAGACATCTTACGGCTGAAAACGGCACGATGTTTCTGAGCGAGTTGATGCCTGCTGAAAACTGGAACGACTTCTGGCAAGAATTGACGAATGCGCTTAACAACTGGAAATTACATTACTTTGGTAAGATACATTATAATATATTCTTGTTGATAACAGCATTCGCATTGTTATATTTTATATTCACCAAAATTGAAAATATAAGAACAATAAAATCAAAAAGTTACAAATCATTGTCGTTATGGATTTTGTTTATGATAACTCTTTTAGGAGAGATGCTGTTCACTCTTGCTATGGCGCGACAATTCCGTAACCACGATTATTATTTTATCGACACATATTTCCTGCCTTTATTATTATTGCTAATATTGATTCTTAATATTTTACCAAGAATTGATAATTATAAACGAAGTGTCTTCTTCGGACTGATAGCAATACTTTTTATTTCGCTTATGACTGATAATGTAGGGGAGATGCAGAAGCAAAGAAGAAGAAACTACTGGGGACCAACGGCAGTAAGAACCATTAAGAACTATCAAGGTTCGGAGCACTTTCTTGATTCTATAGGCATTTCTAAAGATGCTAAGATATTGACTCTATGGGCATATCCTCAGAACACTCCGTTCATCTTGATGAATAGAAAAGGATTCGCTGAGATGTATTATGACAAAGAGAAACTAGATGCAGGAATGACTTTCGACTACGATTATGTCGTTGTTGAGAACGAACTCTACAATAAAAAGAATAACGGCGAGTGGCAATACATCTTCAATGAATTAAAATATCATTCCGACAACGGCAAGATTATGATTTTTGAGAGGAAATAAAGAAAGGATTATTGTGTCCTTCTACTTTTACAAGACTGTTGTTCTTGTCTTAAACTATAAACTAAAAAATCTTTTGTCTTTCGTCTTTTGCCTTTACTCTTTTTATTATATTTGCAGAAAATATTTGTATAACTTTTTAAAAAATTATAATTATGGCAAATCACATTACAGACGCTACTTTCGAAGTAGAAGTATTACAAAGCGAAGTTCCAGTTATGGTAGATTTCGGCGCAGCATGGTGCGGACCTTGCAACATGATTGCTCCTTATATGGACCAATTATCAGAAGAATATGCCGGCAAAGCTAAAGTCTTCAAAGCAGACATCGACGAATGCAAAGGTTTGGCAATGAAATATCGTATCATGAACGTTCCTACAGTTCTTTATTTCAAAGGCGGTCAAATAGTTGACAAGAACGTAGGTGGCGCAGCAAAACAAGTTTTCGAAGACAAATTGAAGAAACTTATCTAATCTAATAAATGCCAATAGAAGTCAGCAATATTGCTCAACTGGGAAGTCTTGAGTTTTTGGCTCGTCAGATAGTGGAAGGTTTTATTACCGGCCTGCATAAGAGTCCTTTTCACGGCTTCTCAGTTGAATTTGCTGAACATCGCCTCTACAACACAGGAGAACCTACCAAAAACATAGACTGGAAACTTTACGCAAGAACCGAAAAACTCTTCGTGAAACGCTACGAAGAAGAAACCAACCTCCGATGCCAAATCGTTATAGATAAAAGTTCGAGCATGTATTTTCCCATACAAAACAAACTCGACTTCGAACATCTTAACAAACTATGGTTTTCCGTTTACAGCAGTGCGTCTCTCATCGAGATGATGAGACGTCAGCGCGATGCCGTCGGTCTATCAACTTTCGACGAGGACGTTACGCTGCATACTCCGGCAAAACTGTCGAGAGTTCATTCCAATATGATTTACAGCGAACTCGACAAACTGATGCTTCCTTACGAGAAAAATGTGAAGACGACGACAAACACGGTTCAATGCCTCCATAAAATCGCGGAGATGACGCATAAGAGAAGTTTGGTGATAATATTCAGCGATATGCTCGACAACCTCGACTCATATAAGGAACTGTTCGCCGCTCTGAAACATCTTCGATACAACAAACATGAAGTGATTCTGTTTCATGTGTTCGATTCACTTCATGAACAAAAACTTGAATTTGAAAACCGCCCTCATCGCTTCGTTGACCTTGAGACAGGCGAGACGTTGAAACTCAATCCTGTCGAGATTAAGGAAAGATACGAAGAGATAATGACAGCAAAGAAAGAAGAACTCTTGCGTCATTGCTATCAATATCAAATCGATTACGTTGAAGCCGACATCAATAAAGCGTACGATCAGGTGCTTACATCATATTTAATAAAAAGAAGTAAAATTTAGTTGATAGTTTACAATTAGTGGTTAAAAAAAAATAAAAACACTTTCTTTTCTCAATAAAGTTTCGTAATTTTGCCACCCGTAGTATGGCGTATAGCATACGTCAGTTTTAGCATTTATTTATAAAAATCTTTTCTAGATGAAAAAGACAAAATACATTTTCGTGACCGGAGGCGTAACGTCATCCTTAGGTAAAGGTATTATTTCTTCATCCTTGGCAAAGTTGTTACAAGGTAGAGGTTTTTCTGTAACAATCCAAAAATTGGATCCATACATCAATATTGATCCAGGCACATTGAATCCATACGAACATGGTGAATGTTTCGTTACGGAAGATGGAGCAGAAACCGACCTCGATTTAGGTCACTACGAACGTTTTTCAAATACGCCGACATCACAAGCAAATAATGTGACAACAGGTCGTATCTATCAAAGTGTAATCAATAAGGAAAGAAAAGGAGAGTATCTCGGTTCCACAGTACAGGTTGTCCCTCATATTACCGATGAAATCAAGAGATGCGTTCAACTTCTAGGACATACAGGAAAATATGATTTCGTTATCACTGAAATAGGAGGCACAGTTGGCGACATCGAGTCGTTGCCTTTCGTGGAAGCAATCCGTCAAATGAGATGGGAGATGGGTCAAGACTCGGTCGTAATCCATCTTACATTGGTTCCTTACCTCTCGGCAGCACAAGAGCTCAAGACAAAACCAACTCAGCATTCTGTCAAGATGTTACAAGAACAAGGTGTTCAGCCAGACATCATCGTGTGCAGATGCGAAAAGCATTTGTCACAATCAATAAAATCGAAGATAGCTTTATTCTGTAACGTAGAAAAGACTTCAGTCATCGAATGTATCGATGCAGATTCCATCTACGACGTGCCAATATTGATGATGGAAGAAGGTCTCGACAAGGAAGTCCTCAGAAAGACCAATTCTCCAATATCAGAAAAAGTGGATATCGAAAACTGGAAAGAGTTCTTACATCACCTCCATAATCCAAAACATGAAATCACAGTAGCTTTGGTTGGTAAGTATGTTGAGTTGAAAGACGCTTACAAGTCAATCCGCGAGGCTTTGATTCATGGCGGTGTGGCTAATGAGACAAAGGTTCATATTAAGAGCATACATAGTGAAGAGATTACAAGAGAAAACGCTAAGGATATACTCGCAGGCGTTGATGGCGTTTTGGTCGCTCCAGGTTTCGGCAGCAGAGGCATAGAAGGTAAAATCAACGCAGTGGAATATGCACGTATTAACAACGTTCCATTCATGGGTATCTGTCTCGGTATGCAATGCGCTGTAGTCGAATTCGCTAGAAACGTCCTTGGTTATGCCGACGCTCATTCCCGCGAAATGAGTCCAGATACAAAACATCCTGTAATCGACATCATGGCAGAACAAAAGAATATCGTCAATATGGGCGGAACAATGCGTCTCGGAGCTTATCCTTGTAAAGTAGAAAAAGACTCTAATCTATATAAAGCATACGGCGAGACGATGATTTCAGAACGTCACCGTCATCGTTACGAATTCAATAACGAATATATTGAGGAATTCAAGAAACATGGTATGAAGATAACAGGTGTTAACCCTGATACTAACTTGGTTGAAGTTGTTGAGGTAGAAAACCATCCTTGGTATGTTGCTTCACAATATCACCCTGAATATAAGAGCACCGTGGCAAGACCTCATCCTATGTTCGTAGGTTTCGTAAAAGCAATGCTCGAATATCATAATAAGAATACGAAATAATTCAACTAAACACTAAATTTTATCATTATAAATTAGGTGTAAAAATAGTATGAAATATCATGTTTATATTATTTTTGCACCTTTAAAAATTAAAAAGAAACAGCATGGATAAAAATTCTCTTATTGGTATCATCCTCATCTTAGGTGTATTGATTGGATGGTCAGTATGGATGACACCATCTAAAGAAGAACTAGCACAACAACGTCACATTCAAGATTCTATCAACAGAGTAAACAGAGAACGCTACGTTAGAGATTCTATCAGCATGGCAGAAGCTAATGCTATGATGAGCAACCAAAAAGAAACAAAAGTACAAGATGAAACTTTCGCAAGTCGTTACAATCAATACGGTTCTTTCGCAAAGGCATCACAAGGGGAAGATAAGACATTCACCCTTGAAAATGAAGTGCTCAAAATGAATCTTTCTTCAAGAGGTGCTTATGTAGAAACAATAGAACTCAAAGATTATAAAACATACGACTCGCTTCCATTGATTGGTTTTGACGAAGAAACATCAAGATTCAACCTCGAATTCATCGCCGATGGAAAAGGTCTTAACTCATACGACCTTTATTTTGAACCATATCTCAATGGCAGTCCTTATACCGGTGAGGATAATATCAATCTAGATGGAAGAGATTCTTTAGTGGTGTCATTACGTGCATACACCTCCGACGCAGAAGGCAACCAAAGTATGGATAAATATCTGGAATTCCGTTATACTATGTACAAAGACCAATATATGGTCGGTTTCGACATTGTCACTAATAATCTTAAGGGTATCATTCCTGGCAACACTCGTTTCATGACAATGGATTGGGCTGTCGACGTACTTAAACAAGAAAAAGCTAACGACCGTTTCAATGTTGAGACAATATATTATATGTACTCTAACAATGACGTAGAAACACTTTCTCAAACAGAAGCGGTTGAAGCAGAAGAAGAATTGAGTTCAGGCGTGAAATGGATATCGTTCAAACAGAAGTTCTTTAGCTATGCTCTCGTCTCCAAAGACAGTTTTGATGACGCTTTCGTTGAGATGCACACTAAGACAAGACCTTCAAACTCACGTTATCAGAAGTCAATGAGCGCAATCATCGATATTCCTTTCGACGGATTGAACGAAGACAATACTATCGCTATGTCATATTATTTCGGACCAAACGACTTTAAAGAATTGAAACAATATGACATAAATCTTGAAAAACAAATTCCTCTCGGCGGCAAATTAGTTGCTTGGATTAACAGACTTATCGTTATTCCTGTCTTCGATTGGTTAGGTCAATACGGATGGAGTTACGGCGTAGTTATCTTGATCTTGACTCTTATCATCAAGATCTGTTTGATGCCTATCGCTTTCAAATCTTATATGTCATCAGCAAAGATGCGCGTATTGAAACCAGAAATCGACGCTATCAATGCCAAATATCCGAAACCTGATGACGCCATGAAGAAACAACAAGCAATCATGGATCTTTACAAAAAAGCAGGAGCAAGCCCTACATCAGGTTGTTTGCCAATGTTATTGCAATTCCCAATCTTGATTGCAATCTTCCGTTTCTTCCCTTCAAGTATCGAGTTACGTCAACAACCATTTTTATGGGCTGACGACTTGTCGACATACGACAGCATCTTGGATCTTCCGTTCAACATCCCATTCTACGGCGACCACGTAAGTTTGTTCACATTATTGATGACAGCGTCGACATTGCTTTACACCTATATTAATAATAAGCAAATGAAACAAGCTCAAGGTGATCAGGCAATGCCGGGAATGACACTTATGTTATATCTCATGCCTATAATATTCTTAGGTGTATTCAATAGTTACTCGGCTGGTTTAAGTTATTATTATCTCTTGGTTAACTTGTTCTCATTCTTACAGATGTATATCTTCAAGATTTCCATCAACGAAGACAGACTACGCAGACAGATTGAGCAAGCTAAGAAAAAACCTGTGAAGAAATCTAACTTCCAGAAACGCTTGGAAGAGATGCAGAAACAGCAACAACAGCAACTTAGGAAATAAATCTGAGAATCTGAGAATTTGAAAATCTGAGAATTAATATAGAGACGTACCACATTGCACCGATGAAAATAAACACGATGTAATTGGTGCGTCTTTTAGATTTTTGGAACTTTAACATTTCTTTATTAATTCCATTAACATTCACGTTAAAAATTGTTAAAAACGTAATTTTCTTTGAAAAAAGCCTTGACAAAAGGAAAGGGATTGTTGTAGTTTTGTGAGAGAGATTTTTACCAGAATTTATGATGTTATGAGTAAGACATCCATAATTAATATCGGATTCTTTATCGCTAACATCAAAAAAAATCGAGTTACCGATAAAGAATCTGAATATTTTGTTTACCTTTGCATTAAATAAAATGTTAGCAATATGGGTGACATCATAATAGGTAGAAAGGTTGAGCAGGAAATTCTGCGTCAGCGCATAGAGTCAAAATCTCCGGAATTCATCGCCATTTATGGAAGACGTCGTGTTGGAAAGACCTATTTGATAAGACAGTATTTTAATGATACGTTTAGTTTTTATTTTACGGGAATATATCAAGGAACGAAGAAAGAGCAACTCGGTGAGTTTAACCGTCAATTGGAGCATTATTCTGGACGTAGATGGAAAGCAGCAAAAGATTGGTTTGACGCGTTTGCTCAGCTGCGTGAATATCTTGAAGCTATTGAAGGAGACGAACCTATTGTCGTCTTTCTTGATGAATTGCCATGGATGGATACACAGAAGAGCCGTTTTATAAAAGCTTTTGAATATTTCTGGAACTCATGGGGAACCACTAACAACCGCTTGAAACTCATTGTATGTGGTAGTGCGACTACATGGATGAGAGAGAATGTGCTTTCCGACAAAGGCGGTTTATACAATAGAACTACCCGAAGCATATATCTTGCTCCGTTTTCTTTATATGAGACTGAACAATATCTAATTTCGCGAGGCATTAATTGGAACAGATATCAAATTGCGGAGTGTTATATGATACTCGGCGGCACACCTCTTTATCTGCAAATGCTTGAACGTGACAAAAGTCTCACGCAAAATGTTGACAACCTATTCTTTGTGCAAAATGCTCCGCTCTCGCACGAATACAATTTCTTATTCCGTTCGCTTTTTAATGAAGCTACGATGCACAGGCAGATTATTGAAACATTGGCAAACAAGGCATCCGGATTGACACGTAATGAAATAATGGCTGCCACTAAAATTAACGATGGTGGAGCTTTGACAAAGGCATTACGTAATCTCTGTGATTGTGATTTTATCCGTCAATATACGGCATTTGGTAAGACTGAACGAGGAACGATTTATCAGCTGACAGACTTGTTTACATTATTTCATTTGCGTTACGTTAAAGGATATAGAGGACAAGATGAAAACCATTGGCAAAATATGATCGACTCTCCTTCTCGCAGAGCATGGAGCGGATACTCCTTTGAGCAACTATGTCTGCATCATATCCGTCAGATTAAGCAAAAGTTAGGGATAAGTGGTTTGCAAAGTGATATTTGCGGTTGGAAAGGCGACGGGGCGCAGATAGACTTGCTGATTGACCGAAGAGATCAGACAATTAATCTTTGTGAGATGAAATTCTCTCAGGGCGAGTTCGAGATTACGAAACAATATGATGAACGTTTACGTGAACGCGCCGAGATTTTCCGTTCCGCAACCAAAACGCGTAAAGCGTTACACCATACATTTGTTACGACATACGGCATAAAGAAAAATATGTACAGCGGAAATATACATAGTGAAGTGCTACTTGATGACTTGTTTATGCAATAACTCTGACAAGAATTAAGGGGACTCCTTAAAAATAATTAGCAAAAGATTCATACTTTCATTAATAATTGTAAAATTATGAATAAAAATCGGAATTTTGTTGATGGAAATACTTGACAAAACTATGTTGAATGATGTAATTTTGCGTGAAGAACATAAAATGTTTTTTACTAAAATTTACGAAAGTATGGAAAGTGATATTATTAGGAATATAGATTGGATTTAATGGCAGTATTCTATCGTAAAGATGTTGTTATCCGTTCCTAATAATAAAAAACCCCGCACATTCGTGCCAGTATGTTATGTTAACAAATTTTAAATTATTATTTTTTTGTTTGCTGTTGTTTCGTAAAAAAGACTACATTTGCAAATTGATAGAAAAGTAAAATATAATGTAATTATGTAGAAATTTGAAGTGGACATATTGAAGTAAGTTTTTACTTATTGCTTGTGATGTTCGAAAAATCGCCAAATTGAATAGAATAACCACGGTGGCAATTAGGTAAGGCTTCGCACGTTTGTGCGGGCTTTCTTATTTGTGTGGTTATGGGTGTTTGGCGATACCTTCGAACAACAAGTAAGTTTGGCTCGCACTTTTTTTATTGTCTGAAGGACAATCTTGTATTAATTAGTATGATAAAAACTACACACTATGAAAAAATATATACTCATATCATTTCTGTTACTATTGTCTTGTTATGTCAATGCACAGATTTTCTACCAACGTATTGCAGTGGAAGAAAATGGAGTGCGTAAATCTGATGTCTCTGACAAGATGTTTGTAGCATTTGGTAAAAATGTTTGCTATGAATCTGATAAGGATGGCTTTATAGTTGAGAAGAATTATAGGGAATATAATGGAGAAAATGCCAATGTAATAGATTATTATGGAAATTCTTTCTTCGGTGAAGGTCATTGGTATTTTACGAAAGATTATTCAAAACTACATGTCAGATTAGACAATGGCAGAACTTATATTTATGAAAAAAAGACTGCACCATCTGGATTTTTAGCTAGCAATAGGTGTTCAAATGCAAACCAATCCAACCAATATCAAATTAACATCATACCACCGACAACTACATTTGGAACCACTGACAATTCAACAAACAGTGGTAAAACAAAAAGAACGTGTCCGTCATGTAATGGAACTGGTAAAGGACTTGAAAGAATAGAATATTCTCCAGATTATACAGGCACAGGGAGATATGAGTGGTGTTCTAAATGTAATAGGTCAATGTCACCACACACTCATATTCAACAAACATGCATGACATGTTACGGAAAAGGTTATTTGGAATATTAACATTAAAAAATTATATTATGAGAAAGTTATTAATCATTGCAGTATTCATTGTGTCATCTATATCATGCATGGCACAGACTTATCGTTATGAACGAGTTTATTCCGTAAATCGTAACACTGAAGTTAAACAGAAATCTAGTGGAGAATATTACATTACATTTACGAGCAACAAAAACAAATGTTTTTTCTCTGATAAAGATGGATATAAACCGAAACAATCTAATATGTTTACAGTAATGCCTGAATACAGAGATGAAGATTATGGCGTTTATCGTTACAAAGGAAAAAGAAACGGAATGCTGATTTATCAAGCTACAAACCGCAGCTATAGCACTTATCAGAGAGAGGTATATAAAATTGAGTATGAATATTTATACTTCTCTGAAGATTACAGCAAGATAAACGAATTTTCAGGTGATGTGGAATATCCCACTGTATATTCCCCAGAGGCAAGTGGTCAACAATCAGGATCTATTGCAGGAAGTGCCTCTTTTGAAAGTGTTAGCGGTTCTAAGCGAGGCGATATAATTTGGGTATATGAAAAGAGAGAGAGCAAAAGTAATGCACAAATTCCGACATACCTATATTAACAAGACCTTAAACATGTATAATCATCTTATATAATTAACAAATTAAATTAATCCCTGAAGTGCCAACAGGTTAAAACCGGCAAGATAAACAATGAAAAAATCTTTATTTTTAGCGATAATAATTATATTGGCTATAACTTCTTTCGCTCAAACACAAATCGCAACACTTAACCATAATGAAGAAATAACAATGTTTTATGGAGCTAATGCTCTTGCCAATGCTCACTCAGCTGCAGTGGCAGGAGACATCATCACTCTATCATCAGGAAATTTTAATGGTTGTACAATTACAAAACCTATTACATTAAGAGGTGCTGGTTGTGAAAATGATACGATTACAAATATTAGTAGAACATATACTGATGAATCTATATACATAAATGTACCATCTGATTCATTATTTAATCTTACAATAGAAGGAATGCGTTTTGCAAATATATATTGCCAAAACGTATACAGACCATGCTTCATAAAATGTTATATCAGTAACATTAGT
The DNA here is from genome assembly GCA_045606865.1 of Bacteroidales bacterium. Lineage (GTDB taxonomy): Bacteria > Bacteroidota > Bacteroidia > Bacteroidales > F082 > Limimorpha. Next base: position 29,807 of record JAZUST010000028.1, read on the forward strand.
CACAAGAATTCAACATCTATTATTGATGATGCAATTTTTATAAATTGTTATGTGGGTACTTCTTTAGGCAGTGGTGTGTCTTTGTCTAGTTTTTCATATATTAATTCAATTGTCAGAAATATATCTGAACAAGCAACAATCTTACTTTATAATTCTATTGTAGAATTAAATTATCCACATTGTGGAAATCCTATCTACGAATCCTTGTATGCATATAATAGTATCATTATTAATGATGATGGTTATGTTTCTAACTGCATGGGTGGTAATCAATTTGCGATAATTTCATCTACATCATTATTAAAGAATTGTATCACTATAAAAAATGGAGGAAATAGTTTGATAGAGTCTATGACTATATTTAATGATACTAATCTTGAAGTTGATGATTATTCGACAATATTTAATTCTTTAAATGGAATATCATCGATAGGTGATTATACATTAAAAGAAGAAATCGCTACTTCATTCTTGGGTGATGATGGTACTGAAGTGGGTATCTATGGTGGTATGTATCCTTATAACACTAAACCTAATTATATGGTTGTCAAAAAATGTAATGTGGCAAGCAAGGCTACCGTTGACAATAAACTGAGCGTTGAAATAGAAGTTGTTTCTGAATAATCTCATAATACGACAATGAAACGATGCATATTTTTTATCATATGCTTGTTATGTTGTTATCGTTTCAACGCACAGAATACCTATACTTATCAGTATTGGTTCGATAATACTGATGAGAATATTTATACTGTAAATTTTAGCGGCAACATATTTCAAGCTGACTTGGATGTAAGGCATCTGACCGATGGCATTCATTCATTGAATTATCATATAATGGATACTTCAAATGTATGGAGCTCTCCGCAGAGTTATATGTTCGTGAAGATGTCGGCATTATTACAGGAACTTCCCGAAATGGGCAACGACTTGTATTGTCATTACTGGTTCGATCAGGATGATGAGAACAAAAAGACATCTTCTTTGGGAAATGGAATATTCATGCTTGACGTATTGGAACTGGCAGATGGCATTCATACGTTAAACATTATTCTCGAAGGAGAGATGTATTCGTCTCCGCAGAGTTATATGTTCGTGAAATTATCTGACATCGGAGATAATATTGTTGATATGGGAGATGAATTGTCATATCATCTCTGGTTTGATCAAGATGATGAGAGTGTAGAAACAGGAACATTAAGCAACAATATTTTTATATTAGATGTAGAGAATTTGAATTATGGAGTTCATGCTCTTAACATAATGCTTGAAGGCAATAAGTTTTCGTCGCCTCAGAGTTATATGTTTGCGAAGTTGCCGATACAATATCAGGATTCTATTGTTAAAAAAATTGACAGATGGGAATATTGGGTTAATGAAGAACACGATAGTAGAATATTAACAGAGTTAAATCCGTCACTTGATTCTTTGTCTATAATTTCTTTGCTTAATGTTGATCCGCAAGAGATAAGAAGCAATTGCTTTCATTTCGTGGCTAATGATGGAGAACCATATATCAATGCGAAGAACCAAATTAATTTTAGATTCTGGAGTGTAGACCAGCGTCTTTTAGAAACTAAGGATTATTATATTGATGATAAAGTTAGAGAAGACATTGACGCTGAACTTATAGAACCGAATACAACGATAGCATTTCCAAAACCAGATTCTAATGATATAAAATGGTTTAAACTAATGGTACAAGTTGGTGATTCGTTGTCATTTAAAACAGATAAAGCCTGTAGCTTGCAGTTGTTCTCACCGTCTGGTGAAGAAGTGTTTAATGCGTCAGGTCCTGAGTCAATAAAATATGGCGGATGTTATGCTTGGGAAGACGGATATTATTACTTGGCAGTTCATGATGCCAACGGAAGCTCCGAAAATATAACATTGACATATCAATTCATTCATAAATATGCGATTCTCGTTTGGGATGTCAAGAATGTAGGTAATGGAGGCGTTTCTACGATAACCGTACAAGGAAACGGATTTAACAGTCTGATAGATGCCTACTTGGTTAATTCCAATAGTGACACAATAAGAAGCATTTACATAGGTCATGAGAAAAATACCACCACTACTTTGTCATTTGATTTCTTTAATAAAGCACTTGGTGAATATGATCTTGTTACAGACTTCTATGACGAGACAATCGAAGTTAATAACTTTTTGACAGTAGAAGAACCTGTTGAAATAGAATTGGAAACCGAGGTGGACTATGCAACTTCATTTTTAAAAGGTACCGCAAACACATATACTTACAAAATAACAAACAAAGGTAATATGTCGGCGTATGCTATACCTTTGTATCTGTATCTGTCCACACCTAATGAAGATGGTATTTCTCGTATTGATATTGATGGCTTGGATTTAAAATCCATAATTTCAGATATGGATTTAAGTTCGTTGACACCTGAAGAAATACAACTGTATAGAAATTGGGCGGATGAAGTTGCAGATAATCATTATTTCTTTACATTAAGTTCAGTTGATGAAGAGACAGGACAACCGATTGTTGTTAAGAGCAATTATTTTATAACTAATTTTGCTCCTAATGAAACAAAACAAATACAAGTTGAGGTTTATTGCTCTGAACATGTCGAGGTATTTATGACTTCGCCAAATGAAAAAATTAATCCATGGACATCAAATACTGCAAATACATGGAGTGGCGGTTATTGTTGTGTAGCAGATAAATTATCATGTGGTTTGGATATTGCATGTACTGCATTAGACGTTGCTGATCTTTTTATGAGTAATATACCTGCTTTAAAAGCAATGCCTGCTTCCGTTGTTGTTAGCATATTAAATTGTTGGTGTAATATTATTAGTGAGATAAATTTGTCAACTCAAAGTGTATTATGTGATGGGAACGGTAGTTTTTCTGATTTTATTAGTAAGACAAGAACTATAAATTCGATAGTTGGTTATGCGGCTTCTTGTTTTAAGGTATATTCGCCAACTAAAAAATTACAAACCGTGGCAGATTTTGTAGGTGGTATTTCTTCTCTGATTAATGTTCTGACATTGAAATCAGTTAAAGAAGGATGTCAGGCAGCTTTTACAGAGAAGAAACCAGAGTGCCTTCCTGGAGATCCTGTCGGCGGCGCTTCAACTCCAGTTAATTCATTTGACCCTAACGACATCTACGGTTATACCGCTGAATCTGGAAGTAAGTTCATGCGTCAGGATATTCAGAAGATTAACTATGAGATAGAATTTGAAAACGATACTACTCTTGCTAACGCTGCGGCTCATACCATTGTGGTGACGGATACCTTAGACGCTAACCGCTTCGACCTCGCTTCGTTCTCGGCTCACGGCGTGACGATAGGCGAGAAGATATTACACCTCAACGGCGAACAGAACTTCGTATATACATTAGACTTACGTCCGGAGATTAACGTAATCGCTCAGATAGAGCAGGAATATGATGCTGAGACGGGTATCATCAAATGGACTATATCTTCATTAGACCCGATGACGATGGAACCTACAACAGACCCCGACCAGGGCGCATTGCCTGTGAACTACTACGGTGACGGCGTTGGTACCTTGAACTATAGCGTCAGACTTAAAGATTATTTCGACGACGGTACAGAAGTAAGTAACCGAGCTTGCATAGTATTCGACCTTGAAGACGCTATCATAACACCAACATGGACCAATATTGTCGATGCGGTAGATCCTTCTTCACATATTGAAGATGTGATTCCTTTCGCCGACAGTCTGAAATTCATTTTCAATTCGGAAGATAATCGCTCTGGCGTGTGGTATCATACCTTATATCATCTCAACGATTCAACCGATTCAGAATGGAGGGTCCTCAAGACTCGCATCTTTGAAGATTCGTTCACAATGAAATTGGAGAGTCTGCAGAACTCGGAATATCTCGTCATGGCGACAGACTCCGCCGGCAATAACGAGACGAAGACTCTCGAACCTGAATATCTCTTCACATTGGATTCATTGAATTATTACGAGCTTCTTGCATACAGCACTGACGAAAAAGGCGATGTCACCGGTTCTGGAATTTATGTAGAAGGTAGCGATATAGAGATTGAAAGCATTCCAACAGAAGGTTACCATTTCGTACAATGGAACGACTTCACAAACGACAATCCTAAGACCGTACATCTCACACAAGATACCACCTTCATAGCTCAGTTCGCGATATATCAATATGACGTAACCCTTGCTGTTCAAGACAGTCTGATGGGAACTGTTAGCGGTGCAGGCATTTATGAGCATAACGAAGTTGTGAATGTCGTTGCTGACGAAAACAAAGGTTACGTATTCCTCTATTGGTTGGAAAGCGACACCATCGCATCTACTGAAGTTGAATTCAGTTTCGAGATCAAATGCGACAGAAATCTTACCGCGGTATTCGGTCCTGCCGATGCACATTACGCCATGCTCCAAAAAGGATGGAACTGGTATTCTACATACATCGATGTACGTCGTGAGAGCGGTTTCGAGAAACTCACCGACGGTCTTGATACGAACGGCGTCGTCATCAAGTCACAGACACAATTCGTTACATATTATGACGGCTACGACACTTGGGATGGAAGTCTCACCGAAGTCGATAACAAAAATATGTATATGATTGACATGTCGACGGAACACTATCTGATGATGGAAGGTGTGATAAGCAATGTGTCGCAGACTTCAATGACCTTGAAGCCGGGGTGGAACTGGATAAGCTATCCTATTGACAAGACGCAGACTTTGACAAGAAGCCTCAAGGATTTCACTCCAAAAGACGGCGACTACTTCAAGTCACAGACAGGCTACGCCACTTATTATGAAGGCTACGGCTGGGACGGTTCGTTGTTGTCATTGGAACCAGGACAAGGTTATATGTACATGAACAACGACACTGTAGAAAAGACCTTGACATATTTTAAATCATACATAAGAAAGAATAAGGTGAATAATGTCACGACTGACGGCAACCACTGGAAAGCCGATGTCAACAAATATCCGAACAACATGAATGTTACCGCTGTCGTCGCCATAGACGGAACGGAACTGATGTCGGGCGATTTAGAAATAGGTGTATTTGCCAATGGCGAATGCAGGGGAAGTGCCAAGGCCGTATATAAGGAAATGGCAGACAGATATGTCTTCTTCCTCACAATTTACGGAGAAGGTGACGAAGAACTCACATTCAAGTTATATGACGCGCTTCTTGACGTTGAACATCTTGAAACAACAGAGATTATGACTTTCAACGTCGACGCAACGATAGGCGACATTAATAACCCATACATTATTAATTATGCTACGGTCTGCGTTGAAGATGATGAGATCGAGATAACTGACAATATATATCCGAATCCGGTTAATGTGAGAGAAACCGTATATCTTAACAAAAATTATGAAAAGGTCGAGGTGATAAATTCTCTTGGAATCGTCGTGAAATCTTATTTCAATGTCAATAAGATAGAAGGTGTCAGAGAGCCTGGAGTGTATATCATCAAGACTATTGAAGAAAAAACAATAATGTATAATAAATTAATAGTTAAATAATGAAGAAATTTTTTGTGACATTAGGAATCATCTTGATCGCGAAGTTCGCATATTGCGTCGAGAAACATTGGCAGGTGAATCCTCATGCTTTTGAGTTCAATATGAATGTGACAGCGTCGGTATATATCGACGATGTTGAACTGCAAGATGAAATGTTGGAAATAGGAGTTTTCTTCGGAGAAGAATTGCGGGGCAGTGCGTTGCCTCGCCTCTCTCCATTGGTGAACAAGTACATCTACGATTTGACGATCTATTCTGATGAAACCTGTGAGTTGTCGTTCAAGTTGTACGATCATTCTACAAATGAAGTCTCCGATCTCGATTGTGAACAGAACTTGACATTCGTCGCAAACGGAACTGAGGGCAACGCTTTCAATCCTTACGTCATCGCTTTCAGTACTCCTGTACCAGCCGTTACCTTCACCGGCAACGGCTCATGGAACGATGCTTCCAACTGGGAAAATTCTACATTGCCTACAGAGACAGATGCTGTCGTTATTGACGGTAACGTCCTTGTTTCTGATGAAGTGACTGTAAATTCTTTATCCATCAATGAAGGTAAATCTGTCACTATTCAAGACGAAGGTATGTTGATAGTTACAGGAGAAATCGTCAACACCGATTACGACGCCTTGATAATTGAAGACGGCGGACAGATTATCCAACGTAATGAAAACGTGGCTGCTACTTTCAAGAAGAACATCGTCAATCCGAGTTCTTGGAGCAATCCTGAGAGCGGCTGGCAGTTCATCTCTTCACCAATGTTGGATGCTGCAACAGAAGGCTTCGAATCGATAGAAGGTGACTACGACTTATATAAGTTCGACGGAAGTCAGGAACTTCAATGGGTCAACTATAAAAACCATGAGGATTTTGAAGAGACATTTACTCCAGGAGTAGGTTATATAGCTTCGTATCAAAGTCAGGATGTCGCTGAATTTAAAGGCGACTTGAATAATGAGACGGAATATTTCGAGTTTGAAATTGGCTTTGATGCTGACAATGAATGGGCGTGTTTTTCACTTCTCGGTAATCCTTTCAGTTTTGACATCGACTGGGAATTGATGGTGCCGAGCAGGTTGGAAGATGGCTTTGTGACACTGAACTCGACGACGGGTGCATATATTTATAATGTAGAAGGTAAGATTAAAGTGGGAGAGGGCTTTATGGTGAACGCATACAACAGAAGATCTTCTCTAGAATATGACAACTCTGCAAAGTCAAGAAAAGAGAAATCTGATTATATCAATATTGTCGCTTCAAATTCCAATGGCTTTGATAATGTCATTATTAATGATGTTAAGAATGAAAGTGAAGGCTTCCCTAAGTTGGATAATATCAATCCCAATATCGCTAATGTTTATGTAAAGCATGAAGACCGACGCTACGGTATTTTCAATCGTGGCGAGTCTGAAGAAATCCCTCTTTACTTCGACGCAAAGGAAATGGGAACTTATACATTGACCTTTGATGTTAAAGGCGATTACGAAAATCTCTATCTTCTTGATAAGATGACAGGCGAGAAAGTTAATATCCTTTTGGAAAATGAATATAGCTTTATTGCAAATTCAAATGACAATAACGACCGTTTCATCATTAAGATGGACAACAGTCAACAGACAACAGACAACAGTCATTTTGCATACGTTTCTGGAGAAGAACTTATTATCAATGCTGAAGGAATAATTCAAATCATCGACATGATGGGAAGAGTTGTTATGACAGAAGAATATCATAATGGTTCAATCAATATCGGTAAATTGAATAATGCAGCTTATATCGTACGTTGCGTGAATGAAAAAGAAGTAAGAACTCAAAAAATCGTTGTGTTATGAAAAAGAAATTAATGATAATATCAAGCATAATAATATTAAGTTGCTGTAACTCGTTTGCACAAAGTGACGGATTCTTTACATCATCATATTCGGAATATAGAGATATTGAGAACGACTGGGGCTTGAATATGCCATTGCTTCCTGGTTCACATGGGTATATCGATGATTATTCATGTGTTGAACAAGAAGCACCTCTCGGCAGCGGACTCTTGATTCTCGGAGCGTTAGCGTTGGGATACTTTGGGTTTAAATCTGAGAATCTGAGAAATTGAGAATTAATGTGGAGACGTCACCCTGTGGCGTCTTTTTTAATTCATAATTTACAATTACTACTGATGCGATAAAATTCGCCAAGTAGTAGTTAAATTGTTAAATATAAATTAATTACAAGCGTTCTTTGATTTTTTGATTTGAAATTGTTGATGGTAACTTTGCAGTCAAAACCTCAAAGTTATGCATCTCGGC
>JAZUST010000029.1:0-37783 GCA_045606865.1 Bacteroidales bacterium
GTCTTCGAACCATTGTTAGGACCAGAAGACGCTATCATCTCCGCCGCTTTGAACCACGCTTCTATCATCGATGGCGTTCGTCTCTGCAAGGCACAACGTTTCCGTTACGCTAACGCCGACATGGCTGACCTTGAAGCTCAACTTCAAGCTGCTAAAGACTGCCGCTTCAAACTCATCGTCACCGATGGCGTATTCTCAATGGACGGCAACGTATGCCCTCTCGATAAGATTTATGAACTCGCACAGAAATATGACGCTATGGTCATGGTCGACGAAAGTCACTCAGCAGGTGTCGTCGGCACAACAGGTCGAGGCGTGACAGAACGTTTCAACTTAAAAGGCGAGATTGAAATCATAACAGGCACTCTCGGCAAGGCATTCGGCGGCGCTATGGGCGGATTCACCACAGGTAAGAAAGAAATCATTGATATGTTACGTCAACGCTCTCGTCCTTATCTCTTCTCTAACTCAATGGCACCTGGTTTAGTAGCAGCAGGCATCCGTATGTTCGAGATGATGAGCGAGACTAACGAACTTCAAGATAAATTACACGCCAACACTGATTACTTCATCAAGGAAATGTTGGCAAAAGGCTTCGACTGCAAACCATCAGAGTCAGCAATCTGCGCCGTCATGTTGTATGATGCTCCTCTCTCACAAAAGTTCGCAGCACGTATGCAAGATGAAGGCATCTTCGTAACAGGTTTCTACTACCCTGTCGTTCCTAAAGGACAAGCACGTATCAGAGTACAAATCTCAGCAGCACACGAAAAAGAACATCTCGACAAGTGCATAGGAGCTTTCGTAAAAATAGGTCAAGAATTAGGAGTTATAAAATAAATTAACATAAGGTGGGAATTTTAGTATTCCTGCCTTTTATTTTTCTTAGTCATGAAAAAGATATTAATCATTGGTTCCGGCGGACAAATCGGAACAGAGTTGGTAAAGAAACTTCGCGGCATATACGGCAATGAAAACGTCGTTGCCAGCGACTTACGTCAACTCACAGGCGAGATAGCCGAAAACGGTCCTTTCGAAAGAATCGACTCTACCAATATGATGCAGATCATCGAGGTAGTTAGAAGATATAACATCGACACCATCTACAACCTCGCAGCTATCCTTTCAGCTACAGCTGAGTTGAACCCGATGTTAGGTTGGAACGTCGGTATCGGCAGCTTGGTAAACTGCTTGGAAGTGGCACGCGTATTCGGTTGCGCAGTGTTCACACCTTCTTCAATAGGTGCTTTCGGTCCTAACACTCCAAAAGACATGACACCACAGGATACTATCCAACGTCCTAACACAATATACGGCGTCACTAAAGTCACAGGCGAGTTGTTGAGCGACTACTACTTCACACGTTTCGGCGTCGACACACGTTCCGTCCGTTTCCCAGGCTTGATTTCAAACCTCACCTTACCTGGCGGCGGCACTACAGACTACGCAGTGGAGATTTATTACTCAGCAGTGAAAGGCGAGAAATTTATCTGTCCATTGGAGAAAGGAACTTTCATGGATATGATGTACATGCCTGACGCATTAGACGCCATGGTCGACATCATGGAAGCCGACCCAAGCAAACTCATCCACCGCAACTCATTCAACGTTACAGCGATGAGTTTCGACCCAGAGATACTTTATAACACAATAAAGAAATATATTCCTACTTTCGAGATGGAATACAAGCCAGAACCTATCAAGCAGGCTATCGCCAACTCATGGCCTAACAGCTTAGACGACAGCTGCGCACGCAACGAATGGGGCTGGAATCCAAAATACGACTTAGACAAGATGTCGGTCGATATGATTGAGACGTTAAAAATAAAATTGGGGCTTTAAGCTCCAATTTTATTTTCTATCGTACCCACGTCTGTGACCTTCCTATCCAGCCGCGTTTGTCGAGAGAACCTCGCAATGTTATGGTGTTGTCTTCTTTGTTGTAATAGATTTTTCCGTAATAATTTTTCTTTCCTTCAGGCTCGTAGATGATTCCGTTCTTCAGCATTCCGTCATGCTCTTCCATATCTTTGATGACGACCATATTTTCGAATCCGGTATCTTTCAGTTCCTGCCCTTTCCAGAAGACTTTCAGAATCTTACCATAATAAAGTCCGTTTTCGCCTTGATAAAATTCGACGATGCCTTTTGTCTCGCCCGTCACGTCATCGACAGTACGCCATTCGCCTAAAATCTTTTCCACCTGCGCCGATACCATCATCGAAGAAAGAAATAATACTATCAATATAAGGTATCTTTTCATTGTTGAATCATTTAAGAAGTGATAATAATATAAAAAAAGACGCCAATCTTGACGTCTTTCATATCTTGGGTGGAAGATGGGACTCGAACCCACGACCCACGGAACCACAATCCGGTACTCTAACCAACTGAGCTACATCCACCGTCTGATTTCGGGTGCAAATATACAACTTTTTTCTTTCAAAAAATAAGTTGAATAAGATTTTTTTTTATTTTTGTTTTTTATAAATTTCCAGCGATGAAAGATAATAAGATATTAACCCCTAATCAGATTGCCGTAGAGCGTTTCAAGAAAAATATTACAGGAGTAATATCATTGATTTTCATCATTATATGCGGATTTATCGCGTTATTCGCTTATTTCATAATGCCCGACAAGACACCTTATGCCAACACTCAGATATTGGAATTAAGCACACGTAAACCTGGTTTTGAAGTGGATATGCTTCTTATTCCAAAACAAAACGTCGCTAAAGAAACCGGTTTTTTATCACAACTCATGTATGGAAAACCATCTCCCTATCGACAGATTCCCATTGATTCCATCAAGGTAGAAAAAACAAGAACCATTGCATACGTGTACAACCCCGACGATAATTGCCAAAACGAAGTCACAATTATTCCCAATGATGAAATAGTTCCCGGAATGACTTTTAACAACATTGATGAAGCCAACACTTACATAAGAAACAATTGCATATCCCATAGAAAATTCATTCTTGGTACCGATCAATTCGGACGCGACTTTTTGAGTCGACTTCTACTAGGTACCAGAATCAGCTTCTCCGTAGGTTTCATAGCTGTATTTATGAGTATATTAATAGGTATATTAATCGGCAGTCTGGGTGGTTTCTTCCGCGGATGGGTCGACGACCTGATGGTTTGGCTTATAAATGTAGTTTGGTCAATACCTACCCTATTGATTGTAATCGCCATCACTTTTGTCTTAGGCAAAGGTGTAATACAAGTTTTCATTGCTGTAGGTTTAACGATGTGGGTTGAAGTTGCACGTATAACCAGAGGACAGATACTCTCGGTTAGGGAAACAACATTCGTGGAAGCAGGACGTGCTTTAGGATTCGGTCACGCAAGGATTATTCTGCGTCACATAATACCCAACATCATCAATCCTATAATAGTCACATCGGCCGCCAACTTTGCATCTGCCATTTTACTCGAAGCAGGATTGAGTTTCTTAGGCATCGGAGTTCAGCCACCAATGCCGTCATGGGGCAGCATGATAAAAGAAAATTACGCCTATATAATTCTTAATGACGCATATCTAGCGATATTACCAGGCATCGCAATCATGCTTTTGGTGCTGGCATTTATGCTATTCGGCAATGCCTTAGGCGATGTACTCGACGTAAAGAAATAATTACGAAAAATTTCACCATCTTCTTTTTCTAATACTCTTATTGCCAAAGTCGGACGACCAACAAGCATCAAATCTATCTTCAACACAACTACCTTTTATGAAGTTAAATTTAAGAGAAACAAACAAGTCCATGCCATTGACCTTTCCAAATCCCAGATAAGTGGCAAGGTTCTGAGTTCCTATGGTAATGAAACCAAATCGAGCTGTTGCACCTATGCAGAAATGCCTGTAATCGCGCAAAGTCAAAGGCAGACCAAAATCGAAATACACCGACTCATAACGAGGTTCCACCAAAATCTGTTGCGATGCTTCCACCGAATATTTCAACAATCTAAGTGGTTGTATAAAAGTTGTATTGACATAGAAGTTATCACGAATATTATAATCAAATTGAAGTCGTAATGTTGTAGGAAGTCCCATCTTGAAATTATCCCCGACCATTGAGGCAACAGAATCACCTTCATAATACGTAGCACTCATCAGTTTAAGCAGTTGGTCGAAGGATTCGACATTATCATAATCACTTTTTATAAACCTAACTTCACCATTGAAGTCGAAACAATTATCCACTGCATTTTTCTTAAAATTTATAAATCCAAGATCCATAAGCGAAACACCGACACGCCACTTATATTCCAATTTCTCGAGCATACATGGTGCTATATGTCTCTTCTTGTTTACAAGAGAGGCACTTCTATGAGTATATGTAAATCCCAAATCGAGAGCAACTCCATTTCCACGTGTCAGCGACTCATTAAATATGGAGTTATTATCGGTAAAAGATGTATTATAATTAATAGGTAAAGAATATGCCAAATCGGCGTTGAAAGTATTTACCATTATATTTGTATCATTAAATATCTCATAATCGAGATTATTAATATTACCGGCGGCGGCAGAATAACCCATCAAATATTTTATGGTCACACCGGCATCAAATCTATGAACATAACGTTCGAAAAGTCTTCTTGAATAAGACATTGCCACTTCCATCCACTCCATCGTTGCGATTCTTGAATCAAAAGAAGAATAGTGATTATGATAATCAGAATCTTCTGTTCCGAATGTACAGATTTCTGGAATTTCCCAGGGGACGTTTATAGCATTAGTATAAACCCTTCCATTTAAAGAAAATCCCACAGATTGTTTGTCATCAACATAAAACATAAACCTTAACAAATTCAAATCAAGCGACTCATAGATATTTTTAGGTTTATATGAAAGTTTGTCATGTATTGCAAAGTTGAAAATTCTGTCGCCAATAAGATATGTTGGAGCGGCATGGTCTTCCGAAAATAAAAATTTCCTTAAGTCATTGCCTTTGATATAAGCATAATCGTTGTAGACAACAATCCCGAAGTTTACTATAGAGAAATCGGTGTAAATATGAGAAGTTGACATCAGAGCAGGATTCATAAACAAAGAGTTAGAACCGGAATAATTACTCTGGGTCCCGATTAACGACTGAGAGAAAGAGATGTGAGATAATAGTAAAAAAAAAGATAAATATATATATTTCTGCATAAGTAGACTATTAAAGTAAACCAGTAGCAAAGGTAGTGATAATTTTCAATTTTTATTTTTGAAAAAATTATTTTATTTGAAAAAAAATTGTATTTTTGCACCTCCTAACGATTCAGGCGGATGTGGCGTAATTGGTAGCCGCGTCAGACTTAGGATCTGATGCCGAGAGGCGTGGGGGTTCGAGTCCCTTCATCCGCACTTTTTAATAAAAATTTATTCATAAATGAAGACTACACAAACATTAAAAGGCGAACTCCTCGCCGGTATTCAAGTTACTTTAGTTAAAGCAGATTACGAGGCAGAAGTAAAGAAGACTTTAAATGATTATCAACGTAAAGCTACATTGCCTGGTTTCCGTCAAGGTAAAGTTCCTTTCGGTATGATCAAAAAAATGTACGGTCAATCTGTCCTTTTAGAAAAGATTAACCAAAAAGTCTCTGAAGGTCTTAACAATCATATAGTTGAAAACAAATTAGACATCATAGGTTATCCACTTCCAGATATGGAACAATCACAACCTAATGACCTCGACAACCAAGAAGAATTGAATTTCTATTTTGAAGCAGCTCTCAAACCAGAAATCAACGTTAATCTTAAAGACCATTCAATCAACGACTTCAACATCAAAGCTTCAGAAGAAGAAATAGACAGAACAATAAAAAGCATCCAAGAAAATAATAAAGTCGACGATAAAGAAGCAGAACTCAACGAAGAGCTTTTTGAGAAGATTTTCCCAGGTCAAGAAGTAAAAGACGTTGAAACATTCCGCAGCAAAGTAGCTGTCGAAATGGAAAAACAATATGTTCTCGAAGCAGAAAGAATGTTCTACAACAGGGCTGTCGACCAATTAGTTGAAGAAATCAAATTCGATTTGCCAGACACATTCCTCAAACGTTGGATTGTTGAAAACAGCGAAGGCAAAATCACTGCTGAAGACGTAGAAAAGAACTACGAAAATGGCTACGTTAAATCTCTCAGATGGCAACTTATAGAAGAGGTCCTCGTAAAACAAAATCCTGACTTAGTCATTAAAGAAGAAGAAGTTCGCGATTTCGTAAGAAGCATGTACTTCGGACACATGGATGTTGAAACTTTAGACGAAGAAACAAAGAAACGTTTAGATGACATCATCGACGCCATCATCAAAGACGAAAACCAACGTCAAAATATCAACAACCAATTGGCAGACAAGAAATTGACATCTTTCTTGAAAGAAAACATGACAATCACAGTTGTTGACACAGATTACGACGGATTTGTTAAAGCTGTTCTTCCTCAAGTAGAACTCGCTCAAGCAGAAGAAAAAACAGAAGTAACAGCTGAATAAATATTGTATAAATAAACTAAGGGTTAAGGTTTAAGGATTAAGGTTTAATGTTGAAACATACATGCCTTAAACTTTAAACCTTAAACTTTAAACTAAAGATAGAACAAAATTTACGATAAGTAGTTTATAAAAAAAAGAAAACTATGATGAATAACGAATTTTATAAATACGCCACAAAACATCGTGGATTAAACGGATTGGCTGTGGAGAAGTATGCTTCAACGTTTACAAATTATATATCTCCTACAATCATAGAAGAACGCCAACTCAATGTAGCACAAATGGATGTCTTCTCAAGACTTATGATGGACCGTATCATCTTCTTGGGCGACGGGATAGACGACTACGTAGCAAATATTATTCAGGCACAACTTCTTTTCTTGGAATCATCAGATCCTAAGAGAGATATCCAAATCTACATCAACTCTCCTGGCGGTTCAGTATACGCAGGTCTAGGTATCTATGACACAATGCAATATATCAGTCCGGATGTTGCTACAATATGCACAGGCATGGCAGCATCAATGGGTGCAGTTCTTTTATGCGCCGGTGCTAAAGGCAAACGCTCAGCATTGAAACACTCACGCGTGATGATACATCAGCCATTAGGCGGAATGCAAGGTCAGGCTTCTGACATCGAAATCACCGCTCGCGAGATAATGAAACTCAAAAACGAACTCTATGATATCATCGCAACACACTCTGGTCAACCTTTCGATAAAGTATGGGCAGACTCAGACCGTGACTATTGGATGACATCACAAGAAGCCAAAGACTATGGCATGATTGACGAAGTACTTATGAAGAAAGCTTAAAGTTTATGGTTCATAGTAGTTAAAAGTATAAAGTTGAAAGTTTAAAAGTTAACAATTATTAATAAGCTTTTAAACTTTTTCACTTTAACTTTCTACAATAAACTTTTAAACTACTCTACACTATAAACTATCAACTATTAACTAATAATAAAGCATGGCAAAGAAACAAGAAAACTTCTGCTCATTTTGTGGTAAAAGCGATAAAGAATCCACGCTGCTTCTCTCCGGTATGTATGGATTCATCTGCGATGAATGTATAGAACGCGGTCATATCGTGGTGCAAGAAGAACTGAAACATCTTAAAAAAGCAAATACTCCTGACTTTAAATTGTTGAAACCTGTAGAGATAAAGTCGTTCCTCGATCAATATGTCATCGGACAGGATGAGGCAAAGAGAATTCTCGCCGTTGCTGTATATAACCATTACAAGAGAATCAACCAAGAACAAACCGCCGATGAAGTAGAGATTGAAAAATCAAACATCATATTAGTCGGTGAAACAGGAACAGGCAAGACACTCCTCGCCCGCTCTATCGCAAAGATGCTCAACGTTCCTTTTGCAATTGCCGATGCCACTGTCTTGACAGAAGCCGGTTATGTTGGAGAAGACGTGGAAAACATATTAGTCAAACTTTTGCAGGCAGCAGACTATGACGTGGCATCTGCCGAAAGAGGAATCGTCTTTATTGACGAAATAGACAAAATTGCACGTAAGAGCGACAACCCAAGTATCACCCGCGACGTGTCAGGTGAAGGCGTACAACAAGCAATGTTAAAGCTTCTTGAAGGTGCAATAGTCAACGTTCCACCTCAAGGAGGCCGTAAACATCCTGAACAAAAAATGATTCAGGTGAACACGAAAAACATACTCTTTATAGCCGGTGGTGCTTTCGACGGCATGGAAAAAATTATCGCCAACAGAGTGGGAAGCAACGCCATAGGTTATAGCGGTGACAACAAAAAGGAAATCGACAAAGAAAACCTCCTACAATATATTTCACCTGCCGACATCAAAAAATTCGGTCTCATCCCAGAAATAGTAGGACGTTTTCCAATATTAACATTCCTCAATCCATTAGATAGAGATACATTGAAACGCATCCTGAAGGAACCAAAGAATGCTCTCCTGAAACAGTTCTCCAAATTGTTTGAAATGGACGAAATCAAATTAGATATCAAAGATGAAGTGCTTGATTATATCGTCGATAAAAGCATCGAATTCAAACTAGGCGCACGCGGTTTGAGAGCAATTATAGAAGCAATATTAAATGATGCCATGTTTGAAATGCCATCTCAAAACAAGAAAAAACTCTCTGTCGACCTAAAATATGCGAAAGAAAAATTCGAGAAGAACTCTAAAATAATAGAACTATAAAGGTGACATAATCCACCTAAAATTATCAAAACACGTAATTTTGTAAAATTAGAACTTTAGGAATCCTAGAGTTCTTTTTTTTCGTATTTTTGTAAAAATAAATTAAGAAAATAAATGGCAAGAATAATGGCAATCGATTATGGAAGGAAACGTTGCGGCATCGCCGTCACCGACCCTCTGCAGATTATAGCTAACTCGTTGACAACAGTCGCAACAAAGGACCTTTTGACTTTCATATTGGATTATATAAAAAAAGAAAATGTTGAGACTATAGTTATAGGTGAACCTAAAGATATGCAAAACAATCCTTCTGAATCAAGTCGTTACATCGAACCTTTCATCGGACAGTTAAAGAAAGCTCTTCCCGATATGACGATAAAACGTCACGACGAACGTTTCACATCCAAAATGGCGTTTCAGACTATGATAGATGCGGGTCTCGGTAAAAAACAACGACAAAACAAGGCGCTCGTCGATACTATTAGCGCTACCATTATCTTGCAGTCGTATATGGAAGCAGAAAACATTAAGAAAAATAGATTATAATAATTAAGTTATGTTATTACCAGTAGTAGCTTACGGTCATCCGGTGCTGAAACGCATCGCTGAAGATATTGAACCAGATTATCCAAATTTACAACAACTTATAGCAGATATGTTTGAGACCATGTATCATTCTGAAGGCGTAGGTCTCGCTGCTCCTCAAATAAATAAATCGATAAGATTATTTGTTATCGATGCTGATCCTTTCCATGAGAATTATCCAGAAGCAAAAGGTTTCAAGAAAGTATTCATCAATCCTGAAATTGTTGAAGTATCTGACGAGACATGGACTTTCAATGAAGGTTGCCTGAGTCTGCCTGACATGCATGAAGACGTGGTACGTCCAAGCAAAATAACCATCAATTATTTGGATGAAAATTTCGTCGAACACGAAGAAGAATATGACGGAATTTGCGCCCGCGTCATCCAACATGAATATGACCATCTCGAAGGAAAAGTCTACGTCGACAGAGTGGCGCCAATGCGCAAGATGATGCTTAAAAACAAATTACGCAACATCTCTGAAGGTAATGTCTATGTCGACTATAAGATGATTTTCCCAAATAAAAGAAGAAGATAGTTTTTGAATGGAAAATTGAAAATTACGGTAGAGACGTCACTCCTGTGGCGTCTTTGGAATGGAAAATGGAAAATTAAAATTACGGTAGAGACGTCACCCCTGTGGCGTCTTTGAAATGGAAAATTGAAAGTTGAAAATTACGGTAGAGACGTCACCCCTGTGGTGTCTTTGAATTAAAATAATAAAATATGAAAAGAATAACATTATTATTGATAGCATTTCTCGCAATAGCGACGACTTCTTGTAATATTCAGAAGAAAGAAAAGAGAAATATCTATGCTATAGAAAAAACATTGATCAATGAAAAAGGCGTATTAAACGCGACATCTGCCGATAAACTTATCGAAGCATACCAGAACTACGCGAAAAATTATCCCAACGACGAAATATCACCCGACTTCTTATTTAAAGCCATTGATATTTCCGTTGCTCACAACGCTCTTAACCCACAAAAAACCATCGACATCACCAATGTTTTGATAGATAATTATCCGGATTTCAGCATGACACCGATGGCGATGTTTATCAAAGGTTTCGTATATGAAACACAAATGAACGATTACGACAAAGCATTAGAAACATATAATCAATTCTTAGAAAGATATCCAGATAACCCAATGGCGGCAGATGTGCAGACCACAATCAACAATCTGGGCATTCCGCTTGATGAACTGATTAAAACTTTTGAACAATAGAAATTCAATTGACAATTAACAGTTAACAATTAGAGAGACGTTATTTTAAGAAAGTGACGTCTTTTTTTATACAATATACAATATCACCAATCGTTATCAGATTGTTAATATTATATATTATGAAAAATTTCTTCAGAATTACTTTCGTATTATTGCTGGTGGCAATAGTGGGAAATGTCTCAGTTACGGCAACTCCGATGGTATGAACGGTGTTATCAGCGGTGGTTTAAATCATAAGTTTGGCGTGAAACTGAGTTTTTAAAAAAGTCCATAGTCATATTGATTAAGACTTTCGATATAATTGAGAACGTCGTCTTTTCCAACTTCTTTTTCTGAAGATGTTATGAAGATAGGTGGGAGTTCTTCCCATTCTTCCGCGAGTTTGGTTTTATATACTTCGAGATTCCTTTCAAGAGTTGTGTTGTTTATCTTGTCAATCTTGGTAAATATGATGCCGAATGGCATTTGCATTTCGCCGAGATGACTTATAAACTCCAAATCTATCTTCTGCGGTTCGATACGACTATCAACCAAGACAAACATACTAATGAGATTCTTGCGGTTTTTTATATAATCGTCGAGCATCACTTTCCATGCTGCGCGGTCTTTTTTGGAACGTTGCGCAAAACCATAACCTGGCAAGTCGACAAGATACCATTCATCATTGATAATGAAATGATTTATTGTGATTGTCTTTCCAGGAGTTGACGAGGTTTTGGCAAGTTGTTTCTTACCGGTCAACATATTAATTAATGATGATTTTCCGACATTGGAACGACCTATAAAAGCATATTCCGGTTTGTTAGACGCCGGCAATTTATCAATCTTAGTATTACTCTGTAAAAATATTGCCTTTTTTATTACCATTTTTTAGACGATTCCTATAAATTATTTTGCAAAAGACTTATAACATTTCCCTTAAGGAAGATATGTTCCACCTTTGTAAGTTTGTCTTCGCTTAGATTCCGCAAAGATAATTAAATATTGATAAGAACAACATAATTTGAGGCGATTTCTATAAATTGCTCCGAATGTACTGTTTTCAGATTTCAATTTGACATACAGAATGCCGTATTAGCTTTTAGATTCAAAGGTTTTGATGTTTGTTGAAAACTTTTTTTAAAAAAAATAGAAAAAAGTGGCTCAAAGTGGGAAAAAATGCACTAATTTTACAAATTGAAAAACTGACTCCAAAATGAATTATCCAATAGGCGAATATTATTGTAAATTAGATAATAAAGGACGACTCCTTCTTCCAAGCAGTTTCAAGGAACAGCTTGGTGATGCCATTGAAGAAGGTTTCGTGCTTCGTCCTAGTCTTTTTGGAGATTGTCTTGATCTCTATGGAATGAGAGATTGGCAGGCAGTACAGAGCAAACTCGGCAAACTTAATCCGTTCAAAGCGGAGAATCTCATGTTGATTCGTCGTTTTAATGCCGGAGCCCGCATGGTGAGAGTTGACGCAAACGGACGTCTTCAAATCCCAAAGGATTTAATAGAGAAGTCAAATTTGGTTAAAGAAGTAGTAATAACATCTGTCATCGATAGGATGCAGATTTGGGACCGTTCGTCAAAAGAGATTGAAGATGCCAAGATTAGTGAAAAAGAATTGGGTGAAATGCTCACTGCAAAATTAGGCGATTTAGATTTCATTGGTTAACATAAATATAGTAAAGAGATGTATCATATTCCAGTTTTATTAAACGAGAGCATCAATGCTTTGAACATCAAACCTAATGGCACATATGTCGACGTTACATTCGGTGGCGGAGGTCACTCTCGTCGTATTTTGGAATGCCTCAATGAAGATGGTCGTCTCTATGCTTTTGACCAAGACGAAGACGCCGCTAAGAATGTCATCGACGATGGTCGTTTTACGTTCATACAACAGAATTTCCGCTATATGAAAAACTTCCTCCAACTATATTGCGGAGGTAAAGTTGACGGAATACTTGCCGACCTCGGCGTATCGTCATATCAATTTGACACACCGGAGAAAGGATTCTCAATACGTTACAATGGTCGCCTCGATATGAGAATGAACCAAAATGCAGCCGTTGATGCTGCAAGTATAGTAAACACCTACGACGTGGCATCGTTGGCTTCGATATTATCACGATATGGTGAACTGAGGAATTCAATGTCCATAGCAGATGCCATAGTAATGTCGAGAGAAATCAAACCAATTGAAACAACCGACGAATTGAAGGAATCTGTTTCCCGATTCTTACCTAAAGGTTCAGAAAACAAAGTACTCGCACAAATATTCCAGGCTCTTAGAATCGAAGTTAACGAAGAAATGAAAGTGCTGGAAATATTTTTAAGTCAATGTGCCGACGTATTGAATCCAGGTGGAAGACTGGTTGTACTTTCATATCATTCACTCGAAGACAGATTGGTGAAGAACTTTATGAAGACAGGCAACGCCGACGGTAATCTTGAGAAAGACTTCTTCGGAAATCAACTTACACCTTATAAGTTAATCTCAAGTAAACCAATCATACCTTCTGACGAGGAAATTCAGAATAACAACAGAGCAAGAAGCGCCAAGTTGCGCGTTGCAGAAAGGAGAACGAAATGAAAAATCTTAAAGCACAAAAAGCCGGCAAGGTCGTTTCCGACATCTTAGGAGGCACAATACTCTCCAAGGATAATTTCGTTTCCTTATTTCCTTTCTTTTTCTATGTTGTCGGACTTCTAATGTTGTATATCACAAACGTATATATAGCAGAAGACGTAAGCCGCGACATATATAAACTTAATCGCAAAGCAGAAGACCTTCATGTTGAATACGTATATCTCGACTCCGAGATAACAAGAATCACCATGCAGTCGAACTTGGTTAATATGTTAAAAGACAAAGGCATCAAAGAATCTGTTGAACCATTGAAGAAAATTGTGGTTAAAAAAGAAGGAGGTCAAAATGAAGAATAAATCCGGACTTCTCAATCGCCTCGTCAATGCCTTGCATACAGACCCCAAAACCGACATTTTGTGGAGAGTATATCTTCTTTACGCAGGTATGGTTTTCTTCGGTATCGCCATCATATTCAGAATAGCAAGCATCCAAATCAAGGAAAAAGACGAGTTGCTGCAAATGGCGAAAGAAAGAGAAATTGACTTCAGAGAAGAGATAGCTCACAGAGGCAACGTCATCTCTAACGACGGAATGCTCCTCGCGACTTCAGTTCCAAGATATAGTATTTTCTTCGACCCCGTTGCTGTCAACGTCGAACTCTTCGAAAAAGATATAGAAAGACTAGCCGACAGTCTCAGTAGTATGTTAAAAGACAAGAGCAAGGCACAATACGAAAGTTATCTAAAGAAAATGCGTTCCGACGGAAAACGTTATGTTAAGATTGCCAACAAGGTTACTATGGACAAATACAAGAGGATGTGTAATTTTCCTATCTTTTGTATGGGCAAAAATAAAGGTGGTTTCATAGCAGAGAGAACGTATGTTAGAACTTTACCATATGGAGAACTTGCTGCCAGAACTATAGGATATGTACGAGAAAATAAAAATGACAGCATTTATGTTGGTTTGGAAGGTGCTTATAACGATTATCTTAAGGGAACAGAAGGAAGACAATTGGTGAGACGCATCAACAACAACTTCTGGATGCCTATGCCAGACCCAGGAAACGTAGACCCTATTAACGGTGACGACATATATACTTCTATAGATATTGAAATACAAGATGTTGCTGAAACAGCACTAAAAAAATGCCTCATAGAAAATCATGCGATGCAAGGTTGTGTGATCCTTATGGACGTAAAGTCTGGTTTCGTAGAGGTGATGGCATCTCTTAGCTATAACCGGAAAAAATCAAAATACGAAGAATCATTCAACTACGCCCTGCGCAACAACGTGGAACCCGGTTCTACTTTTAAGGCAGTGACAATGCTGACACTTCTCGAAAACAACCCTGACTTTAACATCGACGACAAATTGTATCTAGGTACTAAAGCATACAAAATGTTTTATCGTAATATTATGGAAGACTCACATTTAGTGACAGATAAAGAAGGTTATACCACAATACGCAATGCTTTCGAACAATCATCTAACATAGCATTTGCGACATTGGTGGATGAAACATTCAATAGTAACCCCGACAAATTTATAGACCTTATATATAGCACCAAGATCAATGAATCACTAAATCTTGACATTAAAGGAGCCGCAACACCATACATAAAAAACACAAAAGACTCATTATGGTCAAAACTATCATTACCATGGATGTCAATAGGTTATGAAGTTTTAATCACACCAATACAACTTTTAACTTACTATAATGCCATAGCCAACGACGGCGTTATGGTAAAACCTCAATTCGTTAAAGAGATACGACATGACAACGAGGTGATTAAGACTTTCGACACGATTGTCATAAATGAAAGCATCGCCTCTCCAAGAACCATTGAGACCATACAAGAATTACTTAGAGGCGTGGTTGAAAAAGGTACCGCCAAGAGTTTAAACAAGTTGGATTTTCCGGTGGCAGGCAAAACAGGAACTGCACAGATATCACAAAGTGGTAAATATAACAAGAAAAACTATACAGCCACTTTCGTGGGATATTTCCCTGCCGACAATCCTAAATACTCCTGTATCGTAATGATAAGCGACCCTAGCAAGGGGAATTATTACGGAGGTTCCGTGTCGGCACCTGTGTTTAAGGAAGTGGCAGAAAAAGTATATGCTACACGCTTGGGACTCGTCGCTGAAGAACAAGAATATCCAAGAGACTGCAAAGCATTCGCAAAATCTGCAATGGTGGCATATGACGACTTATTAAATTATTGCAGTCAGGAAAATATTGATTTTGCCGACAATGAAAACAACGACAAATGGGTGACAGTGAATATCGAAGATAATAAAACTTACGCTAATCCCGCAAAATTAGAACAAGATAAAGTCCCTAATGTGAAAGGAATGAACGCAACAGATGCTGTTTGTCTCTTGGAAAATATGGGATGGAAAGTTGAATTCAACGGTTACGGAAGAGTCAAATCACAATCGGTGAAAGCCAATACAGAACTCAAAAAAGGAAGTATAATAAATTTAGAATTAAGCACAAAATGATAAAAATCAACGACATATTAAAAAAATGCAACATCATCGAGGTGATTGGTGATGACAGCAGACTCATCTCAGGAGTTGCCTTCGATTCCAGAAAATGCTCTGAAGAAATGGCATTTTTTGCAATAAGAGGGACTCAAGTTGATGGTCATAACTTTATCACCAAAGTCATCGAACAAGGATGTAAAGTTATTGTATGCGAACAAATTCCGGAAACAATAACAGATAATGTCACATACTATGTCGTTGACAACACCGCAAAATCACTCGGATATGCCGCCTCAGAATTCTATGACAGACCATCAGAGAAATTACGACTCGTTGGTGTGACAGGAACCAACGGCAAGACAACAATAGCAACATTGCTATACAGACTTTTCTACAACGCAGGTTATCCTTGCGGATTGCTCTCTACGATAGAAAACAGAATTAATGATATTGTAGTTCCATCAACACATACTACCGGCGACCAATTGCAAATCAATGAAATGTTGAGTCGTATGGTAGAAGCAGGTTGTGAATACGCATTTATGGAGTTAAGTTCTCATGCTATAGACCAAGACAGAATCGCTGGACTTCGTTTCGAAGGTGGAATATTTACAAATCTCACCCACGACCATCTCGACTATCACAAGACGGTGGCAGCATATCGCGATGCAAAGAAGAAGTTTTTCGACAATCTTCCAACCAAAGCATTTGCACTCACTAATTTAGACGATAAAAACGGAATGGTGATGCTTCAAAACAGCAAGGCGATAAAGAAGTCATATTCCTTGAGAACCGACGCCGACTTTAAAGGCATCGTAATGGAAAGTTATTTCGATGGTATGGAGATGAAAGTCAACGGGAAAAACATCTCGACACTATTAGTAGGACGATTCAACGCAAGTAACCTTTTGGCCATTTTTGGTGCAGCATCATTGCTCGGCATGAATGATGACGAGTTATTAAAAGAAATTAGTAAACTACAAAGTGCATCCGGACGTTTCCAAATGATTCATTCTGAATCAGGTATTATCGGCATAGTTGACTATGCTCATACCCCTGACGCATTGAAAAACGTACTTGACACCATCAACGACATAAGAACACATAACGAGACACTCATAACAGTGGCGGGTGCCGGTGGCAACAGAGATGCTGCCAAAAGACCAGAAATGGCAGAAGCAGCAGTGACAAGAAGCGAACGACTTATCATAACCAGCGATAATCCTCGCAACGAGGATCCTGATGAAATAATAAGACAGATGCGCGCCGGTGTCGGCGGAGAACATTATAATAAAGTCCTCTGTATCACCGACAGAAGAGAAGCGATAAGAACAGCTGTTGCACTCGCTAAAAAAGGCGACATCATACTCGTGGCAGGAAAAGGTCATGAAAATTATCAGGAAATCAAAGGCGTGAAACATCACTTCGATGACGTCGAGGAACTGACAAAAGCATTAAACGAAAAATAAAATTTTAACCAATAAAAATTATTAGTCATGTTGTATTATTTATTTGAAAATCTTGAGAAAAACTTCAACTTGCCAGGAGCAGGCTTGTTTAATTATGTTACTTTCCGTGCAATATTCGCAATAATAGTAGCCTTATTAGTATCGATATGGTTCGGCAAGTTCTTCATAAATTATATGAAGAAACACCAAATCTTTGAAACACAAAGAGATCCAGAAACAGACCCTTTCAATAAAGATAAAAAAGGCGTACCTACTATGGGCGGTATTATTATAATAGTTTCCATATTGATACCATGTCTTCTCATCGGTAAAATCAAGAACGTATATATGATATTAATGATTGTCACCACCATATTGCTTGGCATTGTCGGCTTTGTTGATGATTATAAAAAAACCTTCAAAAAAGATAAAGATGGTCTGAACGGTTGGTGGAAGATAATTGCACAAGTGGTCCTCGGTCTCATTGTAGGATTAACATTACGTTTCAGTCCTAGTGTTGTAATGAATGAAACTGTTGATGTAAAGATAGAAAACAATACAGAGGTCGTTGTCAAGTCACCTGACGTAAAATCGACACGTACAACAATTCCTTTCGTCAAGAACAACAACTTGAACTATGCCGACTTATTCAATTTCCTCGGCAAACCATATAAATATTGGGCAGCTTGGATTTTCTTCGTATTTGTCACCGTTTTTGTTGTGACTGCTGTTTCTAATGGTTCAAACCTTAACGACGGAATGGACGGGATGGCGGCAGGAAACTCAGCAATAATGGGTGTTGCGCTGGCGGTCTTGGCATACGTATCCAGTCACGTCATAATGGCCGATTATCTTAATATTATGTTTATTCCAGGCAGCGAAGAAATAGTTGTCTTCCTATGTGCATTCATTGGAGCTTTGATAGGATTCTTATGGTATAACGCATATCCTGCACAAATATTTATGGGCGACACAGGCAGTCTTACCATAGGAGGTATTATTGCAGTGTCAGCAGTTATCATACACAAAGAAATTCTCCTGATTATCATCTGTGGCGTATTCCTTTGGGAAAGTATTTCTGTTATCATACAGAAGTTATATTACATAGCTGGTAAGAAAAAAGGAAAAATTCAACGTATATGGAGACGCACTCCAGTACATGACCACTACAGAACCTCAATGAAATATGTACAGCGTTTAAGCCCATCTAGTACAGTCTTGTTTGACGATGATTCACAATTATATGACGAATCAAAGATTACATTACGTTTCTGGATTGTAAGTATTATGTTGGCAGCATTTGCAATATTAACATTGAAAATCAGATAATTTAAAATCCCTAAACATATAAAACTCAAAAATCATTTGTTATGACATTAGAACAATTGGCAAGACAAGGAAGAAGAACCGACTCGATGACAACGGCAGCAACCATTACATCGAAGACGAGTCAAATAAGAAAAGAAAGTATCAAACAGGCTTTCTGCGATTTCAACAGCATCAAGCACAGATATGAACATATTGATACTGTTGATGGTGTGAATTATTATGATGATGCCGGCGCTTGTTCTAATGAAGCAGCATGGTTCTCTTTCGACAATCTGCGTCAAGAAGTTATCTGGATTACTTATTCCGACAACCCAGATGCCGACGACATAATCCCTCAAGTAAGAAAATATGTTAAAGCAATAGTATGCATAGGAAAAAACGCAGAAAAATTCCATTACATATTTGACGACATTGTCGCCGGTATGATATACAAATGCAGCAATATAAAAGAAGCTGTAAAACTATCACATTCATTAGCTAAAGCAAATGATAACGTTATGTTTAC
Source organism: Bacteroidales bacterium (assembly GCA_045606865.1). GTDB lineage: Bacteria > Bacteroidota > Bacteroidia > Bacteroidales > F082 > Limimorpha. Next base: position 18,859 of record JAZUST010000029.1, read on the forward strand.
ACCAGCGGTTAACGTAAAAGACAACTTCTCCTCATACTCAGAGAGAGGCGATTATTATGCTCAATGTGTTAAATCTTTAAAATAACAAAAGATGAAGGTCTTTAACAAGTTGTTTCAAGGCGACAGAGTGATTTGGGGAGTAGTGTTGATACTAACAATCTTCTCATTATTAGCAGTTTATAGTGCGACCGGAACGTATGCCAACTCCAAATTCGATGGAGACAACGCATATGTATTATTGAGTCATGCTAAAAAATTGCTACTCGGATTGATAGTTATGTATGTCGTACATCTTGTTAAATATACTTATTATTCACGCATTTTCCAATTGGCATTCTGGGTTTCAATACCACTGCTGATTTATACCATGTTTTTTGGGTCTGATATCAACGAAGCACAACGTGTAGTACCTATCTTCGGCATTTCATTCCAAAGTAGCGACTTTGCCAAAATAGCTCTTATCGGCTATCTGGCCAGAGAACTAACACTCAGACAACATGATATCAAAGATTTTAAAAACGCATTCATTCCGCTGATGCTTCCAGTATTGGTGATAGTCGGTCTGATATTCCCTGAAAACTTCTCGACAGCAGCAATTCTATTCGCCAGTAGCATGGTACTTCTTTTTGTAGGAAGAATAAACTTTAAATATCTGCTGATATTTTTTGCCGTGACATTATTCGCCATGAGTATGTACATACTTATAGTCCTAAATGATGATGATAAAGACAATGGTCGTCTTGGCACATGGGAAAAACGTATTGAAAGTTTCTTCCGACCAGATACCGACCTCACAGCCGAACAGAAGGCCCAGATTGAAAACGAAGACGACTTCCAAGAAATCCAGGCTAAGATTGCCATTGCAGGAGGCGGTATTTTAGGTAAATCGCCAGGAAAGAGCACACAACGTAATTTCTTGCCTCACCCATACTCCGATTTTATCTTCGCCATTATTGTTGAAGAATATGGTATAGTAGGAGGTTCTGTTGTCATACTACTATATCTGATAATATTCTTCAGGGCAATTGCAATAACAACGGAGATACCGCTGTCGTTCGGCGGTTTCCTAACCTTCGGATTGTCATTTATGCTGGTATTACAAGCCATGATAAATATGGGTGTCGCTGTTGGCATCCTGCCTGTTACAGGACAACCTCTGCCTTTCATAAGTATGGGCGGAACATCACTGATGTTTACAGGATGTGCATTTGGAATGATATTAAGTGTTTCTAGAGAAGTTAATAAAAATAAAATCAGAAAAAATGAACTCAAAACAACCAAAAATAATAATTAGCGGTGGTGGCACAGGCGGACATATTTTCCCGGCCATTGCAATAGCTGACGCTTTGAAAAAACGCTTCCCTCAAGCAGAGATACTTTTCATTGGGGCCAAAAACAAAATGGAAATGGATAGAGTACCTAAAGCAGGTTACCCTATTGAGGGATTGTGGATTAGCGGATTCAAAAGAAACCTTTCACTCGACAATCTCAGTTTCCCATTCAAACTACTGAGTAGTATGATAAACGCAAGAAGAATCATCAAAAGATTTAAACCCGACGTGGTAATCGGTGTTGGTGGTTTTGCCAGCGGTCCTACTATGAAAACAGCAGCTTCTCTAGGAATACCTATCGTGATACAGGAACAGAACTCATATCCTGGTGTTACTAATAAAATGGTCGCGAAAAAAGCAACCACAATTTGCGTAGCTTACGACAATATGGACCAATGGTTCCCTAAAGACAGAATAGTATATACAGGTAATCCATTGAGAAATAACATAAAACCTATCGACAATCAAAAAGAAGAAGGTGTAAGGTTCTTTGGACTCGACCCAAAGAAGAAAACCATATTACTCGTAGGTGGCAGTCAAGGCGCTCTTGGAATAAACAAGGGCATCTCCGCTCAACTGGAAACCTTCAAAAATAATGATTACCAATTGATATGGCAGACAGGAAAATTCTATTATGACCAAGCTGTTGAAGAGGTCAAGAAATTGGGACTTGAAAACAGAATCAAATGTACCGTCTTCATTGAAAGAATGGACCTCGCTTATGCTGCCGCAGATGTGGTTATATCTCGCGCAGGTGCAATGTCAATCTCAGAACTTTCACTCTTACATAAAGCTGTCGTTTTCGTACCGCTACCAACAGCAGCCGAAGACCATCAAACAAAAAACGCAATGCGATTGGTAGATGCAAATGCAGCACTCATAGTGAAAAATTCCGAGACTGAAAAAGAATTGTTGCCAACAGTCTTCAATCTTGTTAAAGACGATGAAAAACTAAAACAAATGAGACACAATATAGAGTCTTTCGCTAAACCTAACGCAACAGAAGATATTGTAGATCAGATTGAAAAAATTCTTAATAAAAATTAAATAAATAAATAATGGATAAGATGCAAAACATTTATTTTCTCGGAATTGGCGGAATAGGCATGAGCGCTTTGGCACGTTACTTCCATAACAAAGGAAATAGAGTGTCGGGATACGACAAAACACCATCACCTCTTACTAAAAAATTGGAAGAGGAAGGCATTCTTATTCATTATGAGGACAACCCAAATCTAATACCCGAAGATATCGATTTCGTGATTCTTACACCGGCAATACCCAAAGACTCTCAGGAACTTAATTGTCTTCAATGCAAAAATATCAGAATAATAAAACGTGCCGAAGTACTCGGCGAGATATCACAGCATTGTAAAAGTGTCGCCGTCGGAGGCACTCATGGAAAGACAACAGTAACAGCACTAACTACACATATACTCAATTCTGCCGGTAAAAAAATGTCTGCTTTCATCGGCGGCATCGCTAAAAATATCAACAGCAACGTTATCATCGGCGACGAAAATGATGAAATCGTTGTGATGGAAGCCGATGAGTTCGACCGCTCATTCTTACATCTAACACCATATATCAGCATTATAACTTCAATAGACGCCGACCATCTCGACATCTATGGAGATGAACAACAACTTGTTGACGCATTCAGTCAATTCGCTAATAAAACTGTTGAAAATGGTACCGTGATTCATAGTGAGTACGTTTCAATAGAAACAAACAGAAAAAAAATAACTTATGGATTCGATGATGCAGATGTCTTGGCAAAGAATGTAAGAATAGAAAATGGAATGACAAAATTTTCTGTCATCACCAAAGAAGGACTATGTTTGGGTGATTATGAGATGCAACTCTTCGGACGTCATAACGTAATGAACGCATTGGCAGCAATAATTGCGAGTTTCCAACTACATTTAGATATGAAGTCTGTTAACGAAGGCATCGCAACATTCCAAGGCGTGTCGCGTCGCTTTGATATAAGATATAAAGATGATGATGTTTGCTATATCGACGACTATGCCCATCATCCTGAAGAAATCGCATCTACTTTGAATGCAATACGTAACGTGTTTCCAAACAAAGAGTTGACATTAATATTTCAACCTCATCTCTTTACAAGAACACGTGACTTCATGAATGGATTTGCAGAAACATTATCACTCGCCGACCGACTTCTGCTCATGGAGATTTATCCGGCCCGCGAACAGTCGATACCAGGAATAACATCATCGGCATTACTCGAAAAAATTAATTGTAAGGAAAAACAAATCTGTCAGAAAGAAGAACTTCTCGACATCATAAGAAATATCAAACCTGAGTTGTTGGTAACAATGGGAGCCGGTGACATCGACCGATTTGTACCTCAAATAGAAACATTGCTAAAGTCATGAAGAAATTACTCAACATATTATTGCTTGTTGTAACACTCAGTTCAATCATTGCGTTGGGTGCTTATTTTGCATACGATTATTATCATGACAACCTTAAAGGTTTGAACTTGACAATAACAAGAACAAACGACATTGGTTTCATTGATTATGATGAGATGTATGGCGATGTAATGGTTATTTGTGACACCGCCAATAACACCCAAATCAATATGATACCCGTCGATTCAGTTGTCGATGTCCTAAAAACGATTCCTTGGGTAACAAATGTTGAGGCAAATATTAATCTTAAGACAATTCTGGATATTGAGGTTGAAGAATGCGAACCAATAATGCGTATATATAACAAAAACAATCAGTCGGTTTATCTCGACAAAGATGGAAATATCTTCCCTACACGACAAAATTATACACCTCACCTCTTAGTAGGAAGCGGCAATGTGAATTTTTCCATCGATGAATTAGGAAACGTCAACGATTCTATATATCTTAAATCAGAACTTCCTAATTTATTTAAAGTTATGAAAGGAGTTCTTGATGACGAATTTGCCAGGAACCGCGTAAAACAAGTGTTTGTTGACAAGAAGAAAAATTATATATTTTCGTTGAATAGCACAGATATTATTGTTATCTTTGGCGATGTTAATAATATTAACGAAAAGTTGTTTAAAATGCGACATTTTTTTAACAAAATGCAAGGCAACCCCGATTTAGACAACTACAAAGAAATTAACTTAAATTATATTAACCAAGTTGTTTGTACCAAAAAAAATAAATAAATATGAGTGAACCTGTATATATAGTCGGTCTTGACATTGGGACTACAAAAATAGCATGCATCGTAGGAGAAAAGATGCCTAACGGCAAAGTCGAAATTCGTGGATATGGAAAAACTGACTCAACCGGCGTAAAAAGAGGCATTGTAGTCAACATAGAAGAGACTGTTGATGCCATTAAAACTGCTGTCGCACAAGCTTCAGAGCAATCCAAAGTCAACATCAAAAGTGTTAATGTAGGTATTGCAGGTCATCATATCAAGAGCATTCAACACAGAGGAACCTTAATTCGTGAAAATGCCGATATTGAAATTTCAGATCAAGAACTTGATAAGTTAAGACTTGATATGTTCAAGTTGCGCACAGCTCCTGGTGAAGAAATCGTCAACGTGATACCACAGGAATATTACGTTGATGGAGAAGCTGTAGGAAGCAAACGTCCTAAAGGTATGCTCGGAAACAAGTTAGAAGCCAATTTCCATGTTATTGTAGGACAAACATCAGCAGTAAAAAACATTCTCAAATGTATTGAACACGCAGGTCTGGAAATGGAAAACATGATTCTGGAACCTATAGCATCTGCCGCATCAGTATTAGGAGAAGACGAAAAAGAAGCCGGAGTTGCCATTGTTGATATAGGAGGCGGCACAACGGACGTAGCAGTATTCTACGACTCAATAATTTATCACACAGCAGTAATTCCTTTTGGAGGTAATATCATCACCGAAGACATACGTCATGGATGTTCAATCATACGCAAACATGCAGAAGAGATAAAGGTTAAATTCGGTTCCGCAGTAGCAAGTGAAAACAACGATGATGAAGTTGTTTCAATACCAGGAATAAGAGGTCGCGACCCTAAAGAAATATCTTTCAAAAACTTGGCAGGCATTATCCAAGCACGTCTCGAAGAAATATTCGAATGCGTGAATAATGAAATCCAAAAGGTTAATGCAGAAAATAAACTTATCGCAGGCATTGTACTCACCGGTGGTGGCGCAATGATGAAACATATACGACAACTCGCCGAATTTGAAACAGGCATGGAAGTACGTATCGGATATCCTAACGAATACCTGTCAAATGAAACAGCAGGAGATTTGGCTAGCCCAATGTATTCTACAGGTATAGGTCTGGTTATTGAAGGCATTGCACAATATGAAAGCGACATACTGAGAGGCAGAAAAATAAACAATCAAAAAAACGAGAAGTTTATCAAAGAAGAACCTCAACCAATTCAAGAAGTCGATAAACCACAAATCGAAGAACAGACAGTAGAACAACACAACGAAGAACATTCAGAAGAAGAACCAAAAGAAAGCAGAGACTTATTGAAAGGTATAGTGACTACATTTACAAGATTTTTTAAACAAGACATAGATAAAGACATAACAGAATAAACAATTTACTAACATGACAGATTTGATTAAATTCGACCCAATGGAAGAAATGCCTAACATTATCAAGGTTATAGGTGTTGGCGGTGGCGGAAGTAATGCTGTTACTCATATGTTTACCGAAGGTATTCAAGGAGTCGATTTTATACTTTGTAATACAGACCACCAAGCACTTGAGAAAAGTCCCGTTGCAATGAAAGTGCATCTTGGCAAAAGAGCACTCGGCGCAGGCAACATCCCAGCTGTAGGTCGTGAGGCGGCTCTTGAAACAGTTGACGAACTACGCGAAATATTGTCGAAAGACACCAAGATGCTTTTTATTACCGCAGGTATGGGAGGCGGCACAGGAACAGGTGCAGCACCGGTGGTCGCATCCATAGCACGCGAACTGGATATCCTTACCGTTGGTATTGTTACAATGCCATTCACCTGCGAGGGTAAACGCCGCCAACAACAAGCACTCGACGGCATAGCAGAATTACGTAAACACGTTGATACTCTCCTCGTCATCAGCAACGATAAACTGCGTGATGAATATGGTAATATGAAACTAACACAGGCTTTCAAAAAAGCCGACGACGTGCTCAAAACAGCAGCAAAAGGTATAGCTGAAATAATTACAGTAACAGGTTACGTTAATGTCGACTTCCAAGATGTTAATACAGTTATGAGAAATAGCGGTAAAGCCATCATGGGATCCGGCTATGGAGAAGGCGACGAGAGAGCAATGAAAGCCGTTGAAGAAGCTGTACACTCCCCTCTCCTTGACGACTCCGACATAAGAGGCGCGAAAAACATTCTCATTTATATCACTTCTGGAAACGATGAGGTGTCTCTAGATGAAGTAATGGAAATCCAAGAATACGTGCAAAGAGAAACAGGAAATTGCTCCGAAGTAATATGGGGAAATGGCGAAGATGCTAACTTAGGTAACGGACTTAATGTCACTCTTATCGCAACAGGCTTTGAACACGGAACATATGATACACACACCGAGAATACACAAACAAAAAAAATACATGAAGCTCTCGGAAATGCAATGGGTTACAAAACAACAGATACTCCTGTGACAGAAACTGAACCTCAACAAGATGAAATTGTTGTAATCAGAAAAAAAGAAGAAGAGAAAAAAGAAGTTAAGAAAACCGCGTCTGAAGGTGACTCTAGAAAAGTTCATCGACTATATAATGATGATGAAAACCTCAACGACTCTAACGATTCTGTCGCCGAAAACAACTCAAATTACAATGTTGGCAATGATAGTGGAATCATAGTTCATCATATTGAACAAGAAAGAAAAATAGAGACAACAACACAAACTTCACGCGTATATCATAATCCTTTCGACAACAATGATGACGATGAGGATTTAGGTGGAATTAAAACTTACGTAAGAGACGCCACCGAAACCCAGACAATGGTAAAACATGAAGTCAAAACAGAACGTGAATTATCGCAACAAGAAATAGTTCGACGACAAAGACTTGCTTCGCTAAGCAATTTCGCAATGTCGGAAATAGAACACCTTGAAAATCAACCTGCTTATATGCGCAGAAAAACAAATACAACCGACAATAATGAAGAACAAGAATTGTCGAACTTTTCATTCGACAAAAGAAAAGGAATAAGCGAAAACAATTCATTTCTGCACGACAACGTTGATTGACGTCAATTATAAACATAGTTATTTAAATATAGAGGCTGTCATTGGATTATGGCAGCTTTTTTTGTATCTCAAAAAGCACATAGTAACCTAAAACATTATCGGTAAATTGTTGTTTAAATGTTAAGGAATACCTAAAATTCCCCTATTAAATAAACTTTAACAACAAAGATTAAAACTTTTGTATGCAAAGTAATTTATAAAATCTCCTTAAAACATCTTAATATGACGACCATCTTATCCATAGTTACAGAATTATATTCCACAAAAATTGCCATTAGTAATCTGAATCAGGAAATTATATATCAATCTACTATAAAGCATACCAATGAAGATTTTATCTTATGCGAAACCATAATGGATCAATTACCCATACGCCGTGATACAGTTTTGCATCAATTAAGAAACGATAATATAGACATCAAGGAAATAGAATATGTTGTGGCAGAAGGAGGTTTATTACGTCCATGTAAATCGGGAGTTTATACCATCGATAAAAAAATTATCGGCGACCTCATAGAAGGAATCGCTGGTGAAGACATAATTAATCTAGGTGGAATTCTCGCTTTCACAATAGCTAACAACCTAAGAATCAAATCATATATAATAGATCCTGTTTCCGTTGACGAAAGGTCGGAATTGGCGTCTTTCTCACCACATATATCTCTGAGAAAAAAATCATTGTTCCATGTTATGATACATAAACATCTCTCAAAAGAATATGCAAAATCTGTTAATAAAAATTATGATGACCTTAATCTTATATTCTGTCATGTCAATGAAAGAACGGTTTCTGTTGCGGCTCATAAGAAAGGTAAAGTTGTTGATGTTAACCAGGAGTTTATGGGCAACGGACCAATAGGATTATGCGAAACAGGAACAATTCCATCATCAGATATAATAGATATGATATATATGAAATGCTACTCTAAAAATGAAATCTTAAATCTTATTAACAAAGGATCCGCATTTTCATATCTAGGAACAAATTCTTTGGATATAATAAATACTTCCTTAATAGAAAATAACAAAAAAGTCAAATTATTCCTAGAAGCAATGTCATATCAAATTGCTAAGGAAATAGCGTCACATTATGTAACTCTTGACGGCAAAATTGACGCAATAATTTTATCAGGAAAAATATTCTCTCTCAATCGTTTTTTTAAGTATCTTTCAAAACGAATCGAAAAACTCGCTCCAATAATAACTTATCCTGAAGATTATACTTTTGAAGCAATGATTCACAATATTTTACCTATTATAAAAGGTACGGAAGAACCTAGAAATTATAGTTGAGAAAAAGAAATAATTTAACGTAATATGAAAAGATTGTCGATATTCGTCTCCGGTGGAGGCAGCAACTTGCAAAGAATCGCAGAATATTTTGCAAATAATCCTCAAGTAGAAATCGCTAATGTGATTTGCAACAACCCCAATGCTTATGCTATTGAGAGAGCGAAAAAACTTAATATTCCATATAAAATCATCAACAGAGCAGAGTTCAAGAGCGAAGAATTCAGCAAAGAACTCTTGGAACAAAACATCGACCTTATTGTTTTGGCAGGATTCTTATGGTTGGTTCCACAACATCTTATCGATGCTTTTCCAAACAAAATCATCAACATACATCCTGCATTGTTACCAAAATACGGAGGCAAAGGATTTTATGGAGAACATGTACACGAAGCAGTTATCGCTGCCAAAGAAGAATATTCCGGTATCACTATTCATTACGTAAACGAACATTACGACAGCGGAGACATTATCTTCCAAGCTAAAGTTGCATTGAATGAAGGAGAATCACCTGATAGTCTGGCCACAAAAATTCACGCCCTAGAATACTTACACTACCCTGAAGTCATTAAGAGAATCTTAGGACTAAAATACTATTGAATTGACAGTGCAGCAATTGATTATGAACAATATGAATAAAAGAGACGTGTCATGCGTCTCTATTTATTTATGAAAGATGTTCTCTCGAATTAAAAGTACATTTGCTATCAAATCATACCGATACATCAAAATCTCTCAATGCATCGTTCAATGAGGTTTTCTTATCTGTAGATTCCTTTCTCTTGCCAATGATTAATGCGCACGCAACCTGATAGTCACCTGCCGGGAAATGTTTTGTATATGAACCTGGTATCACAACGGAACGAGCAGGAACATATCCCTTATATTCAACAGGCTTACTTCCACTAACATCGATGATTTTAGTCGATGCAGTGATAACTGTATTAGCTCCGAGTACCGATTCTTCTTCAATACGGACACCTTCAACGACAATACATCTAGAACCGATGAAACAATTGTCTTCGATAATTACCGGTGCTGCCTGAACAGGTTCCAAGACGCCACCTATTCCAACGCCGCCACTGAGATGCACATTCTTGCCAATCTGTGCACAAGAACCAACCGTAGCCCATGTATCTACCATCGTTCCACTATCGACAAATGCTCCGATATTAACATACGACGGCATCAAGATAGCACCTTTATTAATAAACGCACCATGGCGCACCGTTGCCGGTGGAACAACTCTCACTCCCGCTTCTTCAAAACCTCGTTTCAAAGGAATTTTATCATAATATTCAAAAATACCACTTTCGCAGACTTCCATCTTATTTATAGGAAAATACATCAAGACTGCTTTCTTCAGCCATTCGTTTATAATCCATTTGCCGTCAACTTTCTCTGCGATACGAAGTTCGCCCTTGTCTAATTTATCTATAACATTACATATACATTCGCGAACCTCTTCCTTATCCAATAAAGAACGGTCGTTCCAAGCATTTTCTATGATATTCTTCATGTTAATTATTTTTAATAAAAAAAATGGACGCTTCAAATCACGTCCATAAAGTTATTATCATTTTGATTCAGGTCTGATACCGAATCTTATATATTTAATGGTTAAACCTTTGTCGAGCCAAATTTGTTCATAATAGGTCCTAATTTTTTTCACTTCCAAATCATCGTCGTTAGCATAAAGATTGTCGTAATTATAATAAATAGGATAATTGGCCTCTTTTGCTGTTTCGACAGTAAATTCATACATTAAGTCGCTGTCTGTTTTAAGGTTAACAACACCGTCTTGTTTCAAGAACTTACGGTAACGTTCCAAGAAGTTAGGACCTGTGAGACGCTTACGAGCCTTTGATGGTTGCGGATCCGGGAAAGTAACCCATATTTCATCCACTTCATTTTCGGCGAAGAAGTTATCAATGAGTTCAATATGTGTTCTAAGGAAAGCAACGTTTGTCAATCCTTCGTTGCGTGCTGCACAGAGTCCCACCCACATACGTGAACCTTTAATATCTACACCTATATAATTAATATCTCTGTGTTCGCGTGCGAGACCTACTGTATATTCACCTTTGCCGCAACCCAATTCGAGAACTATAGGATTGTCGTTCTTGAAGAAATCTTGTTTCCATCTGCCTTTCAAAGGGAAACCTTCTTCCTTGATTCTCTCAAATGAATATTCAAAAAGATTATTGAAAGTCTTGTTTTCTGCGAAACGTTCTAACTTATTTTTTCCCATCTTATTTTATTTTTGGTACAACAACCAAGCCGACTCGTTAAAATCGTTCTTTATAGCATCAAGGCGAATCAATGCGTCAGATTTTACCGCAAATGATTCATAATAAACGCGGATGTATCCTTTGTCATTTTTTTCTATTATCGCAGCATTCTCAAATCCTTTTTTCTTAATATCGTTAAGACATATTTCCGCTCTGTCCATAGTTTGGAAAGAACCACCAATAATAAAGTAATGAGGAATTGAAACACTCTGCTGTGGAGCGACTATTTCCGGTTCAACCTTTGCAATAATATTTTCAGGTTCTGACACTTCAACGATTTCAGACTCTGATGTTTCATCATTCTCTGACTCCGGCACAAAAGTCTGTTGTACGTCAATATTTTCAGATTCTAAGGTTTTCAGATTTTCAGTTTCTAAATTCTCGGTTTCAGCATTCTGATTTTTCAAAGAAACATTGACAAGGAATTCGTTTGGTGAGGAATACAAAAATGGATTCCAGCTTGCCAAATTAGAATTTAATTGATCTGTTTTCCAATTAAGCGCAAAAAACAATAAAAACGCCAATGTTGTGAGTGTAAAGGTTTTTATCAAACTTGGTTTTCTTCTAGAATCATTGCTCGAAACAGTCTCAACACTTTCTATAGCTATGGTATATTCAGTGTTTTTCTCTTTTTGTTCGACGGCAATTTTTTCCTTGATGGTTTCGTATGACTCTCTGCGGAAGACAGGTTGCATATTAAATTCTGTCAGACCGAAAGAATCGCCGAGAAGATTTGATTCCACCTTGGAAGTCAAAACATAATCGTCACCAAATTTGCGGATTTTACCCAATCCTTCCAAGGTAAGTTCCGAATTAACATCAAGAATTGCCTCACTTTGATTGACGAAACTTTGTATTTTAAATATGGCATCTTCCCTACTTATATTTTCTTTCTCGCACAAAAAGTTGACAAGAAGTTCGTCATCATTTTGCAATTTATTATTGAAGACGATCTCTTTGTATGGAGGTGTAAAACGATGATTTGCATAATCTATTGCTGCAGAATGTCTTTTAGAGATAAAAGCACCAAATCCAGGAACAATTACACATTCGTTATCCTTTAATAATTCTATTAAATAATTAGTTATCATACAATTAGGAGTCTTCTATTTTTGGGAATTTCTTTCTGCGAAGTTAAGAAAAATAGTTTAAATCATGGTCAGTTTTTAAAGAATTTTAGACATTTTTCTACATCTTGCGGTGTATCAATAGAATAACTTTCAAACTCTGTGATACCCATTTTTATGTAGTATGAATTTTCAATCCAGCGAAGTTGTTCGAGACATTCTGACAGTTCCAGACCCGACTGTGGTAACGAAGCAATTTCTTTCAAGACATCGGTTTTATAAGCATAAATTCCGATATGTTTATAGAATGTTCTTTCCTGCATCCATTGTTGTTCATCTTTTTCCACTTTCCTTAAAAATGGTATCGTCTGACGACTGAAATATAAAGCCTTACCGTCCTTATCAAAGACAACCTTCACTACATTATTATCAAAAAGTTCTTCAGCATCTTTTATTGGTTTACATAGCGATGCGATCTGACTTTCTTCTGATGATATAAGTTCTGCAATTTGATTTATCTGCTCAGGATTAATGAATGGTTCATCACCTTGAATATTAACAACAGCATCATAATTACCATCAATACTATCAACTATTTCACAACATCTGTCGGTTCCGCTGTTATGTTCGGACGAGGTCATCATGACTTTACCTCCAAAATTAATTACAGCATCAAAAATACGTTGGTCATCGGTTGCAACAACAACATCTGTCAATAAATTTGCCTTTAACGATTGTTCATAAACACGTTGTATCATCGACTTACCATTAATCATTGTCAATGGTTTTCCTGGGAAACGTGTTGAGGCATAACGAGCCGGGATTATTCCTAATATTTTCATTTTATCTGTTTTTAATGCGATTCTCAGGTTCTCAAGTTCTCAGATTCTCAGATTTAAAAAAGTCCGTTAAGTGATGCATTTATGCTATCAATCACCTTACTTAAATCTTCAGGATTTTCAAATTCGATATTGTCACTTTCAATGATAAGAACCTTTCCTTTATCGTAAGACGAAATCCATTTCTCATATTTATCGTTAAGAGATTTTAAGTAATCGAGTCGTATTGACTGCTCGTATATACGATTTCGTTTTGCTATTTGTCGTACCAAAGTTGGTATACTTGCTCTGAGATAAATCAACAAGTCGGGAGCCTGCATATATGACGACATCAAATCGAAGAGAGAAAGATAGTTACGATAATCGCGTTCAGACATAAGTCCCATATCGTTAAGGTTTTCAGCGAATATATAAGCATCTTCGAAAATAGTTCTGTCTTGTACTACGTTTTCCCCGCTATTTCTGATATCCAGAATCTGGCGGAAACGGCTGTTGAGAAAATAAATCTGTAGGTTGAACGACCAACGTTGCATATCGTCATAAAAACTTGCGAGATATGGATTATCATCGACAGCCTCATAATGAGGTTTCCATCCAAAATGCTTTGACAATAAAGTTGTTAAAGTCGTCTTTCCCGACCCTATATTACCTGCGATAGCTATATGCATAACGAAAAATATTTTTCTGCTAAGATAAGAAAAAAGTCAACAGGTAAAACTTTTAGTTTAAAGTTTAAGACTTAGAGAATCTGATAAACTTAAAAACTTAAAACTCTAAACTTTAAAACTACTCTAAACTATAAACTCTAAACTCTAAACTTTACTTAGGTGCTTTCACGAAGAAGTAAATTCCTATGAGAGAGAATAGAATATTCGGGAACCAGGCTGCGATCAACGGCGAGAACAATCCCGACATGGCGAAGACTCGCGAAAATTCCATAAACAAGATATACGAAAACGCAATCACTATGCCGATACCGATATGAAGTCCCATTCCGCCACGTGTTTTTCTGCTCGACAAAGCAGCACCAATAACAGTGAGTATCAATATTGCAAAAGGAGAAGCGATGCGTTTATGCATCTCTATACGATACGGCATTGAATTATCCGCGCCTCTCAATTCAAGTGTCTTAATATGATTATGTATCTCAAAAAGATTCATCTCCTCAAACTCTTCCTTGATATTATATAGGTCACGGGGCACAAGTTTCAGCGTTGTGTCTTTTGTTTTTCCTTTATTCATGGTTTCCTCTAAATCAAAGAAACGCTCTGTATAATTATGCAGTATCCATTTTCCATCTATAGTGTCATAAGAAGCCTTATCTGCAAGGAGTTTGTATTTCATCTCGTTATCTTTAAACTTCTCCAAAGTAAAACGATATGCAACCTTCTTCTTAATGTCAAAATTACCTACATAGACATAAGTTCCCCGTTCTATTTGCACGTGAATATTAGAACCGGAACTATTAGTAAGTCGTTCGATATATTTATCTTTAAATTCGCGGCGCACCGAATCAGTCTTAGGTATCAGGAAGTTACCGAGATAAAAGGAGATAAGTGCCAAAAGACTACCTGCCATGATATAAGGCAAAAGGAATCTCTTGAAACTTATTCCGCTACTCAAAATAGCGATAATCTCAGTATGCCCTGCCATCTTCGACGTAAAGAAAATGACAGAGATGAAGACAAATAAAAATATGAATAGATTAATAAAATAAGGTATAAACGGAATATAATAATGAAACACGACTTCTTTGAAGGTTGCTTCATTCTTCATGAAGCTGTCGATATTTTCCGAGACGTCGAAAACGATGACTATCACTATCAGCAGACTTATCGCGAAGAAGAAAGTGCCGATGTATTTCTTAAATATGTACCAATCCAGTTTCCTCATAATCAAATTCTGCGAGTTACTTTAGGCAACATCATGTCGCGCCATGAAGCGAAGTCTCCTTCTATGATATGTTTACGAGCTTCTTTAACAAGCCAAAGATAGAATCCGAGATTGTGTATAGTCGCGATCATAGGACCGAGAATTTCTTTTGAGATGATAAGATGACGCAGATATGCCTTGGTATAATCTCTATCTACATAAGTAGTTCCGTTTTCGTCGAGTGGAGAGAAGTCGTATTTCCACTTCTCATTTTTTATGTTGATGATTCCTTCTGAAGTGAAGAGCATTCCGTTGCGTCCGTTACGTGTCGGCATCACACAGTCGAACATATCTACACCACGCGAGATAGCCTCAAGCAGATTTGCAGGAGTTCCCACGCCCATAAGATAACGAGGTTTGTCGTGTGGCAGAATTTCATTGACGACTTCGATCATCTCATACATCTGTTCTGTTGGTTCTCCCACAGCAAGGCCTCCGATTGCGTAACCATCTGCTTCATGTTTGGTGATATATTCTGCCGAACGACGTCTCAGTTCAGGATACACACAACCTTGAACTATAGGGAATAACGATTGATTATAACCATAAATAGGTTCGGTTTCATCGAAACGTTTCCAGCAGCGGTCGAGCCAGCGATGTGTTCTCTCCATCGACTCTTTAGCGTAACGAAAGTCGGCAGTACCCGGAGTACATTCGTCGAACGCCATCATGATGTCGGCACCGATAACACGCTCTATGTCCATTACGTTTTCCGGTGTGAAAGTATGACGAGATCCATCGATATGCGACTGGAACACCACGCCTTCTTCTTTCATTTTTCTGATGCCTGCCAAGGAGAAGACCTGAAACCCTCCACTATCGGTAAGTATCGGACGTTTCCATCCGTTGAATTTATGAAGTCCACCTGCCTTTTGCAAGACGTCCAAACCCGGACGTAAATATAAATGATAGGTATTGCCTAAAATGATCTGTGCCTGTATCTCTTCTTCCAAGTCTCTGATATGAGAAGCTTTAACACTACCCACAGTACCTACAGGCATAAAAATAGGAGTCTCGATATTACCATGGTCGGTAGTCAAGACGCCGGCACGAGCATTGCTCGCAGTATCATTTTTTACAAGCGAAAATTTCATAAAATATTTTTGGCAAAGATACTATTTTTCCTCTAAAAAATTCATACTTTTGTAGTGAAGAATCAAAAGTTTTTAACGAAGAAAAAACAATTTTACCGTGAGTATAAGTTTCAATTTTAATCAACTGAGTTTCATAATTCTTGTAATATTTCTAATTGCATGGATGGTGCAGATGCTATACCATTGGATATTGTTCAGGCGATTGGCATTTTACAAAAAGAAAGAAACAAACACCAACCTTGAGTCAGTGTCTGTGATAGTGTGCGCACATAACGCATACGAATATCTCTTAGACTTACTTCCTGTTGCGCTGAATCAGGATTATCCGGAATATGAACTCGTTATCGTTAACGACTGCTCACAAGATCAGACAGAAGAACATCTCAAAGAATTGGCGAGAAACAATCCTAAGATTAATTTCGTCAATCTTACCCAACACCTCAACTTTTTCCAAGGCAAGAAGTTCCCGCTCAGCATGGGAATAAAATCAGCGAAATACGACTTGCTTTTATTGACAGATGCCGACTGCGTTCCTACCAGCGACCAATGGATTAAGGAGATGGTTGGTGCATACAACAAAGACACCGAGATTGTAGTTGCATACGGACCATATTTCGAACGTAAAGGATTATTAAACAAACTAATCCGTTTCGACACTTTATATATCGCGATGCAATATATGTCGCTGGCATTAGCGAAAAAACCTTATATGGGCGTGGGAAGAAATCTCTCTTACCGAAAAAGCACCTTCATGAAAAACAAAGGATTCACCTCGCATTATAATATTCCTTCCGGCGACGACGACTTGTTCATAAGTCAGGTGGCAAATAAGAAGAATACCAATGTTTACGTAGACGCCGTTCATCGTGTGGAGTCGGAACCTAAACGCACCTGGGCATCCTGGATCCGTCAGAAAAGACGTCATTATTCTACAGGAACAAAGTACAAGACAAATACCAACAGTGCTTTAGGTTTCCTACTCGGAAGCAGATTGCTATATTATCCGACATTGATAGCATTGTTCCTTATGCCTCATGCTTTCGACTTGTCGATAGGAAGTTTTTATTATTACAGCATCATCGGACTTTTCGCATTGTTACACTACATCACGATGTTCATCATCTATCATAAATCGGCGAAACAATTAGGAGAAAAACATTTAGGACTTATCTTCACTCCTCTCTACGACTGTTTCTTCATGATTTTCACGACACTCTTGGGATTCTGGAGTACGTTGTTCAAACCTAAAGGATGGTAATGGAATAGAGTTGATAGTTGATAGTTAATAGTTTAAAGTAGTTTTATAGTTGAGAGTTTTTAAGTTTATCAAATCCTTAATCCTTAAACAACCTTAAAAAAGTATACCCAAGGTCTGTTGTCCGTTGTCTGTTGACTGTTGTCTAAAAAAAACTTTGTCTTTTGTCTTTTGTCTTTTGCCTTTTTATTATATTTGCACATTATTAATTAGCATAAAAATAAAATCATCAATATATGAACGACTTTCAAAAAGAGATACTTGCAGGTATTCCTGACGAGTTGCCATGCGTAAAAGAGTATGACTTGACAGTCAACCACGCTCCAAAACGTAAAGATATTTTAACAAAAGAAGAGAAGAAATTAGCTTTAAGAAACGCTCTTCGTTATTTCCCGGCTAAACATCACGCTGTCTTAGCACCGGAATTTGCAGAAGAATTGGAAAAATACGGACGTATCTATATGTATCGTTTCCGTCCTTCATACAAGATTTACGCTCGCCCAATAGAAGAGTATCCAGCTAAGTCTAGACAAGCAGCAGCCATCATGCTTATGATTCAAAACAACTTGGATCACGCAGTCGCTCAACATCCACACGAACTCATCACTTACGGCGGCAACGGCGCTGTATTCCAAAACTGGGCACAATATCGTCTCGTCATGCAATATCTCGCAAACATGACAGAAGAACAGACTCTCGTAATGTATTCAGGTCACCCAATGGGATTGTTCCCATCACATAAAGACGCTCCTCGCGTCATCGTCACAAACGGCATGATGATTCCTAACTATTCCAAACCAGACGATTGGGAACGTTTCAACGCAATGGGTGTGACACAATACGGACAGATGACAGCAGGTTCATATATGTACATCGGACCACAAGGCATCGTCCACGGAACAACAATCACAGTACTGAACGCTTCAAGAAAACAAGGCGGCACACCAGCAGGTAAATTGTTCATCACAGCAGGTCTCGGCGGCATGTCAGGTGCTCAACCAAAAGCAGGTAACATCGCCGGCGTCGTTTCAATCACAGCAGAAATAAATCCAAGCGCAACAGACAAACGTCACAGTCAAGGCTGGGTAGATGAGGTTTACAGCGATTTAGACGAATTGTTCGATAGAGTTAATGAAGCACGCAAAAACCAAATAGCCCGTTCTTTCGCATATCAAGGCAACGTTGTTGACCTCTGGGAATATGCAGCAGAACACGACATTCAAGTTGACTTAGGTTCAGACCAAACATCATTACACAACCCATTCGCTGGCGGTTATTATCCAGTAGGTTATTCTTTCGAAGAATCAAAACAGATGATGGCAGAAGAACCGGAAAGATTCAAAGACGCTGTCTACGCATCATTACGTCGTCATGTGGCAGCTGTCAACAAACTCACAGCAAAAGGCATGTACTTCTTCGACTATGGCAACGCATTCTTATTAGAAAGCAGCCGTGCAGGTGCCGACATTCTCAACGCTGACGGCAAGTTCCGTTATCCATCTTACGTACAAGACATCATGGGACCTATGTACTTCGACTACGGTTTCGGTCCATTCCGTTGGGTATGTACTTCAGGCAAAGAAGAAGA